>JBDOIW010000087.1:0-7598 GCA_047404175.1 Legionellales bacterium | reverse complement strand
AGAAGTTAATCTCAAGATTCTATTAAACCAAATGGTGGCAAGTAAACAGATGACATGGCAGAAGAGAAATGATCTTCTGGCCAAGATGACAGAGGAAGTTTCTCAATTAGTATTATCCAATAATATGAAACAGAATAGAGCTATCTCATTGGCTGTGGATGAATCGCTCAAATATATCAATCTTTATCAGCGTTATATGCATGAGCAAGAATCGGTAGATGGCTTTTCTCGTGATATTTTATGTTTGCCTTCAGATAAGGTTTTACTTGATCGTAAATCAAAAGGAGTTGGTTTAACAAGGCCGGAGGTGGCTATACTTATGGCGCATGCCAAAAATCAGCTCAAAGACTTTCTTTTACACTCAGAGTTGAGTGCCAAACCCTATTTCCTTAATTTTGTTGTTCATGCTTTTCCTCGCATGATTGCTTCACGCTACAGAGAGACTCTAGATCAACATCGTTTGAAAACAGATATTGTGGTGACTTCATTATCCAATGATGTGATTGATGATATGGGGGTGACTTTTATTCATCAAATGCAGGATGAGACAGGGGCTTCGGTTGATGAGATCGTCATTGCCTATGCGGTAGCAAAAGCGGTTTATGAAATGGATAAACTTATGCTTGAAATTGATATGCTTAACTTTACCATTTCATCTAAAGTGCAATCTGAAATGAGACATTACGTGATTCGACTTGTTCGTCGAGCAGCACGATGGATCATTCGTAGCCGTCAAGATATTAAAGATATTGCTGCTGCAATCGAAGAATTTTCGCCAGATGTACGTGCTTTGTCCAAAAAGATTTCCACTTACCTAACTGGTATCAGTAAGAAGCAGTTTTTGTCTACAGAATCTCAGTTAATAGAATCGCATGTGCCCCATAACATCGCAACACGTATTGCTGGTTTAGCGCCTTCTTATGCTTTACTCAATATCATAGAGGCCAGCGTTGCTAGCCAAAAGCCACTAGCCATGGTTGCTTCTGTTTACTATGCATTGCAAGATGTATTAAAACTGGATCTTATGCGTGAAAGAATCAATGAATTTCCTGTTGATGATCGCTGGGCTGTTTTAGCACGAGCAAAGATTAAGGGTGATTTGGATGTTTTTCAGCGTATTCTCACGGTATGTGTGCTAGAAAAGGATCCTAGTCAGAAGTTCTCTGATAAGAAAATACCAGCTTGGTTGGCGCTGAATGAAGACAAAGTCAATCGATGGCTGCAAGCAGTTCAGCATCTTTATAATACGGATACACATGATTTTGCTATGCTTTCAGTGATTAACCAAGAATTAGCAACCTTAGCGCGTTCATCTTTTTCAGTGGATTATGAAAGTAAGGCAGCTCCTTAGCTACCATATCTATCGGCTGCGATTACTTGCGCATATGATCCTGCAGGGGTAGACTAGAGTACTAAATGCCAACGGAGGGCGTCTTATGCTTGACAGTATTTCTTCTCATTATTACCCTGTTGATGGTGATCGTATGCATGTGAGGCAGGCAGGCCATTCTGGTTCTCCAGTTGTGTTTCTTCATGGTGTGCCTGTGTCCTCGATGACATGGTCCTATGTGCTTGAGCAACTATCTCTACATCACCGTTGTTATGCGCCTGATATGATAGGTATGGGTTTATCTGACAAGCCAGATATCCCTTATCGTATTTTTGATCATTTGTTTTATATGCAAACATTACTCGAGCAGCTTGATCTTTACGATGTTACTTTGGTCATGCACGGCTGGGGATCTGTGATTGGTTTTGACTACGCCATGCGTCATAGTGACCGCATCAAGGCCATGGTCTTTTATGAGGGGCATCCTAGACCTGTACAAGATTGGACTATGTTGTCATTACCCGTACAGCAGTGCCTACATATGATTCATCAGGGTGAACTTGATTATGATGCAGTTGTTAAAGACAATCGCTTTATGTCCATGTTGTTTCCTATGGCAATGATGAATGCCTTACCTAAATCACACATTGATCATTATCAATCAGTTTTCGATACGCCAAGTTCTCGTAAGTTACTGTGGCAATATTGTCAAGACTTACCTATACCTGGTCATGCAGATGATGTGGTTTCACTGGTGGTGAACTATTCACGATGGCTTGAAGAAACTGCTATTCCCAAGCTTATGATGTATTCTACACCAGGGTTTATTACCACCATGGATACTGTGAGCTGGTGTCATGAGCATTTTCCATACCTTGATTTGTTTGAAGTTGGTCAGACTATGCATTTTGCTCAAGAACTGCGTCCTCGAACATTTTCTGAAGCAATTCTTGCTTGGATTAGTCAGCTTCAAGACAGCCGTGTGAAATAAATTAGTATTAGAATCAATGTTGTTGTGAGCTATGTTTAAATAGTACTTGCAATACGCACGAGAATAGTTCGTAATAAGAGTTCACCTTTAGTGAGAATTAACCGAGAGGATATAATAATGAAAAAAATTTCTATGATTGCTCTGAGTGCAATTTTACTAGCTGGCGTGGCAGCTTGTTCAAGTACTGATCCTGTTTCTGATAGCGAGGTTACTGTTGTTTCAGAAACTGCTACACAAGAAGTGATCAAAGGCGACTATTAATCGCCAGTAAAAAAAAAGCCCCGTATGGGGCTTTTTTTTTACCATTGATTTGTTAAAAACGTAAACTTATATGGCTGTTGACGAACTGAGTTTTGAAGTGGTAATGCCCAAGATTGGATAAGCTAGCCCAAGGCCTTAGCTCATGCAGTGTTCTAATGTATCCATAATCTAAACCCCAAGAAAGTCCTTCGGCAATTTCTCTTTCATATCCTGCTTTTATTTGTGCAGCAACTGATCCTTGTTTGCTAAGCGAGGGTAGAAAAGAGTTTTCACTACGTTCATGACTTTGTGTTATTTGAGCCCAGCCAAGACCTACAGCAATATGAGGGCGAATATGTTGACTGTGGAACGATGATAGTAAAACTAAGTTTGCAAAGATCATATCTTGTCGCACATTGTCTAAATTAGGGTGAGCAATAGGATTCCATATGTATTCAAATTCTTGGCCAACACCAGAGGGTTGAAACCAAGCAAGACTTACTCCAGACTTACCGCCAATAATTTCTTCATTACCAAAGTATCCTGCAAATGTTGAACCCAAGGTAAACTTGATATCCATGTGATGATCTTGGTCTGCAATTTTTGTAATTTCTTCAGCATTTCTCTCGATAAGATGAACGGCTGAGGCTACTTGGGAGGCGATAATGAGTGTGAATAGGAGAATGTTTTTTTTCATTTTTCTTTTTATGTTGGTTTTATTGGTAAATTATTGACTATAATGGCCAAAAAAACAAGAAAATAAACAAAAAATCAAAAAAAGGTTGATTTATCATCTACTTAGGTTTAATATTGTTTTTTTATTTGTTTTATTGCGTAGGTATTTTATGAGATCAGAGTCACCAAGATTTGCTTTTCCTGATAGGGATTGTCACACTCCAGAACCAGAGTTTGGTCAGGAGCTTAAGTGTCCACCAAAACCTAGGAAGCGAAAACTTTCGTTTTCATCTCTTTCCGATAATGTTCTATCTCCAACTGTCAAAAGAAAGCTTGATGTTGATGGTGATACTAAGCCCCCAAAGTCAAGTCAGGTCCGTTTAGGATGCAAGCCTTACCAATATCCTCATCATGATGATTCAAGTGGAAGTAGTTGTCCTATTGCTGTGTGTAGCTAGTGTCGCTTATTAGTGAGTATGGCAGTGAAGCTGACGTACAAGTGGTGAGTCTTCCAAATGGGCTCTTGCTTCAGGTGTGAGACTGATAGACCACTTAGTATCTAGCTCAAATGCGCCCGATAGACCATCATGATCAAGCATAATACGCACAGGGGTTCTTCCTCCAGTTAGGGGTTGCAGCAGCCCCTTGATCATGACAGCTTCCGTGCACTGATTTGTGCAAAGCTCTAGGGTAATCCATTGCACTCTTTGACATTGAGCATCACTCAAAAATTGAACTTTTTTGGCTTGAATGCTTGGATTGCCAGTATGCTTATCTTGTGAGATCTCGCCTTGAATGATGATGGGTTTATCAGATTGAATGGCCTCTTCAGCTTCTTCAAAAATATCAGAGAAAATGGCTACTTCAAGGCTGCCTGTATGGTCTTCCAAAGATAAAAAGGCCATTTTTTTCCCACGTTTATTAATTAAAATACGCTTTTGCTGCACAATACCTGCGGCACTGGCCTGAGAAAGGCGGTTATGGATAATGTGCTGGATTGTCCCACTTGTGAGGTTCTTTAGGCTGCTTTGATAGTCATCCATAGGATGACCTGATTGGTAAAAGCCGAGTGTGGCTTTTTCATAATCGAGTTTCAATGCTTTTGTCCAGGGTGAGCAATCCAGGTAGTTAGCAGAATTGCTTTCTGAGTTTGAAGCACTCATACCAAATAAATCACTTTGACCCTGAGCTTGATTTTTTGCTTCTTGCTCAGCAGTTTGTATAGCTTTGTCTAAACTATTAGTGAGTGTTGCGCGGTTATGTTCAAAGCAATCAAGAGCCCCAGATTTAATCAAAGCTTCTAGGACTTTGCGATTCATTTTTCGGCCATCAACGCGTTGACATAGGTCAAATAAATCTTTAAAGCGTCCTTGTTGTGATCTTGCTTCAAGTATCGCATCAATAGCATTTTCTCCTACACCTTTAATCGCTCCTAAGCCAAATACGATGGATTGTGGTTTGTTGACATGAAAGTATTTTTCACTCAGTTGAATGCAAGGTGGTACTAGGGTAAGTCGCATTTGTTTGCATTCATCAATAAAATTGACTACTTTGTCGGTGTTATCCATGTCTGAAGAAAGTACGGCTGACATAAAATGGTCGGGATGGTGTGTTTTTAGCCAGGCTGTTTGGTAGGCAATAAGGGCATAGGCTGCTGAGTGTGATTTGTTAAATCCATAGCCAGCGAATTTTTCAATGATATCGAATATTTCACCTGCCAGCTTGCCATCAATGGCTTGATCTTCGGCTCCAGATACAAAAAGTGATCGTTGTTTTGCCATTTCTTCGGGTTTTTTCTTACCCATAGCTCGCCTAAGTAGATCTGCCTGGCCAAGTGAATAGCCTGAAAGCTTTTGTGCAATTTGCATGACTTGTTCTTGATAGAGAATAACACCATAGGTAGGTTTGAGAATGTCTTCAAGCCATGGGTGAGGATAAGCAATTTTAGCACGTCCATGTTTTCTATCTATAAAATCATCCACCATGCCAGATTGAAGAGGCCCAGGTCTAAAGAGTGCAACCAGTGCTGTTATTTCTTCAAAGCAATCGGGCTGCAAACGGCTTATCAGTTCCTTCATGCCTCTTGATTCTAATTGGAATACTGCGGTTGTTTTGCACTGTTTTAGTAAGTCAAAACTGGCTTTATCATCAAGAGGGATCTGCTCAATGATCACATTTTCTTGATGGAGCTTGAGAATACTTTCAAGGGTCCACTGAATGATGGTAAGCGTTCTTAATCCCAAGAAGTCGAATTTTACTAGACCTGCAGCCTCTACATCGTCTTTATCAAGTTGTGTCACAAGGTTGCTGCCATCGGCTTCACAATACAATGCAGTAAAGTCAGTTAGTTTGGTGGGCGCAATGACAACCCCTCCAGCATGTTTGCCAGCATTTCTTGTGACTCCCTCAAGTTTTTTAGCGAGATCAATGAGTGCTTTGACCTCTTCTTCCTCTTTATAGCGCTCTTCTAATTGAGGTTCAAGAAGTAAGGCTTTTTCCAATGTCATGCCAATTTCAAAAGGGATGAGTTTGGCAATCGTATCAACGAAGCCATACCCTAAGCCCATGACACGCCCACAGTCACGGACAACTGCTTTGGCTGCCATACGGCCAAAAGTAATGATTTGTGAAACAGCATCACGGCCATATTGATCCATTACATATTGAATAACCTCGTCACGGCGATCCATGCAAAAGTCAATATCAAAGTCAGGCATGGATACCCGCTCAGGATTGAGAAAACGCTCAAAAAGTAGTTCGTGTTCTAGGGGGTCTAGATCAGTGATGCCTAAAGCATAGGCTACTAGTGACCCCGCGCCTGATCCCCGACCAGGACCAACAGGGATTTGATTAGATTTAGCCCAACTGATAAAGTCGGCTACAATGAGAAAGTAACTAGGGAATCCCATCGAGCGAATAATATTAATTTCAAAAGCAAGGCGTTCATCGTATGAGGGCCATTGGTCTTTTTGAATTTTGTTTGTTTCTAGGCGCTCTTTCAACATTTTTTGGCTTAAAGCTTGGAAGTAGTCTTCAGTGGAATCTTTTGTTGGAGAGGGGAACTGTGGTAGGCAGGGCTTATCAAGGGACAAGGTTAGGTTACACTGCATGGCAATTTGGGTGGTATTAGTAAGCAATGATGGGTTGTTTGCAAAAAGTACCTGCATGGCTTCTGGAGATTTTAAGTATTGCTCAGGACTATGTTTTTTTTGCCTTTTATTATCAGTAAGCAAGGCTCCGTCATGAATGCATACCCTTGCTTCATGGGCTTCAAAATCATCTTGTTGAGTAAAGCAGACACCATTGGTTGCAACTGCGGGGATGTGGTTTTCTGAAGCAAATTCTAACGTATGTTGAAGTAGTTGTGTACCTTCTGCTGTATTGAAATGGCATACTTCAAAAAAGAAGCGCCCGGGAAAAAGTTGTGTCCATTTTTGTAGTTCTTTTTGAGCTTGATCTAACTTTTTTTGCTGGAGTAGCACTTTTAGCGGGCCTTGGCGCCACCCGTGGAGTGCTATGAGTCCTGCGTGATGTTGTTCTATAAGTGAGCACGGTATAATAGGGGTTTGGTTGTGTTGACCGTGTAAATAACTTTCTGAGACCATGGTTTTAAGATTCATGTATCCTTGGTTATTTTGACAAAGCAAAATAAGGTTAACAAGCTCACCTTCAATAGATGTCCATATGTCCGCACCAATAATCGGCTTGATCCCTTGTTTTAGAGCTTGTTTGTAAAAACGTATAGAGCCAAAAAGGTTAGATTGATCTGTGATGGCAACCGCAGGCATGTTGTTCTGTTTGCAGGTGTGCATTAAGTCAGGCAGGCGCACAATACCATCGGTGATGGAGTACTCGCTATGCACGTTGAGGTGGATAAAGGTCGTCACAGATACAGCAGTTAACATGAATGGGTTTATTGTAATGAAGAGAGATGGACTTGTCTATCTTGTCTTTGATAGGGGGCTAGTTTTTCAATAAGTATATCAATGATTATTGCTGCCAATTTGTTTCTGTCGATGGTTTTTTTTGAAATACTTTGTAGGTCTGTCCAATGTTGGTCAATAGCTAGATGCTGGAGATGCTGCATATTGCAGTTGACTCCTACTCCAATCACCCAATATTGGCTAGGTGCTTGGAAGTTGCCCTCAATAAGTATTCCTGCAATTTTTTTATGGTGATAAAGAAGGTCATTTGGAGCCTTAATATTGAAAGTTTGTTCAATGCCATAGGCTTTAATGGCTGTTGCTAGCCAGTGAGCAACTTCTTTGGAAAAGTTCTCTGGTAGTGAATTCTTGGTATAAAATCCAATGGACAAATAGAGAGAGCAGGCAAGTGGCGATTGCCATTGGCGTTGATGCTGGC
>JBDOIW010000086.1:0-2106 GCA_047404175.1 Legionellales bacterium | reverse complement strand
CAGGAAGCCTGCCCCATTCGAACAGCTCTTGTTACAGCCAGATGCGCTCCTGCACACGCACGTGTTGTCCACACACTACGTGCATGGGGAATACGTATTGACGAAGCATTCTTTTTGGGAGGACTAAACAAACGAGACATTCTCAAAGCCTTCAAAGCAGATATCTTTTTTGACGACCAAAAAACACACTGTCAAAAAGCAAAAGCACATGTCACCACAGCACATGTCCCTAATGGTGTTATGAACCACATGCATACTGAAACGCCATAAGTAACTACTGTTGCATGAGACTGAAAGAAAGAGATTATAACACCCTGCTTAAGAGACGCATATTCGAGTTACTGATGTTGTTTATCAGTCCTCAATCATCACATCAACACCTTTTGGTGGCTTAAAATCAAATAAGCTTCGAGGTAGCTGAGAATACGTTGAAACATGACTAAATGTGAAACGATTAGACTGTCCAAGTTCGTTTTCAATCGTCATGGTGTTGATACGTTTTTGTCTAAATGTCATATGAATAATTTGACTTTGGCCATCTTTTTTTTCAATACGAATGGCATAGGCATTGCCACCACTTAGATTTTGAGTTTTTTTGACCTGCATAGCTTCTTTAATATCATGAATATGACCTGAGAGCAGCAATGCGGGAATGGTATCCTGCTGATCTTGACGACGTCTTACTACTTGCTCTAGATCGGGATCATAAACCCATAAGTAGCGCCCATCAGCAACAACAATCTGCTCCGATGGAGACATGATATGCCAATAAAATGAACGCGGTCGTTGTAATTTCATCTCACCTTGTGAGCTTGGCCCTTCTTTTCCATTATCGTATGTAACAGTTTGCACAAATTTTGCGCTTAGTGCATTAAAGTGGCTTAAGTCATCCACTAAATCTTCATAGTCACCTGCGTAAGCTAAAGATGAACCAACCATAAGAACAATAAAACTTATTTTTGCTAAACAAGAACGTTTTTTCATCATCACTGGCCCTCAAATTGGTCCATCATTAAGGTTCGTGTACCATTGTGGTCCATTGGGGAAACAATGCCTGCTTCTTCCATTTGGTCTACAATACGTGCAGCACGATTGTAACCTATCTTCATACGACGCTGAATATTGGAAATAGATGCACGCTTCGTTTCTAGAACGATTTTAACGGCTTGTTCAAATAATGCGTCTTTATCCCCACTCGTGGAGGATTCACCACCAGTGCTGGAGTCATTGACAGCATCCATAGCCTCATCTGTAATTTCTTTAAGATAATCAGGCTCGCCTTGAGCTTTGATAGCCTTGGTAATTCGGTGCAACTCTTCATCACCAACATAAGCGCCATGAACCCTAATAGGAACTCCTGTACCTGGTGCTAAATAGAGCATATCCCCTTGACCTAGTAGCTGCTCCGCTCCTTGTTGATCAAGGATGGTTCTTGAATCAATTTTCGACGAAACCTGAAAAGCAATACGAGTGGGGACATTAGCCTTGATCAAACCAGTAATAACATCAACAGAGGGTCTTTGTGTGGCTAATATCAAATGAATTCCTGCTGCTCGTGCCTTTTGAGCAAGGCGAGTAATTTGCTCTTCCACTTTTTTACCCACCACCATGATCATGTCAGCAAACTCATCCGCACAAACCACGATAGATGGAAGCTTCTCTAATAGAGGGGCCTCCTGATCCTCACCACCTTTCCAAAAAGGATCAGTTACAGGAGTACCTTCTTCCTGTCGAGACTGAACCAGAGTATTGTAACCAGCAAGATTTCTAACCCCGAGAGCGGCCATAAGTTTATAGCGACGCTCCATCTCATAAACGCACCAGCTAAGTGCTCTGCCTGCATCCTTCATATCGGTCACAACAGGTGTTAAAAGATGAGGAATACCATCATAAATCGAAAGCTCAAGCATTTTTGGATCAATCAAGATCATACGTAGGTCATCAGGAGTTGCGTCATACAGTAGACCAAGAAGCATGGCATTGATTCCTACAGATTTACCAGAACCTGTTGTCCCTGCGACCAAACAGTGAGGCATCTTGGCTAGATCTGCAACAATAGGCTTGCCCGCAATATCCTTTCCTAGCGCCAAAGGTAATGCCATAGAC
>JBDOIW010000085.1:0-5494 GCA_047404175.1 Legionellales bacterium | reverse complement strand
TCTTAATTCAGGTCCTACAACATTAAACCTTGGTGTTTCTTCTGCTTCTTCTTCTGTAAGGCACTCATAACTTACCATAAGGTCTTTAATATACCTTAAACGGGACTTAATTTGCATTTGCCATTTAGGTTGCATTTGTCCATCTTCCCCTCCTACTTCTTTTAATTTTTGACTTAATTCATTAAATCTTGCATCTAAAAATTTACACCCAAATTTATCAAATCCTGTTTCTATATTGTCAACAAAATCAGGAGTTATAAAAGATTGGTCAATATCAGGGGTTACTGTTTCTGCAATAAGTGGAGTAGATAAATCTACATAAGTATAATCTAAAACTATACGAATTGTTTGTTCAGGTAATAGTGTATATCTAATTTTTGTAAAACCATCTAATATATAACCTTTTTCATCAGGAGTTACTATATAGTTCTGTTGTTGGTATGGGTCAATGGTTGGTGTAAGTACCTTTTGATAAACTCTACCTGTTGCTAAAGTTCTATCAAATAAAAATGGTTGTAGTAATTGTTGTTTTGATGCAGAATATAATTGAAAGTTTTTGACATCATAAGTTCTTCCTATTGTGCTCCATAAGAAATCACTATAACTAAAATTTGGATTTGATGCTACTACTGATACATTTGGATTAGATATTAAAGCAGGAGATGATTGTGCTACGGTAGGAAATACACTTATAGGTGACCAAATCGGTCCTGTACCACCATATAATTTAAGTGCTCCTGCACCATAATTAAATGCAGGATTGTTTATGGCTATATCATTATCTGATGCAAAAACATTGTCAACAAGTACAGAAATAGTAAACACACCTGTTCCACCACTTAAATCTGTAACACTCCAAGTTCCTACTTCTGATAAAACAGGATTAGTATTTAGAAATGATTCAAATTGTGTAGTAGTCAAAGTTTGAAGAGTAGCTATATTATCAACTTGAAAAATAACACTCGTACCCGTAGTAGTTTTAAATTTTACTGCAATACTACCGGGTTGATTAAGAACAGTAACATACCACCAAAATTGGTCGCCAATAGTATTATTATAAACAGGAGGGGTACCATAATCATTAAAATTTGCTGTCCAAGAATAAACAGTTTCAGTTACACCACCACCTGTTAAATTTGAAGATTCAAATATGTCTATCTCTTGATTAACATTTGAATTATTTGAAAAAGATACTACAAAATTATCCATTTATTTACTGTTTTTAATTATAGTAAACCATTCATTATTGTAGTCATTTAAATATCCATTTTGGTCAATATTTAAAATTCTTTTTGTAACACCATCATTTACATTGCCTCCAATTACCTCTATATTTCTTTTGTTTCTATTTACATCAACCACAATATCACAATGTCCTTTATATGCTCTTGTCGTATCGTAATCTACACCTGATTCTCTCGCATAACATACTAAATCTCCTAATTCAGGCTTTTTTTCTTCTAACTTGTATGCTTTAAAATTAGAATTATTATTTGTTTTTCTATTTTGTATAAAGGGTCTTATGTATTGATTATGTGCTGATGTATAAGGAAATTCACTTCCTGCCCCACTTTTACGCATTAAAAAAGAAATAAAAGCAGATGACCAAGGAGTATCTGAACACCCATCTTTATCTATGTTAACACCTTTATTCCAATATTCCCCCACTCTTTCTCTATATATATTACTACACTCTATTTCTCCTTTTTCTTGCACTTCTCCTTGCGATATAAGAGGCTTTCCCCATAAAGCCCATTCTTTATTAGCATTTGATATAAGATTTCTTTTAAACCCACTTAATCGTAATCTTTTCAACAATATAAGTAAACCTGCTGAAACTAAAACTCCGAGTGAAATACCAATAACTAATTGACTTTTTTTCATTTTTTCATTCTTGTGTAAACATAGTAGCCAATAAGCATAAATGCTCCCCAATAATACCATTTAATTGGTTTATTTTCAAATACACCTCCATCTGCTTCTTCTCTTCCGTTGTCTGTTAAGGCTCCTCTTACTGCTTCTTCTACTTTATTGTATTTTAGCTTTATTACATTTACATCCGATGAAAAATCTTTAATTGATACTGTTTTATTATTGTAACCTATATAGGAAATAGTTATGAAATCAGATGGAAATACATCAATAGTGAAATATCCTTCTTTATCTGCCTTTGTTTTGGCACCATCATCTATAAGGTTACCATCTTTATCAGTAACAATTATTGTAGCTTGAGGCAACACCTCTTTTGATTTACTATCTATTACTTGTCCTTTTGCTAACATTTTTTTATTATTTATCTTCTGTTTCTATTATATCATTAGAAACTACTCTATGAATTATTAAATACCCTGTTAGTAGCAATAATCCAATAAATATATCTTTTTTAACTTTCTTATTCATCTTTTGCAAAATTTTTCAATTTATCTAAAACTAAAATAGCCACCTCTTGCATATTTTTTTTCTGTATAAAATTCTTTTATGTTATCCTTTAACCTAAATTGCTCTTTAAGTTGCTCTTGACTATTTTTACCATCATATATTGAGTCGCTATTTAAATAATAATTTAAATTTTCTGCTTCTTCTTCTGCCTCTGCTTTAGATTTAAAAGGCATATCCTTATTTGATGCAAAGAAATTTTTATTTTTTGTTCTTCCCTTTATCACATAACCACCTTTTTCATATTCTTGAACACCATTTTTATCTACTTCCCAAAGAAAACCTTGTTCACTCATAATTTGAGATTTATATGCACCATCATCAATACTTGAAAGAGCAATTTCTAATGCTTCATTATAGGTTTTTACTTCTTTATCTAAACTTGGCTTATTACTATTGTATCTTGCTTTAGTTTTCCAAACTTCAACTGAAAAAGGACTATCTTTTTCCCTATCCATTTCAGCCATACCCGTATATCTATCCATTTCAGTCATACCACCTTTTGCAAATCTTAACCCTTGTTTATCTAAAACCTTTTTTTCATATCTATCTAAAATTTCTTGTCTTACATCATAAGTATATTCATCAAACTCATCATAACCTCTATCTTGTAAAATAGCATTAATACTGTCCATTACATTTACCATATCATTTGGAAATGCTTCGTTTTCTTCCTTAACTTGATTTACAACTTCAATAAATTCTCTTTTTGTTTCAACCTCTCCACCTTTTGCAAAATCTTTTTCAACAAGTTCATATTGCACATAAGTTTCATTAGTTGGGTTTCCCTTTAAGTCTTTTTTTGTGTAAGCAATTTCATTATAGAGTTTTCCATCATCTAATCTAACTTGCTTTACAACACTACCACCTTTTGCAAAGAACTCACTATCTATAACTCTATAATCATCATTATCGTTATCTACTTCTAAAAGTTGTATATTTTCTATTGGCTCTTTAATGTCATTATACTCGTAAACTCCCTCTTTTTTCAACCTATTAAAATGTTCTTTTGCTTGATGTAGTCCAAATTCATTATGAGTGTATTGGAATTTACTCTCTCTTGGTTGCTCTCCGTTTTCCAAATCAATATCAATAGCATAAACTTTACCACCTTTTGCAAAAAAGTATATTTCATCTGTGGACAAAGGTTTATCTCCAAATTCTACAAGTTGTTTTGATAATGTTCTTCTAAAATTTACAAGAAAATGTCTTTTAATTTTTTCTTTATCTCCACTCATTGCAACTTCCAAATCAAATAATGGCTTTGCTAAAGTATGATAATTAACATCTTCTAAACTGTCAGCATATTTTTCTATCGTTTTTTCTGATGTTTTAGTATCAATGGTTCTTCCATATTCTACCATTCCATCATAGTCAAAATCTTCCGACCACTTATCTCCTAATTTATATTTTCTTGCCATATTCTTAATTTATTATTAATGCAGGTATTAAAATTCCTGTACCCACTCCTATTCCATACCAAAAACCTTTTTTATCATAAAATCTCGTATCATTCTTGATTACGACATTCTTTAAACTATTTACATCAACAAAAGGATTTTCATTCTTTACCGTAACGGTAGGTGTGGGAGATTTGAAAATACCATTACTTTTTAAACCTAAAGTAATAGTCTGTCTGTTATACAAAGATAAAGAATCTATCCACATCCCTTTGTTATTTATTGTAGAATATAAAGAATACCATTCTTCTTCTATTCCAAATTTAGTGGGTAGCTTTAAAAATGCTAATCCCTGACCATCAAAAACTATTCTATCTACTGTATCTATGATAGGAACAAATATGCTATCTATTTTAGTTATTGTCTTAATGGTTACTTGAGATTTTACTTTTTTTAAATCTTCTATAACAAGTAAATTATTAGCTATCGCATCTTTTTGAGATAAAATAATTTGGTCTTGTTCTGCAATCCGTTCCCCGTTATCGTTTAACTTTTGTATAAAATATTGTTCTCCATCTTTAAACTTTATTACTTGTTTTTTAAAATCATTTAATTTAGCATTAGTGCTTAACAACTGACTAATAAGAATAAAAACTAAAGTTAAACATACTAATAATATCTTATTTGTGTGTTTAGCAAACATTACATACTATTTCTTTCCAAGATTAGATAAATGCTCTCCCGTGTTTCCTACGGCATATATACCAAATATCCACATTACAAATTGTGACCAATCAGTAAAATCTGCTTTACCCGTAAATAAAAACAAGGTTGCACATAAAAACAACAAAATCGCAAAAAACATTTTACGACCTCCAATAAATCCAAATACCTTTTCCATAATTAAAATTTTTAATTCATTATTCTAACATCAAATATGCTCTGATTTGCAGAAACAATTCTTCTGTTAACTTCTTCCCAATTTATTATATTAAATATATTCTTGACATATCTCTCTCTATCAGAGTCGTATTTAAGATAATATGCGTGTTCCCATACATCTATACCTAATAAAGGAAAAGATTGATACTCGGGCATATATGGGTTATCTTGATAAGGAGTAGCAAGTATGTTTGTACTCCCATCTCTATTCATTACCCACCATACCCAACCTGAACCAAACCTTTTTTGAGATGCTTCTAAAATATATTCTTTGAATTGCCCATAAGTTCCAAAGTCCTGTATAATTTTAGCCAAAGAAACTCCAAAAGGAGCATTTGTCTTTTTTTTAGGATTTGGCTTGAGCATTTTCCAAAACATAGAATGATTTACATATCCACCCCCATTATCTCTAATTTCAATTGGATATCTATCTATATTTTGCATAATCTTGATGACAGGCTCATTAATATCATATTTTTCAACTGCCTTGTTAAACTTTTTTAAATACCCCAAATAATGTTTATTATAGTGTATTTGCATAGTTTCCTCATCAATATAAGGCTCAAGAGCATCATAAGAATAAGGTAAACGGACAGATGAAAATTTTATCAACTCGTAATCATCATATTTATTCATTTTCAAACTTTTTATTTAATATTAAAAATCGTGTGGTAATTACAGAACTTCTCAATAAAGAGAAGGACCCAACTACACAC
>JBDOIW010000084.1:0-15620 GCA_047404175.1 Legionellales bacterium | reverse complement strand
CCTTCTTGCAGCGCTAACTGAAGGAGGAGAAGGATCATCAGCCTTATGCTTACCAGAAGTGGAGGAAGCATTAAATAAGCTATGATCTTCGACCCAATCACTTGGACCACCTATACCCTGTGCTTGTCCACCGGCTGCTTGGTCTGCAACAACTTCTGGTGCACTCATGCCGAGCGATTGCCGGTCCTCTTCAGTCCAAGAAGAACTTTGCAATAATTCGTAGATAGAGACTCCTCGAATCATAGTTTCACGATGTTTTTCAGGATTCGCTACTTCTTCTCGCAACGCTTGCTGAATATCTTGTGGCATAGCTTGCAGGGCTTTGAGTTCAGGACAAACTAAAGCGTAATAGTCCTCCTCTTCAAGAGGCCCTAGTCGGACATAATGTGTTTCATCAGATTGATAATCATTTTCTTGCCAAAACTCTGGATTAACTTTTGCATGACAAATACAATCTGGACCATGAAGCACCATGAGGTGGCTATCATCCCCAGCAGCAGTACCAAACGGAATATAGGCGTCTATGGAAGAATCATCTAAAAGCGTACACTGGACTTTGGTCCATGGCGCATGTTGATAGAACGTTTGTGCTTGTGTCGATTCTGGATTAGATTGACAAAAGTGAATAAGTTCCAGCAACAACTGCTCCTTAGATTTAAAAGAAAAATGTACCCGTTTTTGAGAAAGCTTACGAAGAAGAACCATGTTTCTTGCAGCGTTGTCTACTTGAAGCTGATTGAACTGACCATCAGTATCTTGAAAGTAGAGTTCGTTACAAAATTGTGTGTTTGAATCTACCTTTATACCCTTGACATTGGCATTTTGGAGATTTGCATTTGCGAGGTTAGCTCCTCGAAGAACCGCATAACGAAGATCCGCCCCAGAAAGATTAGCCCCTTCAAGATCCGCCCCAACAAGATTCGCCCCAACAAGATTCGCCTCAGAAAGATTCGCCCCTTCAAGATTCGCCCCAACAAGATTCGCCCCAACAAGATTCGCCTCAGAAAGATTCGCCCCTTCAAGATTCGCCCCTTCAAGATTCGCTACAGCCCAAAAAAGCTCCGCCCCAGAAAGATTCGCCCCAACAAGATTCGCATCAGAAAGATTCGCCCTAAAAAGATTCGCATCAGAAAGATTCGCCCCAACAAGATTCGCCTCAGAAAGATTCGCCCCTTCAAGTTTCGCCCTATAAAGACTCGCCCTAAGAAGATTCGCCCCTCTAAGATCCGCCCCTTCAAGTTTCGCCTCAGAAAGATACGCACTTTCAAGATTCGCCTCAGAAAGATTCGCCCCAGAAAGATCCGCCCTAGAAAAATTCGTCCCAGAAAGATCCGCCCCTCTAAGATCCGTCCCTTCAAGATTCGCTCCAGGAAGTTTCGCCCTTCTAAGATTCGCACCTGCAAAATCTCTACGGCCTAGCCTGCAAGCTTCAATAAATTCAATAAATTCTTCTATGTTCATATTTATAGCAAAAATAAAGCTAATTACAGGTCTCTTTTGATAGACCTCCATCACTACGAATTATTTTAACATAAAGTACATTAACTAATTATTAATTCTTTTACTCTTGAACTTAAGCATGGTCGTAAATACAACTCCTCCTGCACAACGCAAAGCTATCTGTTAGCCCCTTCTTGCAGCGCTAACTGAAGGAGGAGAAGGATCATCAGCGTTAGACTCATCAGAAGTGGGGGAAGCACTTATGTAAGCTCGAAAGAATAGATAGGCTTTCCTCAAAACTCACGTATTAAACCAGGACCAAAGTAAATATTGACGAAAAAAAACGAGTAAAGCACTACCTATCCAAAAAGGGAGAAAAAGAAATTACTTGCCCCAAAGTACTCTTTTTGCAAACAGCCATCACTAAACGATCAAACCCAAGGGCCACACCAGAACAGACTGGCAAACCTGACTCAAGTGCCGCTAAAAAATACGGATCTTGGTGCACGTCATCTTGGTTAGCTTGCTGCCTTGAAGACTGATCATGAGAGAACCTTTCTTGCTGTTCTTGATGACAAGTTAATTCCTCAAAACCATTGGCTAACTCCAACCTGCCTAGAAATATCTCAAAGCGAAGTGCAACACTTGGATTTTTCGCATCTAACCGTGCAAGTGCTGCCTGGGAAGAAGGATAATGCGTCAAAATAGTTAATTGATTATTAGGCCACTGGGGAATAATCAGCTCCGATAAGAGAAGGTCTAAAGCAGTATCAAGATCGGTGGGCACAAAAGCATGAGGCAACTGATCCTGGATGATCTGACACACCTCGTTATAGCTGATACGGAGTGGATCGATTTGCAATGCTTCTATAAAGCTATTTTGATAGGTCACCTGGCGAACCTTCTGAGGATGTAAAAACAAATGAAGATACTGACAAACCTCATCAATCAAATCTTGCATACCATAATTGAGCTGATACCATTCCAGCATGGTAAACTCTGGATGATGCCAATGGCCTTGCTCATTTGCTCGAAATGAAGTTGTGATTTGGTAGATAGAACCAGATCCTGATGCAAGTAAGCGCTTCATGGCATATTCTGGAGATGTCTGCAAATACCCCCACTGCTTATCTTTAAATCCTACAGAAAAACTATCAAGATGAATATCGGTGACGGTATATCGATCGAACACAGGAGTCTGCACCTCTAAGACCTGATGCTGCTTAAAGAATCCTCTCGTTTCTTCGAGCATCTGAGCTCTTTGGCGTAAAGTATCGATCGAGGCTGTTGGCTGCCAGGACATTAGCTTTTTACTCTGGAATCGTACTTACCCGTACGCGTGTCAATGCGGATAGTATCGCCCTCGTTAACAAAAAGTGGTACCTGGACGATAGCACCCGTTTCTAAAGTAGCAGGTTTCGTTGCCCCACTGACAGTGTCGCCTTTCACTCCTGGGTCAGACTGCGCAATCGTTAAATCAACAAACTTAGGCACCACAACAGCAATGAGCTCACCATTCCACAGCGTAGCAACGCACGTATCTTGCTCTTTTAACCAGTCTTTCACATCAGCCATGACCGCGGCTTCTGCAGTATACTGCTCGAAAGTATTTGGACACATAAAGTGCCAGTGTTCACCATCACCATAGAGATACTGAACATCAAGCTCATTCACATCAGCAAGCTCAACACTTTCACCTGATTTAAATGTTTTTTCCAATACCCGCCCTGTCAGTAAATTTCTATATTTCACGCGATTAAATGCCTGACCTTTTCCAGGTTTAACGAACTCATTCTCGATAATGCTACAAGGCGCCGCATCCAACATGATTTTTAAGCCACCTTTAAATTCATTGGTACTTGCCATTGCCATAAACACCCCTTTTGATTAGAATAAAACGCTTTGTATTCATTATTTTAGCTAGAGTGTCTCATGAGTAACCCCCATTGGTCAACTGTTCTCCAAGACATGGCTACTACGCCATTACAACTGGCAAAACACCTTGAGCTTCCACTTAATGAGCTAAAGGGTATTATTCAAGCACATGAAGCATTTCCGGTACGAGTACCTAAACGGTGGCTCAATCTTATTCCTCCCAAGGACCTAAACCACCCACTCTTAAAACAAGTCTTACCCCTTCAACAAGAACTTGAACTATCGCCTCAACACAGTAAAGATCCTCTAGGGGAGCAAGCTGCTAATACAGCGCCTGGGCTATTACACAAATACAAAGGTCGTGTACTTCTAATCACAGCTCCTAGTTGCGCTATTCACTGCCGCTACTGTTTCAGACGTCACTTTGACTATGCTCACAACCAGCGCAGTCAGCAAGATTGGCAGATGATCTTTGATCGCATTGCCAATGATCAAAGCATCCACGAAGTCATCTTAAGTGGAGGCGACCCCTTGATGCTCAAAAACGATCAGGTCATGAAGATTTGCGATGCACTTAGTCGTATTTCCCATATTAAAACACTTCGTCTCCATACAAGAATGCCTATTGTTCTGCCCGAAAGAATTGATTCCAGCTTGCTTAACATTCTCAATCAGACTCACAAAAAAATCGTCATGGTAGTGCATTGCAACCATGCTCTAGAACTAGATCAAAAAGTTAAAGAAACACTCGCAATCATAAAGCAATATGGTATTGACTTGCTCAATCAATCTGTATTATTGAAAGGAGTGAATGATGATGCGGACACATTGATCGCCTTAAGCCACCGACTTTGGGATTGTGGCGTGCTGCCCTATTACCTTCATCTACCCGATGCTGTAGAAGGAACACAACACTTTGATGTCAACATCGATCAAGCACAACACTTGCTGTTACAGATGCAACGTGCTTTGCCTGGTTACCTAGTACCAAAATTGGCCCAAGAAATAGCTGGAGAAGAGTCTAAGCGAACTTATGCTTCAGAATGTTAAGCCTTGCTAAGAGTGATTGCCTGAATAGATTCCATTTCAAGCAGTACTACTTCTTCACTTCAAACACTATCTATAGCTAGAATTAACAGTATACAAACCTAGTTGGCATTACCCTAAAAAAGATGCAACATATCACCTTATAACCTAACATGAGCGAGCTTCTATAAAGACCTTTAACCCTATTTTTTGTTTAGAGACGGAGCTGAAAAATCCTCCTGAGCACGGTCAAAATCGTATAATGCTTCTTTTGCAGCAGACAAAGTACGCTCATGAATAAACTTTACTTGTTCTTCTGGGATTTTTGAAGACACACTCAGTCTTGGATCAAAAATATAAGCAGCAAGCTTACTTGAACCAAGCTCTTGAGAAGAAATATTAAGTATCTTGCTTAAACTCAAATAGAGATCTTCATTTTGGATCATTGTAGGTTGGATTTCGTCGAGCACAAATGCACGCATTTCTCTGATTTTAGTTTGTCCAAAAGGCTTATTTTTCCAGTCATTTAAAGACTTGAGCATAAGGCCACGAACCTTTTCAGACCAAGAATCTGCAATAAAAGTCTGTGTTGAATTTAGAGGCACAATAATATCCATAAAAAAGAACAATATACTAAAAAATTCTCATCTCTAGGTCAACCATTTCAACCGCTTTTGCAGTTGCACTGGCTGGACAAGTAGCAGCATGAGCACGAATAGAACTCTCGCTCATGATAGGACGAGCAAAAGGTCTTCCCCAGTGACCGCCAAAAAAACCTGGCTTATAGTGCTCACGAAATCTCTGAACAAAAATAGCCTCATCAACTTGTGGTATTTTTTTCTGATTATCAACCTTTGAGTCAGACACTGCTTCTGTCAATTGATGATCAGTCATTCTTTCAGTGGTATTGGCACGAATAGGCTTAGCACCACCGGAGAAAAAGAATGCCTCAGCCTGTTCAAGCGTTATAGGTGCAGCTGTTTGCTCGTCAGCGTTAAGACTAAGTGACATCTTACTTGGATGTCCGCTGACTAAATCAGAACTAATCACAATACTACCAGGCATACTTATGCTTGTTTTAAAGTTAGATAGTTCTTCGTTCGCTAAAAATGGCTCAATATTAGAGGGATAGAGTATCAACTGCGCATCATCAAGCATTAGATCCTTGAATAAATCTTTTGCTGCCCAACTAACGCGTGCAAAGTCAACATCACGAACAATCTTTTTTAAAGTAACTAATTTATCTTGTGGCTTTTTACCGGGCAAGGCTATAAATAATTCACCTATAAACATATCAACATCCTGATTGACATAGTTTTTACCGTAATCATGTTCAACTAGCACACCTCTATAAAGCTTTTCTGCTATTGACTCTAACAGATCACCCAAATCTATAGGATCTCGTAATTTTGATACACCTTCTTGAAACGGTTTCCATACCTGGTCAAATACAGCTTGACTGGTATCTAGAATAACAAGTTTAACATGGCCCTCATGATTTTTATTCCGCCAAATTCTAAGTAGCAATAATAGGCTATATAAGCCACCTGTTCCAACCATTAAGATATCTTTTGAGCCGCTAACCCTAGCTGCTTCAGCTATATCAGACTTTGATAGATTAGGATCATTTCCTATGAGAAAAGGATCATATCGAGAGTCATTTGCTCGTTCTTGACTACTAAGCCATTTTTCAATTATCTCTACGCCAATCATAATCATCTCATTTAAATCAACAGCTTATATAATAAATAGAGAGAATTAATATAATATTAAAAATTTTACTAAAAAGTGCCGAAAGGCTTGTTTTTAAGCAAAAATAGCCCGAAAGAGCACAGTGACAAATACCTCAACGTCATAGGAGGCCACTTAGGCTGTCAATATAAACTTGAAGCCCATGGCTTTAATCTAAGAAAAAACACTCTTGATTTTAAAAATCGACAACCTGCTTTTTAATAAAGCGTTTAGGTAGTCCAATCTAAAATGATCTTGCCCGATTGACCTGACGCCATCAATTCAAAGGCCTCTTGGTATTGATCGACCGGAAAGTGATGAGTAATCACGGAATCCATGTGAAGGCCTGACTGCAGCATGCTCACCATTTTGTACCATGTTTCGTACATCTCTCGGCCATAAATACCTTTGATAATAATGCCTTTAAAAATAACATCATGCCAATTAATGGCCGTATCTTTAGGAGGAATACCTAATAAAGATATATTGGCACCATGCGCCATAACTGAAAGCATTTGATTAAAAGCCTGAGCATTTCCAGACATTTCAAGCCCCACATCAAAGCCCTCTTTCATATTTAGCTGCTGCATCACATCTTCAAGACTTTCTTTCGCAACGTTCACCACATGACTTGCTCCCATCTTTCGGGCTAACTCTAAGCGAAAATCATTAACATCTGTAATCACAACATGTCTAGCACCAGCATGTTTAGCAATCGCCACGGCCATGGCTCCAATAGGACCAGCTCCAGTGATGAGCACATCCTCTCCCACAAGATCAAATGAAAGAGCCGTATGAACGGCATTGCCCATGGGGTCTAAAATAGATGCCAAGTCATCAGATACCTCGTCTGGCAATAAAAAGGCATTACTGGCAGGAATCACTAGATATTCTGCAAAGCAACCCTGACGGTTTACACCAACACCCAAAGTGTTACGGCACAAATGGCGCTTTCCGGCTCGACAGTTACGACAAATGCCACAAGTTAAGTGCCCCTCGCCCGAAACGCGGTCTCCTTCTTTAAAGCCTGACACCTCAGAGCCCACCTCGACAATATGACCAAAGAATTCATGCCCCACCACCATCGGCACAGGGATAGTCGCTTGAGCCCATTCATCCCACTGATAAATATGAATATCGGTGCCACAAATAGCCGTTTTATTGATTTTTATTTTCACATCACAAGGCCCACACGTAGGCTCTTTTACATCAGTGAGCCATATACCCTTCTTTTTTTCTAATTTACTTAATGCTTTCATGACTTACCTCTGTCTTTTTAAGTAACAACGCCTAGTTGGCGCCCTACCTTGATAAATGCAGCAACCGCCTGATCAATATGTTCGCTGGTATGAGCTGCAGACATTTGCGTACGAATGCGCGCCTCACCTTGCGGTACTACAGGATACGAGAACCCAATCACATAAACTCCTTCATCTAAAAGAGCATGAGCCATCTCTGCTGCAAGCTTAGCTTCTCTTAGCATAATTGGAATAATGGGGTGCTCACCAGGCAACAAATCAAAACCAGCATCGGTCATAGCTTTGCGGAAATGATCACTATTATGCTGCAATTGCACGCGAAGGCCATCACCAGCTTCAACCAAGTCAAGAGCTTTGATCGATGCTTCTGCAATCATTGGAGCCAAACTATTGGAAAAAAGGTACGGCCTCGAGCGCTGACGCAACCAAGCAGCCACCTCTTTTTTACCACTGGTGTAGCCACCTGAAGCGCCACCTAATGCTTTACCTAAAGTCCCTGTCATGATGTCGACTCGTCCCATGACATCACAAAACTCATGTGAACCTTTACCTTTCTCACCTAAAAATCCTGTTGCATGACAATCATCGACCATCACGAGCGCATCATATTTTTCTGCCAAATCACAGATAGCCGCTAAATTGGCAATAGTGCCATCCATAGAAAACACACCATCGGTTGCGATCAAGCGATGCCTAGCGGACTGTGATGCTTGTAATTTTGCTTCAAGGTCAACCATATCGCTTGTGGCGTATCGAAAACGCTGCGCCTTGCATAATCTAATGCCATCAATAATACTCGCATGGTTTAAAGCATCACTAATAATCGCATCCTCAGAGGTCAGTAAGGTTTCAAACAAACCACCATTTGCATCAAAGCAAGAAGGATAAACAATCGTATCCTCCATGCCTAAGAAGTCACTAAGGCGCTGCTCTAAAACCTTATGTGATGTTTGAGTACCACAAATAAAACGCACTGATGCCATGCCAAAACCATCTTGATCTAGAGCCTCTCGTGCAGCACCTACAATAGCAGGATGGCTTGCAAGCCCTAGATAATTATTGGCACAAAAGTTAATCACTTCTCGACCATCCTCAAGGGTAATCACTGCATCCTGAGGTGACTTGATCACGTGCTCAGGCTTATAGAGCCCTTGGTCTTTCACTGACTCTAGTTCACCTGCAAGATGCTTGTACAATGATTTTGTTGCCATGACTACCTTCCTGATTAATTTTGCTATATTAGTCTATTATAGCGTTTTTTTTATACTTAGCCAACATAAGGCATAAAAGCAAGCTAGAAGATGGCTGCAAGCTATGCTAAAATATGGATTTTCTAGTCTAGACAAGTATGAGCCAGCCAAATACCAAGCTCTGGTCATCTAAAATGGGGTTTATTCTCGCCACGACAGGTGCTGCAGTAGGCCTTGGTAATTTATGGCGTTTTCCTTATGTTGCAGGAACCCATGGCGGCGGTACGTTTGTTGTGCTTTATTGCATTTGTGTTCTTCTTATTGGCATCCCTATCATGTTTGCCGAAATGCACCTAGGGAAGTTAACCCGAAAGAATCCTGTTGATGCTCTAAAAACTCTATCCATACAAGCTGGAAGCCAACATCCATGGCACTTCCTGGGCTACTGGGGGGCACTGGGGCTCATTTTGGTGTTATCATTCTATAGCGTTGTAGCAGGGTGGGCTTTTCATTATTTTGGTTGGGCCCTTACTCATAGCTTTGACCAGCTTACGCCCCAAATCGTGCAATCAAGCTGGGCAGCACTTCAACACTCACCAAGCACCATGATTGTTTGGCATAGCCTATTTCTTGCGCTCAACGGCATCATCGCTTTTGCAGGTGTGCAGTCGGGGTTAGAGCGCAGCACACGCATTATGATGCCGGCACTTTATGTCACCTTAATCACCTTAGTCCTCTTAGCATGGCAGCATTATGGGCTTACTGAAGCAAGCCATTTTCTTTTTGTATTTGATTGGAACCAACTCACAGTCAGCAACCTTTTATCGGCGTTAGGCCATGCTTTCTTCACACTTGCTATTGGAGCAGGGGCACTTCTAACTTATGGAGCTTATGCCCCTCAAGACAGCAGCCTTATTAAATCAGCGCTTATTGTTGCAGCACTTGATGTCTTAGTGGCACTTTTAGCAGGCCTTGCTATTTTTCCATGGGTTTTCGGTTATGGACTAGCCCCCACTGAAGGCCCAGGCCTTATGTTTCAAGCGCTGCCTATTTCATTACTAAACATACCAGGGGGGAACTTTATTGCGGCTAGTTTTTTCTTGCTCTTAGCCTTAGCTGCACTCACCTCTTCAATCAACATCGCAGAACCACTGATCGTATTACTTCATGAAAAATGTCAGCTAAGTCGCAAAAAATCAACGCTTTCAGTCTTGGCCTTGGCCTGGATTTTAGGTTTAGGGTCAATTTTCTCATTTAATATTTGGCAAGATATTACTCTATTTAACCAAAATATCTTTGAACTGATTACCAATAGCGTCACTGAAATAATCTTACCCTTAGGAGGCTTTGGCTTTAGTATATTTGTTGGCTGGGTTTTAAGTCGCCATAAACTAGAACAAGGCTTTAGCGAAAAGGAAATCATTCTCAAACATTATTGTACTGTTTGTATACGCTATATTGCACCTATCGCTATGATAGTTATTTTGTTGAGCAGCCTTTAACTCCGTGACGCATCAGCATGATTGTTAGATAGACTATGATCATCACTATTGCTTAGTGGCCACAAACCCTTTGCGCCTGATCATAGACTTTTTTCGCCTCAGGGAACTGATTATGCTCCAGCAGTGCAACAATTTGCTTTTTTACTGCCTCTGGAAGTGTATCAAAGTTCATATTTATCCCCTTATATAACGCATTCTAGATCAAAGAAAGCACATATAACTAGTGAGGATCTCTCCGATTCAACTAAGATATATCTGAAAAAAATCATTAAGATGAAAAATCAAACGACATTTGCTGTTTCTCGAGCAACTGTATTCCTTGGTCACTCGCAATAAGTGCCTTATCACACAGCCCTCTGGGAAACAAACCATGAGCAATGACACCAGGAATCTGATTAATTTGGTGATCAATAGTGACAGTATCCGTTAAATTAAGATGATAAACATCAATCACCTCATTACCATTGTCTGTCACAATACCTTCACGATAAACTGGCTCGCCCCCTAGAGCGACTAACTTTCTTGCGACAAAGCTCCTTGCTAGAGGATGAACCTCAACAGGCAAAGGATACTGCTCGCCAAGACGATCCACTTTTTTAGAGGCATCAGCAATGACAATAAATTGATGAGCGGCAGATGCAAGGATTTTTTCACGAGTGTGCGCCGCACCCCCTCCTTTGATAAGCTGCAAATGAGGGTCAATTTCATCTGCACCGTCAACGTATAGGTCAATCATCACACTGTTTGGGTTGACCACACTAATGCCACAATCCTGTAACTTTGTAGTCGTTGCATTTGAACTCGAAACAACCGCCTGGAACCAATGTTTTTTGTCTGCAATAAGCTCGATAAACGCATCGGCAGTAGAACCAGTGCCCACACCTAGCACCATGTCAGGCTCTAGATATTCACACGCAGCATGGGCTGCTTGCTGCTTTAAAGTGAGACTGGTCATAATATCCCTTAAAATGATCTTTCCATGCCATCATACAGGGCAAATAGCTCAACAACAAGCTTCGAGTAGTCAGAGCAGTGATCGTCAAACATCCTGTGTTGTGTCGAGCAAAGTCGCTGCAAGAGCTAGGCTGTGCAATGAGGCTCATTGACTAAGGCACAAGACCTTTTGTTTCTAGATATTTCAACACCTCAACCTGACCGCAAGCTGCCCCCATTTGAGCGGGATTTTGCTGCAAACCGGGCTCAATTTCAATAGATTCACCCAGCTTGACCTTCACCTCTTCATACAAAAAACTTAACACATCAACCTGACCACATTCCGCTGCAATCAAAGCTGGCGTCAACAACATACCCGAACCAATATCAACAGATGCTTTCAAATCAACACCTGCGCCACCTTTGTCTTTTGGTGTATGTAAAAAAGACAGCACATCCAACTGACCATCCTCGGCTGCTTCTAACACTGGACAGGTTAATTGCCCAGAAAAAACCTCAACAGTAGCGCCAAGATCAATACCTCCACCACCTTGATCTTTTGGTGCTTGCAAAAACGTTAATACATTGAGGGCTCCACATGAAGCTGCTGCCAGTGCTGCATTTGTGCAAACACCTGGCTGAATCTCGACACACTGGCTCAAATCACCTCCTATCTGCTGCAAATACTCTAAAACAGCAACCTGATCATACTTGGCAGCTTCTATAATAGGAGTCAACCAAACATTATGCGCTATCTCAATAGGCGCACATAAATCAACGCCCGCCTCATGCATTGCCATTAGTGCTTCAACATGTCCACTCTTGACCGTCTCAAGCACGCCCTGGCTATTATCTGAACTTTTCATTTATGTTTTCACTTTTAGCTTGAAAGAATAAATATTATCGCAAAATAACTCGACACACCACAGCAAAATAACTTTTGAAATTTTCTTTAGTGACTGGGATTGCGCAATCTCGGCGTGGCTCAACACATTTCTAGAAAAAAATCAAATAAGTTCGCCAAAAGAACAACAAAAGTTAAGCTCCTAAACAAACATCATGAATAATCAATGCATAATCAAAACAAACCCCAGTGAAAAGTAAATTCGTAGCCTATAAGTTTATCAGCTAGGACCTTTCCCAGATCTTGACTCACCATACGAAGGATGATCTGCTTTCCATTTTTCAATAGCAGATTTCATAGTGCGATTCGGCAGTAAATGTCGGCCCATTTGCTCTCTATTCATAGGAGAAGAAGAATTATCCTGAAGCCAACTCTCTATATAAAGCCTATCATAAGTAAATCCATCCTCTGCGACAACAGGGTCATTCATAAGATCACGTGATATTGGACAAATATATTCAGAGGGTGGTTCAATCTTAGTATCATCATCTAGCCGACTTTCCTTTCCTAATGCAGATAGCCCTGCCCGTGCAAGTGCTGCCAGACCTGCTTGTCGAGCGGCATCATTGGCTTGACCAGTGTTCGAAGAGACACCGGCCGATCCACTAATGCTTGTTCCAGTACTTGCTTGAATGCTTGTTCCAGTACTTGCTTGGGAATGATCCACTGCCTGTACTGACTCGACTGGACGAGCTGGGCCACCACCAGCACTTGAAGGCCTATCATCGACAGATGCTGGGCTTCCTCCGCTCACATCCTGCACTGACTCGACTGGACGAGCTGGGCCTCCACCAGCACCCGAGCGCCTCTCATGTTGACGTAAAATTTCTTGTCTTTTAGCCTCAATAGTCCTCGCATTTTGGTCACGCTGCTGGTGACTCTTTACCACAGCATCAGACAGCTTGCCTGCATGATGCTCAACACGACCCAATAATTCAACCACTGGTATGATAGGGAGCTTTTTCCCATCAGGGCTTTCTCTAGTTAATCTTGCCAACATGTTGCGTGGTTTTGCTACAGATACCATCAAATCTCTTACCGCTCCCGACAATTGCGAACTATTTGTTGCGACCTGAAGTCCACCTGCCGAGAAATCTGAGCTTAACTCATTTAACCAATCAACCACCACACGACTAGAAGAACCGCTGATAACAAATTTTAGCATCTTTTTACCTGACATTATTGCGAGATGCCCCTTTAAAAGACTCATAACACCTTCAAACATCTGCTCAGGTGACTCCTGCTCCCAAGGAGTGGTATCTAGGCACACAAGCATTGCTGGTTTTTGTGCATTTTCAACCAATTCAAGGCAACATTCTTTAGTTGCTCCTCCAGAGGATACTTGTGCCTTAAAACGTGAAAAAACACCTGGATACTGCATTCTCAAAGCCAATCGATCGTTAAACGTAGCATAGTTAATATCTGCACTTGGAATCATGGCTACTTCTGCTAAAAAGTCTGCCTCAGTACTTCCCAACACCACCGACTTAGCCTCCTCATCATAAGTCATGGGAGGTAGTGCTCTAGGGACCATTGCTTTTTGATGAAAAAACTCATGTAGCACTTCAATACCTGCTCCACTTGAAAAAGAGGCTTCAAAATAATATTTATTGACGTGATGAATCGAGGGATTTGTTATCCAATCATTTATAATATCACATCGTTTAACAACTCGTTTCTCCGCATTGATTCCAAGCAAGACAATAGCTTTCCCACGAAAATGACTAAACAACATCATAGCGTCGTGAAACGACTTATCATCACTTAAATCCGCACAGATGCAGACATAATCACAACGATGGAGCTCTTGACGTAACCTTTGAGATGCTCTATGCGCGCTAAAAACATCGTGCCCCGGACTCTGACTTGTATTTCTTACATAGCTGACAGAGCCTCGGCGTAGCTCATCAAAGCTGCCACAGAGTCGTTCGTCATCCTGTTCTCTCGCTAGCCCGGACGCAGTACTTAGACATGACATTAACGCTCTGGCCTCATCATCGTGACCAGTTATGAGTATTCTCATAGTAAACCCCTACAAAAAAGAATAAGTATAGACAAAAAAAATATAAAAAGCATACGCTACAGTGAAATAAAATAGCGAAGAGACTATCTTTAACCGATACATCAATCATCGTAGATAGAGCTTAAGAAACCATCAATACCGCACGCAATAGATACTCCTGATAGAAACCTTAACCTTGTCAATACAATATCAGTAAGATTGTTTGTTTTTGCTTGTCAAGAAACTAGAACAAGGAGCCTAGTAGATCTAGTCACTCTGAAAAATACCTCTAAAAAAAGGACTTTTGTGACTATTAAATCAACTCAAAACGCCACGGACGCATAAAAAAACAAAAAACTTTATTTTTTTCAAAAAAAATGTTGCAATACAGTAAATATAAACATAGAAATAGTGGAATCAAATGAACCATAATGAATTTTTAACCGAATGGTATAAAGGACGTAGAGATTTTAGTCACACTGACCTAAGAAGGATTAATCTTCCAGACGCCAATCTTCGAGACGCTCATCTTGAAGGCGCTAATCTTCAAGGCGCTCATCTTGCAAGAGCTACTCTTCAAGGTGCTAATCTTAGAGGCGCCCATCTTCGAGGCGCTCATCTTCAAGGCGCTGATCTTGAAGGCGCTCATCTTGAAGGCGCTGATCTTAGAGGTGCTAATCTTCAAGGCACTCTTCTTCGAGGCGCAAAGATTCAACGCGCTAATCTTAAAGACGCTAATCTTCAAGGCAACAACCTTCAAGACACTTTTCTTAAATACACTTATCTTCAAGGTGCTAATCTTCAAGGCGCTCTTCTTCGAGGCGCTGAGCTTCAAGACCACAACCTTCAAGACACTTTTCTTAAAAACGCTTATCTTCAAGGTGCTAATCTTATAGGCGCTCATCTTCAAGGCGCTGTTCTTCTTGGTGCTAATCTTCAAGACGCTAATCTTCAAGGCGCTGATCTTGGACGAGCCGAGCTTCAAGGCGCTGAGCTTCAAGGCCACAACCTTCAAGACACTTTTCTTAAAGGCGCTGATCTTGGACGAGCCAAGCTTCAAGGCGCTCATCTTCAAGGCGCTGATCTTCAAGGTGCTAATCTTCTAGGCGCTGATCTTCAAGGTGCTAATCTTATAGGCGCTAATCTTCAAGAGACTAAACTACACAAAGCTACTTTTCAAGAAGCTAATCTTATAGGCGCTAATCTTCAAGGCACTAATCTTCAAGGCACCAATCTTCAAGAAGCTGATCTTGGATTCGCCAAGCTTCAAGGAGCCAATCTTAAAGGAGCGATTCTTTGCGGGGCGCAGCTTGTGCAAGTGAATCTCTGTGGGGCTAATCTCACCAATGTGAATCTTAAAAATGCCAATATTGAAGGCATAAAGTCTGATTCAAAGACTCAGTTTTGTAACGAAATCTACTTTCAAGACACCCATGGTCAGTTCAATTCGATTCAAGACTCAAATGCTGAACAAAACAAACAACTTCTCAAGATACTTTCTCAAAAATCGCTTCATTTCTCTTTCCAATCAACTGCGCAATTATTGATTCAGATCATCCGGCGCTCTATTGCTAACCCCCAATCTTCTGAAGCACAAACATTCTATCGTCATGCACCATGGACAAAAGTAATATGCAGAAACCTTAGCGGCGATTCTGTTGAGGCATTCATACCCTTTGGCACAAAACTTAACCCTAATGGCTCTCTTTCAACTATTGATGGTACCGAACGCACTATTCCTCTGCCTCAAGTTAGCGC
>JBDOIW010000083.1:0-23167 GCA_047404175.1 Legionellales bacterium | reverse complement strand
TGGATTCTGGTCCTATAGTATGCCATTTTTGCTGCTACTCATGGGCTGGCAACTGACTAAACCCAATGAGTCAGCAAGATTCCTACAAAAGCTTACTTAAATCCAGTGATTATTACAGGAATGGAAGAAGGCGGCCAGCTCATGCGAACCACAGATGTCGATAACTGGCCTGGCGACCCATACGATCTTCAAGGTCCTGACCTCATGAAACGCATGAAAGACCATAGCGAACGCTTCAAGACAACAATGATATTCGATGAAATCATTGAGGCCAATGTTAAAGAAAAACCCTTTTCTCTCAAAGGCAACTTCGCAAGCTACACTTGTGATGCGCTTATTATTGCAACAGGAGCTTCAGCAAAATACCTGGGACTTGACTCTGAAAGTGCATTTATGGGGAAAGGTGTTTCTGCCTGCGCAACATGCGATGGATTTTTCTATAAGGATAAGCCTGTTATTGTTGTAGGAGGTGGTAACACCGCTGTTGAAGAGGCAATTTACCTAAGCAATATTGCATCACACGTCACGGTTATTCACAGACGCGACCAATTCCGCTCGGAAAAAATCCTAGCCGATAAACTTCTAGCGCTACAAGAAAAAAATGTGACGATTCAATGGAATCATACATTAAAAGAAGTTGTCGGCAATGAGCAAGGAGTCACTGGGGTTATTATTGAGGCCACAGATCAATCGTCAGAAACAAAGATTGATGCGGATGGTGTATTCATTGCTATTGGCCATCATCCAAACACTGATTTATTCAAAGACCAGCTAGATATGAATCACGGCTATCTTATTGTTAACAGTGGACAAGCGGGGGGACACACTTCCACGAGTGCTCCTGGTGTTTTTGCTTCAGGGGATGTGATGGATTCCGTTTATCGCCAAGCAATTACCTCTGCAGGAACAGGATGCATGGCAGCCTTGGATGCAGAAAAATATCTCGACCACATTAGCTGCTAGACTATACGCAAAATGCCTTATCTTTTAGCCTGACAGCTCTAGCTTTTTTGGGTAGCTTCCTTTATTATACTTAATAGTGTACTGAAAAGGATTTCACATGCTGCCACTTTTTCGCTTGTTACCTCTAGTTATTGCAACCACATCGTCTTTTGCATTGACGCCTCACTTACCATCTCCACCACTCACCTCTCACGTAAGTGAGTCTCATTCGGCTATTGATCAAAACATAGTAATCCCTAACCAGCTCACTCATCCCCAAAAACAAATGACCAAAAGTGATCATAAACCTAAAAGAGTCCTGAAAAGAGACAATGATTCACTAGTGTCAACAACACTCTCGAAATCAAAACAACCATCTAGCCCCATCACAAGCAAACAGCAAGCTATCACAACATCACCGAAAGCTAACGCAAAAATTCATAAGAAGCCTTCAGAGACAAAGAAAACCAACAACCCAAGCTCTCCCATTGTGTTAGAGAAACAACATACACAAGTCGCCTCAAGCAAACAGGCATCAAGTCAACCTCACACAAACAACAATAAAGACATTGCACACTTGAGCCAACCTCAAAACAAACTTAGCACAGAAAAAAAACCTGTTCTTGGCATCGTGAGAATCAACGACTGCTTGCTTATTTCAACCATTTATACAGGAAACTGGAATATCGAATGCATGCTAGCGGGTAGTACGGATCCTGATTCTTGGGAAAGCTCATGGCACCCAACTCCTATGAGCAAAAAAGTCGTGCCCAAAGACTTATGGCCAGTATGCACATGGCTCAATGGATTTGGATACGAACAACTCATATCAACCCCAGACCTTGATCTTGACCCAAGGCTTGGCGATATAAGTCGAACAGAAAATGTCTATCTTTTCCGTCATGGCTATGATGTATCTGGCGGAGCCTCTGTCATTACTCGCCTGGGACGCTACTGCCCACAGTACGGCAAAAACGTTCATCCCGCAAAAAAAGAACAAAGCACCTGGATAGATTACATTCCACTTTAATAAAAGTATATAAGTGCGCGTTTGCAATAAGAAAATATAATTATTAAAGGGTATTTATAGCACACGGAAAAACAAAATAAAAATCATTAAAAATGCTTATATCAGCTACTTAAGATAATAATCTTTAAATACTTACTGATAAAGAGGGTAAATACATGTTTTTAATAATATATTATGCGAATCAAAAAGAAATATGCTAACGATTTACGATGCTGCTTTATTTTTACACACTTGCAACAAATCTTCTTTTAAGGAATGATAACCAGACTTTTTGAGGTAAATTGTTTTAGGCTTAGAGAACTGTAATCCTTCCGTTTGAAATGACCATCTTGACATCATGAGACAACATTGAAAATTATCAAATAAAGTAGTCTTGCGTCTGCAGTTATCCGCAAGAAAAAAAGCAATATCCAATGAAAAGCGCAACGAATAACTTAACCCAATTTTTTTTAAGTCAATCTGATGACGAGCCACAAAACGATGGTCGAGTGCAATACGTATAAGCATAGCGATATGACTCACCATAATGATAAGCCACGAAAGTATAGCTATACATAAGTGCCTAAACCAGTTAAGAAGCATCCATTCTCCTACTAAAAGTCCTTTTCTACAATTATAGATGCTACAACAAAGTAAAAGCCATGAATACAAGCATTCTAAATAGATTGTTTACAGTCATCAGCCACAAAAAAAGAGGGATATAGATCAACCCCCTAAGACCCTTCTCGAAGAAAATGGATTAAATCATCATTAAGCTCAACCTCAAAGCCTTTCCTTTTGCATGCTAAAGCTTTTTTTTGGTAATAGGACAAGCCTTTTTGTCTTGCCTCATACAAAGGGCCTCCTCTAAACGGCGCATAACCAGTTCCAAATACCATGCCAGCATCAAGCTCATCCATAGATGTAACAATATCCTGCGCTAAACAGGATGATGCCTGATTGAGTAATGTAATCTCAAGTCTCGATTGAATACACTGCTGCTCTGAACTAAGAGACTTAGGCAGAACTTTGCATATAAAGGGATGACAAAAAAAGCCCTTACCTGATTTTTTACCCAAAGAACCTGACTGTACTAAAGTCTGTAAACATCGAGGCACCTCCACATTTAAAATCAGACGGAATGATTGCCCTACCGCAGAACAAATATCGAGGCCAATTTCATCACAAAGACGCAGCGGCCCCATTGGCATGCCATAGTGACGCATTGCATCGTCAATCACACTTGCATCAAAGCCTTCATCAACCATCGTCATAGCATCAAGTAAATAAGGAATTAGGATACGATTAACCAAAAAACCTGGGGAGCTTTTAACTTTAAGAGGAAACTTGGATAGTTTTTGTACCCACATAGCTGCACGGATCCTACTAGGCTCTTGCTGATTACTATGAGTAACCACCTCGACTAAGGGCATTTTATGAACTGGATTAAAAAAATGAATCCCAACAAATCTATCTGGGTCATCCATGACTGGAAGAAGTTCTTCAAGAGTAATACTAGAAGTATTGGTAGCAATAAGGGCAGTTTTAGGTGCCTCATTCATGGCCCGATGCAGGACATCTTGTTTAATTGAGTGGACTTCTGGCACAGCTTCTACAACCAAATCAGCCCCCCGAATACTATCACCATAAATATCAAGATAAAGCTGATCATCGATATCGTAATCACAGTGTTTCGGCCAAATTTTCTTCATGTGTCTATACGCTTTCTCCAGTGACTCCGAAGAAGCATCATGCAAACTCACCTTAAATCCAGAGTAGGCAGCAACAGCAGCAATTTCACACCCCATGACGCCAGCACCTATGACATGAACGTTATGAATAGTGCGAGAAGATTTATCGTGAACTTTTAATTGTTGTTTTAAGAAAAACAATCTTACCAAAGCTTGAGCCTGTGGAGTTAAGAGCAAACCAGCAACTGTCTCAACCTCGCCTTTGTAGCCATGATCACTAGCCCCATAAAGGCACCAGTGGTTTAAGTAAGAAAAATATGCAGGGTAATGAGAAGCTAGCACCCCTTTTTTTGCCAATTTTTTCTTACTAATGCTGGCGACTAAATAACGCACAGCACGTATATGACATAGCATACCTAGCCATGACTTAGCGCCCCTCATAGGTGTCTTTCTATTTAGGTGCATGCCAGCTGAAACTAACAAATGACGAGGCACACTCATACAAGCCAGCCCCAGACGACAAGCCTCTTTAGCATCGATTGACCGAGAACTCAAAATACTTTGGAGTGCTTTTACAGGATCTAAACATTGAGCCAAGCGAACAGTCCCACCCCAACCAGGAAAAATACCTAATTTTAACTCTGGCAATGCAAGCTTTGTATCTCCATCTTTTGAGACAATACGAAAATCACAGGCTAACGCAAGCTCCATCCCTCCCCCAAAACAGTGGCCGTGAATAAGAGCGACTGTTGTACAAGTCATGCTGGCTATTTTTGCAAAAACATTTTGCCCAAAACGTAAGTAATCTTCAATATCTTGCACATCTGCAATAATTTGAAAATCACTGATATCAGCCCCAGCAATAAAACCTGTTTTTTTTCCCGATTGAATAAGCAAACGCTCAAGCGCCCTATCTTCCTGGTAGTGCTCAATAAGTTGGTCAAGTTCTTCGAGAGTTTGTTTTGATAATGTATTGACAGACTTTTCCGGCACGTCAAGCGTGAGGATAACACTCTGCTGTTTTTCTTGACATCGCCAATGTTGTAAATGCATCCATGTCATTCTACTTTTATCCTTGCCATCGATTAACTACTAGTGCACCACCCTGGCCACCACCGACACATAAACTAATAACCCCTCTATTGAGGTTTCTTTTTTGCAATAGATGCGCCATATGACCAACCAAACGCGCTCCACTTGCCCCAATAGGGTGCCCAAGTGCGATAGCCCCACCCTCAACATTAAGCTTATCCATGGGTATAAGACCTAACGTGTCAGGCAAGCCCAATGTTTTCCTACAAAAATCTTGGTTGTTTAATGCTTCTCTGCAAGCCAAGACTTGCGCGGAGAATGCCTCATTAATCTCAAATAGATCAATATCACCCATACTTAGTTTTTGATCATGCATTAATGCGGCGATGCTATGAGCAGGCCCTAGCCCCATATGACTTGGATCCAATGCTTGCCAATAACATGTACCCACTGTCGCAAGTGGTTCTAGACCCCAGCGCTCTACAGCCTCATGGCTTGCTAACAAAATCGCCGAAGCACCATCTGTTATCTGGGAACTATTGCCTGCAGTTACCTGCCCATGTTTTTCGAATTGTGGTTTTAGACGTGCTAACTTTGTTCTATCGCTATCGCTTCGTATACCCGTGTCGCTGTTGACCCACTCGTTATTGATTAAGAGCGGCAAGAGCTCTCTCTCAAGCTGTGCTTGAGCTGCTCGTTGATGTGAATAACAAGCAAAATCATCAGATTCTTCTCTTTGAATACTAAACTCATCTGCGATGATTTCTGCTGTCTGTCCCATAGAAAGCTTAAAAAGTGGATCTTTTAGACCCAGAAGCAAACTTGACTGTGGAAACAACCACGAGAACCGCAGCTTGAGGATTGCTAATAAAGAAGCCAACATACCTCTTGAATATGCAAGATCATAAAGCCAATCCATATGCGCAGGGCTAGCCATAAAGGGTGCATGACTCATAGCTTCGGTCCCTATCGCCATAACAAGGTCTGATTGACCGCTAGCAATAGCTTGATAAGCAGAATCTACTGCTTGTAAACCTGACGCACAATTTCGCTGTACGGTATAAGCAGGAACTTGATACCCACATCCCAAACGCAGTGCAATCAACCTTGCTATATTTGCTTCATTTGGAGCAGGAATAACGCAGCCAGCGATCAACTGATCAAGTTGATCTGGTGGAACAGGTAATCTAGCCATTAGCCCTTGTGCTGCTTTAACACCAAAATCTGCAGCAGATAGTGGCCCTCTTTTTTTTGCCTTTAGGAAAGGAGTTCTAGCGGCATCTACTAGAAAAACATTATTGCTATAGTGTTTCACTCAACATCCTTGTTGAATTATCTTCATTTAAAGGTGAAATTTAGTCTGGATAAAAGAAAGTAACATTCTTAAAGCCATCGCTTCACCTCCCTGGGGTCGACCTGGGCTGTCCACTTCATTCCATGCATTAAAATCAATATGGACCCACTTATTAATGTTTGGTACAAATTCAGATAAAAACAGTGCTGCAGTAATCGCGCCACCAAAGCTAGGGCCTTGCATAGCGATATTGTTTATATCCGCGATCTTACTCTTGAGTTTTGATTTATAGGGAAAATAGAGTGGGAGCGGCCATGCTGGATCCTGCACCTGTCTTGAGTGTTCCATCAGCTGTGACATCATATCTTGATTAGCCGCAAAGAATGCAGGTATATCTTCCCCTAGCGCAACCCTTTGAGCACCTGTCAAGGTGGCTAAATCGATAAGAAGATCAGGATCCTCTTCTGATGCAGCAGTTAAACAATCGGCTAAAATCAAACGCCCTTCAGCATCTGTATTACCTATTTCAACGCTAATGCCCGCTCGTGTTGGGATCACATCACCTGGATGATAGGCGCCTGCAGCAATACCATTCTCAACCGCAGGAATAAGGACACGCAAACACACAGGAAGCTCCATGGCCATAATACAGTAGGCCAAACCCAAAGCATGGGCTGCACCTCCCATATCTTTTTTCATCCAAAGCATGCCCTGAGCATTTTTTAAATCTAAACCTCCCGTATCAAAGCAAACCCCTTTACCTACTAAAGTAACTTTGGGGAGATGTGATTTACCCCATCGCAAATCAACCACAGCAGGTGGGCAATGACTCCCACGTCCTACTGCATGTACCGCAGGAAAATTATGGCTCAATAACTTGTCACCCTCAATGGTAGAACAGGTTGCTTTAAATTCTTTCGCCAGATGTTTTGCTTCCATGACAAGATCTTTTGGCATCATGTCTTGAGGCGCCGTATTGATCATGTCACGAATCCAGTAGATTCCACACAGAATAGTCTCAATCCTTTCAAAATCAAGAGACACAGGTAAATGCAAACGCGCTTTAGAGGGTGGGTTCTTATCTGAATAGCGATCAAAACGATAAGCACCCATGCCCCATGCTAGAGCAAAAAGGGAAAGTGCTGCAGGGTCGTCAGAGTCAACCTGATAGATGCCTTCGGGCAATTCATTCACCCAAACTCCAGCTGACCAGAAGCGCTGTTCCTCACAAGCACCATAACAGACTAAGACTAATGCCCCTGTTTCATCATAACACATCGCCTTTTGCTTAGGTTTTGCCTGAAAATCCTGACTAGATAGTTGGGATCGTGTAAAATCAGAAAGTGTACTTAGCCAACTTTGATAGGTGGAATCGTCAACCACTTTTATCATGACACTGTCTTTAACAGGCCCTACCTTAAAGCACAACAACCGCTCTTTACCAGGAATCATTGGACACACTCCTTGGCTGGCTTATAGTCTTTGTTCAAAGATTGAGCTACTGCCTGATGAGTAATATGACCATGATGAACGTTCAGTCCGGCAAGCAGATGGTGATCTTTTCTTAAAGCTTCTTTATATCCATGATTTGCCATACGAAGTACATAAGGCAGTGTTGCATTACCTAAGGCAACACTTGATGTTTTAGGAACAGCACCCGGCATATTAGCAACACAATAGTGAGTGACACCCTCAACGACATAAGTAGGGTCTTCATGAGTAGTTGGCTTACTGGTTTCGCAACATCCACCTTGGTCAATGGCAACGTCAACAATCACTGAAGCTTTTTTCATGTGAGTGAGCATTTGTCTATCAATAAGCTTGGGCGCAGAATCACCAGCAACAAGGACTGCCCCAACAACAAGATCTGCCTGATAAATATAATCTTCCATATTACCACGCGAAGCATAAATGGTATTGAGCTTAGGTCCGAATTGATAGTCTAGCTCTTGAAGACGCTTGATAGATTTATCCAAGACGGTAACATTAGCCTCCATCCCTATGGCCATTCGTATAGCATTTGTACCTACAACACCACCACCAATGACAACTACACTCCCTGAGGCAACACCAGGAACCCCACCAAGCAGCAATCCCATACCACCCTGTGGCTTTTCAAGGTGTCTTGCACCCGCTTGAATCGACAAACGTCCTGCCACCTCACTCATAGGTGCAAGTAAGGGTAAACCACCCTGAGCATCTGTTACAGTTTCATACGCAATCGCAACACAACCTGATTTCATCAATGCTTCAGCTTGCTTGGGGTCTGGAGCAAGGTGTAGATAAGTAAAAAGGATTTGACCTTCACGCAACATATTACATTCATTAAGCTGAGGCTCTTTTACTTTCACAATCATCTCTGCATCATTAAAAATTTGTTCTGCAGTTTCAACCACGTGAGCACCTGCTTGCTGATAAAGCTCATTAGTAAAACCAATGGCCTCTCCGGCATTGTGTTCCACCATGACTTCATGTCCTTGCATGACGAGTTCTTTTACTGCACTCGGTGTTAATCCCACGCGAAATTCATTATTTTTAATCTCTTTAGGCATACCAACTTTCATAAATTCTCCTTGGTGTAAGTATGATGTTAGCTAAGGTGATAATATCGACTAATCTTTGTTTTAAGAGCTTGTGCTTTTGCAACATAGATGGTTTCAGGATAATAACGCATAAGATTTTCAAGACGATTCAATGCCGCATGAAAAGCGTGCTTTTCATAATAGTAGCGTGCAATTTGCCACTCAGATTTAGCTAGTAAATTACGAATATAAGTTGCACGTAACTTTGCATCCTTTGCATAGACACTGTTAGGAAAACGTTGGGTGAGTAAAGTAAATTGATCATAAGCTAAGCGCATAGCACTCATATCCCGAGAGGAATCATCGTAGCCTAAGGTACTACGAAGCCACGACTTATTCTGTTCAAAAGCAATCAGGCCGCGAAGATAAAACACATAGTCAGCATCTTTATCAAAAGCATGTGTTGCTAAGTAAGCGTCAGCTTCTAGACCTGCCTGAGGCAATTGATCAGAGGCATATAAAGCATACACCATCATCTTCTGTACCCAGGCTTGCTGAGGACTAAAAGGAAAACGTGAATCAAGAGCACGCAAGTATTGCGTTGAGTCATAGAACTGTTTTTTATCAAGAGCAATCTTGGCTTTCGCCAACAAAACTGATTCATCGCTATGTTTTTGCTCGTACTCTACACTGTCCATAGAAGAGCAAGCAAGCAAACTCAAAGCGAGCAAGCTTATGAGGCATCCTTGTTTAAACACATGTTTCATAGAAGACAATTCGATTTGTTTTCGATTATTTGTTATAGTAGTTGTCAGTTCAATAGTCAAGTTTTATCATGTCATCAAACGATGCTAACACAACAAATAATCTGCAACTTTTGGTTGATGAAACTGCTGTGAATATACGTTTAGATGTATACCTTGCCAAACAGGTCCCCGATCGATCACGCGCTCAAATTCAGCAATGGATCAAGCAGGGGCAAGTCACAGTCAACCATGCAGTGAGTAAAACAAATTATCGTCTTCGTCTTCATGATCACATTGCCCTATCCATTCCGAAGCCAAAGGTCATTACTAACCAAGCTCAAGCCATTCCACTTGATATTTTATTTGAAGATGATGATTTACTCGTCATCAACAAGCCCTCTGGACTAACTGTTCACCCTGGAGCAGGCAACCCTGATCAGACGCTACTTAATGCTCTACTCCATCATGATAGCCGTCTTGCTCAATTGCCTCGTGCAGGCATTATTCATCGACTAGACAAAATGACAACAGGATTAATGGTGGTGCCCAAACACGAATCCGCCTTTCATTACCTCAGTGATGCCATGCAAAAGCGTGAGATCTCAAGATACTATCTAGCCTTGGTTCGCGGAGCCATGATAGCAGGAACCACCATTGATGCACCTATCGCAAGGCACCCTAAAAATCGTTTAAAGATGGCAATCAGTGATCTTGGCAAATCTGCCATTACTCATGTCCGTATTGCAGAAAAGTTTAACCACTACACATTACTTCATTGCCAACTAGAAACTGGGCGAACGCATCAAATTCGTGTTCATTGTCAGATGCATGGCTATCCTATCGTAGGGGACCCACTTTATGCTGACAAACACTCGCTAGTGAAAGGCCTTGACCCCGAACTCAGAACAACCATTCAAGCATTTAGACGCCAAGCGCTCCATGCCTTCCGTTTAGCCTTTCTTCACCCTTCTACTAAAAAAGAGTGTTCCTTTGAGGCGCCTTTGCCTGATGATTTTCAACATTTACTTCACACATTACAGCAATACGACCAGAACTCATGAGCTAAGGCCTAAAACACCAGAAGACCACTCAAGCATACTATTGTATTCCTTCATGGTTCGCGCTACCATTTTTAGATGCAACATTTCATCCATTCCATCGATATTCCCTGGCCTAAAGGGGTTACAGCTTTTCAAACTTGTGGCTACCCCGAGCCCACCACCCCCTATGGGCACTTCAACTTAGCTAACCACGTCCATGATGACCCAAATAGTGTGACACATAATCGTGATCAATTAACTTATCATCTCAATCTTGAAAGGCCTCCTTTATGGCTTAATCAGCAACATACTGACACTGTGGTCACCATTGATCAACCTTATTCAACACCCCCCATTGCTGATGCAGCCATCACAGAACATGCAAAGCAAACACTCATTGTGATGACAGCAGACTGCGTCCCCATTTTGTTAGCAAGTCACAACAATCCTCAAATCGCCGTCATTCATGCTGGCTGGCGAGGCTTAGCGTCATCGATCATCTCAAAAACAGTTCAACAGATGCATGGCCCTGCTGCCTCACTCGTAGCTTGGATAGGACCGTGCATCAGTAAAAAACACTATCAGGTTGATAACAGAACTGCCATGAAGTTGTTACCAAAAGATCAATGCAGCGACACGTTAAAACAAAGCACTGATAAAGTTTATATCGATTTAAAAGACATTGCGAGAGCCCAATTGTTAAAGGCTGGAGTAGAAACGCTATACATCGACTCTGCTTGTACCTATACTGATATGAGATACTATTCTTATCGTCGCCAGAACATATGTGGAAGACAAGTTTCAGGCATCATGATTAGCACTTAACAAGGAGTTACCATGTATCACTACCGCCGTTTATTCATGAGCACATTGTTTACCTTAATGGCTTGCACTAATCTCAGTGCAAAGCCTGCACAAGAACAAACACTAGCCGATGTTGTAGATCATGTAGCAGATGCGGTGGTCAATATCACATTAATCCATACAGACAAACCACAAAATCCTCCGCAGCAAGCAACACAATTTGGAGCAGGCTCTGGTGTTATTATTGATGCAAAGCATGGCTACATCATCACAAACGCCCATGTTATCAAAGATGCCAGCGCCCTTAATGTGGCGCTCAAAGACGGGCGTCAGTATCGAGCAAAAACAATTGGTGCAGATCCTGCAACGGATATTGCCATCATCCAAATTCCTCAACAAAAACTCAAACAAGCCAAAATTGGCAACTCCGATCAGCTGCGAGTGGGTGATCGAGTCACAACGATTGGAAACCCTTTTGGCCTACATCAAACTGTCACCTCAGGGGTCATTAGCGCTCTGCATCGAGATGATCTTCACATCGAGGACTTTGAAGATTTCATCCAAACTGACGCCCCGATCAATCCAGGTAATTCAGGAGGGGCTCTTCTCAATAGCCAAGGTGAGCTAATCGGCATCAACACTGCCATATGGAGCAATCAACCGAATGCTGGCAATGTTGGCATTGGCTTTTCTATTCCAACATCACTTGCCATGCCTGTTGCTAAACAGCTTATTCAAAACGGTGAGGTCAAACGCGGCCTTCTTGGGGTTACTATTCAGAAGCTCAACCCTAACCTTGCTAGTCTACTGCATAGCAAAGATGCTAATGGCGCACTTGTGACACAAGTTTTCCCTGGTAGCCCTGCTGATAAAGCGCATATAAAAGCCGGAGACATTCTAACCAGCATCAATAATCACAAGATTGCGAGCTCATCAGAATTACGCAATATAAGTGGATTAATCCCTATTGGGGAAAAAGCAAAGCTCATCTGGCAACATAGTAGCAAAACTAAGAAAGCAAGTGTTGAGCTGATGGATCCAAAACAAATGCCAGCTCCTCACTCAAAACTTCAGGGCTTTCAATGTCGAAGTGTTGAAGGTATGACCATGACGGGTGAAACCATTCATGGGCTGAGTGTTGATTTTGTTGACCCCAACAGTCTAGCTTGGCTTTCTGGTCTACAAAGCGGTGATGTTATCGTAGAAGTTAACCAAACCCCCCTCAAAAACCTCAAACAACTCAGTGACATGGCATCAAAGTCTAGCGAACTACTTCTTAAGGTTTATCGCCACAATGGTTTTTACTTTCTAGCGCTGCAAACAAAAGGGGCTTAAAGATCATCATTCCGAATCATTACACTGACAGGTGTCTTAAAGTCTGTGGTTTCAATCACATCTTTTGTTGGTGATCATTTGAATCAAAGGTACTTGGGAGTAACATCCTTTCGTTATGGTAGTAAAACATACCTTATAATCCATCACTACCCATGAGCCATTGTATATTACTTGACCATCAAGAAAGCTTGTAAACAAATCACTGTAGTCTTGGCTAAGCCAAGAACCTTATGAGAATAAAATTCACCGTTTAGCTCATACCATTAGAAAGGGTTAGGCTCGTCAAAAAAGCTCTGTTCAACACCATAATGAGCTTGGCAGTACTCACCTAAAGCCCGAACACCATAACGTTCAGTGGCATGATGACCAAGACGAATAAAATGAACACCTAGCTCATGAGCCAAATGATAAGTTCTTTCTGTTGCTTCACCAGAAATAAAGACATCACATCCCCAGCGAGCTGCGTCTTCAATGGCATCGTAACTAGCCCCAGTACTCCAAGCAACCTGCTTAACCAATCGATCACCCACCTCAATGCTATGTCCCTTAAGATCCCCCCATTTTGGAGTAAGCAGTTGACAATACTCATTAAATGAAATGGCTCGAGGTAAGCTCGCGCTTGCTGCAAGTAGAGGGATACCTTGCCATGGGTTAGAGACAACCATATCGGTAGACAAACCCAGATCATCTGCGATAAGCACATTGTTACCCATGATGCTGTCACAATCTAGAGGAAGATGATAAGCAAATAGGTTAATATTTGCACGATGAAGACGCGTCAAACGCTCACGTAGCACCCCTGTAATCGAACGCACGCCCTGCCCCCATAACAAACCATGATGAACAACTAGCGCATCTGCCTTTTGTGCTACAGCAAAATCAATTGCCGCTTGAGAAGCACTCACCGCAGTAATAATGTGTCTAATCTCATTTGTACCTTCTACCTGTAGACCATTTTCGCAATAATCTTGATAACCATCAACATCCAAACGCTGTGCCAAATCATCTCTTAATGCATCACGTTTAATCATGACGCGTCACCACTGTATGCGGCAATGGCTTCTATTTCAATCAACGCATTTTTGGGCAAAGCGGCAACTTGGTAGGCTACCCTAGCAGGGTATGGAGGGTTAATATACTCTATCATCACTTCGTTAACCGTTGCGAAATCATCCATGTTGGCAAGGTAAACAGAAAATTTGGCCACGTGACTCCACCCCAGAGATTCTGCCTGCAGTACAGCCGCTAAATTTTTCATCACCTGGTGAGTTTCATGCGCAACACCACCTGGGACAAGCTCTGAAGTCGCAGGATCAATCGCAATTTGGCCCGAGAGGTAAAGTGTATTTCCCACACGACTTGCTTGTGAGTAAGGTCCAATGGCTTTGGGTGCTAGGTGTGTATTCACTGTATTAATCATAGATACCTTCTATTCTTTAATATTTTGAGTGATATACTGGAATCACTACCACTATAGTGTGAGCGTGAATCGTTTATCATTAAGTAATACTACCGTCAGAAAAAACTAGAATCAATAACCCACATGACAAGAACATACTAAAAGTTTTGGTGAGATAAGATGAAAACGTAATAAGCAAAACACAGTTTTACTTTATTCGTGACTCACTACTTCTGCAATACGAATATCAGCACCTAAATGAGATAATTTTTCTTCAATTCGCTCATAACCACGGCATAAGTGATAAATACGGCTGATTTCTGTGGTACCGTGTGCTGCAAGTGCAGCCAGAACCAGAGAGGCGGAAGCACGAAGGTCCGTTGCCATAACAGAAGCGGCATGAAGCTCACAAACCCCCTTAATTAAGGCATCACGACCAGAGACTTCAATGTGAGCTCCTAAACGATTGAGCTCTTGCACATGCATAAAACGATTCTCAAAGATGGTTTCTGTCACACGTGATTCACCCTCAGCAATACTATTGATTGTCATACACTGTGCCTGCATATCCGTTGGAAAACCTGGATAGATGGTTGTCTTGAATGATGCTGAAATTGGACGCTTTTGCATGCGAATTCGAATACTCGACTGATTAATGCTCAATTCTGCACCAAACCGTGCTAGCTGGTCCGTGATGGCAACCATGAACTCTGGCCGAACTTGTTCAATAGTGACATCGCCGCGTGTCATAATGGCTGATGCTAGATATGTGCCAGCTTCAATACGATCAAACACAATGGGATAAGCCTGTTTTGCAGGAACAAGTGCTTTAACACCCTCAATGATGAGTGTGGAACTTGCAATCTGGCTAATCTTTGCCCCTTGCTGATTAAGAAAATAACATAAGTCAACCACTTCTGGCTCAGTAGCAGCATTAGAGATGGTCGTTGTTCCAGAAGCCAATACCGCAGCCATAATGGCGTTTTCAGTCCCTGTGACAGTCACATCCTCAAAATGAATGGGGGCACCTTTAAGGCGTCCTCCTTTTACTGTGCCTGAAACATAGCCATCTTCAAGGGTAAACTCAGCACCTAGAGCCTCAAGTGCTTTCAGATGACGATCAATGGGACGAGAGCCAATAGCACAACCACCAGGCAAAGATACTTTTGCCTCACCAAAGCGAGCTAGCAAAGGACCTAAAACCAATATTGAGGCGCGCATTTGGCTGACTAAGTGGTAAGGAGCGACCACACTATGAATGCTTCGACCATCCAGTGACCAAGCATGATCTTCGTTCAGAGTAATTTTCATACCTAGCTGAGATAGCAATGTCATTAAGGTAGCGATGTCTTTAAGGTGTGGAACATTAGTAAGGTCGACACGATGATTAGATAAGATAGAAGCAGCAAGAATAGGAAGCGCTGCATTTTTGGCACCTGAGATCATCACTTGACCACTAAGACGCTGACCTCCTCGAATAGACAGAGATTTCATAACTTACACCCAAAGAAAAGGTCTATTCTGACACAAAAGGAATCATAGATTCAAGACCACCGACACGAATTATTTTTAATAATTGTGGACTTGGATGACTAAATGCAAGCTGCATCTTATGTTTTTCAGCATAGCGAAGTAAGGCTAACATCAAAGCAATCGAAGATGAATCGATATGCTGAACAGAAGCAAATGATAATTCAACACTCGTTTGCTCCTGAAACTGTTTTTTAAGAGCTTCAAGTGCATTAGGAACAGTATCGAAAGTAAGTTGCTCGGGCATTGCTATCTGGTATGACATGATGCGCATCCTTATTAACTATTTTTGTAGCTTGTTAATTAAGCCTGCAATTCCCTCAGAGGAAATAATACCTTTGAACTGACTGTTATAACTTTGCACCATACTAATATCATTCACCACAAAGTCGTAGACTTTCCAGCACTCACCAAATGAGCATTTGCTTCGAATAACACGGTATTGCACAGGGATGTCGCTAGGACCACCCTTGATAGTACTATAAACCTTGACTATTTTTTGACCCGACTGCCATACTCTGGAAGCAAGTCGTTTAAACTCAACATATTGATTATCATATGCGGCAATGGCATTTTGATAATCTTCCATGACTTTATTCGCAAACAACTTGATAAAGGATCTCTTCTGTGTAACCGTAGCCGAACGCCATGAATGGCCTAGCGCTAAAGCGCCCATCCGCTGCTGATCGATATAAGGCAGCGCACACTTTTTCACAATGGCGAAAGCAACATCAGGATTACTTTTTATCTGAGCTTGTTTTTGCTTCACCATATCTAGACAACGAATAGTCATTTGCTTCAAAAACTGATCCGGACCATTCTCTGTAGAAGTGCAAGCCACAATACCTTCGTGGGTAATTTTATGTACATCCTCTGTTACAGTGCATGAAGGCAATGAAGCTCTTTGAGAGTCAAGCTTTTCATCGTCTGGAGTTTCAGAAACGCCTTGTTGAGTAGGCAAACTTTGGACGCTCCGTGGAGCAGTAGGACTAGTCTCTAATTTTTGACTAGCTTCATCAGCAGCATCGACAGAATCATTGGCAGCATCAGTACTTTGATCATCATCACTAAAGAACCATGCTAATGAAGCTTCCTGTGCTTGGGTCTCAGCCAGAGAAAACGGGGAAACAAACAATACGCCGATTGAAACAGAGATGAGTAAGCTTTTGCTTAGTGTACTTGATAGTTTTTTCATTATTCACCTCCTGCATTGAAAAGAAATTTTCCGATTGCTTCTTCTAAAATCAAGGCAGAATGTGTCTCAACAATCTGATCACCTTCTTTCAATACTTCAGATTCATAACCTGGCGACAAAGTTATATATTGAGCACCCAGTACTCCTTCTGTCATAATCATCGCTTGTGTATCACTAGGTAGCTGATAGGCTTTGTTGATGGATAAGCTGACACGAGCAGTGAACTGCTTTTGATTCAGTGTAATGTCAGCAATAGAACCAATAGTAACCCCTGCGATTCGCACAGGCTGCCTTGCTTTTAGACTACCGATATTATCAAAGTCAGCGTATAGAGTATAATAATCACTACCATCGCGGATAGATAAGCCACTTATCTGAACAGCAAGTGTAGCAAGCCCCAAAGCTCCTAAGAGCATGAACAGACCTACTAATACCTGTATCGAACGTTTTTCCACTTACCACCCCTCCATCATCATTGCTGTTAAAATAAAATCTAGTCCAAGAATAAGCAAAGAGGCAAACACCACGCCTTTCGTCGTTGCTCTTCCGACACCTTCGGCAGATGGGACTGAAAAATAACCTTGATAAAGTGCCACCCAAAGAGAAGTGAAGCCAAATACACAAGATTTAAGCAGACCATTGACCACATCTAACCTAAAGTCAACACTGTCTTGCATCGCACTCCAAAAACTTCCAGCATCAAGATCAAGCCATACAACACCTACTAGATAACCACCATAGATAGCGATCAGATTAAAGATAATAGTTAAAATGGGAAGACAAAATAAGCCAGACCAAAGTCTTGGAGCCACCACATAGTGGATCGGACTTACAGCCATCATCTCAAGACTTGATAACTGCTCTGTTGAACGCATCAGACCAACCTCAGCAGTGAGTGCCGTACCTGCACGTCCTGCAAAGAGTAATGCTGTGACAACGGGGCCCAATTCACGAGTAACGCTTAATGCCAATAATTGCCCAAGAGCTTGCTCTGCACCAAACTGACTGAGAGTGTGATAGCCTTGTAAGGCGACAACCATACCAATGAACAATCCAGATACTAAAATAACCAACAGGGATAATACCCCTACAAAATGCATCTGGGTCACCATGAGGCGAAAAAAACGCCCCAAAGGAAAAATAGCAAACAATGATTTGGCTAGAAACTGTCCTGCTAAACCCATCTTTTCGAAGTGAGCCAGAGTACGCGAGCCTATATGAGCAAGACTATCAACAAGAAACTTATACATCAAATAAATCCTCCTTATAGTCACGAGAGGGATATTGAAAAGGTACAGCCCCATCGGCAAGCCCATCCACAAACTGTTTCACATGAGGGTCTGAGTGATCCATAACCTCTTCAGGAGTACCATGGCAAAGTAAATGGCCCTCGGCGACAAGATAAAGGTAGTCTGCAATACTGGCCAGTTCAGTTACATCATGTGAAACAACAATCGAAGTAAGATTAAGCGCATCATTAATTTCTCGTATGAGCTTCACTAATATCGCTTTATTAATGGGATCTTGTCCTGTGAAGGGCTCGTCATACATCATTAAGACGGGATCTAGGGCCAGAGATCTTGCTAAAGCAATACGCCTAGCCATTCCTCCTGACAACTCCTGGGGCATTAACTTTTCGGTACCACGGAGGCCTACCATCTCGAGCTTGATAAGAACCAAATCACGAATCATCGACTCAGGTAATAAAGTATGTTCACGCAGAGGGAAGGCAATATTGTCAAACACCGTCATACTAGTAAATAACGCTGCACTCTGAAATAGGATACTCATCTTTCGTCGCAAAGCATAGAGTTCTGCGGTTTTTAAGTCATGAATTGCATTGCCATCTACAAGGATTTTTCCTTGTTCTGGCGTAAGTTGACCACCAATCAATTGGAGTAATGTTGTTTTGCCTGTTCCACTTGGTCCCATGAAGCCTATAATCTTTCCTCGCGGCACTTCTAGACTGAGATCATGATAAATAACATTGCTTTGACGTTTGAAACAGATGTTTTGAACAGAAACGAAACTATTTCCTGATGCACTCATTGTGACGCTTGATCCCTGTGATACAAAATCCATTAGTTCGAGAGTAGCAGATGGCTATGTCGATTGCAACGATCTTGAATTTTGTGACTAGTTTGCTTACCATGGAAGTTGAATAGTCTAATGCCATATGCTCATGACCTTGATGACATGCGAAATCGACCCTGTGATTCAAAACACACTCCGTCTTGAAGCAGAGGCTCTCACGCAATTATCTCACAACACCCAAGTACAAAGGTCTATTCAGCAAGCATGTGACACCATACTATCTACTCAGGGTAAAGTCATTGTAACAGGCATGGGCAAGTCTGGACTCATTGCCAGCAAAATTGCTGCCACGCTTTCCAGCACTGGATCACCTGCCCTTTTTTTGCATGCTGGTGATGCCAATCATGGCGACCTTGGGGTCGTTCAAAGCAATGATATCATTTTGGCACTTTCATCATCGGGCCATACCCAGGAGCTACTGGCTTTACTACCACGTTTTCGCGAACGCAAGCTTCAAGTTATTGCGCTATCTAATGATGCAAAGAGTCCTTTAGCCAAACAAGCCGATTTTCCTATCATTATTCCCATAGACCGGGAAGCCTGTCCGTTAGATTTAGCCCCTACCACAAGCACAACTACGATGCTTGCAGTGGGTGATGCTATTGCCATGAGCCTTCTTAATCAACGTCAACATAACCAGCATGATTTTGCCTGGAGTCATCCTGCTGGGAGTTTGGGTAAACAACTTCACTTATGTCTGTCTGATATTATGCACACTCACGATGAACTGCCTATTGTACATATTGAAACCTCCCTTCACGAAACACTTTTGATAATGACGAGTAAGCGCTTAGGTGTTGCTGTGATGGTCAATGATGAACATGTCCCAGTTGGTATCTTCACCGATGGTGATCTTAGACGTGCGTTATCAGGGCTAAATCACTCTATTGATAAAACACCTATGGCTCCACTGATTAATAAAGACTTCGTAACACTTAAGCCTTCTAGCAAAGTTCAAGAAGCACTTTCACTCATGCGTACGCGCTCAATTACAACGATTCCTGTGGTGCAAGATAGTAAAATTGTAGGTATCGTTCACATGCACGACCTATTAAAAACAGGAATCAAATGAAAACACTTGAAGAAACCCTAGCCAATATTAAGCTACTAGTGCTAGATGTCGATGGCGTACTGACTGATGGGCGCTTATGCTTTGATGAAAACCATGAAGCTCACAAATGCTTTCATGCTCAAGATGGATTAGGCATTAAGCTCTTGCTCCGTAATGGCATCCAAGTAGCTGTCATTAGTGGCCGCAAATCACCAATTGTTGAAAATCGACTTAAACAATTAGGTATCACTCACTATTATCTCGGCTATGAAGACAAACGCCCTGCCTGGAAAGAGCTCATCCAAAAGACAGGTATTCCTGAGCAAGATATTGCCTACATGGGAGATGATTTACCAGATATTCCCCTTATGCAAGCTGCAGGACTTGGTGTGACAGTTGCAAATGCGGCCGATCATATTAGCGCTTATTGTCAGCTTCAAACAAAACGTTCTGGCGGCCATGGAGCTGTTAGAGAGTTGTGTGACCGTTTATTACTATGCCAAGAAATTTGGCCTAGTATTATTGAGGATATCACTACATGAAATGGCATTTTATAGGCATAGGACTTGCCACAATAGCTGTAATTACGATCTATCAGAACAAAAATGACACGCTTACGCAAGTACGTCACCACGAGCATGATATTGTACTTCATGACATTGAACATTCGTGGACAGGTCAACATGGTCAAGTTCAAGGTGAAATCACTTCTCCAAAAGCGAAGATCAATAGTCGTAATGGTATAATGGAGATTGAAAGTCCCAAATTTTATGCCTTAGATCAAAAAAACATACGCTGGCAAGTCAGCGCTGATAAGGGCAAAGCTTATGAGACCGACTCAAAGCTGATTTTATCTAACCATGTTGTCATTCGACAAGAGAGTACACCTACGACCTTACTTAAAACCAAGACACTCACAATTTTTCCCAAACAACATTTTGCAAGCACTCACGATGCAGTAGTCATCACACAAGGTGATTCACGACTAGAAGCAAAAGGTATGAGCATTGACTTTGAAACAGGACATATTACACTAAAGCATCAGGCACAAGGACGTTTCCATGAATAAAAAAAGTCTTATACTAAGCATACTAGCTCTTATATTTTGCCAAGCTAATGCTGGCACAAAAAATATACACTTAAAGGCAGATAGCATCAGCTACCAACATCAAGAGCAACAAAGTGTTTACACTGGCCATGTAGAAGTTGAGCTCAGTGATTTTACTATCCATGCAGATAAGATGCTCATCCGTCACCCAGAGGAAAAAGAGAAACAACAACTTGAACTTCAAGGCAACCCTGCATCTCTCTCGCTCAAGCAAAATAACAAGCAACATTTACAAAGCAAAAAGATAAGCCTCTATCCAAGCCAAGGGCTCGCAGTGCTCCGTGATCACGTTGAACTAACCACAGGCTTTGAGCAATTACGCAGCAAGACTCTCCGTTATCATTTCACACCAGAGGAGTGATATACCATGTTGAATCATAAACTATCCGTAAATCACGTCAAAAAAAGCTACCAAAAAAGGGATATCATCCGAGGCATATCGCTGGATGTTCTATCTGGACAAGTAGTTGGCTTATTAGGCCCTAATGGTGCAGGAAAAACCACTCTATTTTATTCTATTGTGGGCTTGATTAAACCTGACGAAGGTTATGTCCAGCTTGATCAGCTAGATATTACTCATATGCCCATGCATGAACGAGCGCATCATGGTATTGCTTATCTGCCTCAAGAGTCGTCCATTTTTAGAAAACTCACTGTTGAAGATAATATCATCAGTATTTTAGAGCTTCGTACGTCCATCACTGATGAAAAAAGACGCGAGCTACTCGAGCAACTGCTGGATGAATTAAGCCTTCATACTATCAGAAAAAGCTTAGGCATTAGCCTATCAGGTGGTGAAAGGCGTCGTGTTGAAATTGCAAGGACACTTGCCCTAGAACCCAAATTTATTCTTCTTGACGAGCCCTTTGCAGGGGTTGACCCCATCTCGATTCAAGATCTTAAGGCCATCATACGTATGCTCAAGGAGCGTGGCATTGGCATTTTAATTACAGATCATAACTTCCGTGATACCTTAGCAATTTGTGACAGCTGCTGTATTATCAACCAAGGTCATCTCATTGCCATTGGCCCACCACAAGAAGTCATCTGCAATGAGGAGGTCAAGGCTTTTTATCTAGGTAATCAAGCCACAGATGTTGCTCCTTCCTAAAAATAAGTAAATCTCCAAGGTGCTTATACACTCAGTGGCCGTCCAAATTGCTTGTAAGTCTAGTTTGCCATCAAGTATGTCCTCAGATCAATACTTGTTGAAATTCTGAATATGATTCATATAATTGATTTGGTTTAATCGCTCAATTTTATAATAAATACCTATAGCAACACTAGTTGCTGAGAAATGCATCAGATAAACTTTATAGATTAATCATTAAACACAAACTACTTCTTCTGACGTTGGCCTTGAGACCGACTGCGTGCATTTATTAGCTTTAGTCGCGTCAGAGTGTATGTGCATGGGGAACTGCTCGAAACAATGGAATAAAACTTCCTCGATAGTCTCGACGATCACAATGTTCAATGCCTGTTTAACTTCCTGTGGAATATCTTGAAGATCTTTTTGGTTATCTTTAGGAATCAGGACTTTTTGAACTTGAGCTCGAACAGCGGCTAATAGCTTTTCTTTTAAACCACCAATGGCAAGCACCTTACCACGCAAGGTAATTTCACCCGTCATAGCAATTTTAGCATTAATAGGCTGCTGTGATAGAGCTGACAAAATAGCCGTACACATGCCAATCCCTGCACTTGGGCCATCTTTAGGCGTTGCCCCTTCAGGAAGATGGATATGAATATCATGCTGTTCAAAGAACTCATCACTGACTTGGAAAGATTTAGCGTAAAGCTTGCTTACAGTTAATGCTGCCTGAATAGACTCTTGCATCACATCCCCTAATGAGCCTGTATGGTGAAGATTGCCCTTACCGGGCGTACAGACCACTTCTATCTTTAGCATTTCTCCGCCCACTTCTGTCCAAGCCAAACCATTGACTTCACCCACTTGAGGCTCTTCGGCCACCTTATCTTTTAAGTACCTAGCAGGTCCTAAGAAAGTTTTAAGCGAAGAAGAGGAAATCTTATAATGAGATTTTGGCTTTGCAGCTGTCACTAGGCGATGTACCACCTTGCGACATACCTTATCGATTTGTCTAGACAAGTCCCGCACACCTGCTTCAGCAGTGTAATGGCGAATAATGGTACTTATTGAAGGCTTGGTGAACTGAATCTCTTTTTGCTTAAGACCATTCTGCTTGATCGCTTTTTTTACAAGATATTGCTGAGCAATAGCTGCTTTTTCTGTCTCAGTATATCCAGAGAGATGAATTAACTCTAGGCGATCTAACAGCGCGTAAGGGATGTCAAGGCTATTAGCTGTGGCAATGAACATCACCTTGGACAAATCGAAATCAACTTCAAGG
>JBDOIW010000082.1:0-1081 GCA_047404175.1 Legionellales bacterium | reverse complement strand
TCCATAAAGACATAAAATCATCAAAGCTTGATATTGCTTGAGAAAAGGCCTCTTGTGAGCTCAAAATCACTACCAACTGATCTTGTCTCTTGTCAGCTCTCTTGTCAGCGCTTAACGCCTTAAATATGCTTAACGCCTTAAATATTCTTGAATCAAATTTCATATCTTATACCTCTAATGACAACCTACTGCACATAACTTAAAAACTAACAATATCATACAAAAAAAACATTAATATAAACTTAATAGTCATCATAATATTGGCACAAATCACATAAAATCATTGACCGCTAGTCGTATTGAAAGCTCTTACTCCCATAAAGCCTAAGGCGTCCTTTTCTCGTTTAAGGCTGGAATGTTCGTAACCTGCAGCATGAACAGAAATTTTGGATAAAAGCTCTGCAGGCAAAGACCCTAGCAAACATGCCTCCTCATTTAGCTCTGTTGCTAGTACTTCAGACTCACCTTCTTCTTGCGAATCAAATATACGCTTAGCTTGAGCGCAACATCGTGAATACTTTCTTATGTTTGCTACTGTGTACTGCTCTATATGATCATCTAGACGCCTTGTTAGCGTTTCAATATCTGGTGAATCAAGAAGCAATTTTTTTATCCGTACATTGGTCATATGGTCATTGATTAATCTCTTAATGTCTGATATACCGAAATCAAGTTGAAAATTATCATTCACTATCAGTTTTCTTAACATCTTGTGTTGAAAAGTAAGCGAAGAGAGCTTAAAGATATAAATAAAACCATATTGTGAGCTAATTAAACGCGCCCACTCGCCTTCATAAGTCAGCAATCGCTCAAACATTTGCTGTTGCATTTGCGCAGGGACTACTTCCATAAGCCTATAAAAATGGTAAGCACTTTTGAACAAACGCAACCACTCGCCTTCCTGAGTCAGCAATCGATCCATCATTTGCTGTTGCATTTGCGCAGGGACTACTTCCATGATACTAACAAAATCGCGAACAATGTCGACCAAACGCGCCCACTCGCCTTCCTGTGTCAGCAATCGCTCAAACATTTGCTGCTTAAATTGCTCGGGGACTACTTCCATGATACTACCAAAAGC
>JBDOIW010000081.1:0-2149 GCA_047404175.1 Legionellales bacterium | reverse complement strand
CTTCATGGTCATCAAGTGAGAATACCACTCTGTGAACGCAAAATACCTATCATTTTAGATACTCATGTCGATCCTGAGTTTGGTACGGGGTGTGTCAAAGTAACCCCTGCGCATGATTTTAATGATTATGAGATTGGACAGAGGCACCAACTTGATAGTCTTACTATTTTCCACCCAAACGGAAGGCTAAATGAACAGACTCCTGAGGCTTTTCATAATCTAACTGTAAAACAAGCAAGAAAAGCTGTTATTACGGCCTTAGAGAAAACTCAACAACTCATCGAAACTAAGCCACACCGTCATCCTGTGCCCATGGGAGATCGAAGCGGCACAGTCATTGAACCGCGTTTAACTTACCAGTGGTTCATGTCTATGAAAGATCTTGCTAAGCCTGCGATTGATGCGGTGAAATCAGGGGAAATCACCTTTACGCCCAAACACTGGGAAAACACTTATTTTCGTTGGCTAGAAGATATTCAAGACTGGTGTTTAAGCCGCCAACTCTGGTGGGGACACCGAATCCCTGCATGGTATGATGAGCAAGGTCAAGTCTATGTTGGACAATCTGAAGCGCAAGTTCGTGAAAAATACAAACTCGATCATTCGCTCAATCTAAAACAAGACCCTGATGTCCTTGATACTTGGTTTTCATCAGCACTATGGCCGTTCGTAACCTTAGGTTGGCCAAACGATAATGAGCGTCTCAAGCAGTTCTATCCAACTCATACATTGGTCACAGGTTTTGATATTATCTTTTTCTGGGTAGCCAGAATGATTATGATGGGAATCAAGCTAACCAAACAAGTTCCCTTCAAAGAAGTTTATATCACAGGGCTTATTCGTGATGCCCGCGGACAAAAAATGTCAAAATCCAAAGGCAATGTCTTAGACCCTATCGATCTGATTCAAGGAATAAGTCTTGAGTCACTTCTAGATAAGCGTACTAGCGCTCTTATGCAGCCTCAACTCAAAGAAAAGATTCTTAAAGAAACCCAAGTTGACTTCCCCAAAGGTATTGAGGCTTATGGGACTGATGCGCTTAGAATGACCTACTGTGCGCTCGCCTCAACAGGACGTGACATTAATTTTGATACTGCAAGACTTGAAGGTTATCGTAACTTCTGCAATAAGCTATGGAATGCAACTCGCTTTATTCAGATGCAGACAGAAAATTATACCCATAGTAGTCAAGAGCCGCTCTCTCTTCATGCTAGTGATAAATGGCTTATCCATGAAAAAGGTAAACTTATCGAAAAACTTCACCAGCACTTCAGTAACTATCGCTTTGATCTTGCCGCTAATGAACTATACGATTTCATATGGAAGGTGCTGTGTGATTGGGCTATAGAATTTGCAAAAATCAGTCTTACTGATAAAGAAACGCGTTACAGTACTCAACATATACTACTCGACACATTGACCGACACACTAGTCTGCCTGCATCCTATCATGCCATTTATCACTGAAACACTTTGGCAAGATTTACGAGGTAAACTACCAGTACTCCCAAAGACTATCATGGAGGCCAGCTACCCTACTGCATTAAGTTATCCCGAGGCTTATAGTGAGATCAACCAGATACGTAACCTAATTAGTGCGGTTCGTGCGCTTAAAACACAAAATCAATTTTCACCCAAAGAGCGTATTGACAATCTTGTGTTGCAAAACACTAGCCTAGAACAAAATCAAGTCATTGAAAAGCATCAACATTTAATCCTAGCGATGTTGAGTGTTGACTCTCTTACCCTTTGTGCCTCACCACATGAAGGAGCTCATGCACTTAAAGTTTCTATTGATGGCATGGTTGCTTCTATACCAAGATCAAGTCACTTTAATGCAGACAATGAGATTAAACGCTTAGAACGCCTCATTGATAAAGAGGCTAAGCATCTAGAGCAGCTAAGTAAAAAGCTAGCTAATTCTCGCTTCACAGACCATGCACCTACCGAGGTTGTTCAAGAAGCAAAGGATAAGCTTGAACAAGGTCAAGCAAGTCTGGACACTTATCAAAAACAACTTCAGTCCCTGAAGACCTAGAGTAATGCTTGTTTTTCATAAGTAAATCCTGCAGAAATAGTTCAATAAGCTTGATATCAGCGAACGCTATATCAAATATAGCTCAGCAATAGTTCTATCTACAACATAGATC
>JBDOIW010000080.1:0-7142 GCA_047404175.1 Legionellales bacterium | reverse complement strand
TTTCTTTGCGTCACTACTAGGTATATGCACTGGGGACACAAAATTGCTCTTAGAAAAAAAACTAGTCACCGAAAAAGAAACAATAAGGCCAAGGATTTGCCATGTCTGCAAAAATTATAGCGATTGCTAATCAAAAGGGGGGAGTTGGTAAAACAACCACCTGTGTAAACCTTTGCGCATCTCTTGCGGCAATGAAAAAACGTGTGTTATTGGTCGATCTTGATCCACAAGGCAATGCCTCTGTGGGCTGCGGCATCGATACCCGTGAAAATATCATTACTCTCGATCATATCTTATTGCAACGTGAAGAGGTTAAAGATGCATTAGTTGCTACTGAACATGGTTTCGATTGTTTGTGTTCTAATTCAGATTTGATTGCAGCTGAGTTACAAATGCTAAAACTAGACCGCAGAGAATATGTGCTAAAAAAGATATTGTCCATGGTGCGAGAACAATATGATTTTATTCTCATTGATTGCCCTCCATCACTTAATATTTTAACGGTGAATGCGCTTATCGCTGCTCACTCAGTCCTCATTCCTGTTCAGTGTGAATACTATTCCTTAGAGGGCTTAACAGGGCTCTTGAATACTATTGAGAGAATTAGACGTTCAGGAAATCCTGCTCTTTGTATCGAGGGGCTATTGCGCACCATGTATGATGGCCGAAATCGATTGACTATTGAAGTTTCTGATCAGCTACAGCGACACTTTCCTGAAACTGTGTATCATACAGTTGTGCCCAGAAATGTGCGTTTGGCTGAGGCGCCAAGTCATGGCTTACCCGTATTAACTTATGATAAGCGTTCACAGGGCGCCGCTGCTTACTTAGCACTGGCTTCTGAAATTGTTCGCAAGCAAAAAATGCCAGTTGAGGCAGCCTAATAAAGAAGATTGGAGATCACTATGATTCTAAAAAAACGTGGCTTAGGACGAGGACTAAACGATCTTGGTTTAGATCAGCTGCTGACTGAGTTCGACCATGGCGCAAAACCTTCTGTAGAAGGACAACTTTGTAACTTAGCCACTGAACACTTACAGCCTGGCGAGTACCAGCCTCGTAAAGAAATGAACCCTGATTTACTTGAACAGCTCTCAAACTCAATCGCTGAGCAAGGTGTGATACAGCCACTTCTTGTGAGAAAAGTAGGCGTTGCTCCTGAGGGACATGATCAATATGAAATTATAGCCGGTGAGAGACGCTGGCGTGCTGCTAAGATGGCAGGATTACTAGAAGTACCAGTTGTCATTAAGCAAGTTGAAGATCAAGCAGCTATGGTTGTAGCCTTGATCGAGAATATTCAACGTGAAAACTTAAATGCCATGGAAGAAGCTCATGCCTTAGATCGTCTTGTTAATGAATTTGGTTTAACTCACGAGCAAGTGGGCCAATGTATTGGCCGGTCTCGTACGAGTGTTTCTAACTTCTTACGTCTTATGTCCCTTACTGACGTCGTTAAGCAGATGCTTTCTCAGGGAAACCTTGATATGGGGCATGCTAGGGCACTGCTCGGCTTGAGTGATGAGCAGCAATGTGAGCTAGCAAAAAAAATCATGGACGAAGGTCTTTCGGTAAGGGAAGTTGAACGTTTAGCGGCTCAAGCAAAAGAAGGTAATATCGAGGAAGCCAAGGCATATAAGCGCCAACGTGATCCAGATTTGGTTCGTTTAGAGGAGCATTTAGCTCATCGTATGGGAACAAAAGTGACGGTGAAGCATAATACAAAAGGGCGCGGCAAAATTACATTGCACTATAAAGATCTTGAAGATCTAGAGCGTCTGCTTGCTCAGATTGAGCAGTAGTTAACTACATTTTTTATTCAAGTGAGTATTTGTCCTTTATTTAATTCATTTGTAGACCGGTATGTGGAAAAAGTATGATAAAAAATAAAAATGTCACAGAAACTTTATATTTGAAAGGGATTGTGACACCTTGCTTTTTCTGTTTTTTCATGTGATATTTTTTTAAATGTTTTTAATAAGCTTTGCATGACCAAGACACAAAAAATTTTATATGGTGTTAGGCATTCTTTAGAGCTTAGGTTATTAACACTACTGTTGGCTATTTCTTCTGGATCAATGACTTTCTTTAAAGAGGCTATTAGTTTACCTTTTTTGCCTATACAAATTCTCATCATGATGGTTTTCTTATTGTGTGCTAGGGTAGAGGCCTTAAGATCTGGAACGATTTATGATGCATTACAGAGACAGCATGAGGATATCTTATCTACATCAGGTAAAAAATCATGGATTGTTAGAAATACATACCCACTTCTATGGATTCTGAAGTTTTCAGATAAATACTTACCCCGTTTTTTTAGTGTGTTGCGTCTATGTATTGTTTTTCTAATGCTGACAATAGCCTTTTTTGTTGTGATGCCTCTACAAATTATTCTTGGTACTTTTGTTTTTGCTTACAAAGATGCAAGAAAAAAAGCTCTTCGTTTTAATCAATATGAAAACACGGATTTGTCTCAAAAGATTACTATGGCGAGTGTGTATCTTGCTGAAGGTCGAAGTGTAAAGTTTGACTATCATTATTATAAAAAAATTTTTAGGTTTCTTCACTATCCAGGTAGAGATCAATTAACTTGTTATAAGCTTGTTGAATATCTTTTACGCGATAACGGCCAATCAAAAGTATCTAATATCAACATTGAGGAGCTTCATAAGATGTATAATGAGCTTCAAGAAAAGTTTTATGTTTATCGCGCTAAAGAAGAGATTGGTCGATGCCCTATCACTCAAGATTCCTTGGATGGAGTCCCTTCTGTTTTACCATCATCAACTTGGTCTCTTTTGAATAGTACGGGAGGTGTCGATTTATTTGATCGAGGAATACCTTTTTGCCCATTAAGCAGAGCTGGTATCATTTCTGAAGAGATTCTTCCCGTCAATAGTGTGTCCTTTAATGACGAGACTCTAACACTTCCAAAATATGATTGTATCACGGGAAAACCATTTCAATTTGGGACTGATTTTTACTTAGTACTCCAGCATAATCAATGGCATCTTACACAACAAAAACCTACCACAGGATCAATGTGCCGAGATAAGCTGCCTGGCAATCATGTGTTTGTGGTTGCTTATAATAATATACTCGGTATGTCTGCAGATACTACAGCAGGTTGTTCCTTGCCTGCAATACCATGCAGTGGTAACAGTTTTTTTGATGCACCTGGCGGTACGTCTCAAGAAGAATCTGGTTGTGAAGATTTACAGAAAAAGTATGGTTAGTTTCACGTAAGATGACTCACAAACACTTAACCTATTTATTACCATAACTTTTTAGGTTGAAAGTTAATCTTTCAAGATGCATTTCATCACTGATTTAGCTCGACCTTAAAATACTCAAAGACAGCATCTTTGAGTTCATGCATGGACGTGTAGTCATTGGGGTGAAAAACTTTACCAACTTTGACGGAAACTTTTTGTTTTAAATTGATCTGAAACGAGTGTTTCGTGACAATAGCATGTGCATTGTGAATAAGTAGACATGTGATGGGAGTTTTAGTTTCCCATGCAAGCTTAAAACCGCCAGATTTAAAAGCTTGTAGCTGACCGTCAACTGATCGAGTTCCCTCTGGAGCAATCCAAAGAGAAGTGCCTTGATTAAGCGCATTTTTTGCTTTATCTAAACTTTTTTTTGCAGCTCTGGCATTTTTACGATCCAAAGGGAGGTGATTGGCATAGACCATTGCTTTCCCCCAAAGAGGAAGATTAAATAACTCTTGTTTACCAAACATGCGCATTGCATTGGGAAAAGCAAGGTAACTAAGAGGTATATCGTAGAGACTCGCGTGGTTACACATAACAATACTAGTTGAGTTTTCCTTCGGCTTATTCAGTGTAAGGTCAACTTGTGCGATATGAATTAAGCGTTTTGCCCAGTGCTCAATATGAGGGTCTTGTTCTTGGATGCTTGATTTTTTGAGATGATGCATCACAATGATTTTGATGACAAGCCATGTAGAGATTAAAAAACTATGGGTGACTTTGAATAGGTTCATCGAGGGCACTCTGATAGTTAGATATACTCAGAGACTAGGTGAGTTTTTTGTGTAATGCAAGATGTAAAGGGATTTTATCTGTCGATATCTATTCAATGATAATTAACTAAACAATGCTGGTACTAGATGTTAATGGTGAAATTTTGAAGTTCTCAGATAAAAATATGTCTGGTAATCATATCTGATTTTGGTTTAATACTCATACTTTTGGTGTTTGTATGATTATTCTTTACATAGTCACTGAGTGTTTTTCTACTGGTGTAGAGGTTTAGGACACCTTTAAACCCTGCTAGGGAAATCTTAAAACCAGGTCACTTTTTAATCAAATATTAAGGTTTTTTTGTATCATATTATTATGTTTTAGCATTCTAAGTGCCATAAAATTTTATACGCGTTCTATCGGTATTCATGGCAATTCTTCTCTAGTCGGCACTAATAGAAATCCTTTAGAATCATTGCAAGAGTGTAAGGATTTAGAGGAGTTCAAGAACAAGCTTGATGTAATGATCCATACCCCAGCTCTTAGAAATTTAGGGCGATTATTTGGCCAGGCACAGCGAACAGTTGCTGACCCTGTTATCAATAAAAAAGCAGTAGCTTTTGGTGAGGGTATATCAGGTCAATCTAACAAAGAGGAGGTGTCTACTGTGAGTGAAGATACAGCAGATCAACGTCATCTTGGTAGAATGCCTTTAGAGATACTTCAACGTATAGGAAGCTTTGCAGCTCCTTGTCTTGCAAACCAAGATGTTAATAGTATTATTTCAGCTCACTTGGATAAGCCTAAGATTGAATCAAGAGAGGCTTCTGGTTCTTCTTCTTCTTCTTCAGCACCCCCCATGTGATCAAAGAGAAGCTAAGTCTAGTGTTGGGAATCGATCTGTAGCTAAGTAGGTAGATATTGCTAGCTTGTTCAGTGATGGTCTTTTAGTGAGTCGTTAAGGGTTCCTTCGCATAACATTGTTGTTTTTCGCATGAGAAGAATTGCATTAAGATGCTGTTTTTGGTTTTTTAATTTTTATTTAAGGTTTTTTGGGGATAATAAGCGCACTGTTTTAAGACTGTGGTAGCTTTTATGTTAGATGCTTACACACAAAAAAAAGAGAGTCTTCGTACTAAGCTGTATGCAGTTAGATATTATGCTGAACGTTTTTTTGATATTTTTATCTATGCAGCAGTAAAAAACTTTTGTAATTCAATCAGTACCATTATTAATATTTCCTCTATATCTCATTTTTTTCCATTTGCCCATTTCCATTGCTAGAATTTTTGAAATAACATATGATCCTGATGGTAATCATTACCAACCTTGGTTTATTCACAACGACCAAGATAGTACAGAGTTTTCTACAAGTGGTGAAGTTTCTAGAATTTGGGACCATCAGCATCATCACTTTAATTTATTGATATTTAAGTTCTCAAAGCGATTTCTGTCTGGTCGTTTGCGTTTACTCAGGTTTGTATTTGCTCCCCCTTTGTTGGCGATTATCTATTTTGTTGTGCACCCAGTCCTGATCCTTTTGGGTCCGTTTTTATTTGCATTTAAAGATGCAAAGCGTGCGTCTATACCTTTTGACTTAGACCTATTTACCAAGTGTTCATTGAATGGTGGATTCAGATTAACAGGTGCATACTATGCTTGGAAGCGACAGAGGATGAAAAACCAATTATCTAAGTCTAAAGCTTTGTTCCAACGTTTAGCTTTAGTGCCATCTCGGAAGGATTTTTTGAATCAATATCGCCTAGGTCCAGAAGATTTGAAAGACGAGATGATAAAGCAATTATTGGAGCAAGATGATTTCTGGACGTTTGAGTTTAAATACCTATCAAATTTTACAAACATCATGTCGTACTCTTCAGAAGAAAATAAGGAAAAACTTGTTGATCGTTTATTAGCGACCTTAAGTATTCACAATAATTATTGTCTTGTCGAGGTTATGAAAGTTTCATCAGAGTCTTGTAAGGAAAGGCTTATAGATTATTTATTAAGTCAAGAGGGTGAGTGGCAGCGTTTGTTACGTTCCACATCTTGTCTTGTCGAGGTTATGAAAGTTTCATCAGAGTCTTGTAAGGAAAGGCTTATAGATTATTTATTAAGTCAAGACGGCCAATGGCGGCTTTTGGTCCCATATACGGCACATTTCTCTAGAATCTATAAAGTAGCCCCTGAGCAATCTAAACAGCAAATGTTTGAGCGATTGCTGACTCAGGAAGGCGAGTGGGAGCGTTTGGTAAAAGAAGGTTACAATTTTGTAAGCGTTATGGAAGTAGTCCCTGCCGGAATGCAACAGCAAATGATTGACCGATTGCTGACTCAGGAAGGTGAGTGGGCGCGTTTGGTCAATACGAATGCCTACCAAGGGTATAACAATGTTCACACGATTATGAAATTTTCATCAGAGGCTTATAGGCATAGAATGATAGATCGTCTAGCCCAAAAGGGGCAATTGGAAAAATTTTCCTATTATGGTCGTAATGCCGTATACAACTTGAGAGAGATCTTGCGTTACTCGTCTTGTTTTATGGGGGCAAAGCTTATTCATTGCCTTATTGAAGATAGTGCAGTACCTCACCGCCGCGGCCTCGACGATCTAAGTACCATAAAATTTTATACGGATTCGGTCGGTATTTATGGCAATCCTTCTCTAATCGGCACTAATAGAAATCCTTTAGAATCATTGCAAGAGTGTACAGATATAGAGGAGTTTAAAAGAAAGCTAGATAAACTTATTCAAGTTCCTGAACTTAAAAGATTAGGGCGATTATTTGGCCAGGCAATACGATCACAGGATCAATGTCATCTTGGTAGAATGCCTTTAGAGATACTTCAATGTATAGGAAGCTTTGCAGCTCCTTGTCTTGCAAACCAAGATGTTAATAGTATTATTTCAGCTCACTTGGATAAGCCTAAGATTGAATCAAGAGAGGCTTCTGGTTCTGCTGCAGTAGCCACTATGTGATCAAAGAGGAGCTAAGTCTGAAGCAATAGCAGCAGCAACAGAGGTAAATGAGGGGGCACGCTTGCTGGGATCTTTGCCTTTAGAGCTTTTATCCAAAATTTCTGTTCATGCTGCAGGTTACGAACATTCCAGCCTCAAACGAGAAAAGGACGCCTTAGGCTTTATGGGAGTAA
>JBDOIW010000079.1:0-1044 GCA_047404175.1 Legionellales bacterium | reverse complement strand
AGCCGAGCAGTGCGCCCGCGTTGCTGAACTGCAGCAGGATTACCCTTGGGTGCAGGCCGGAACGGACTTCTTTGACGGTTCAAAGATTGTGTGCTGACCTCATCCAATAAAATCAAACGAAGCACACTTGCGAGCTTGCCGAGTGTAGAGTTAGTTCATTTATTGATGCCATGTTAGTCAAATGCTGCCGTGAACTTGTGATGTGCAAAGATGGTCGCGTCGTAAGAAACACATGATATATAAATACATGATCTAATTGATATCGATGTCGTGTGCAAAGTTTAATTGAGATTACTCTGACTAGAACACCCCTTAGAGTAGGGTTATAGTCATTGACAGGGAAAAAATCTAAAAATGACGGGGCCCCGTCATGTCAGCAAAATACCGTTGCTGAGGAGTTTAAACCTAAGTTATCCTTAGCTAAATCAGGGTAATTTAACTTCAGGGTTTAATAGCACAAAAATTCCTATATATCACAAACATATTCTGGAACTATCATTACTAAGCTCGTGTTCACCACGTGCGCAGTCTTTGCTTGTAGGGCATACAAAGTGACCAGAGCGCGCATTAATAACTACGAGTAGCTAAATAATAGCAGGGCAAGTTTATGTAAGTGGTTAAAATGAAGCAATGAGCGAGCTTGCTCCGATTTGGTAATAAAAAAGAAGCAAGATATAGGGTTAGGGTTTCTTAGTACTATGAAATCATTGTAGCTATTGACCATACAGGTTCATTCTTGACGAGCTCGACATTTCCAACCGGCAGGCATGCAGGGCAGGTGTATGCACGAGTAGGTAGTTTCAATGACTGGAGTCCTGTAGTCCTTTTTTTTAACCTGTGCAAGGACTTTTGCTTCCTTTTAATTTACCAACAGGATGATTCGTTGCGTACCATTGCCTCAGGCTGTGTTATCCCTGTAGACCTTTTTTTTAACCTGTGCAAGGACTTTTGCTCCTTTTAATTTACCAACAGGATGATTCGTTGCGTACCATTGCCTCAGGCTGTGTTATCCCTGTAGACCTTTTTTTTAACCTCTGCTTCTGC
>JBDOIW010000078.1:0-6720 GCA_047404175.1 Legionellales bacterium | reverse complement strand
TGCTGACTCATGAAGGCGAGTGGGCGCGTTTGGCCGACAGTGCTTACAATTTTGCTTGGGTTATGAAAGCAGTCCCTGCCGAAATGCAACAGCAAATGATGAATCAACTGCTGACTAAAGAAGGCGAATGGGCGCGTTTGGTGAGAGACGGTTTCGATTTTGCTAGGATCATGGAAGCCTCACCTCGTGACAGTCAGCTTAGATTAGTCGATTATCTTTTAAACCAAGAGGGCGAATGGGCGCGTTTGGTGAGAGACGGTTACAAATTTGCTAGGATCATGGAAGTCTCACCTCGTGACAGTCGGCTTAGATTAGTCGATTATCTTTTAAACCAAGAGGGCGAATGGGCGCGTTTGGTGATATACTCTCACGACTTTGCTAGGATCATGGCAGCCTCACCTTTGGACAGTAAGCTGAAACTTGTACGCCATCTTTTCCAGAGAGATGATGAAGGGCAGCTTAGTCTGCGATGGCGTTATACTTTAGATGATCTACATGCCAGATGGACTTCTTGGATTAAAGGTGTAAGTTCTGAAGAAAGTCCTTTGAGATTATTGCGAGAGTGTACAGATTTAGAGCAATTCAAGAATAAGTTACATGAAGCTATTTCAGAGCTTAAGATTTGTGAACCAAGAAGATTAGGGCGATTATTAGGTCAGGCAATACGATCAGAAGATCAATGTCCTCTTAGTAGAATGCCATTAGAGATACTTCAACGAATAGGGAGCTTTGCAGCTCCTAGTCTTGCAAACAAAGACGTTAACGAGATCATTGAGACCCATTTAGATAAGCCTAAGATTGAATCAGTAGAGGCTTTGAGTTCCAGTTCCAGTTCCAGTTCTTCTCTAGAAGCCTCTATGTGATCAAATAGAAGGTGAGTCTGAAGCACTAGCAACAGAGCTAAATGAGGAGGCATGTTTGCTAGGGTTTTTGCCTGCAGAGCTTTTATCCAAAATTTCTGTTCATGCTGCAGGTTATGAACATTCCAGCCTGAAACAAGAAGAGGAAGCTTCAAGATTTATGAGAAGACCATCATTGAGGTAAGAGCTTTCAATGCGACTAGAGGTCAATGATTCTAGCTGATTTATTGTGAAATTATGCCAATACTATGATGACTATTAAGTTGATATTAATGATTTTTTGTGTATAGTGATATTAATTTTTAAGTTATGTGCAGTAGGTTGTCATTAGAGGTATAAGATATGAAATTTGATTCAATTATATTCCAAACATTAAGTGATGCAGAGAGGCAAGATCAATTGGTAGAGCTGTTAGGCTCACGAGAGGCATTTTCAGAGGCGTTTCCCTCTCTAGACATTTTCATAAGCTTGCTAAAAGTTAGTCAGTTGCCTGAGTTGCATCTGGTATTTAATCGTTTGGTTGTAGTCCCTGCCGAAATGCAGCAGCAAATGTTTGAGCGATTGCTGACTCAGGAAGGCGAATGGAAGCGTTTAGTTAGGAGTTTTTACCATTTTTCTAGGCTTATGGAAGTAGTCCCCGAGCAAGTTAAAGAGCAAATGATGAATCGATTGCTGACTCAGGAAGACGAATGGAAGCGTTTAGTTAGGAGTGTTTACCATTTTGCTAGCCTTATGGAAGTAGTCCCCGAGCAAGTTAAAGAGCAAATGATGAATCGATTGCTGACTCAGGAAGACGAATGGAAGCGTTTAGTTGATAGTATTAACGCTCTTGCTAGGCTTATGAAAGTAGTCCCCGAGCAAGTTAAAGAGCAAATGGTGAATCGATTGCTGACTCAGGAAGGCGAGTGGAAGCCTTTGGGTACAGATGCTGACCATTTTTTTATGATCGTTGAAGTAGTCCCTGAGCAAGTTAAAGAGCAAATGATGAATCGATTGCTGACTCAGGAAGGCGAGTGGGAGCGTTTGGTTGAAGATGCTTGCGGATTTGCTACTCTTATGAAGGTCTTACCTTTGAACAGTCAGTTAAAGCATCTGCGCCACCTTTTCCAGAAAGACGATAAAGGACAGCTTAGTTTGCGACTGTATCGTACTTTAGATCATCTACATGCCCTCATTATTAAAAGAGTAAGTTCTGAAGGAAATCCTTTAAGATCATTGCAAGAGTGTACAAATATAGAGGAGTTTAAAAGAAAGCTAGATAAACTTATTCAAGTTCCTGAACTTAAAAGATTAGGGCGATTATTTGGCCAGGCAAAACGAACAGCTGATAGTTCTAACGAAGAGGGTGCGCTTGCTATAGGTGAGGATGTAGTAGAGCCATGTCATCTTGGTAGCATGCCTTTAGAGGTACTTCAACATATAGGGAGCTTTGCAGCTCCTAATATTGCAAACAAAGACGTTAACGAGATCATTGAGACCCATTTGGGTAAGCCTACAGTTGAATCAGTAGAAGCTTTGAGTTCCAGTTCCAGTTCCAGTTCTTCTCTAGAAGCCTCTATGTGATCAAATAGAAGGTGAGTCTGAAGCACTAGCAACAGAGCTAAATGAGGAGGCATGTTTGCTAGGGTTTTTGCCTGCAGAGCTTTTATCCAAAATTTCTGTTCATGCTGCAGGTTATGAACATTCCAGCCTCAAACGAGAAGAGGAAGCTTCAAGATTTATGAGAAGACCATCATAGAGATAAGAGCTTTCAATACGACTAGCGGTCAATGATTTTATGTGATTTGTGCCAATATTATGATGACTATTAAGTTGATATTAATGTTTTTTTGGTATGATATTGTTAGTTTTTAAGTTATGTGCAGTAGGTTGTCATTAGAGGTATAAGATATGAAATTTGATTCAAGAATATTTAAGAGAATATTTAAGGCGTTAAGCGCTGACAAGAGAGCTGACAAGAGACAAGATCAGTTGGTAGTGATTTTGAGCTCACAAGAGGCCTTTTCTCAAGCAATATCAAGCTTTGATGATTTTATGTCTTTATGGACTTCTTGTTCTGTTGCAAAACAGCATCTTATCTTGAATCGTCTTGAGCATATGCCTGGCGAGTGGGCGCGTTTGGTGAGAGACGGTTACGAATTTGCTAGTATCATGGAAGTCTCACCTCGTGACAGTCAGCTTAGATTAGTCGATTATCTTTTAAACCAAGAGGGCGAATGGGCGCGTTTGGTGAAAATCTATTGGAAATTTGCTAGTATCATGGAATCCTCACCTCGTGACAGTCAGCTTAGATTAGTCGATTATCTTTTAAACCAAGAGGGCGAATGGGCGCGTTTGGTGAGAGACGGTTACGAATTTGCTAGGATCATGGCAGCCTCACCTTTGGACAGTAAGCTGAAACTTGTACGCCATCTTTTCCAGAGAGATGATGAAGGGCAGCTTAGTCTGCGATGGCGTTATACTTTAGATGATCTACATCCCACGATTAAAGGTGTAAGTTCTGAAGAAAGTCCTTTGAGATTATTGCTAGAGTGTAAAGATTTAGAGGGGTTCAAGAACAAGCTAGATGAATTGATTCAAGTTCCTAAGCTAAGAAGTTTAGGGCGATTACTTGGACAAGCAAAACGAACAGCTGATAGTCATCTTAACAAAGAGGGCGCGCTTACCATAGGTGAGGATGCAGTAGAGCCATGTCATCTTGGTAGAATGCCTTTAGAGGTACTTCAAAATATCAGCTGGTTTTTCGTTAAGATTGGACAAGCAAAACGAACAGCTGATAGTCATCTTAACAAAGAGGGCGCGCTTACCATAGGTGAGGATGCAGTAGAGCCATGTCATCTTGGTAGAATGCCTTTAGAGGTACTTCAAAATATCAGCTGGTTTTTCGTTAAGAGTGGTGACAAAAAAGATATCAATAAGATCATTGAAGTCCACATGGACAAGCCTAAGATTTAATCAGGAGAGGCTTCTGGTTCTGCTGCAGCGGCCCCTATGTGATCAAAGAGATGCTAAGTTTAGTATTGGATATTGATCTGGTGTTTGTGCGGTATAAGTTTCAAGTGCTCCTTCATGCCCATACCTCTTAATCCTTGAGTCGATTTAGGCCGCAAACCATGGTGTCAATAAGGTTTAAGCTTGCTTTTTTGTTGTCAGATCAGTAAGATTCAAAAAAAGTCAATGGAATTATTGGTTTGCAAGTTTTTAAAGAGTCAATGCTATCGGTGATTAAGCGTATTGCTGTGATCACTGCAGGGATGTGTTTTGTCATTTCTATACACCCTTATACATAGTTTTTTGTAAGCGATTAAGTTGTCCCTTAAGTGAGCGGTCAATCACTTGATCTCCCAAGCGAATAAGTAAGCCACCAAGAATACGTGTATCGATAGTATTGGATAGAGCCACGTTAGCGCCCATTTTTTTCCCTAATCCTGCCGAAAGTGCTAACCTCTGGCCTTCGCTAAGAGGAATCACAGATAAAACTTCTCCTTCAAGATGCCCTTCGTGATTATATTTCTCAGCCAAGAACGCCTCATAAACCTGCGGCAAAAAAGCCAAGCGACTTCGTTCTGCCATAAGCCACAAGAGATGATTCATCGGCTCAGACTGACCTTCTACTATATGATCGAAGGCATCTAGAAGTTCTCTTTGCTTGTGAAAGCCGGAAGCTAAAATACGCTGCATAGTGTTATCTGAAAATAAACTAGCAGCTTTTTCTAAGAATTGTGTCCAATCAGCTAAATTGCCCGCTTTTTCTGCATACTCAAAAGCAGCTTTTGCGTAAATTTTAGCAATTTGCTCCGTCATTATGACGCTCCTTCTTGATCAATCACCTGGTTAATCAAGGCTTGCTGTTGACTTTCATCAAGCCCTCTAAGCACTTTTTCAACCAATGCTGATGACACCTGAATCACTTCTTCTTGAATACCATCGCGTGCTTTACGCACCATTTGTTCGACCTGCTCTTCTGAAGCTTTTAACATGCGGCTAGAATCGTCTGCTGCTTGATTTTTAGCTTCTTTGAGTAAGTTCTCTGAGCGAAGATGCGCTTGATCTAATAGAGCACTAGCATCCTCTTTAGCTTGCTTTAGAATCTCCACAGCCTTTTCTTTGGCTAAACGAAGATCTTCTTCTCCTTGCTTACCTTTTGCTAAACCGTTGGCAATTTCTTCTTCACGCGCTTTGATGGCCTCTGTGATGGGGGGCCACACATAACGCATAGTAAACAAAACAAATACTAAAAAGGTTAGCATTTGTCCAAATAGCGTGACGTTAATATCCACAACTTACCCCTGAATTCAATAGTTAATTAGCTAGCAGCATACTTAAGGATAGCACCAAGAAGTGGGTTTTCTCCACCAAACAAAAGCATCAAACCAACCGCAATGGCAATCGCAGAAAACGCATCTAACAGACCTGCCATCAAGAACATGCGCCCAGTTAACATACCTGCAAGCTCTGGCTGACGAGAAATACCTTCCAAAAACTTACCGCCTAACATACCAAAACCAATCGCCGTACCAAACGCTGCAAGTCCTACTAGTAGACTAACCGCAAATGCTGTTGCAACCTGAAGATCTGCAACGTGTTGAACAACTGTCATTTCCATTTTTTATACCCTCTTTCTTAGGTTTACGAAATTAACTAGTGTGACTCACTAGCCATACTCAAATAAATAATAGTCAACATCATAAAGATGTAGGCCTGAATTGTTATTACCAGAATATGGAAAATAGCCCATATTCCCCCCAGCGACCACTGAATCCACCAAGGCAGCATAGCAATAAGCAGAAAGATAAGCTCTCCTGCAAATAAATTACCAAACAACCTAAGTGAAAGTGACATGGGCTTCACGGCTTCTTCTAAGACACGAAAACCAAAGTTAATCGGGAAAAGCACCCAGACAAAGGGCGTACCTTGACCAAATGGTGCTGTAAACATCTCTTTAAGCAGGCCAAAGCCTCCTTTCATCTTGAGATTGTAACCGATAATAAGAAAAAGCACTGCGAATGACATACCGAATGTTGCATTAGGATCTGCAGTAGGAACTGCTTTGAAATAGTGCACACCAAACCAAGAGAGAATCTTGGGGATCAAGTCAACAGGAATGAGGTCCATAAAGTTCATCAGGAACACCCAAACAAAAATGGTCAGCGATAAGGGTGCAATCAGTGGGCTTTTACCGCGAAAACTCTCTTTGACGGTGCTATCGACGAAACCTACAATCATTTCGATGAATACTTGTAGCCTGCCAGGGTTTTCAAGACGCATTCCCACGGCAACTCGACGAAAAACAAAGAGAAAAAGCAAGCCCACGACCCAAGACACCGCGAGAGTATCAATATGCAGAGTCCAAAAGTCGGAGCCAGAATGAGGAGAAAGATTATGCGCCCAATGTGTCAAATGGTGCTGCAAATATTCTGAAGATGTCATCTCTCCGGCCATGTTTAAACCTTGTCAGTTAAGCGGTTTGTGGCTTGATCACCAACAAACTGAATTGTGAAAACAAATATCCTGCGAACAACCATAACACATGTTTGATCAAAAATGTACCACAAATTGCCAAAATAATCGCTACAGCAATGATTTTGATAGATTGATTTGCATAGAAAGAAGCGAGCATCTGTTTGGGTTGACTAGGCCGTATGCTTTTAGCCATTTTAATCGCCATAAACCATTGGCTTAACGCCCAAACAAAGCCTCCCCAAAGAAAGGCTTTTGCTGCATCAAAACTAATAAGAAAACCAATGACTAAACACATCCCTGCAGTGATCACAGCAATACGCTTAATCACCGATAGCATTGACTCTTTAAAAACTTGCAAACCAATAATTCCATTGACTTTTTTTGAATCTTACTGATC
>JBDOIW010000077.1:0-38077 GCA_047404175.1 Legionellales bacterium | reverse complement strand
CTTAAGAGTAGTCTCACCAAGATGGTTATTTATAGTCTCAACAAAACCAGAGCTATCAGTGGAATTAGATTCTGCATGGCGTTGCAAGAAACCACGTAGTAAATCTCTGTAGTCTTTCCATGCATCAAGATAACCTTGATCATATTCGTCGTATTCAAATAGTACTTTATACAGTTTCTCAAAGCGACTAGCATCAGTACCAAGCAAGCTTTTTAATGTTGTACGCACATCTTCTTCTAGTGGTCGAGACTCACGAATACTAAGAACTAGTTTTACTTCATTCACATGATCATCCGCTAATGACTCAAACGGTCTTGGACCAAGTAGGATAGCTTTAGGCAGTGGATCATTTGCACTCAGTTTTTCACCATTTTCTACACCATAAACAGTAGTATTAGCTAATTTTTCAAACTCTTCAACGTATCGAGTAGCTTCCATTAGTGCTTTTGAGCGAACGCCATTGTTAAACATTTTTGCTGTTATGCCTGGCATGGGTGAATCTTTAGTAAATTTGACATTGTCTGGATGCGATTTCTTGAGTTCATGTAAGGCAGCTGGGGAAATATTATCTCCGGAGTTGAGACGTGTACAATAGCTTTGAGGAATATCAAGGCTATTAGGACGGTATGTTGGCCACCATTCCTTTTTTGTGTAATCAACATAAGTTTTTACCGCTATTAGATACTTATATCTATCAGTATTTCCAGACTCATCGCTAATCTCAGTTAAAAGCCAATCATCGAGCTGTTCAATAAAATAGCGATCACATGGAAACCTTTTAAAACAATCCTTAAGCCGTGTCTTATCACCCAAATGAAGAAAATAAAACCTTTTAACTAAAAATTGATCTGTAAACTCTGTCTCGTTTAGAAGCGTTGACCAGGCCTTTTTAAAATCTGAAAAAGAAGCATCGTTAGGATATTTTATTTCCTCCGGTATTATACTTACGGCCTTAAACGCCTTACTGCTATCAAACGCCTGGGCATTGTCTTTCAGTTCGTCTGTTAACAGATAGGCCGCATGTTCGTCTACTTGGCAGTGAGGCCAACCATTAAAACTAAGATCAGCAGTAGGTAATTTAACTATAAGCCTTTGAACATAGTGCATAGACTGGGTTTTCTGAGCTTCTTCTTCAACTACGGCAACTCTATTTTTGACTAGCCTAAAAATATCATTGTAGACAGTTACAGCATCTTTATCATATTGTGGACGCTTAACAAGCTTAATGAAAGCTTCTACTGTTTTACGATCATCAGAATTCACCTCTGTATACTTTGTGATTAACATAGTTAATGAACGAAACAAAAACTCCTGAATTAATATGCATTCATTTTTATCATTCTGAGCGCTTTGTTTATTGGACTCTCTATGGGCACGGAGTAAAATACCAGCCAGCTCAGACTCAAAGGTATTTTGATTATAATCTAAGCATGACTTCTGATAATGAGTAAATAGCTTCTCTCTTTTTTCATCGTCATTCATGGCTGCTGACGAAGTATATGAGGTATCTATTTTACTCTTGTCTACGAGAAAACGACCTTCTTTAACTAACTCAGGATCAAAAGCCAAAACAACGGATGGAAGTCGTTGCGCAATAAGATAATGAGGCAATGACAGTTCATTGCTTACATAAGTCAACACATGAAGATTATTTCTCAGGGCCTTTTGAACAGCCTGATTAAATTCCTTTTTATTTATTTGGACGTCATGGTGCAAACTCTTGAAGTAATCCTCAAACTGCACATAAAATTTAGCATCAAGCTGATCGAATTTATCCTCTAATCCAGCACCATCATCATCATCATCAAAAGATTCTAAAAATGCATTTCGATAGTTAAAGTCTAAGTTATGCATATCAGACCATGTTTGTGTTAACTCCTGGGGTTGACTTGTGGCAGGGAACTCCCAGCCTTCATTTATCTCGCTGAATGGCTCCAAATCTTCTGAGCGCACTAAAACAGCAGAAAAATCAAGCTCCTCAAATAGGTAAGAAGACGAATTAGGAGCAAGTGAAATAGAAAACTTATGTTCTGTCAATGTAGATATGAGTGGGGTTCTTAAAGCATTAGCATCAACTGGAGCACGCCTGTCACGCCTATAATGTTGTTTATTTTTATACTCTGCAGATACTTGTGGTACATTTTTTGTAACTACCACATGAGCTTGCGCAAAGTTAGCAACGTTGTTCTTTCTTTCGTCCTGTGTTAAGGCCTTAATATTGACTTCAGACTTGTTAACCTCTTTTCCGTTGATGAAAACAGAATCTTTGTTTACAGCATCGAGGAAGGCTGCAATCTCAAGCATGATTCTTTCTATATCATGAATCAAAACGATCTGTCTTTCTATCCATGGGCTTAGAAGCTTGTTATGTAGAGATTCCTCTGGCGAACCTATAGGGTCACATACCTGATCTTGTAATTCGCTTAAAAATTCATAAGGCTCATGATACATTTTTTTCAGAAGTGCGGCCTCTTTATTCTCTGACCCCAAATTATCCATCTGTCTGGACAAGAAGTCTCTGAATAATTTGGGTAAAGGAAATAAACTCGATGTAGCAAGAGGCTCGTCTAGGTTCACAAACCTTGTATACATCTCAGGGTATTGATATAAAATTTGATAGAGAAGGTTAATTGCTTTTTGCTTATCAAATTGAACTTTTTTCCCTCTTCCAATCAAGGCAATAGTATCATTGACAAATCGACTTGCCACACGACGATCCAACTTAACCATACCGTCTTTTGGATCACGCATTTGGTTTGACATACCCTCGTCGATCATAGCAAAATCAGCATGTTTACACTCAAGATTCGGACAAGGTGCAGTCGATGGAAGATATTTTACCAAGGATCTTAACTGACGAATACCAATAGATTCATGAACAATCGCAGCAGTTACAAGACGAGCTATAGAGGAAAGTTCTTGCCAATTATTATAGTTTTTTTCCCATGACATGAGAGAAGAATCAACTTGAGAATCTGGCAACATATCGTCTTGGCCGAACTCAGTAGCAGCGCCAGCCTCTAGATCAGTATCCTTTGTTTTACTATCACCTATATCTTGACCATGACGTTTTAACCATCTCCTTATCATACCAGGAAAATTCCACAGGCCATGTAGCAAGAGTGTTAAAGGATTTTTATGTAATGCAAAAGGATGGAATTTGTTTATATTTGGCTGGATACCTCGAGACCATGCATTAACCTGATCTCGAAGCTGGTTATACACCTTTCTTCTAGCAATGATCTTACTACAATCAGATGCCATATTCTGATAATATTGATCACCTTGGGAACCAATAAACACAAGAGTGAACTGAGTCCAATAGGCATATATTGTTGTATAAATTGAGGGGAATGCACCATCTTGACTAAAGTAGGCATCTCTTTCCGTAACGATGACTTGAGTATCTCCAGCGCCACCAGTAATGCTGCTAACCAATCTATACCAAGCTGGCTTTAGTGCTCTAAAATTCTTGTATAATTGGCCATCATGAGCCCTAAACTTTCTATCATCACCCTTTTCATCATCAATACGGCACACCTTATCGATAATGCGATCGACTGTCTCATTCTCTAATTTGACATAATTCTCTTTTAATTCAGAGCGCTTACTAATATGTGAAAAACAATAATGAAAAAACTGCTGAAACTTGAATGCAATGTAGAATACGCCACCAGTTAAGAACATAAAGAGAGGACTCGTCGCAAACCTGAGCAAGAACCAACGTTTTGGATTAGTCTTTTGTAGTTTCTCATGATACTCATAGCGCCCTTTTTGTTTGTATATAGCCTTAGATCCTTGTCCAACGAGATATAAAGGTACAGAGATGATAAAAGTAAGACAAAATAAAACAATAGGGAGATAGAGCCACAAAGAAGGCACCAAAGTTTGACCACCTTTTACAGCGAGAACCCTTAAATCAAAATCTTTTACATAGTCTTCTAACTCATCATGACTTAAGCCTGCAAGATACTTTAACTTATTGAATTCATTGACTGTATTTCGGGCCTTGGAATACTTACCAAAATGACTCATAATAGATTTATGAAAACGAGCTTTTTCAATTTCGTTCATGTGCTCGCTTACAAGCTGATTGACTATTGCATGTTCCTTCTTTTGCTTCTGGTTAATTTTCAGACTTTCAACTACAGCTCTGTCAGAAGCACGAACTATGGCTCTGTTATTAGGCAGACTTTCATTTTGATCTTTTCGCCAGGCCTCTACGTTATGAACATGAGTAATCTGATTCATCAGATGTTCTCTCTCTTCCACCTTTTTTGCTCTTGTAAGGCTTTCCTCATTTATCTTATGCTGACTATCCTCAGCCACAGTACCGTTCACACACGGAAAACCATTAGGAGAAGAGTCTCTCCCATGAGACCAATCCATCTCTGTCAATAATCCACGCAAATGCTCTTTTTTTTGAAAAAATTTTTGAAAAAATTGTAGTAACATGTCAAACCACATGATTAAGTGATATATATTAAAAATATATCACAACACTATGTCATTCAAAAAGTACAATAAGTATTTAATTAATGTTTTCTTAATCTTCAGGTACGAGTCTCAAAAAAAGCCTTTACGCCTTCATACCAGCGCTTAGCTTTAGGCTGATAATCACTTGAATCTAGTGATCCTTGGAGCTCTTCAACTAATTTTCGCTGTGCACGAGATAGATTCACTGGTGTTTCGATTACTACCTTGCACATGACATCACCATAACGCCCTCCGCGCATGGACTTCACTCCCTTACCTCTCAAGCGAAACATTTGACCACTTTGAGTCTCTGAAGGAATCTTTAATTTAACCTTACCATCCAAAGTTGGAACTTCAATAGCCCCACCTAATACGGCCAAACCAAAATTAATTGGCACTTCGCAATATAAGTGATCACCCTCGCGCTCAAAAATAGCATGAGGCCTGATAGAAACCTCAACGAACAGATCCCCTGCCTGAGCTCCTCTTGGCCCTGCTTCACCCTCGCCTGATAATCGGATACGATCACCATTGTTAATGCCTGCAGGAATTTTCACAGCAAGATTTTTTTGGTCACGCACTCGCCCTTCCCCGCGACATGCAGTGCATGGGTTTTTGATAATCTGCCCACGACCTCGGCATGTAGGACACGTTTGCTGCACAGCAAAAAAGCCCTGCTGTATTGTGACCTGTCCACTTCCCCCACACGTTGGACATGTTTCAGGACGGGAGCCCTTAGCCGCACCTGAACCCTCACAAATACCACAAGTGGACCATGTGGGAATCTGTATAGTCACCTGGTCGCCGTGTACAGCCTGCTCAAGACTCAAGTCTAAAGAGTACATGAGGTCACTACCTCTAGCTTGACGCTTACCTCCACCGAAAATATCACCAAAGGCGCTACCAAAGATATCGCCTAAATCACCAAAGTCAAAGCCTTGAGGTCCTGCACCACCCCCCATGGATGGATCAACACCTGCATGACCAAACTGGTCGTATTGGCGACGTTTATCTTTATCTGAGAGGATCATATAAGCTTCATTGATTTCTTTAAATCTGGTCTCAGCCTTTTGATCACCTGGATTACGATCAGGATGATACTTCATAGCAAGCTTACGATATGCCTTTTTAATACTCGCATCATCTGCCCCCTGTGCGACACCCAAGGATTCGTAATAATCTTGCTTATTGGACATGCTTTTTTCCCATACTTACCAAAATGCAAGGGCAAGCTCTTGAGCCTGCCCTCAACAAGAAGCAATAATCAATTAAGACTTTGCACCTTCATCTTTTACTTCTTCAAACTCAGCATCAACAACATCGTCTTGCTTAGTGTCAGCATCGGCACTCGCAGATTCAGCTCCACCTTCAGCACCTTTCTTTGCATACACTCGCTCTGCCATTTTGCCCGAAGCTTCTGTTAATACTTTAGTTTTAGCTTCAATCGCATCTACGTCATCACCTTTCAGTGCCTCTTCAAGCTCTGTAATCGCCTGTTCGATAGATGTTTTTTCTCCAGCTTCAAGCTCATCACCAAGCTCATCCATTGATTTCTTGCAGGCATGAATCATCGTTTCTGCTTGATTTTTCGCCTCGACTTTTGCCTGGAACTTCTGATCTTGCTCGCGGTTAGCTTCTGCGTCTTTGATCATCTGTTCAACTTCATCGTCAGATAATCCACTAGAGGCCTTAATCACAATAGATTGCTCTTTGTTTGTTGCTTTATCTTTAGCAGAAACATGCAAAATACCATTGGCATCAATATCAAACGTCACTTCAACCTGCGGCATCCCTCTGGGAGCAGGTGGGATATCTGCAAGATCAAATCGGCCTAAGGATTTATTAGCTGAAGCCATTTGGCGCTCCCCCTGAAGCACGTGCACAGTCACAGCAGTTTGGTTATCCGCTGCCGTTGAAAACACCTGAGCAGTTTTTGTTGGGATGGTCGTATTCTTCTCAATAAGACGCGTCATCACTTCACCCTGCGTTTCAATACCAAGTGAAAGTGGGATAACGTCAAGTAGTAGAACATCTTTCACATCCCCAGAAAGGACACCACCTTGAATAGCAGCACCCATGGCTACTGCTTCATCTGGGTTGACATCATGACGAATATCTTTGCCAAAGAAGTTTTTCACGGCTTCTTGTACCTTCGGCATACGTGTTTGCCCACCCACAAGAATGATATCATCAATATCACTTACAGTAAGGCCAGCATCTTCCACAGCTTGCTTGCAAGGCTTAATGGTGCGCGTGATCAAGTCATCCACTAATGATTCTAGCTTGGCACGTGTCAAAGCCATATTCATATGCTTAGGACCAGAACTATCGGCTGTAATATAAGGTAGGTTAATATCCGTTTGTGCTGATGAAGATAAGGCAATCTTAGCATCCTCTGCGGCTGATTTTAAGCGCTGCAATGCGGCAGGATCTTTGTAGAGGTCCATGCCTTGCTCTTTTTTAAACTCACCCACAAGGTAATCAATCAGACGCTTATCAAAGTCCTCTCCACCTAAGAAAGTGTCACCATTAGTTGCCAATACCTCGAACTGGTGCTCACCGTCAACATCAACAATCTCAATCACAGAAACATCAAATGTTCCACCACCAAGATCATACACTGCCACTTTGTGATCGCCCTTCTTTTTATCTAATCCGTAAGCTATCGCTGCTGCAGTTGGCTCGTTAATAATACGCTTAACCTCAAGACCTGCAATCTTACCTGCATCTTTGGTGGCCTGACGCTGTGAATCATTGAAATAGGCAGGTACTGTGATCACAGCCTCTGTCACTGGTTTACCTAAATATTTTTCGGCTGTTTCTTTCATTTTCATGAGAATTTCTGCTGAAACTTGCTGAGGCGCGTACTTTTGCCCATGCGCTTCAACCCAAGCATCACCATTGTCGGCTTTGACAATTTTATAAGGTACCATCTCAATATCTTTTTGAACTTCGTCATCTTTATAAGTCCGACCAATCAAACGCTTGATGGCATTTAATGTGTTCTCTGGATTAGTCACCGCTTGCGCTTTTGCAGGCTTGCCTACAGTCACGCCATTGTCTGTGTAGGCCACAATGGATGGCGTAGTGCGATGCCCTTCACTATTAGGGATAATATTAGCAGTGCCATTCTCAAGAATAGCAACACATGAGTTTGTTGTTCCTAAATCAATTCCTATTACTGGCATGTTGAACCTCTCTTTGTTAATCATTCAATTGTTATATGGGGATGCTCTACTCTTTTTTCAAGCCCCCTATCGTTTTATTTTGCAACCACCACAAGTGCACGACGCACAATACGGTCATTGAGCAAATAGCCTTTTTGCATCACTTCAACCACAGTATTTGTCGAGTGATCTGCCTCTTCTCTGACTGAAAGCGCCTCATGAACATTGGCATCAAAGTCCTGACCTATAGGATTAACCTGCTCGATACCATATTTTTCAAGTGCCTTCAGGAACATCGTATAAGTGAGAGCCATACCTTCATGCAAAGACTGTATTTTTGCGTCATCCTGCTTATCACTTGCGTTAAGCCCATGCTCAAAACTATCAAGCACAGGCAGGAGTTCTGCTAGTAATTTTTCTGTTCCATAACGATGGGCATTTTCAACATCACGTTTCGCGCGAATACGTGTATTTTCACATTCAGCACGCTGATAAAGGGCCTCGTTTTTTGCGTCTTTAAGTGCCACCTCAAGATCATGTACGACTTTACGCAAGTCTGATTGCGATGAATCAGGCTCAACTACCGGCTCATGTGCTTTATCGGCTGCGCGCTTTTGTTTCGACTCAGCATCTTCAGATGCAAATTGATCTGGGTCCACATGGTCGTGTTCATTTTTTTTACTCATAGTGCCTCCATCAAGTACAGTATTGTTTACCTCATAAGTGTAGATGAGGGCACATAACTCTCATTTCAAGTAATAGATAAAGATTTACCCGAAAAAAAGATTTATGTGCTAAAGTTATAGAAAATTTTTATAGTAAGCGCTATGGTAAAAAAAGGATTTCACACTATCTTGCTCACAGCAAGAAAACATCGCTCACCATTGGTGGAAACAATCCAAGATACTGCGCATTGTCTAGAGCAAGCAGGATTCTCTGTCTTACTTGAGCAAGCAACCCATGACATCTTTGATCACCTTAAACTTAAAACAGTTGCCCATGCCGACATTAGCAAACATGCAGACTGCGTGTGTGTGATAGGTGGCGACGGCAGCCTACTCACAGCAGCAAAGCTTGCGATGGAACATCAATTACCTATCATTGGCATCAATCGTGGCCGTCTAGGCTTTTTGACAGATATCCCCCCACACAATTTAGACCTTCTAGTGGAGACACTTTCAGGACACTACAGCCTAGAAGAACGTTTTTTACTGAGCACTCATGTTGAACACAACGGAGAAAAACTCTTCGAATCAGAAGCCTTGAATGACATCGTACTTCAACAAGGTGATCAAGCACAAATGATTGATTTTGACACCTTCATTGATGAACACATGGTTTGCAAACAACGTGCTGACGGCCTTATCATTGCCACACCAACAGGCTCAACAGCCTATGCTTTATCTGGTGGCGGGCCTATTCTACACCCATCACTGGATGTAGTCACATTAGTACCGATGTTTCCTCACACTCTCACAAGTCGACCTATTGTTGTTAGTGGCAAAAGTGGCATTCGCATTCATTTGGGTATCCAAAATGAAACGGATGCAAGATTATCTTGTGATGGCCAATCTTGGGTTTGTATTCCACCAGGCGCATCTATTCATATCACTGAAAAAAAACAAAAACTCAAATTAATTCGTCCACAACATTGTGATTATTTTACCACCTTACGTGAAAAGCTTGGCTGGTCAAATACGCTTACCTAGCTTGCGTTTTACCCACTTAAGTGACATCCTAAGGGCATTACACAAGATTGTATGATTATGCTTACTCATATCAGTATTCAAAACTTTATTACCATTGATCAGTGCGCTATTGACCTTGCCTCTGGCTTAGTGACCATCACCGGCGATACAGGAGCAGGCAAGTCATTACTTATACAAGCAATTCATTTTGCTTTGGGCGCAAAAACCACATGGACCCATTCCTCTGATCAACCCACCATTGTCAGCTTAGTATTTGATTTGCAACATTGCCCAGAGGGCCAACAACAACTTGAGGATGCAGGCATTCCCTACGAGGACAATACCTGTATTATTACGCGTAACACCAACCCTAAGAAGAAGAACAGCTACCGAGTTAATCATAGCCCATGTACTCGCAGCCAGATTCAGAGTCTTGCAGAAATCTTAATTCATGTACATGGCCAACATGCCACATTTGCCCTACTCAAAAACAATCAGCAAAGAAAAATGCTTGACCAAATGATTGATCATGATTTATTAAAAGCTACCAGTGAACACTTTCAGCTCTGGCAACATAGCCAAAAACAACTAGAACAACTACAAGCTCAGGAAGCCCAACAAAGCCAACAAATGGCGCTATTACGCTACCAACTTGAAGAGCTTGGCGAAGTAAACTGCCAACAAAGCCATGCTATCTCCATTGATCATATGCTTAAACGCATGAACCAAGCAGATGAAATTATCGCTGTATGTGAACAAGCATGCCACCAGATCAAGGGTGAAGATACGTATGCATTACTTCCTAAAATCACACAACTTAAACACAACCTTGATAAACGCCTCTCTTCCATTGAGGAGGCCAAAGAAGCCTCTGCCTTGCTAGACCAAGGTGCAACCATGGTGCATGAAGCTTATGATATTTTAGAATCAATTCGCAACAATACCGAGCACGACCCAGCCACCATGCAAGCACTTGATGACGAGCTAGGCATGTTGCATCAATTAGCGCGTAAGCATCAAGTTTCAATAGAAGAACTCGAAACCAGGGAAAAATACCTACAGGAAGAACTCCAGCAGTTTGAAAATAATCAACAACAATTATCAGATCTAGAAAATACGGTGACACAAGAAGCCAAAGCCTATAAAGCAGCAGCAAAAGCATTATCTCATGCAAGAAAAGAAGCGATTCCGACTCTTGAAAAAAAAGTGATGCACAATATGCAGGCACTCAACTTTTTACAGGCAGCCATTACAATTGAGCTAAGTAGTCAAGAAGAACAATTTAGTCATGAAGGCTATGACCAAATTAATTTCCTTATTGCCACCAATCCTGGCCATGAACCCGCACCCATGAACAAAATCGCCTCTGGCGGTGAGCTATCACGTATCAGTCTTGCGCTACAACTGAGCCTCATGTCTGATCATGATCAAGCCACTCTCATTTTTGATGAGGTAGATGTGGGCATTAGTGGCAAAACCGCTGCCATGGTAGGTGAGCAACTCTATAGCCTAGGCTGCCAACGCCAAGTAATTTGCATTACCCACCTTGCCCAGGTTGCTGCCCAAGGCCATCAACATCTCCAAGTCCGCAAGCAAGCAGAAAAATCAAGCACATCCACTTTCATCACATCACTTAATCATGACGATAGGATCATGGAAATTGCACGAATCATTGGGGGCATTGAGCTTGATGATAGCTCAACTGAGCATGCCAAAAAGCTTTTATCCAAACACCCGCCCATTGCGCCATCAGAAGATATCTGCTAAGGCTACTTGCTTTATGGCCTAAGAAGATACGTAACAAAAAACTTTAATGATCCCAATGAGCAATGTGAAAACCACTAAATCACAACAAACAGTCTATGGATATATCTTAGACACAAATTAATAGAGCACATCAGTCTTAATAGCTGTTGCTACAAGCGTACTGCTATGAATAGAAATAAAGGCCGGACAACCTACCGACATTTGGCGCAGACGCCATACAAGACAAGATTATGATCGCTCAGCAAATAACCTGCCTCCTGGGCAATTGCTTGATAATGAGAAGCTAAGTTTGCATCCACAAACTCAGCTACACTAGCACAATGCACACAAACAATATGATTATGACTTTCACCATCTGCTAACTCATAGACAGCACGTTCACCATCAAAGCAATGTCGGATCACAAGGCCTGCCGACTCAAATTGAGTAAGAACACGATAGACAGTGGCAAGACTTACCTCTTCCCCTTGTGATTGTAACTGATTGTATACCTCTTCAGCAGAAAAATGGGGCGCATCTCCCCCAGCACCAAGGACGGATAAAACCTTCATTCGTGGCAAGGTGACCTTAAGTCCTTTATCTTTGAGATTTTGATCAAGCACGCTAACAAACCATTTGCAATAACTTTAACATAACCTATTGTACCTTTTTTATAGCTTTATTCCTAGTTTTACCTCATATTTCCTTTGCGGACAGAACAAGCGTCTACTTGTATTTTTTTATTATTTTTAATACGATGACACAATCTAATTTCGCCACACCAAGGAAGCACTGTGATTTACGCCCTTAGAACATTGTTTATTCTCTCGACACTTACCTTAGCAGCTTGTATGTACGACCCAGTGATTCACCAAGGTAAATCAATCAGTGACTCTGATCTCAATAAACTCCATTTACAAATGACCCAAGATGAAGTCAGCACGCTTCTAGGAACGCCTTTTATTCAAGGCAACACAACAACGAATCAATGGCGCTATATTGCCTCCCAAAGCCAACACCACAAACAAACTATTCACGAAACAGTTCTTAGCTTTAAAGACAGAAAACTAGTAAAAATTGAGAAAAAAGTTCGCCGCCAGGAACTATGAGCTATTGTTTTTTTCCTGTTTTTTTGCTCGCAAACGTCTTGCTTCTTTAGGCCCGATGAGAAGCGGCCGATAAAACTCCAAACGATCATTAGCTTGTAAAACGTAATCTGAACCCACTTTTTTTGCATAGACGCCGTAACTTAGCTCTTCAAACATACTTATAGAATCTTGCAACCATACCTCCTGCAACAAATCGACAATGGTAGTCCCTTCTGCTACAGAACAGTGCTTACTTACTTGATGTCCAGGAGCCTGATCAATGACAACTTCTATTCTAATATTTGTCATCGTAAAACCTTGTCGGCCCGAGCAATGAACGCATCCATAAGTGTGGCAACCGCTGGCTTAAATACAGGCCCTAGAGTGAGGGAAAATAAGCGTGAAGCAAACGTAAACTCTATAGCAAAGGTTACCACACACCCCTTGGGCGTTTGCTTAAAGTTCCAGACACCATGTAAGTGCTTAAAGGGCCCTGCTACGAGCTCAACTTCAATTTTCTGGGAAGGGGTTAATGTGTTTTTCGTTGTGAATGCGTTGCGTACAGGACCAAAAGTAAAACCTAGCTCGGCAGTAACCTGCTCATCATTACGCTCAAGCACATTAACCTGTTCGCACCAGTGGATAAACTGGGGATAAGATTCAACATCATTGACCAACGCGTACATTTGCTCTGCACTGTAGGGCACTGTTTTATGTTGCCGAAAAGAAACCATGGTTTAAACAAACTATATTATTTCTGCTAGTTTAATCGTATAATGTTTGAATCTCAAATTATTTTATTTGCCACATGAGCACAGTCGCACTTAATCGTAAAGCACGACATGACTATAGCCTTCATGAGCATTTTCATGCCGGCATGGTACTGAAAGGCTGGGAAGTAAAAAGCTTAAGAGACAATCGACTACAACTCAAAGAAAGCTATATTCATATTGATAAAGGCGAAATCTGGCTTATTGGTGCTCACATTTCTCCTCTCAATACGCTATGCACCCATATCACAGCCAACCCTACGCGCGAGCGAAAACTACTCCTTCACCGAAAAGAAATCAACAAGCTCATTGGCGCTACGCAGCAAAAAGGCTTTACACTCGTACCTTTGCGTGTCTATTGGAACAAAAACAAAGCCAAGTGTGAGTTCGCTTTAGCAAAAGGCAAAAAACTCCATGACAAACGCGCCAGCGAAAAAGAGCGTGACTGGAATAGAGATAAAGCTACTATCATGAAAAACAACCAACGCTAATATAACCATGACGACATCAGAGCATTCACCAAGTCCATTGTGGCAAAAGCAGCACACAAGCCACAACAGCACAATAGATCTCTCATTCACCTGCATAGGCGGCACAGCACCCACTTGGATTGCAGGCCCTTGCACAATCGAATCCCAGGAACAAATCATGCTCTCGGCCAAAACGCTCAAAAGCCTAGGAGCAACACTTCTAAGAGGTGGCGCCTTCAAGCCACGCACCTCACCTTATACCTTTCAAGGCCATGGAGAAAAAGCTTTAGTCTGGATGCAAGAAGCCGCTAGCCGTCATAGCCTTAACACCATTTCAGAAGTAATGTCTGCTGAAGACATCCCTTTGCTTTCCCACTATGTTGATGTATTGCAAGTAGGCGCTCGCAACATGCAAAACACACATTTACTTAAGGCTCTTGGCAAGCAACACAAACCTGTGCTACTGAAACGAGGGCCCTGCGCGACCTATCACGAGTGGCTTATGGCAGCAGACTACATTTTACATGGTGGCAACACGCAAGTTTGTCTTTGTGAGCGAGGCATTCGCACCTTTGAATCAGCTACGCGCAACACACTTGATTTAGCAGGAGTTGCCTACTTAAAAACCATCACCCATCTACCTATTTTAGTTGACCCCAGCCATGGTACAGGCTTAAGACAACTTATTGCACCCATGACGCACGCAGCGCTTGCAGCAGGTGCCGATGGCACCATGATAGAAGTTCATCCACAACCTGAGCAATCTGTTTCTGATGCAGAGCAAGCCATACACTTTAGTGATTACGCATCCATCATCGATCACTACAAAAAAACAATTTGCACATAAGTTCACTCCAGTCATCTCTTAAGCAACTAGCGATAAACGCTAAAACCTAAAGCTGCAACAAGTGCCATCATCACTGTACCCCAACCAAGATCAAACAAAGTCAAAGACCAGTTCCAATCTTTAAAGATTGCGTGATTAGTCAGTGCAAACGTTCCATAAGCAAAGCAGCCTGCGACAGCTCCACTGACCATGGCTTCTTGCCAATTTACACTTGGCCTCACAGCAAGATAAAACAAACCTACAAGCATAATAAGATAAACTAATAAAGTTGCCAAAGGATCCACTGCAATAGATCCTGCACTCCCTCGCAACAGATGCGCAACATGGCTTTGATAGAGCTGCTTCATCACAAGCTGAATCCAGACCATATCTAATATCAACATGGACACCAACATAACCCCTAAAGCTTTAAACATAACTCACTCCTTTTGTTTATTTAAATCAAAGTACCACGCGCGCCAGCAAATCACAAATAGGCTAAACCTTTGTTAAAAAATATGCTAAATTAAATCAACCCAATCGTTAAGGACAACACATGAATTATCTTATTGTTGGCTATGGTGGCATAGGCCAGGCACTCGCAAAAAAAATACTCGCTCAAGAGGGTAATTACGTAACAGTCATTTCTCGCAATGCACACCCTGAACTTCAGTACCACATCGAGGCTGATCTCACCGATCCAAATCAAGCAGAATCTGCTCTAAATCAGTTACAGGGCAAACCTGACATAGTCATCAATACCATTGGCATGCTCCATGATGCAAGTCATCAACCTGAAAAATCTCTATCTCAGTTAACAAAGTTAGCCGCATTAGACTCCATTGCCATTAATACATTACCATTGGCCTACCTGTGTCAACATCTTGCTAGCCATGTCGACCAAGAAAAACCCGTAAAGGTAGTGACGCTAAGCGCCAGAGTAAGCAGCGTGAGCGACAATCACCTAGGCGGCTGGCATAGCTATAGAATGAGCAAATGTGCACTCAATATGCTCATGCGCAATATTAGTATCGAATGGAAACGCACACACCCCAACTACATCTGTTGTGCCTATCATCCAGGCACCGTCGACAGCCCTCTCTCAAAGCCTTTCCAAGCCAACGTCAAACCTGATCATCTTTTCAGTACGGAAAGAGCGGCTGAAGACTTATATGCATTTATCCAAGTGATGGATGCTAAACACCACGGACAGCTTTATGATTTCAATCAAAAATCAATATCATTCTAAGGGGTTTCTTTGATAGCAATTCACTGGTTTAGACAAGATTTACGATTACATGATAATCCTGCGCTAGCAGCACTCAAGCAGCTTGATCAAAACGTTGTGCCCATTTTTATTTTTGATACCAAGCATGCCAAAGACTTCACTCCTGGTGAAGCATCATGTTGGTGGCTAGCAGAATCACTTCAAGCTCTTAATGATGACCTTGGTGGAAAGCTCCTGTATTTTGAAGGTAACCCTATAGAGCTAATACCTCTTATCATGAATGACTTAGGAGCAAATCATATCAGTTGGAATCGATGCTATGAGCCCTGGCGCATTAAGCGCGACAAAAAGATCAAAAAGACACTTGAAGATAAGGAAAAAGAAGTGCATTCCTGCAATGGCTCATTATTGTGGGAGCCACACACTGTACTCAAAGATGACCAAACACCCTACCGTGTTTTTACGCCTTACTACCGACGAGGCTGCCTTAAAAAAGATCCTCCAAGAAGGCCTATCATTAACACCATGCCTTCCTTTCATCAAGCCAATCACGCTAAAGCGCTTGCGCTGAGTCAAGCAAGCTTTGCACCAACCCATACATGGACCAAAAAACTAGAGCAGCAATGGCAAGTCGGTGAATCTCATGCCATGAAAAAACTAGAGCATTTTATTGATCATGGCTTGGCTGACTATAAAAAAGGACGTGATTTTCCTGCAGCAAAAAAAGTATCGCAGCTCTCACCACATATTCACTGGGGAGAGATCTCACCTCATCAAATTTGGGATGCCATTCAACATCAGGCGCCCAATAGCAACACCGATCATTTTTTAAGTGAATTAGGTTGGCGGGAATTTTCTTATTACCTACTTTACCATTTCCCCACACTGCCTACTGACAATTTTAATCCAAAATTTGATGCCTTCACCTGGCACCATCGCCCCAAGCAACTTGCTCTATGGCAACAAGGGCTCACTGGCTATCCTATTGTGGATGCCGCCATGCGCGAATTATATCAAACAGGCTATATGCATAATCGCATGCGCATGGTCACAGGCTCTTTTTTAGTCAAAAATCTTGGCATCCATTGGCACCATGGTGAACGCTGGTTTTGGGATTGCCTTGTTGATGCCGATCTTGCAAGTAATAGTGCTGGCTGGCAATGGATTGCTGGTTGTGGCGCCGATGCAGCACCCTATTTTCGTATTTTCAACCCCATTACTCAGGGTGAAAAGTTCGATGCAGATGGCAGCTACACCTTGCATTATGTACCTGAACTTAAAAATCTTGATAAAAAGTATCTTTTCTGCCCATGGGAGGCGCCTCTAGATGTCTTAGCAAAAGCCGGAATCACGTTAGGAAAAACCTATCCCAAGCCTATGATTGACATCAAGACATCCAGGGAAGAAGCGCTTGCCGCCTATGCTCAAATCAAAACCTATAAGGATGCACCATGAGCAAGCTTTGTGTCATCTTTCCTGATCAACTCCATAGTGGTCTTACTGCCTTTAAACACATTGACAAGCAAAACGACTGGATTTTCCTAGGAGAAATGCATCAAGCGCTACTACCAGTCAAACAGCACAAAAAAAAACTTGTCTTCATGCTGGCATCGCTTCGTCATTTTGTCAAAGCACTTGAGGATAAAGGCTTTCAAGTCATCCACCCTTACATTAATGATACAAAATGCCATCAACCCTATCACCAAGCACTAGCGCCCTGGATCATCGAACACAGGATTGAAACGATCTTGTGCACAAAACCTAACGATTACGCCCTTCATGAAGAAACCCTGGGCTGGGAAAAAACCCTAAAAGTACCATGTGAGCATTATGCTAACAATCATTTCTTATGCAGTGATGACACCTTTAAAGCTTGGGCCAAGGGCAAGAAAAGCCTTTTAATGGAGAGTTTTTATCGTCTGATGAGAAAGCAGCACGACATTCTTATGGATGGCGATAAGCCAACGGGTGATCAGTGGAATTTCGATCATGACAATCGCAAAAAAATCCCCAAAGACCTTAGCATTCCCAAACCTTGTTATTCACAACCCGATGCCATCACCAAGCAAGCGATAAAAGATGTCAGCGAACATTTTTCTGATCATTTTGGAGATATAGAGCCCTTTATATTTGCCACATCAAGACAAGGGGCTCTGCACCACCTGCGTTACTTCATAGAAAACAACCTACCATACTTTGGTGACTATCAAGATGCCATGGCTACTGGTGAACCTTGGCTATTTCATGCGCATATTGGCTTATACCTCAACAACGGCATGTTGACTCCACTTGAAGTCATTCAAGCTGCTGAAAATGCTTATCTACATAAGAAAGCACCCATTAATGCCGTCGAGGGTTTTATTCGTCAAATCCTTGGCTGGCGTGAATATGTACGTGGTATTTACTGGCTAAAAATGCCTGAATACGAAAACCTCAATTTCCTCAAGGCAAAGCGCAAGCTACCTTCACTGTATTGGGGAAAAGACACAAATATGCACTGTCTTCATGAGTGTGTAGACAACACTAAAACCAATGCCTACGCTCATCATATTCAGCGCCTTATGGTACTTGGTAACTTTGCCCTCATTGCTGGACTTAACCCAAAAGAAGTCAATGAGTGGTATTGGCTGGTCTATGCAGATGCCTATCAGTGGGTAGAATTACCCAACGTATCAGGGATGACTTTATTTGCAGATGGTGGCGTACTTGGTAGCAAACCCTATGCTGCCAGTGGTGCCTACATCAATAAAATGTCTAACTATTGCAAAAGCTGCCACTACAACGTCAAAGAGAAATTGGGCGAGCAAGCCTGCCCCTTTAATTATCTCTACTGGGATTTTCTTTTACGCAATCGAGCTATCCTTGAAAAGAACCCACGATTAGCACTAGCCTACAACCATATCAGGAAAAAAAGTCCGGAAGACATAAAAGCAATCTCACAACAAAGTAAGCATTTTTTAGATCAACTTGACTAAAAGGAATAACCCCATGCGACGATTTATAGTTCCCCTATCGGGTATAGCCTTGTTGTTTTCTATTGCAGCCTGTGAGCAAAAGTCGAATCAGGCCATTGCAAGTGCTCAGCACTACGCCTCAGAGGTAGGTATGAATATTCTTCAGCAAGGAGGCAATGCCTTTGATGCTGCAGTTGCAATGCACTATGCTTTAGCGGTTGTGCATCCTAGCTGTGGCAATATTGGTGGGGGTGGGGTCATGACCGCTTACCTAAAAGATGGATCTAGCACTGTCGTTGATTTCAGAGAGTACGCACCCAAAAGTCTTAGCGCGTACCATATTAAAAGTACAAATCCTATTCACAGTGTTGGCATACCTGGATCAGTAAGAGGCATGGACTATATTCATGAACATTACGGCAGTTTACCCATGGATAGTTTGATCAGCCCTGCTATCGACTTAGCCAACGAGGGTTACGAAGTACAAGAAGGGGATGCCAATATTTACCGCTTTGCAGAAGATAAAGTAAAAACATCTCCCAAAGCATACGCCTTATTCTATCCTAACGGCAAAATACCCACTATTGGCACAAAAATCATACAAAAAAATCTGGGCAAAACCTTAGCGCTTATTCGTGATCAAGGCTCTGAAAGTTTTTATCGTGGAGAAATAAGCCGTGCTATTCTGGCCAAGTCTAGTGCCTACAATGGCAAGATGATCCCTAGTGATTTAAGCGACTATCAAGTGGAAGAGAGAAAGCCACTTCATTGTCAATATAGAGGATACTCTATCCTAACTGCACCAGCTCCTTTCTCGGGTCTAACCCTTTGTCAAACACTTGCCATCTTAAACCCCATGGAGCCAAATCCTGCGCTTGATCCAACACCCAAAGGCATACTCAAACGTATTGGCAGCCTTCGCATGGCTTACACCGATCGCGCTGCTTTGATTGCAGACCCAGCATTTGTTCCAATCAATACAGACAAGCTATTGAGCGAAGAACATTTAAAGCCCATGCGAGACTATGCTAAAAGCTACGCCAAAAGCCCAGCCCCGTCGTTATCTTTCCAAGAAGCATATGAAGAAGGCCTGCACACTACTGCTTTTGTTGTCGCAGATAAAGAAGGCAATGTTGTCAGCGTTACCACGACTCTCAACAGCTACTTTGGCTCTGGCTTATATATCGATGACTACGGCTTTTTCTTGAACAACGAAATGACTGATTTTGACACCAAAAACCCGTCAGCAGCCAATCATGTCGAGGCTCACAAGCGCCCGATGAGCGGAATGACACCAACTATTGTTTTACAAAACAATCGACCAGTGATAGCTCTTGGCTCACCAGGCGGCGGAACCATTCCAACCCAAATTATCAACACCCTCATCAAGCTAATTGACCAAAAGCTTAGTGTCGAAGAAGCGCTTCAATCTGCACGTTTTTTCCCTAGGTGGAATCAAGCAGTCATTCACATTGAACCAGGTGTCTTTGATGATGAGACCATAGAAGCATTACAACAGCGCGGAGAAAGCTTACAAGAAGGCATGGGTTTTATCCCAGGCATTCCCTCGTGGGGTGCAGTAGCTCTACTCTATCGCGAATCTCAGCAATGGCAGGCGGGCATGGATCCCAGGCGACCTGCAGGCAGTAGTCTAGTTTTTGACTAATAAGTAGTTCATGCAAGGACACAAACCAACGGGGATTAATGAGTGTTATAATCTATGATATGTAATGTCAACACCATCGCCATGTCAACAGTTAAAAAGCTACCATTAGTTAGTCACTCAATCACAACCACCAAGCGATTGAATTGTCATAATGATTTGCATTCATTTCATGATCCTATTATGATGAATAAATTGTATTATTCAAATAAAGGGGGCGATAGGTTTCGACGTAAATTACAAAGCCGCAAGGTGCATGTCGAGCAGGTGACTTTATCTCGTAAAACTAGGTTACAAAACTATAAATGCTAACGATAACGAAGCATACGCAGTAGCTGCCTAAACACCAGCTCTACGCCGTTGACAGGGCTTGCCTATTGGCTCTACTCAACGGTCATATTAGATAGGCTCGCCACCCCAGTGCTCATGATGTCGGTGGCTAAACTTAAGTGAGCTCGCGGCGAGTCATTGGCGTCTATTGCAGTGACTAATCGCTAAATTAACAATAGACTAAACATGTAGATCCTGGGGTAGAGGATTTGCGGACGCGGGTTCGATCCCCGCCGCCTCCACCACCTAACGAAACCATTTTCATGGTCATATCTCTGTAGGATGGCCATATCAAAATCGCTTAATTAAGATAAGTTCTGTACAAAAAGGTCAAGTAAATATACTTTTTCTAACTATATTTACTACTTTGATTCACCCATAAAAATGAGGCCCTCTATTCTCGCAGATAAAAGACAATACATCACCGAACTGCTATCAGGCATTACAGTTGCTATTGCATTAGTTCCCGAGGCGATTGCCTTTGCTTTTATTGCAGGAGTAGGTCCACTGGTCGGACTTTATGCCGCCTTTATCGTAGGCATAATCACTGCCTGTTTTGGAGGAAGACCAGGTATGATTTCTGGCGCTACAGGAGCCCTTGCGGTGGTGATGATTAGCCTAGTTGCAGAACATGGCATTGATTACCTCTTTGCAACTGTTGTATTAATGGGAATATTGCAGGTCCTTTTTGGTGCACTAAAGCTCGGCAAGCTCATCAAAATGGTGCCCTACCCCGTGATGCTTGGTTTTGTTAATGGCTTAGCCATTGTCATTTTTATTGCCCAACTAGGGCAATTCCAGGTGCCTGATGCCTCGGGCACAATGACTTGGCTTGAAGGGCCTTTATTATGGACGATGCTAGGGCTTGTAACGGCCACCATGGTTCTTATTCGCCTAGTTCCTAAAATGACTTCTCATATTCCAGCACCCTTGATTGCTATCGTTATGGTTTCATCTGCTGTCGCCTTCTTTAATATTCCAGCAATGACCGTTGGAGATTTAGCAAGCATCAAAGGTTCGCTACCCAGTTTTTACCTACCCGATATTCCATTGAATATCGAAACACTCACTATCATTTTTCCCTATGCGCTTATTTTAGCGATGATAGGCTTAATTGAATCGCTATTAACAGTGACGCTCATCGATGAAATGACGCAAACTCGCGGTCAAAATAGTCGTGAATGCGTAGCACAGGGGGCCGCCAATATTACTTCAGGTCTATTCGCAAGTATGGGAGGATGCGCGATGATTGGCCAAAGTATGGTGAACATGCGCTCTGGGGGACGTACACGACTATCAGGCATTACCGCTGCATTAAGCCTTCTTTGCTTTATTCTGGTCACCTCAGATCTCATTGAGATGATTCCTGTTGCAGCACTTGTTGGCATTATGTTTATGGTAGTCATCGATACCTTTGCTTGGTCTAGCTTTCGCATTATTAAAAAGATCCCCAAAGCTGACGCATTTACTTTAGTGCTAGTATCCATTGTCACAGTCATGACTGACTTAGCTATTGCTGTTGTCGCAGGCGTCATTGTTTCCTCACTTGTCTTTTCATGGAACAGTGCTCGCTCGATACATCTTGAAATTGATACACAAAAAAGTACCAATCACTCTCGCTTTTATAAATTACATGGGCAACTTTTCTTTGGTTCAACACTCGATTTTAAACGTCTTTTTGATCCTAGCTTAGACCCAAAAGAAGTGACTATTGATTTCCAATACTCCAGGGTTTGGGATCACTCAGCACTCCAAGCCATTGAGGACCTCGCCAACCGCTATCTACAGCACGGCACCACCCTTCACCTTTTGCACCTCAGTCAAGATTGTAAGGCACTACTTAAAAAAGCCAGCCAACTCGTAGAACCTGAAGGTGATCCAGATCAAGATCCACACTACCGTGTGGTTACGAACGCCAAATCTCCATCGCATGGTTGAACATGTCCTTCTATTTCTACCTGTTTAACTTGTACTTTTTCGTAGCACTTGAAATTTGCTAACATTTTGCTCATAATCATAAGTCCCTTACACTTAATGGCTATGAGTAATGAGTAAAGCCAAAGTCAGTTTCGAAGAATCATTGCAATCACTTGAGTCGATTGTTGAATCGCTTGAATCAGGACAGTTATCTTTAGAAGATTCTATCAAAGCCTTTGAAGAAGGAATGCAGATTGGCAAAAATTGTCAAAAAACCCTCAAAGATGCTGAGCTTAAAATTGAAAAATTGATGGACGATCATAACACCATGATTGAAGTGTCTCAAGATGAACTCCGTTGAACCTCTTTTATCGCTTGAACAAATCAAACAAACAAACCTTAGATTGTTTCACCAATATTCTAACCAACTGATAGAATCCGAGCTAGCAACAGCAATGGCGTACACACTGAAGCCTAAAAGCAAATATGTAAGACCTTTACTCATTGCCTGTGTTGCTGCAACCAAGCTTGAACACACACTCACTCAAAAAGCCATGCTAGCCATTGAACTGGTGCACACCTACTCATTAATTCACGATGATTTGCCCGCCATGGATGATGATCATACACGTCGAGGCCAGCCTAGCTGTCATATTGCTTTTGATGAATCCACCGCTATTTTAGCTGGTGACGCACTTTTGACTGAGGCTTTTTCACTTCTTAGCGACCCTACTCTTGGATACCCATCTGAACAACTCGCGCTTTGTCAGATACTAGCTGATGCGAGCGGTAGGTATGGTATGGCACTAGGTCAATGGCAAGATCTACACCCAGGGAACACTATTGACGAAAAAAGTATTACGTCCATGTATAAACTAAAAACAGGCAAACTCATTGAAGCTGCCATCAAAATGGGGATGACTTGTCTTGACAGCATTGACGCAAACACCAAACAAGCCTTAATGAATATTGGTCAAAAGCTTGGGCTTGCTTTTCAAATCAAAGATGACCTGCTTGATTTACTACCAGAATCAAAAACAGGCAAACCTCAATACAGTGATCAAAATAATCATAAACAAACGTACTTGAACCTTTTTGATAAGCAAGGACTAGAAAATCAATTGAGTCACATGAAAAAATCTATCCATGAAGAACTTTATCAGCTCACTACTAAGCCCTATCAGCTTACAGCGCTCATTGAAGAAATTTTATCACAGCCATAATTCACTGCTTGCATTTATCTCCTAGCCCTTTTAGACTGAACTTATAATGTACTAAACTGCGTATAAAAAAAGCAGTAAAAGAAATTTGAGCAATCTTATCGACACAACTATTTACTGGACGCCTTTTCGCACTGCTCGTGCTTCTCGAGCGCTGATTACTATGCTATTAAAAGGCAAACCCATAAGTTCAGATGAAAATGATTTAAACTATATGAGAATACTGGCTCTAAAAAAACATCTAGATACAGCGCAGACTAAAAGACTCAATCCAGTTGACTTAGATACTTCAGACTTCACACCCAACAGTCCCAAAACTTTTCAACAAGTTCAGCAAGGATACTGGGCTAGTAACTATCTGTCTAAAAGGGAAGAAAACTCCTTAAAGGTTCGTGTAGACGAGTGGCTGAGTCAAAATAAAGCTAAAACTACAAATCTGGACAAAAGCTCTGAAGAACACATTTCTCTAGAAGCAAAGCTTGCGCTGGAAAAATTTAAACCTAAAAACACATGGTTTCTATTTTATCTAGGAAAGCTGTTTGCATTTTTAACTTCTTTAGGAGCTGGTTTCTGCGGGGCAATGGTTGCAATGTTCATCACTGCAAGCTGGGGTTGGCCTGCTCTTCTGGTGACACTTGCAGGTATAGCTATTTTTGCAGCTCACTTTATTCTTGAAATAGTCCTCAACCGCTTTACAACCCCAAGATACTTAGTCAACTTGTGGAAAGGTGGTTTCAAACCAAGTGATGATGATGCGATTAGATATATTAACCTAAAAACTTATTTACCCCTGATCTTATCACTGGGTTCAGCTGCACAAGTTGCAACCCTCACCTATGTGTCAACACAAAGCATTCTACAAAGCTCTTTAATTCTCGGAAGTCTTACTGGTGCGCTAGCAACCCCAATAGCAGTTACACTCACTGTATGTAGTTTAGTCACTATTGCTTGTTTACTGTTCAATTCATCTTATAGTATTTACAGAGCGCCTGTTGCCTGGTGGAGATCTCAGAAGGCTAAAATTTATCCTCATGCCAATGAAGGTGATCAAACACTCCGTGATAGTCAAAAAGAGTATCGTGCTATTGCAACAGCTTTAACTCTACTCATATGCGCAACTGCTCTTATTTTTTATTGCCACACCATTATTGAAATTGCCTTTGCAAGTGCTGAACTAGTAGGATGGGTATTAGCCATTGGTTTCAATATACCAGCACTCCTTCCATTTGTAATTGATAAGTCCTTCGATATTGCAAAAACGGTTGCAGAACACACTGACTGGATTCTAAAAAGTTGTTTTCCTTCACAGAACAGTAGCCTATCCACGGCAAGTCTTACCGGTCGCAGAGCAGCCACATTCATTTTCACAATATTCGTAGCAGTAAGCTTACCTATCTGGGGGCCGATCGCACTTGTCAAGTCACTTTTACATGATAAAACAAACAGCTATCCTACTGGAGACGCTCCAGATAATGGGAGCAAACATGAGGGTAATGATCTATTTGCAGTTACACCTGCTAAGCTTATAAAAGATGAAAACAGTCCTGACAAAAAAGACGGTTTTGACCTTGTAAGCCATGAGTTACCAGGGGAAAACCTAGAGATAGCTAGCGGCATATAATAAAATTACCATCATGGCAAATATAACACAGCAAATTCTTTCTGCCTCTACTTTGGACAAATAAGAACCTTATTGACCTATAGATAGGTTCTTCTTCAGACCACAACATATCATCAATTTGAGTTAACTTGATTTTTTCTTGAGACTCTCAATGGGCACATAAAATTCACCGGAGTGCTGGAGCTGATTGGCAAGTGGCTTGATAGCATGAATTAAAGTTAAATTAATATCAAAACAATTCTGTGACATGGCAGGCGTAGGAACTGACACCAAACAGCCTGAGGATAAGAAAGCTTGCTGTATGTGCCCTCCATCTTCAAACTCAAATGCTAAGGACATAGTATCTGCAACAACGTCACTAAACTGAGCCGCATTAAGTGCATCAGCCATCTGCTCCATAGTCGGACAATCGCGCCAACAGGAAAAAGAAGTTATGGCATCAGGATTACCTAGCCAGCAATCAGGGGCAAGTGTGCTAATCAGAAATAAGCCACCAGGTTTTAGGACACGTTTCGCCTCTTGAAATACTTGCGGCCAAGCACTACACCATGGCAGTAAACAATTGGCTAAGACAGCATCATAGGAAGAATCAACTGTGGGGATCGCTTGAGCTCGGCCATGGATAGGGCTAACTCGCTCACTTTTAGGTATGCGATCTAACATTTTAGAGGAGCAATCAAGCGCATCAATGTGCATAGAAGCACTTAAATCTAGTAGTAAGCGTGTTACGAATCCAGTGCCACAACCAAGATCAAGCACACGCTCTGGTAGTGCTTTAAAACAAAGCAAGCGCTCAACCAAAATAGCTGCTGATTCTTGTGCTAGTATGGCGTTCTGATCATAATCAACGGCTAAAGAATCAAAATCCAAATGCTCAGGAAGCAACATAAAAACCATAAAAAACAGAAATATAAGCCAATCTTAACATAGCTCGAACCTAGACGCAAAACCTTGTTTTTAACGGATATATTATCACTAGTCGATGGCATACAATGACAATCATGATGAAGATTTTTAGTCGCTATTTAAGCTGCTTGCACTGCCAGGCAACACAACAATTTCCTCTATGCCATCAATGTCAACAGAACATGACCGAGTTAATCCAGACACGTCCTCTCTGTGGACAAGCACATCATCATGCCAAAACAATTGGCAGATGTTGTCAAAGCCCTCCACTACCCCATCGATTCATTTGTCCTAGTTTTTATCAGGGATCAATACGTACAATGATTCATGCCTTTAAATATCAGGATCAACTGTACTGGCAACACGTATTTCTCATGTTGCTTGCTGATACCATCCTCCATTCGCCTTGGGCACTTCCTGAAGTTTTTGTGCCTGTTCCATTACATCAACAACGCTATTACCAAAGGGGCTTTAATCAAGCATACTCACTAGCTAAAACACTTGGTTGTTATCTTGGCATTAAGACACAATTATTGCTCACACGTAATAAAAAGACATCACCTTTACACTCTCTTAGTTCTCAACAACGCAGTCAGACTATGGCCGATGCATTTTACTGTAAAGATAACAGGCTTCAGCATATTGCACTTATTGATGACATTTATACAACTGGGTCCACGTTAAAAGCTTGCTCAGAGGCTGTCACTAAAGTCAATCCAGAGTGCAAAATCACATGGATTGTGCTTAGCCAAACCCTCTCAAAACAAAAATAGGCTTTCTTTATTAACAAAAAACACCTAAAATAAAATATACATTAAAAATAAATATTCATCAGTTATGATTACATTACATGAGCTTAGCCACACTATCGACCAACTCGTAGCAAGTGCACAATCCAATTTTCCTATCATAGGTTCCATTATTGCAATTACTTTTGCAATCCAATGTCTAAATTTCCTTTGCCAATACCGGCTGTGTGTTTTTGGTATTATGCCCAGACATCCTCTCGGGCTTATTGGAATCGTTTTATCCCCATGGATTCACGGTAGTTTTAATCATTTTTTTAGTAATGCTATGATTTTTTTAGCTTTAGCCAATTTAGTCGCTTTAGAGGGGCAGATGCACTTTCTTGTGATTACCTTAATGATTGCTGTTTTAGGTGGTGGAGCCACTTGGCTTTTTGGGAGGAAAGCTCTCCACGTTGGTGCAAGCGGTGTTATCATGGGCTACTGGGGATACCTACTAGTTAATGCTTATCAACATCCAAGCCTAATCACGATTGCGCTTGGAATCACATGTTTTTACTTCTTTGGAGGCTTGCTAAGCCATATGATCCCAGATAGCGCTAAAGAATCTTGGGAAGGACATGTATTTGGTGTTGTTTCAGGTATAGTAAGTGCTCTAACTTATCCTGCGATTGAACCATGGATCCTAAACAACTTGATTTAACATGAACATCCACTAAAGTGACTCCATGTTTTTGGACCATACATTGACTTTTCATTAAGCCTTCAGATGGGAAATTCAACATAATGATATTGAAAAGATTAGTATCTACGGATCAAATTATAATTAAAAATGCTTTTTTATTTGAATTAAAGTAAAACCAACCTAGATTTAATAAAAAATTAATATTACAATATTACTCTTGCAACATTAGACAACAGCAAACCAAAAGGGGATAAAAGTGGACGGCTATTCTGATGAATTTATAGATTTCTTTAAACTCCGATCTCTCACGTGCACTATATCTTTGGAAGATCTTCCATTTGACAACGCTGTTCTTGTTGCTCCGACCACGGTTAAAACAGCGATACCTCCAGCGTATACAGAAGAGATTTTACTTGATTTGCATAAATTTGACGCACGAAACCCCACTACTCGTGACCACTTTAACTTGGGAGATATTCAACCTCTTTCGCAATGGGTCACTGATAACTATCAGGCACTAGAGGAAGAGCGATGCAATCAAAGGCGACAAGAGCGAGAGCGACTAGAGGAAAAATATACAGCTAGCATGGTAAAATTCTATAATCTTTGTGGCCTTAAGTGTAGATTATCTTCGCAGCACATTCCATTTGAAGAAGCTGTTTATATTAGCCCAAATAGGGTTACTCAAGGCCTACCTCCTATGTATTCAAGAGATTCTTTAGAACAATTGTTTTCCAGGGACTTAAGTCTTGTTGCACCAGACCCCACCAATAGCGGCTTCTTTAGTATGGATGATGTACAACCTCTTTCGGAATGGGTCGCTGATAACTTTCAGTTACTAGAGCAAGAAAGACTACGGCTAGAGCAAGACATAAATAACTTCTTCTCCCAAACGCACTGGATATATGCGATTGATTTAATCAAATCTCATCACGTCAACTTGGGGGGGGTAGAGCAACCGGTTATTGTAGCTCAAACCATTGAATTGAATGATGGTGTTGTCTGCATTGATCACCCAGAATACAAAGGTGAAAAAGCTTTGTTTTTTTCTAAAAATCAGATAAAATCCTGGAACCTAACAGGCCGAGGTCCACATACATATCCTACACATATGAAGCACTTTGAAGGACTTCAATTTACTAATGACATGATAAAACCAATCCGTGATTGGGTTACATCTAGTAAACAATTTGATCTCTTGAAGGAAAGTGCAGGTCATGGGAAAAACATTTTACTAGAACAACAAATTCTCCTACAAAAGCAAAAAAACGAACAAAGCAAATCTACTCTAGAACAAATAAATAAACTTACACCGATACAGGAGCAACTGGAAAATCTTGTAAAAGTACATAAAACTAGAGCATCATCTATCCCAGGAAAAACTGAGGCCTGTCAAGAGATCCTTGGGCTACTAGAACAACACCTAGATAATCATCGAGAACTACAAACACTAGTAAGTAATCATCACTGGCAAATTACGCAACAAATAGCGAGTATAGAAACAAATGCAGATACATTTAATACTCAGCTTGTATGTAACCAAAAAATAGAATCAATAACAAAGGCTCTTCTAGAATCAAAAAAGGAGCTTATAACATCAATTCAAAAGCACACAAAAGGTGATGCAGCTCTTGCACAGCACGATGGCTATAAACAGATATTGGGTAACCTTCTTATTGCTTTAACTGGCATTGGCTTATTTGTGCTCGCTGCCCGCTATGCTGTGTGTGAATATGGATTTTTTGCAACCAATTCAGTCAATACGCTCAATGACATAGCTGAAAAACTAAAGGATAGCCCGAGTGATGACGCAACTAGAGAAAATCTAAGGTTAGTTCAAACGGAATGCTGAAAAACTCGAGTATAGTCACTCTAGTGATACAGTAGATGCCCCCTTCCAATGGTGAAGTAAAAATCAGTATTAATTTCATCAATCAGAGCTAGGGTATAAAACAGCAAAAGATGTAATCTTTTTAAATGTATATTGCTAACCCATATAATATAATTAAACACTTCCATTTTATGCTATCAAATATAACTGTGTGGAGCATCCGAGTAAGAGCGAGAAGCAATAATTCATAAAAAGAAAATGACTAGCTGTGTAGCTACACAATGCTATTAATGACTCGTAGCATCAAAATAACCGCTAAGAACCAAGCACTGTCTGCAAAAGATTTAATAAAATCTCGCCATTCAATGCTTACCACACTCTGACACTGATAAAGGCTAAATCGTGGAAAAAAGCGAGGCACACTCGCAAAATAATCTTTATAAAGTGACTGGTGAGTCCCTAACAAGACTTTTTCTTCATGCAATATGACTGCACGATAGTAAATCGCAAAAATGATACTGTAGGCAGCTACCATGACCCACTGCCCCAGACCGATAAAAAATCCAAGCCCACCAAGGTAACTAAAAAAGTAGAGGGGATTTCTTGTCATGGAATAAGGCCCTGTAGTAACCAGCGCGACTGTTTTTTTGTCTGCAATAAACAGTGCAGACCAAAGTCTTCCCAAACAAGCAGCTAGTAATAAAATAACACCCATGCATTCACACACAAGCGCCATTGAACCTGAAATCACTGGCTGGTAAGTAGAAAAACCAAGGCCAATAAGGGCCAGTAAAAGAAGACGACTTAACACGATTCGATTTTCTGCTAAAAAAGCATCCATAATCTTTCCTTTGATAGTGATTGATGTCGATTAGAGATCAGTTATTGTGCCTTCATAGACTTCACAGGCCAACATAACAGTTTCTGCAAGCGTTGGATGCGGATGGCTAGTAAGAGCGATATCCTCAACGTCACAGCCCATTTCAATGGCCAAACAGACTTCTGCAATGAGATCACCTGCATTAGTCCCAACAATACCACCACCTAATACACGCTTTGTTGTAGGGCAAAATAAAAGCTTAGTTAACCCCTCATCTCGATTATTGGCTAGTGATCGCCCACTTGCGGCCCACGGGAAAACACCTTTTTCGTAAGCAATACCCTGCTCTTTAGCCTCACGCTCAGTTAAGCCTGTCCAAGCAACTTCTGGATCCGTATAGGCCACTGAAGCAATACATTTTTGATCAAAGTAATGAGCCTTGCCTGCAGCCACTTCTGCAGCTAAACGTCCCTCAGGGACCGCTTTGTGCGCAAGCATGGGGTTACCCACCAAATCACCTACCGCAAAGATATGAGCTTGATTGGTACGCATTTGTTTGTCGACATCAATAAAACCACGCTCATCTACGTTAACTCCTGCTTTATCGGCTCCAATGAGCAAACCATTCGGACGCCTACCAACAGACTCCAGGATATAGTCAAACATTTCAGGTTTTTCTGGCGCATGTTTACCTTCAAAGGTAACCATAAAACTGCCCTTTGATTCTTCAACTTTGGTCACCTTGGTTTCTAGCCAAATATTCTCAAGACGTTTATCCATACGCTTGTGGAAAGGTTTCACCATATCTGTATCAGCACCAGGCATGAGTTGATCCATGAATTCAACAATCGTCACTTGGGCACCTAATGCTGCATAGACAGTCGCCATTTCACAACCAATAATTCCCCCGCCAATCATAAGCCAACGCTTATCAGTTCCGTTTAACTCTAGTGCCCCTGTTGAATTAACGATTTTTTCATGCTCTGGAACAAAAGGTAATTTAACGGGCTCAGAGCCCGCTGCGATAATCGCCTGTTCAAAGCTCACCTCTGTTGTTGTATCACCTTCAACCACTTGCAAAGTATGAGTACCAGTAAAACTTCCTACACCATGCAAGACAGTCACTTTACGACGCTTTGCAAGCCCTTTAAGACCTGTTGTTAATTTACCAATAACGCTGTCTTTCCAGTCACGTAACTTGTCAATATTGATCTTGGGCTTAGCAAATTCTAAGCCAAACTCACTCATTTCTTCTGCTTCTTCTAAAACTTTTGCTGCGTGTAAAAGTGCCTTCGAAGGAATACAACCTACATTCAAACATACTCCACCCAAGGTTGGCCAGCGCTCAACAAGCACCACGTCCATACCTAAATCAGCCGCTCTAAATGCAGCACTATAGCCTCCAGGACCGCCTCCTAAAACAACTAAATGGGTTTTTACTGATTCTGTCATGATCGACTCCTACACCAATAATAAATTACGAATATCTCCCAGTAACTCTGAGAAACGTGTTAAAAATCTTGCTCCCTCTGCACCATCAATGACACGATGGTCATAAGATAAAGATAGAGGCAGCATCAAGCGAGGTACAAATTCTCCATCTTGATAGACGGGTTTCATATACGATTTAGAGATACCTAAAATAGCTACTTCAGGCGCATTAACAATCGGTGTAAATGCCGTCCCTCCGATGCCACCTAAACTCGATATAGTCATCGAACCACCTTTCATATCATTCGCAGTTAATGCTCCATCTCGCGCTTTTTTGCTGATATCACCCATGGTTTTTGCTAAATCCATAATAGATTGCTCCATGACATCACGGATAACAGGGACCACTAAACCATTAGGAGTTTCAACTGCAATCCCTATATTAGTGTAGTGTTTAATAATCAAACCTTCTCCCGTAGGATCGAGCGAGGCATTAAAATGAGGAAATTCTTGTAGCGTTTGTCCCAAAACCTGCGTAATAAAAGCCAAAGGTGTCAAACGTATACCCAACGCCTTTGCTTCATCTTTGTGTTCTTGTCTAAACGCTTCCATCTCCGTGATATCAGCCTCACCAAACTGAGTAACATGTGGGATCGTGGTCCAACAAAAATCCATATGCTTGCCAGTCATACGCTTGATTTTGTTGAAAGGCTCATGTGTTGTTTTACCAAACTCACTAAAGTCCACTGTCATGGTTTTAGCAGTTGGTGCTACCGATGCCCTAGTCTTGGCTCCTGTCATGACACCTTTCACAAACGCTTGAACATCTTTTTGAGTGACACGGTCTTTAGGACCAGAACCTTTGACTTGCGTCAAATCAACACCTAAGTCACGTGCAAATCGTCTAACAGAAGGACTTGCATGCACATCAGCAAAAGAGATCTTATTCATGGCTTCTGGTGACAAAGCCTTTGATTCTGGTGCACTGGCAACAACAGGCTTGGCAGGAGCTGCCTGAGTGCTAGCTTTAGGCGAGCCTGAAGATGCAGAGGAAGCAGGAGTAGCGATTGTAGTCACTTCGGTGATAAGGGTTAACAAGGCATCACCTTCGCTCACTTTATCTCCAACGCTGATGTTAAGAGCAGTGACTTTACCCGAATGTGTTGCTGGCACCTCCATACTTGCCTTATCACCCTCTAAGGTAACGACAGGACTTTCTTGTTCAATATGATCACCCACTTGAACATGGACTTCTATGACATCCACCGATGCCGCTCCACCAAGATCGGGAATTGCCATAACAACTTCTTGTGCAGTAGTGCTAGCCTGCTCTTGAGTGACTTCTGGGGCTGATAAAGCCTCGGTTGTTTCCACTTCTGCTGTGGTAGTCACTTCTAGTTCGAGCAAAGGATCACCTTCACTCACCTTACTACCTACTTGACTCAGAATAGTAGTAATAGTTCCTGCGATAGGAGCAGGAATATCCATACTTGCTTTATCACCTTCTACGGTCATGATAGGATCATCAACCACAATCGTATCACCTACCTGCACATGCTGCTCGATAATATCTACAGAAGCAGCCCCTCCTAAATCAGGAACCTTGATAGTCTGTACAGATGTACTCGCTGTGGTTGAAGATTTAGATGCTACGTGACTTGATGGTGATGTATCAGGTTCTGCTGAGACTGTTTGCTCGTGGGAGATCTCAAACAAGGCGTCACCTTCACTCACCTGATCCCCGACTTTCACCAACACTTGTGTAATCGTACCAGCCACTGGTGCTGGGATATCCATGCTGGCCTTATCGCCTTCTACAGTCATCAAGCCTTGATCAACTGTAATGACATCTCCACCATTGACCAGGATCTCAATGACATCAACTTGAGAAGCGCCGCCAAGGTCGGGTACTTTGATGATTTCTGTTTGTGACACGTCAAACTCCTCGCTTAGAACTTATTTCTACGCAGTACGCGGATTAGCTTTTTTAGGTTTAATCGCGAACGCCTTTGCTGCTTTTTCTAGTGTTGCTTCAGTAATACTGCCTTCATCAAAAAGGGCTCGCATCGCATGATAGGCAATGTGTTTAGCATCTACTTCAAAGTGATGTCGCAATTGAGCACGAGTATCACTTCGTCCGAAGCCATCCGTTCCAAGCACGGTATATGCGCGTGGCACATAAGCCCTAATTTGCTCAGCATTCCAACGGATATAATCAGTGGCAGCAACAATAGGACCAGAGCCTTGCTCAAGTGTTTCAGTCACATAAGGTTGCTTTTTAAGCTTATGTGTGGTGCGCATCTGTGCTCTAGTCGTATCAATTGCTTCACGCTGACACTCTGAAAAGCTAGTAACACTGAAGATATCGGCCCCTACTTTAAACTCATCTTCTAGTAACTGAGCTGCCTTAATGACTTCTAGTAAGATGGTACCTGAACCAAGCAGAGTAACGCGTTTTTTGGCTTTGTCATCTGCAGATTGGAGCTTATAAATCCCTTTTTTAATGCCTTCTTCTACACCTTCAGGCATAGCAGGCTGCACATAATTTTCGTTCATTAAAGTCATATAGTAAAACACATCTTCTTGATCAACGTACATGCGCTTGAGGCCTTGCTGCATAATGACGGCAACCTCATAAGCAAAAGTGGGATCATAGCATAAACAGTTTGGCACCACTGAGTACATCATCAAGTTATGGCCATCGGTATGCTGTAAACCCTCACCGGCTAAGGTTGTTCGGCCAGCAGTAGCGCCTAATAAAAAACCTCGAGCACGCATATCACCTGCTGCCCATGCCAAATCACCAATTCTTTGGTAACCAAACATTGAATAGTAGATATAGAAAGGAATCATAGGAAGCTGATTGGTGCTATAAGATGTTGCAGCAGCAATCCAGGAAGCAAAGGCCCCTGCTTCATTAATACCTTCTTCAAGTAATTGACCATCTTGGGCTTCTTTGTAGTACATCAACTGGCCTTCGTCTTCTGGGCTGTAATTTTGCCCAACAGAGGAATAAATACCAATCTGCCGGAATAGCCCTTCCATACCGAATGTTCTAGACTCATCTGGTACAATAGGAACTATATGCTCTTTGATGGCAGGTTGCTTAAGAAGCGCCGTCAAGCAACGCACAAAAGCCATAGTTGTCGAAATTTCTCGATCACCTGAGCCATCTGTTACTGCTTTGAATATATCCAAGGAAGGGATATCTAACTTAGGCGAATCGCTATGTCTTGCAGGAAGATAACCGCCAAGTTGCTCACGCTGGGCCTGCAAAAACTGCATTTCTGGACTTTTCGCAGTAGGTTTAATAAAACTGACGTCCTCAATTTGTTTTTGGCTAGCAGGCACATTAAAGCGCTTTGCAAACTGAGCTACACCTTGTTCAGATAGTTTTTTCTGTTGGTGAGTGGTGTTTTTAAGCTCACCTTCGTCACCCATTCCAAACCCTTTCACAGTTTTGATCAGCAAAACAACAGGAGAGCCTTGGTGATTCACTGCCTCTTTATAGGCAGCGTAAACTTTCTGAGGGTCATGTCCGCCACGACTAAGTTGCTCAAGCTCAGCATCGCTCATATGGGCTACCATCGCTTTCAAAGTATCAGAAACTCCAAAGAAGGCCTCACGAATATGCGCCCCACCTTTAGCCCAAATACTTTGGTAATCACCATCAAGGCAACTCATCATACGCTGCTGTAGTTCACCGGAGGTATCTTTAGCCAGCAGTGGATCCCAAGCACTACCCCAAATAAGTTTAATCACTCGCCAGCCAAAACCAGCGAAGTTACCCTCAAGCTCTTGGATAATCTTACCATTTCCTCTCACAGGGCCGTCAAGACGTTGTAAGTTGCAGTTAATTACGATGATAAGGTTATCTAAAGATTCACGGACAGGTAAAGAAAGAGCACCATGAGACTCTGGCTCATCCATCTCACCGTCACCACAAAACATCCATACTTTTCGCCCTTTGTTGTCAATGAGCTTACGATTCTCAAGATATTTTAAAAATCGAGCTTGATAAATGGCCATGAGGGGACCTAAGCCCATAGAAACCGTGGGAAACTGCCAGAAGTCTTCCATTAACCAAGGATGTGGGTAAGAAGAAACACCTTTATCACCTACTTCTTGTCTAAAATTTTCTAGCTGCTCTTCGCTGATTCGCCCTTCTAAAAAAGCACGTGCATACATGCCTGGTGATGCGTGGCCTTGAAAATAGACTAAATCACCAGGAAAGTTATCAGTGGCGCCACGAAAAAAGTAGTTAAAACCTGTTTCATACAATAATGAAGAAGAAGCATAAGTGGCAATATGCCCCCCTAGCTCGGATGTTTTTTTGCCGGCTCTCAGTACCATAGCCATAGCGTTCCAACGGAGTAAAGAAGCCAAGACCTCTGCTTGATTGTGATTGGAAGGAAGCGGTGCCTCATGCTCTTTACGAATACTGTTGATATAAGCCGTTTCAGGCCTAGGCAAAGCTACACCATTCTGGCCTAATTTAGCTTGTAATTGAGCCACAAGGTAACGAGCCTTTTCTTGCCCTTCATGCTTAAGCACGCCCTCTATGGCATCAAGCCATTCTTGAGTTTCGAGTACATCTATGTCTTGAAAGTCATTGTGATTAGCCATGCAATCCTCACACCACTATTAGCAAGGATTTCATCCTAGCACAAATTTAGCTGCAAAGGAATAGAAGTAGTATGCTTACAGCCACTTCAAGCGTTATAACAAAGGCGCACGGGAAAGAATAAAAATCACATGTTAAGTGAAAAAACTACCACACAATTGTATTAGCTATTGCAAAAGTAAAAACACACTTATGACTAAACGACTATCACACTATGATAGTTAATTGGCTAAAGGGCATTGCCAGCGATACTCTTATCGCTGCCAAACATTGTCCATAACTTTTGACCAGACAAGTCTATTCCTTTATGCCAAGACCACCAAAAATATGACTTAGCTCTTCATTGTCCTCACTGTCAGAGCCACTATCCGCAGGGCCTGACGCCATAGCCTCTTGAGCTGCTGTATGGGACGCATGATGCATAAACGAAAGATCAACACCGGCAGAATTGCTAGTTGAATGGTCCTGAGATACTGACCTCGCATTATCAGAAGCATCGTTTGTAGACGCCAAGACAAAACACCTAGGATCACGCGAGACTAAAAAGGAATCAGGCTTTCTATCGGGTGATTCCGAAGAAGATATACAGCCTAAATCGAGTGCATTAAGTATGTCCGAAAGTCCTCCACGACGGCGTGAAAGTCTGGAGCCTTGATCTTGAACTTTTCCTTTATCGCTACTATCGGACACAGCTTCATCGGCAGGACCTTTACTTGCAGCAACAGAAGCTTGGGGAGCTTTAATACGATCTAGTTGCTTAGAGCTAGGCACTGCACTAAAGGAAACTAGGTCAAGCAGATCCTCTGGCGCCTCATCAATAGAAGCAAGATCAGATAAAATACCTACAAGGCCTTTACCCTTTACAACACCAGAACTCACAGCAGTAGGAAGCTTTCCTAAGCTTATACCAGACGCTGCTGCACTAGATTTTTTACTACCGCCGCAAGCAACTGCCTTAGTCTTCGTAGCAACCTCAGCTTTAAGCCTTAGTTTTGGATTTGCTTCCGCACCCTTTTTTTTACCACCTACGCCAGCAACTACCTTAGTCTTCGCAGAAACCGCAGCTTTAAGTCTTGATTTTGGATTTGCTGCTGAACCAGATTCGGAAAAAATCTTGAGGAGATAACTTCGGGCGCTTTTCAAGTGGCTGCTGCACTTTTTCCATCTCATCAGCTGGTCTCTTATTACAGGGCGTTCGTCGATTACTAACCAATACTGGTGGTAACGGCGCTAGTGGCTGACGATCGCTTTTTTTTTGTCTTTTAGCCTTAGGAAGGCAATTATCTTCTTGTCCTTGTGGACAGTCACTAAGTTTTGGCACTACAACCTCTTTATGAAAAAATAAACAATATTTCACATATTATATTAAACCTAATAAGAAAATACAAGAAAAAGCAGTCACTTAAGGATTAAAATTAAAATAAAATTTAAAAAATACTAACAGGTTGATAGAGTAAATCTACGATAATACACATCACATAAGAAAAGCTCTTCACACAAAAATAACCTAGAAAATGATACTAAGAGAAATGCATACACCTGACACACAAAAAAAGGAACTATGAGCTTCACCAAACTCGCAAGGCAACGAAAAGAGATAAAATCTATAGACAAGTCATCCTGTCATGGCGACCGATGATTTACTTAATAATAGCTACGTAAGCCATGGCACTGCTCAAAAGCAGCAATAAAACAGGAAGGAATATTTCTGCATCAACCCCAAAAAAGGCCAAAAAGACAAATACAAAAGCAAGCAAGCCCATCAACCAAGCTGAACGCCGCTCCTGCCTTCCCTCCAATAATTCAGGACGCGTAATCATAAGAACAATCTCACACACAGCTGAGTACAGGTAAGGGATCAATGTTGCGA
>JBDOIW010000076.1:0-6691 GCA_047404175.1 Legionellales bacterium | reverse complement strand
TTCTAGTGGTGCGTTAGAACAATTGGGTACAGAAGGTTATGTTCAAGCAAGCAATACAAATCTCTTTTATCAAATACAAGGCGATGGCAACCCTATTCTGATTGTGCATGGTGGTCCAGGATTAGGTCATACTTATCTTCAGCCGCAATTATTCGAATTGGTCAACCAAAATCAATTGATATTTTACGATCAAAGGGGCTCTGGTCGATCCTCTACACTGAAGAGTAGTGACCCAATGATCACTCTGAAGCAGTTTGTTTCAGATCTTGAGGCAGTGCGGCATAAGTTGGGGTTGAAAAAGTTTATCCTTATGGGGCATTCTTGGGGGGGATTATTAAGCATGAGTTATGCTGTTCAATACCCAGAACATTTAAGCGCATTAATATTATTGAATACTATGCCTGCTAATAATGCAGGGCAAAAAGCACTTATGTTTCGTTTTCTGCAAAAAACCAATGCGATTCGTATTGATATAGCGCCATTGTTTTCATATGAGTAGTTTAAAAAACAAAGTGCCTCAGAGATAACTGAATTATACAGAAAATTATTGACAGTTTATTTTCATACACCCTCAATATTCAAAACTTGTTATAGAAAGCCAATTCGACTTTAACATATTACCAACGTTTTAAGTAAATTAAAAACTAGCGGAGAGAGAGAGGGATGATTCGCGCCTCCTGGCGCTCTCCCTTTGGGCTGCCTGCGGCAGTGCAAAACGGCTCCTGCCGTTTTGAACGAACCCTCTTTTTTATGACCTCGGGCTCGAATCTTTTACACTTACGCCATGCTCAATTAAACATACTTTTCATTTTGATTAGGTATTGGCGGAGAGAGAGGGATTCGAACCCTCGGTACGCTATTCACGCACACACGCTTTCCAGGCGTGCCCTTTCGACCGCTCAGGCACCTCTCCACAACTTCATTCTTTTTGTGACTTCTGCCACTTCTATCTTCCATGATAGCTCACCCTGGCCAAGCTTCCATGCTTGCCCGCTCGTCGGGACAAAGCTTTTGGCGAGGCTAACCGCTTCGCTTGAACATCACAAATAATAAAATCAGCTGAGCTCGTCATCAAAATAAAAATAGCATAAAACTCAGAATCATACAAGAAAACCTTAGAGCAACCTCTACCACTCACCAATAGGCTTTAAAGGCTTAGACCAAACTTGATGACTATCCACCGACACCCAGTCTCGCTCAGGGTATCTAAGTGCAGACAAACGCCCCCCAAAAACACACCCCGTATCAACATTGACTGTCTCATTAAGCCACAAAGGCTCTAATACTGGCGTATGGCCATACACAATTAAAGCCTTACCGTGATAATCATGCCCCCACTGCTTGCGTGTAGGTAACCCATGCTCATCCAACTCACCAGTGACAGCACCATACAAACAAAATGCCCTCGCACGCTGACCAAAGTGGTGTAAAAAATCTGGCTGAAATCCTGCATGAGCAACAATTAAGCGCCCCTCATCTAGTTGCAAATAGCAAGGCATGGATTGCAAGAATTCTAACGTCATTTGTCGATAAGATTCTTCCTTGCCAGCAAGCTCATTCCCAGGTTGCCTGCAAACCATGTTTCATATTGACTGAATTACCCACAAGTGCTCTTCTTAACTTATCATCATGATTACCAAGCACCACCAAACAGCCATAAGATCTTACAAAATCAAGCACCTCTAAACTTTTAGGCCCACGATCAATGTAATCACCGACAAACACAAGCTGACGTCCATCAGTGTGGAATAAGTGCTCCTCTGTTTTTTGATAGCCCAAAAGTTTGATTAGCTCTAGTAGCTCATCATAACAACCATGGACATCTCCGATAATATCAAACATTACAGCTCCCTCTTACCATGACTTGAGTGTTTATTTTTGTTGCCTTGGCATCGTTTGGAGCAATAAATCACATGCTCCCAGTCTTTTGCCCACTTTTTTCGCCACAAAAAAGGCCTCTGACAAACAGGGCAAATTTTTTCGGGTAATTCTGATTTTTTCATGCTTAAAACAACTCCAACTGTTGATCTTGCGACGCTCTAATTGCAGGTCGTCTTCGTCTACGGCTCCCATGCTTTTCAACAATACCTTTGGCAACTCGTCTATGATCCTTACCTCGCCGCAATTGATGCAACTGCTCTCTTGCGAAATTGCGCGCCTCTTTTTCATCCACAATAGGCATAGGATAGCCGTTAAGCTGATCGGGATAAATCCATGGCGTGTGAATAGCTTGCGTTGGCATATGAGCCAATTCTGGAATCCATTGTTTGATGAACACTCCTTCAGGGTCCTGATCTTGACTTTGCTTGATAGGATTATAAATGCGCACCGCATTAATGCCTGTTGTTCCAGACTGCATCTGCACCTGACTGTAGTGAATCCCTGGTTCATAATCGACAAATTGCCGCGCTAAATGCAAGGCCGGAAGACGCCAATCAAGCCACAAATGATAACTTGCAAAGCTCATAACCATGGCTCTCATTCTAAAATTGAGCCATCCTGTTGCTTGCAGCGCCCTCATGCAAGCATCCACAAGTGGAAAACCCGTTCTACCCTGCACCCATGCCTTATACTTCTGGCTGTTTTCATCGCGCAAATTTTGATACACCGGGTGCATAGGGGAAAACTCAATTGCAGGCTCATCTTCTAATTTCTGAATAAAATGACAATGCCAATGCAATCTTCCCGCAAATGATCGGTAAGCTCTCAACCATTGACCTTGCTGAGCTCTTGGCCACTGTCTGACATCCATCTGCCGGCGCTGTACTGCCTGGTAGACCTCTCGGATCGATAAACAACCAAACGCGAGATAAGGTGATAATCGTGAACAAGCCTCATAGGCAGACACAGGGGAAGACATGGCCCGCGTATAAAACTCACCCCTTGTGCGTAAAAAACCATCTAAATAGGCAAGACCATGTTGACGTCCTCCCTTCTGCCGCCCTGGGCATCTATCTTCAGTTAAGCCAAGTTGCTCAACACTGGGCCAAGCATCAGAGCTTACCTCAATAGACTGAAAACTGGTAAGCAAATGGCTCAAGGGTTGGTTCATCAAGGTTTGCCAGCGCCTTGCCCACTGATCTCGTCCTTTTAATGCCCGTATCACACCATTTTGAACAGGCTGATGCCAAACAACACCTAAGGATCTAAACATCCTAGCCACTTGCTTATCACGAGTGTAAGTCCATGCATTCCAAGTTTCCTGGTGTGACCACACAGCCTCAATTTGACTGTGCTGAATTAAATCTTGCAGAACAGTTACCGCCTCACCCACGCGAATCACAAGAGGAATGGACAAACGCCGCATATCTTGTTGCAGCGATTCCACACACTCTGTCAAAAACGCAAATTGACGGCCACTGACATCAGATTGCTGCCATAATTCAGGCTCAAGGATATACACAGCCAACACAGGACCTTTTTGCAAAGTATTGGCAAGCGCATCATGATCGATCAACCGTAAATCTCGCTTAAACCAAAGAAGTTGATTCACTCAGTCTCATCTCCCAAACCATGAACATTATCATCCTTTATACTAAAATGCTTAGTTTTACGCCCTGTCACGCGTTGACGCCAAAGTTTAAAACTGCTTGTCTTTAATTCTTGGCGCATCAGGGCAATGACCGCAGCTTCATCGAGCCCGTATTGATTCATAATGGCTGAAAAAGGCACTTCATCGGCCCATGCCATGGCAATAATGTCACTTTTCTCTGATGCGTTCATTGCACTCTCCCCAACGCCTCTATTATAGCAAAAAAATCAGACTTATACCTATGATAATAAACATTTGTTTTAAACTTTGTCAGCCTTCCTATCTTCATACTACTCTATTGGAAGATCAAAGTTGCCAAGGAAGCATGATGTCTGGTTTTCTAAAATTTCTCGGTTTGTTATTGGCTATAACCACACCTTGTTTTGCCCGCCAAGAAGCAATGATTACACTAGACCCAACCGATTATGTTGGCATTTCTTTTTGGACTATCTCCACGGCCATGATCGCAGCAACCGTCTTTTTTTGATGGAATCATTACGCATGCCCTCTAAATGGCGCACATCCTTAGTGATTGGGGGCTTAGTGACTCTGGTAGCCGGCGTTCACTACTTTTATATGCGCGAAGTATGGGTCATCACGAAATCCACCCCAATTGTATTACGTTATATCGATTGGATTATTACAGTGCCACTGCAAATGATTGAATTTTACTTCATTCTTGCAGCTGTGGCATCGATTGCGTTTGGGATATTTTGGCGATTGCTACTGGGCTCAGTTGTTATGATGCTCGCAGGCTATCTCGGTGAAATGGGTGCAGTAGACCCATGGGGCGGCTTTAAGGACAAACGCCTGGATTTTTGACTAATTTTACAGACATACTTAAAATCCAAATTTTAACCAACTCTTATTGTACAAAAAAAAAACACAAAAAAGTCAAGTGAGCTCATGGCTTTACAATTCGCCACAATTCCTTTTCAGCACCACAAAGTCAAGATCAAAATAGCGGCATCGATATCCTATGGAGATGACTTAAACCACTCGCTATAGTACTCGTCATCAGTTGACCAACACCAAGGCGAACGGCATATTTTAGGCCTTATTGATTGGGAATACAGCCACATTGGCACAAGCCTGATGGATATTGCATCGATGCTGCGCTATGCACACGCCATACCAGCTGATAATATCCATGCTTTTCTAAACGGCATTAAATCAACTGGCTTCAAGCTCGAACCCCACTGGAGGCCTGTCGTGCACCTACTCAATGGCATGGCCTTAGTTGATTGTCTTCAACGCGCCTCTCCCAAAGAACACCCTAAAAAAATAGCTGATATTCTGCATACACTCCAATGCCACCTTCTACAACTAGAGAAGATCAAGATTATGCCCTACGTGCCTCAGGATAGCCACGAACTTGCTAAGCTTTTTTACGAAACAGTTCACAACATCAATCGCCGCCATTACACGCAAGATCAATGCAATGCCTGGGCTCCTCCAGAGTCACAGCATGCCTCCTATTGGGCACAACAATGGCAGTAAAACACTCCGCTTGTGGCCACCATCCACCACCGAAAAGTTGGCTTTCTATCACGCCATCCTACAGGACACATCGACTGCCTTTACGTGCATCATCAATTTCAGTCGCAAGGTGTTGGCAGCGCACTCCTTAACGCTGCCATACAAGAAGCCAAAAAGCAGGGGCTCAAAACAAAACAAGCAGAAGTAAGTCTCACCGCAGAACCTTTTTTCAAACACCATGGATTTTGACCAATCAAAAAGCAGAACGTCATGCGTCGAGACACTGACTTGTGCAACTACTTCGTGGAAAAATCAATTGAAAACTAAGCGCAAAATCGTGACGAGGCATCATGAAACAGACAAGTAGAGTCAACCCCTGCTCAACTGAGCCATCAAACTCCTCTTAACATAAAGGTCTTAGCGACACGCTCAATCCCGACCATGTAGGCAGCCATGCGTAAAGAGACGTTTTTTTCTTCATGAATGTGAACCACTTGCTCAAAGGCTTTCACCAATTTTTGCTCGAGCATTTCGTTCACTTGCTCTTCCGACCAATGAAGCTGTTGCAAGTTTTGCACCCACTCAAAATAGGAAACCGTCACACCACCGGCATTGGCTAAAATATCGGGAAGTACACGAATCTTACGATCCCATAACTTTTCTGCTGCCTTTGGTGTGGTGGGCGCATTGGCCCCTTCTATCACAAACTCACACCTTAGGTTTTCCACATTGCCTTCATGAATGGCGCCCCCTAGAGCTGCAGGAATTAAGAAGTGGCATTCTGTTGCCAAAAGTTCTTCATTAGAAATTTTATCTCCGTGCTTGTAGCCATCAACACTACCATTCTGCTTGGTGTAGGAGACAAGATCTTTGACATCAAAACCATCTTTCTTGTAAAGGCCTCCAGACACATCACTTACTGCGATGATTTTTGCTCCCATTTCAGCCAATACTAGAGCTGCATGAGTTCCTACATTACCAAAACCTTGTATCACTACAGTGGATTGATCAATAGGCTGATTAAAATGTTTAGCCGTTTCGCGGGTAATCAAGGCAACACCTCGACCTGTAGCTGCCTCACGTCCTAATGAACCTCCTAACTCAACAGGCTTTCCTGTAACTACTGCAGGTGCATGACCATGGCGCTGTTCATACTCATCCATAAACCAAGCCATAACTTGTGCATTAGTATTTACATCAGGTGCTGGAATATCTCGCTGTGGACCAATGGCAGGATCAATCACACGGAAAAATCGTCTTGAAATACGCTCAATCTCACCTTCACTATAATTTTTAGGATCGAAACTAATCCCACCTTTTGCACCACCATAAGGAATACCAATTAAAGCGGTCTTCCATGTCATCAATGCAGCTAAAGCCCTCACTTCATCCAAATCAACTTCTGGGTGGAAACGAATCCCTCCTTTGAAAGGACCTCGAACATTATTATGCTGCACGCGATATCCTGACAAAGATTCGAGCGAACCATCATCTCGCCTTAAAGGAATTTCAACAATTAATTCTCGATCAGGTTTGCGCAATGTTTTACGCACGTCTTCATCTAAGTTTAACAAATCAGCAGCGCAATCATATTGCTCAAGCACTGCCTCAAAATCTGACATTACCGCAGGTTTATCTTTTTTCTCTACTACCATAACTTCACCATATAATGATCTAATA
>JBDOIW010000075.1:0-2038 GCA_047404175.1 Legionellales bacterium | reverse complement strand
TCCCATTGCTTTGGTGGTTCTCTGAAGTCAGGTCCTGCGACAAATATAGCGGTGTAGTCCTTTCTTTGAATATTTCCTGCTTCATCGCAGACTAATGCTCCGTTACTAAATCGATAAGCTGGTAATGTTTTACGGTAGGCCATCCCTGCTTTTGATAGCGGACTTTCTGAGGTGGAACATGATTGAGTAGTAGTTCCATATGATCGTCCCATATGAAGTCCTCCTCCTGCATGCATACAGGCTTCTTCTTGTGCTGTGGCCCAAAAAATACCTCCCCCAGGAACAAACGCATTAGCGGCGATTTGAATCGCAACAGGCTCTTCAATGCTCTCCCAAAGAGCGTTGGGTACATACCAATCAGTGACAAGAGGAGTATTTGTTGTTGAATTTTGTATATCTTGCCAATTTGGGTCTTGTGCAAAATGGTTTAGATCTTCATCAATAAAGTTTTTTTTCTGGTAGTTGGTCTTTGGCATGTTTTTCTTATCTTGTTTATTTATGACTTATTATAGTTTGTTTTCGATATTTTACCACTTTTTTTTGTTTTCACGGTTTTATATTTATAAGATCTTCTCGCTTAGATGTTAACAGATATCCTACATGACTTATAGCTAAGGACTCTTTTGACATTAATCCTTTTTGATATGCAAAGATTATATGACATTGAGGGGTTGTTTCACGTGAAAAACAAAGGTGGAGTGAAAAGAAAAAATAGCACAAAAGATTACTAATTAAATATAAGGTGGAAAGTTTGATTAGAACATGAGGGGCTCCATCTAGAACATGAGACTTATCTAAGTATTAAACAGTATCGTGAGCAGCTACTAAGAAAAAGCTTTTGTCCAAGGTTTTAATTCATGCTTCAGGTTGTGAAAATATAGCATTAGAAGGGGGCAATTATGCATGGAGCTGTATGGTGAGCCCATATGACCATGAAAAAGGTAGAATCGTAATCGTTTGTTGTTGTTTGTTCTAGAGATAACACAACACCTAGATTACCTAGTAGGAGCAGCCCCACCCTCAACATCAGAGCTAGTGTTCAAGTGATTGGCAACAATATTTGTTCTTGTAGACTCAGGTAGATATCCTGAGTTGTAAACACTAAAGCTCCCTATTTTCGATAGGAGTTCCCCGTTTGATGTTTCTAAGAAACTGAGCCCACAGTCTTTTTCTTGACTCAACATTCCCAGAGTTTTGCCGACTTGAATAAGTTCAGCTATTTCATTGGTCTCTATCGCTTGATCAATAATGGCTTTAACGTCTTCAGCACTAGAAGCGGCCTCAAGCATAGTTTTTGTCTCATCAGTGAAACATAGTCCTAAATGCGTTCTAAAAAAATGGAAGGATAGCTCGTTAGCAACAAAATAGAATTTGAAGATATCTAAAGTCCAATCACCAAGGAAAGAGCAACTTGGCCCTTCTTGTACAATAATGCGGCTTAGCAGCATTAGTTTCTTGCTTTTTTCTGTACCAAGGTAAATATCATGTAAAAAATCATGAGGTTTGTCTAACAGTTTTTTAGATAGGGTTTCGTTACGCAAAAGTTGCTCTATCATTAACGATTTACCGAGCAAGCCTACCCATTGGAAAACACTACGAAACTCACCAGTAGATTCAAAACACCTATGCTCATGAAATCTATCACGCATGAATGACTTGACTTGGGGTGGTACGATATCGTAGACAGAAAAATAAGCTTCCGACCATCCACCCCGTAACATTATGCTCAAGAGACCTTTTGGTTTGTCGGTCAGTTGATTTAGCATCTGTGATTGCACTTCTGTTGATGCTGATGTGAACAGGTGTGCAAAGTTTGTAGCAATAAGATCTTGATGCCAGTGGTCTTCCTCTGACAATATTTGCTTTAAGAGCTCTTCTCTATAGTTTTCAGATAGATTTGATATGAGTTCCTTAATAGCAACTCGTTTAAAAAAATTGGATTTTTTGTAGTGTGATAGCCATTCTTTTTCGGTGACTAGTTTTTTTTCTAAGAGCAATTTTGTGTCCCCAGTGCATATACCTAGTAGTGACGCAAAGA
>JBDOIW010000074.1:0-3767 GCA_047404175.1 Legionellales bacterium | reverse complement strand
TGCCAGGTGATAATGTCACGATGGATGTCACATTGATTGCACCGATTGCAATGGAGCAAGGTTTGAGCTTCTCAATTCGAGAAGGTGGACGCACAGTAGGTGCTGGTGTTGTAACTGAAATTATTGAATAAGACGGGTTAATGGTAGCTGCAGTTAAGTTTCTGCAGTTTATCAAAGGCTAGTAGCTCAATTGGTAGAGCAGCGGTCTCCAAAACCGCAGGTTGGGGGTTCGAGTCCCTCCTAGCCTGCCAATAAAATGGTAGTGTTAATGACAGTAAAACAAAACAAAACAAGTTTTCAAGACGCCTCTTTGTGGTGTCTTGTTGCTTTTTGCGTGGCGGGTGGTTTATACGCAAATCATCATTATGCGAGCATTGATGTTTCGATACGAGCGCTTGCTTTCCTAGCTATACTTGCTCTGACACTTGCTGTTGCATATCAGACACAAAAAGGTAGGGATTTCGTAAAGTTTGCGAAAGAGTCGAAAAATGAATTGCGCAAGGTGGTTTGGCCTACACGAGATGAAGCGGTTAAAAACACAATCATGGTGGCAATTATTGTAGCAATAATGTCATTGTTTCTATGGGGTGTTGATGCTCTTGTTGCATGGGGAATTAGCCATTTCGTCCGATAAGGACAGATGGCAATAAATAGGTGATATCGAAGGTGAGTACAATGAGTGAAAATAACGATGTAAGTCATAATGAAGAACAGTCATCTCATGCGTGGTTCGTGGCACAAGTGTATTCAGGTCGCGAAAAGAAAGTTGTGCAAACAATTCAGGAGTTAATTCAGGTTAATCATCTTGAAGACTATTTTGGTGAGATTCTTGTTCCCACTGAGACAGTGGTTGAAATCAAAGATGGTAAAAAACGAAGCAATGAACGCAAATTTTTCCCAGGATATATACTTATCCATATGACATTGAATGATCAGACATGGCACCTTATTAGAAGTGCTCCAAATGTTATGGGATTTATTGGTGGTAAAGGTGATGAACCAACCCCTATTACTCAAGAAGAAGTTGATAAAATTATCTCTCGTGTTGAAGAAGGCGTAAGTAAACCTAAGCCGAAGACATTATTTGAAGTGGGCGAAGTTATTCGAGTGATTGATGGTCCTTTTGCTGACTTTGATGGCGTTGTAGAAGATGTGAATTATGACAAAAACAGACTGCGAGTTTCTGTTTTGATTTTTGGTCGATCAACTCCAGTTGAATTGGAGTTTGGTCAGGTAGAAAAAGCTTAGTTTACTAAGCTGAAATTGGGGAGCACTTTGTGCGTTAACCCATAGGAGAAAACAATGGCGAAAAAAATTGTCAATTATGTAAAGCTGCAAATTGCAGCAGGGGCGGCATCGCCAGCTCCACCGGTTGGTCCTGCTCTAGGTCAGCATGGCTTGAATATCATGGGGTTCTGTAAAGAATTTAATGCCAAAACTCAAGAGATGGAAAAGGGCTTACCTGTTCCTGTAATTATTACCGTCTATGCAGATAAAAGTTTTAGTTTTGAAACAAAAACAACGCCTGCATCGACTTTGCTTATGAAAGAACTTGGTCTGAAGAAAGGAAGTTCGGTTCCTAACAAAGATAAAGTAGGTAAAGCAACGCGTCAGCAGCTTGAAAAGATTGCTGAAATAAAAATGCCTGATCTTTCAGCGAACGATATGGATGCAGCGGTGAAAATTATTGCTGGTACTGCTAGAAGTATGGGCATTGATGTTGATACAAGTGAGGGGGCTTCGTAATGTCTAAAAGAATGAATGCAATTGCAAGTCAAATCAATAATGAAAAAGCATACGCTATTACGGATGCAGTTGAGTTAATCAAATTATGCTCAAAAGTGAAATTTGATGAAACCTTTGAAGTGACTGTAAAACTAGGTATTGATGCGAAGAAATCTGATCAAGTAGTTCGTGGAGCAACTGTGTTGCCTCATGGTACCGGTAAATCAGTCCGCGTTGCAGTATTTGCTGAAGGTGCTTCAGCCGATGAAGCAAAGGCTGCAGGCGCTGATATTGTAGGCTATGAAGATCTCGCTGAAACAATCAAAAAAGGTGAGATTAATTTTGATCTTGTTGTTGCTTCTCCTGATGCAATGCGCCTTGTTGGTCAGCTTGGTCAAATTCTTGGACCTAAAGGTATGATGCCTAATCCTAAAGTGGGTACTGTCACTAAAGATGTTGCAGCTGCAGTAAAAAATGCTAAAACAGGACAGGTTCAGTTTCGTGTAGAAAAAAGTGGTATCATCCATGCTGGTGTTGGAAAACTTAGCTTTGATAGTAGTGCGTTAGTGGATAACGTTAAAGCATTGGTTGACGAAATAAAACGCTTGAAACCCTCTGCATCAAAAGGTATTTACCTTAAAAAAATTACGGTTTCATCAACAATGGGACCAGGCATTACAGTTGATATGTCAACTGTAACGGGCTAAAAGAGATTCGCAGTGACCTGGCTAGCATGCTAGATTCACTGTCGAAGACCGTAGGTGTTTGTATAAACTTAATTTCCTACGTAGATGGTGGTGGCGCTAATAGGAGTCACTGATGTTTAACAATAGAGCAGCTTAGCTGCTTGCCATAGTGATAGGAGGACTTAACACGTGGCATTAAGACTAGAACAGAAGAAAGCAGTCGTTGCTAACGTCAATGCGCTTGCTAATACTGCGCTTTCTGTCGTTGTTGCAGACTACTGTGGTCTTACTATGGGTGATATGACTGAGATCCGTGCGAAAGCACTTACTCAGGGTGTTCATGTTCAAGTAGTAAAAAACACATTAGCTAAAAGAGCCTTTGTAGAGACCCCGATGGATTGTCTATCGGAATCTTTGAGTGGCCAGATGATTCTATTTTTCTCAATAGAGCATCCAGGCGCTGCGGCAAAATTAGCAAAAGAGTTTGCGAAAAGGTTCGACGCGCTTGAGGTAAAAGCTTTAGCGTTTGATGGGCAAATGATGGCAGCTAATCAATTAGATATGTTAGCCAACATCCCAACTCACGAAGAAGCCCTAAGCCTATTGATGGCGGTAATGCTTGCGCCTGTGTCGCAAGTTGCGCGTGCTACATCAGAAACGCTTGGTCGTCTTGTACGTGTGACTTCAGCTTATGCTGAGAGTCAAGGCAACAACGGTTAGAATGTTAATTAAATATTTTTGGAGAAAACAATGAGTGAACTATCAACTAAAGTTGAGTCTATTTTAAATGAAATTTCTGCGATGACTGTCATGGAAGTCGTTGAGCTTGTAAAAGCAATGGAAGACAAATTCGGTGTTTCTGCTGCTGCAATGGCTGCACCTGCTGCAGCACCTGCTGCGGGTGGTGGCGAAGCTGCTGCTGAAGAGAAAACTGAGTTTGATGTTGTAATGAAGAGCTTTGGCGCTAACAAAGTAGCGGTTATTAAAGCAATTCGTGGCATCACTAGCCTAGGCTTAAAAGAAGCAAAAGATCTAGTGGAATCAGCTCCTTCACCTGTGAAAGAAGCTGTATCTAAAGCAGAAGCAGAAGACATTAAAAAGCAGCTTGAAGAAGCTGGTGCAGAAGTTGAGATAAAATAACTCAATTTCATGATTACAATGAGGGCTAAGTGACTTAGTCCTCATTGTATTTTGACCTAGATGAAGTACGATAATGTAAGGCAAGAGGGCAGCAATGATTTCAAAATCAACTCAAGCGAGTAATCAAAAATTGAGTGCAGAGCACCAATCAGGCAGTGCGGTCAAAGCTAAGTTTTCCAACACCAGCATGGATGATACCACTTTTTTCTACACGAA
>JBDOIW010000073.1:0-8161 GCA_047404175.1 Legionellales bacterium | reverse complement strand
TGGTTAGATCGTGACATTATCAGCCACGAAGCGTTAGCGCATCTATCAGAAAAAGAGGGTGTGCAGTTGCAAGAATTTGCCTGTAATTTCACTGGCAATGTTTTTATTGAGTCTCTTTTGTTGGCAAAGCTATGGCCGTTATCTGCGTGGTGTGAAGTGTCGCCTACGATGTGGTGCAGTCTAGAGTCGTCACTCCAGAATACTGGGCTTGATAAGGAAGCCTTGGGCTTGCAATCGTTGTCTGCTCTTTTGAACGGCTATGTAGGCATTCGCTCATTTTATGAAGATTGGCACCGCTTATTTTATTGCCCCCTGTCGGAAAAACTACTCACGCATGCTTACGGATCAGCCACTGGTGAAGTGGTGGACGGGGATGCCGCATTTCAATCATCGAGAGATCTTTATCAAACAAGTTATCCTTACTTTGCTTTGATGCAGGTTATACAAAAGCATCAGCAGTCAATACAAGAGAAGCATTTAACACAGGAGTTGTATTCTGATCTCCAAGTGCTGCTTAACTGTCCCATTGGTTTAAGCTCCATGCATGCGCCACGACTTATGAATGATGGTGTCGTTTATGAGGGGCGATCGATTGAGCAACTTCTTGTGTCACCGATGAGCCGGATGCCTTTGAAAGAGGGTGTGCCTATGCATTGGTTGCATCAGTTGCGGCACTGGTTAGCCAGTGCTCAAAAAAGTTTAGATGAAATAGAGGGGCCTGAGATGCCTCATGTAACGATATAATAGGGTTTATAGAGAGTTTGTCGCCGCCTAGTAGTTATTTTTATTGATGATGTGTTGGTTGTGCTTATTACTGGAATGTTTGTGGGCATCATAGCGTATGATCAAAATAGATAAGCCTAGAGCGCTTTATTTAAAAAAATAACATGGTGTAAAGAGTGAGTTATATCCCCAGAGATCGGCTTCCTTGTGTATGCTTTTTACCCTGTATTCGGGGGATATTATTGAAAAAAAGCCTTTTTTTTTGTACAATAGAGTCAGTTAGATTGTAGGTTTTTTATGTCACTTCTTGTTTGTGGGTTAAGTCATCATACTGCGCCATTAGCTGTGCGCGAATCGATTGCTTTAGATAAGCAGAAGGTGATTGATTTTTTGGCCTACTTGAAAAAGCAACAAGTTGCAGAAGAGGCTTTGGTGCTATCGACCTGTAATCGATTAGAAATTTATGCTAAAGCAGATAATCACCCTATTTTATGTGATGCCCTAAGCCAATTTTGTCAGGTTGATGCCGCGGTGCTTGAGAATGCTTGGTATTGTTATGAGGGGCAGGCAGCTGCCCAGCATTTAATGCAGGTAACTTGTGGCATGGACTCCATGGTTGTGGGCGAATCACAAATTACAAGCCAGGTAAAACAAGCCTACGATCAAGCTAAGAGCTCGGGCTTAGTAGGGCGCTACCTTGATTATCTATTTCAAAGAGCTTTACAGGTAGGTAAGCAGGTTCGGTCTCAGACCGATCTGGGGCAACATGTTGTTTCTGTGGCATACTTGGTGGTAGAAATTGCCAAAAAGGTTTACCAGCATCTAGATGAATTACATGTGCTTTTAGTCGGAGCAGGTGAAACAAGCGAATTGGCTGCTTTGCACTTACAGCGTCGAGGTGTTAAGCGCTTTACTGTATTAAGTCGTTCACAGCTGAAAGGCGAGATGCTTGCTGCACGTTTAGGGGCTAAGCACTTACCTATTGCCAAAGCTCCTGAGATGCTAGCTCACGTGGATTTGGTCGTTTCGGCAACATCAAGTCAGCTGCCCTTGTTAGGCAAAGGTATGGTCGAGACAGCCATGAAACAGCGTGCTATGCAGCACTTAGTTTTAGTGGATTTGGCTGTGCCTCGTGATATTGAGCCAGAAGTTCGCACGATCGATGATGTGTACTTATATGATATGGACGATCTTCAGGCATGGATTCAAACTAACCAGGCCTGTCGTCAGCGCGCGGCTGATGAAGCAAAACAGCTGATTGTTGAGCAATCAGAACATTTTAGCAAAGAGCTTAAAGTATTAGACTCAGAAGCACTCATTAAAGCCTTTAGGGCACAGGTTTCGGCTTTATTTGCTCAAGAGTTACACTTGGCCAAAGACAATCTAGCGCGTGGTCAAGACGCAGCACTTGTGCTTGATGCATCAGGAAATTGGCCAGAAACCAAAGTAATATTCGCCTCTAATAAAGAAGCATTTTCACGCAAATACACTTGTTGCTGACGCAAGGGCTCAATCATCACGACTGACTTAGCCCCTCGTGATAAAGCTTCAAAACCAAGAGCACCCGATCCTGCAAATGCATCAAGACAATGAGCATTGGGAATATCCTGCTGCAGCCAGTTAAAGACTGTTTCTCGCACACGATCAGGCGTGGGTCGAATGGCCTTGTCATCGTGAAAACGTAGTTTTCGTCGGCGCCATTTGCCTGCAATAATCCTTAACTCATTAGCTTTTGGCATGATCCCCTACCCGCACCAGTGTCATTTTGTTAGGTCTAATATGACGCTTCCACGCAGCCTGCACCTGCTCTGGAGTGACCGCTGCAATTTTTTGATTACGGGTATTAATCCACTCAGGTGATAAATGCTCAGACCACAGCCCTGTTAATCGCCGCAGCAGGCTTTTATTAGTACTATTACTCACCAAATACTTGCGCATCATCGCTAATTTAGCTGCCTCTAACACTTTTGGCTCAATGGGCTTAGCTAAGAAACGACCCAATGTTTCACGTGTAACATTTATGGCCTCATCTACTTTTTCGTTTTGAGATAAGAATCTAATAGTAAATGTTCCCGGATCAGTCGCAAACAGACTCACAACATAGTAGACCAAGCCTCTTTTTTCTCGCACCTCGTTAGCTAATTCCGAGGCCAGAGCATTGGAAGGTGCGCCAAGCACTTCATTACCCACCAATAAAGGGAAATAATCAGGATCTGTTGCCTTAAGATCAAGTCGCATTCCCATCATCACCGCTGTTTGAGTGGAGGGAAACTGCTTCTCGATATTATTAGCCTGAATAGCTTGCTTCATCAATGCGACTGGCTGCAATGTACCCAGAGGCAAAGCTTCTGTAAACTGCTCTGCTAACTGCTCAGCCTGTGCTCTGGAATAATCACCCACAATCACCAAGGCTGCATGACTAGCAAGATAATACTGCCTTGCAAAACGCTGCAAATCATAGCGGGTAAGCTGCTTCACACTCTTGGGAGTACCTGCCAGATCTCCCGCATAAGCCCCCTGGCCGAACAAAGCTTTCTTAAAAAGAAGGCTTGCATGATAAAGCGGCTTCTCTTGCGAATCTAAAAAATAAGATTGCAAGTTTTGCTTATATTCGTCTAAACGAGCCTGGGGAAAAGAGGGCTCTGTCACCAGCTCCTGAAACAAGGCTAAGGCTGGATCGTGGTATTGCGACTGGGTCATAGTACGCAAGCGAAACCAACTAGTATCCTCATTGACACCACTAGAAAACTGAGCTGCAATCTCGGCCAAGCGCTCAGTAATGTCTGAGGCAGACTTAGTTTTTGTTCCCTTATCCACTAAAGCTGCAGTCGCACTAGCAAGCCCTGAATCTTGCCCATCATAAGAGGATCCCGCACGAAAACCCAAAGCAATATCAACCATAGGGATGGCGTGATCTTCTAGTAAAAAAACCTCAAGCCCATCGGGCTGCTTCCAAGATTGTACAGCAATATGCAAATGCGGCTCAGGCACTACTGGCCGATAAAAATGACGCCAAGTAACGCCTAACAACACACATAAGGCTAATAATAAGAAACCATTGAAAAGACGTTTTGTGAACATAGTGGTGACTCCTTAATTCACTGTTTTGGTAGCACTAGGCTCCAACCAAGCGGTTGTGGATTTCTTTTCATCAAACACTTGTTGCGCAACGGTTTGAGTCAACTGGTGAGGAATTGAAGCTAAGAGCTCTTCAATTTTATCAGAAAATTCATAACCTAAGCCCTGGTTATGTAGCAGCGCTAGTTCTGCCCCTTGGCTCTCAATAGAGTCTTGTTGATAAATTTTTTCAGCCAAATACTGCGCTTTTGCTCGTGCAAAACGCTTAGCACTCAAGGGAGCTGCTTTTACTTCATCGAGCACTGCCTCAATAGCTTGATGTAATTGCGCAAACGAAACACCAGGCATAGGGTTTGCTCCTATGATCACCATGGAGTCAGCCAGTGAAGGTCCTGTGTAATAAGCATACACCGAACTTGCCAACTTTTTCTCCTGCACCACTCGCTGCTTCAGTAAACCGTCCTCACCATTCAAGCGATCCAGAACAAGTGTCAACGCAAGCGCTTCTTGCGCACTGTTTTGATAAGAGGGAGCAGAAAAACCCAACAAATAGCTAGATTGATTAGCCGCAGTGGTAAGCTGCACATGACGATTAACGGGAGCCGGAGGTAAAGCAAAAGGTTTCAGAGGGGGGATAGGTCTAGATTTAACACGACCAAAGTGACGTTTTACTCTCTGGTAAGCCTCTGAGGCCTGCACATCACCAACAATCACTAATACGGCATTGCCCGGGCTATAATGCTTTTTATAGAAGTCATAAACGTCTGATAACGCATAATGCTTAATGTCATTTGCCCACCCTATAGGTAGGTGACGGTAAGGTCCCCCAGTATGTGCTGCTACAAAGAACTGTTCGTACAAAAGCATGGAAGGATTGTCATCCGTGCGCATGCGTCTTTCTTCTAATACCACATCGCGCTCTTTGTTAATCTCTTCTTCTAATAATCGCAAGTTGGCCATGCGATCCGCTTCAAGCTCTAGCACTTTGTCTAATCCATTCACAGGCACTGTGGCAAAATAGTTGGTGCGATCTGTGGAGGTCGTTGCATTATAACTTGCCCCTAGTCGGTTCATGATCTGGCTGAACTCACCCACTTTGAGCTTTTTGGTACTTTTGAACATCATATGCTCAAGCATATGAGCAAGACCTGTCTTCCCCACACTCTCGTGTAAAGAGCCCACTTTATAACGCAATTCAACGTAAGCCACTGGCGAGCGATGGTCTTCTTTGATTAAAACCTGTAAACCATTAGGCAGCACTTTTTGGTAAACCTGATCTTTTATACTTTGAGCAACAACCCCTGAGGTGACAAGGCATAAGGTAATAAGCGCACTGATTCGAACGATAATGTGTCTAACCACGATCCATGACTCCTTAGTTGAGACTCTATGCTAGTCTTGCTAGAATACATCAATGACATGATCAAATAAAGACAGTGGTTACGATACCCTCCCTATTATGTTCAATTTATTCAAACGCAAACCTACACCAGACACTCAGCCTAATGAAGTGGAGCAAGGGCTTCACAAAACAAGGTCACGTTTTAGAACGGGCTTAGAGCGACTTTTTTTAGGGAAAAAATCGCTTGATCAGGAAACACTCGATGCATTAGAAACGCTTTTATTAAGCTCAGACATTGGCGTTGATACTACGCGCGCTATTCTAGCACGCCTCACTGATCATATCGAAAGAAAGTCACTGGCAGATACTGAATCGGCTCTTAAGCTATTACGTCTTTTGATGATTGAAGTTCTTGAACCCTTTGAAGCTCCCCTGGAGATCGACCCAAGCCAGGAACCTTTTGTTGTGCTTACTCTTGGTATTAATGGCGCAGGAAAAACAACAAGCTTAGGCAAAATTGCACACTGGTTAAAGAATCAAGGACATCGCCCATTGATGGCCGCAGGTGACACCTACCGAGCTGCAGCCATTGAACAATTGCAAACATGGGGAGAACGCAACACAATTCCTGTAGTGGCTCAATCTCAAGGCTCGGATAGTGCTTCAGTTATTTTTGATGCCATGCAATCTGCAAAGGCTAAAAACTGTGATGTGGTGCTAGCAGATACTGCAGGAAGGCTGCATACACAAGATCACCTCATGGCAGAGCTTGGTAAAATCAAACGCGTCATGCAAAAATTTTCCGATCAAGCTCCCCACGAAACACTTTTAGTGATTGATGGCTCTATTGGACAAAATAGCCTTCAACAAGCCAAGCAATTCAATGAAATCATTCCAATTACTGGTATTGTTGTGACCAAACTTGATGGCACAGCAAAAGGTGGCATGATATTTTCATTGACAGAGACACTAAAGTGTCCTATACGATTTATTGGGGTGGGAGAAAGCATAACCAGCCTCAAACCTTTTCATGCCAAAGAATTTGTGGATGCACTTTTCTATGACCAAGACAGTGATTGAACTACAAAACGTCAGTAAACAATTTCACACAGGTGAGCAGACGGCCTACGCCCTGGATGAAATCAATCTTATCCTCAATGAAGGCGACATCGCCTTTCTTACCGGCCACTCAGGAGCAGGGAAAAGCACACTGTTGCGCCTAATGATGATGCTAGAAACACCAAGTTCTGGCTCTGTTTTACTCAACGGGACGTGCATTTCAACACTTAAAGCAAGACATATCCCCGCAATGAGGCGGCAAATTGGTTTTATCAATCAAAGTCCAAAGCTATTATTGCAACAAAATGCCTACGAAAATATCGCTATTGCACTTACGGTCATGGGGATGCGACGACAAGATATTCCTGCAAGAGTAAGAGCTGCACTAAGCATGGTAGGTCTACTCGATAAAGTAGACTGCTTACCCAGCCAATTATCTTGTGGCGAACAACAACGCCTAGGCATTGCCAGAGCGATTGTCACAAAGCCTTCAATTTTATTAGCGGATGAGCCAACAGGTAACCTAGATCCCTCCCTATCTCATGAAATCATGCAATTATTTGAAAAACTCAATCAAGTAGGAGTGACAATTTTGATTGCAACGCATGATCTTTCTCTGATAAGCCAAGGCCAACATCGACAAATTATCCTAGAAAAAGGGAGGCTGCAAACATGAGCCAATCCCATAGACCACTGCAAGAGCAATGGAAAATTATTAGCTTTTTAAATCATCACCGAGATTGCGCGAAACAGAGCTTTGGCCTACTCAAACGCGACAAACTTCAGTCATTCTTTTTCGTGCTTATGATGGCACTTACCCTTACCATCCCTTCCTTTATTGGCATTTTGTACCAAACAGTTCTAGAGCAAGACCAAGCCTTTACACCAGCGTCAGAAGTGACTATTTACCTTGATCCTAAAGCAAGCGAAAGCCAGATCACTGAAGTTATCAATCAGTTAGATAAGGAAAACCTTTTAGAAAACATTCATTTCATCACGCCAAACGAGGGGCTAACACAACTCGCACAATCGATGAATATCGAGTCCGTTATAAGCACGATCGACAACAATCCACTCCCAGGAGCTCTTATTGGCACCCCCTCGACCTCTGTTGAAGCTTACCAAATGGAACTTATGAAGCACCAACTTGAACAATACAGTTTTGTTGAGAGCATTGATCTCAACTTAAGCTGGTTTAAAGAACTACACTCCGTGCTGCAAATTAGCGAAGCCATTGGGCTAGCGATCATTGCCATACTCGGTGGCATGATGCTTTTGAGCATCGGCTGCATGACTTATCTTACCGCACAGAAATCTGAGCAAGATATTGATGTTTATGAGTTGATAGGCGCGAATAAGCGCTTCATCAAGAGACCCTTTCTTTACACTGGCTTCTACTTTGGCATGCTGGCAGCAACACTGAACTGGCTTATTCTATTGGCACTTTCCGAGTGGGCCAGCCCTTACTGGCAGCTTCTCAAGCAACACTACTATCTTGAGCTTACTCTTTCTACCCCTTCGTGGATTTTAGTCTCTGTAAGCTTTGTTACCCCAATAGCACTTGGTATTCTAGGCGCCCAAATCGCCCTTTATCAATTCTTTAAGCGACGCCAACAACTTCAGGCAAATATTTGAATTTTCATCGATTCATGCTATACTAAAAGCAATATTTAATGAGATCTCATCGCTTTATGAACCAAGCACTGATCACAACATTAGGCCAAGCTCCTGCAGTAGATAGCATTGCATCCTACCTGCATTGGGCTAACTCTGTGCCTATGCTCAGTGCAGAAAGAGAGTACGAGCTTGCTAAACGACTACAAGATGAAGGCGACATTGAGGCAGCAAAAGAATTAATTCTGCCCCATATCCGTTATGTGGCGCGTATTGCCAAAGACTTTTCTGGCTACGGCTTAGCCTTTGCCGATCTAGTGCAAGAAGGTTCTATTGGCCTCATGA
>JBDOIW010000072.1:0-1781 GCA_047404175.1 Legionellales bacterium | reverse complement strand
TTGCTATGTGCAAAAAATTCACATGGAAAAGAGGCTCTAGAAAAAGCTCTCGAAACCTTGCAAAAATCCAAACAAGAATCTAATAATCAGCCTCATTTGCGAGGCATCGACATCAAGATTTCACATATAAATGAAGCTCTACGTAAGCATGCTCTTGCAAACAGAGCAACTTTACAGGGAGCAACAGGAGTTTCGCGATAATCTTCTAGAAAAGATGTCATTCATAGGAGATAACCTTCAACTGGCATCGAGGAAGGCCTATTGAAGAGCTAGGTTAAGGTAGAAAATCTGAGGCCTTAAGCTGCCAAATACGTGTTGATGATAACTCTCCATACACCATGGTCCCAAAGGATGGATCAGACACAAACTGCTGCCCGACCATAAGCAATGCTTGGCCACTAGAAGATACAAAACGACTGATCAACTTGGCATAATCTTTTGGCTGGCAAAACGCTCTAGCAATAATGGTTTGATAAGGTTGATTAAAAACAAAATCCTCTAAGCGAGTATGGTGTGGATGAACATTCTTCAAACTCAGTTTAAGGCAACAATGCTTCAAAAAGCTCACCCGTTTTTGTCTGGATTCGATTAGGTCCCAGGTGAGGTGTGGAAGGGCTATGGCCAAAGGAATTCCTGGCAGCCCTGGACCTGTGCCTACATCCATACAAGGCCCATCGGTAATCAAAGCATAAGCAGCAAGGCTATTAAGAATATGACGTTCAACAATTGCTGCCGAGGTTTTTTCTTTGGTGAAATTATGTACCTGATTCCACTGCCGGAGAAGTTCGGTATACCCCACAAGTTGGGATACCTGATGGTCGTTAAGAGCAATCCCTAAGCTCTGCAAACCTTGACATAATAAAACTTTGGCTTCGCTCATCTAACGTCCACAACACTGTTTAAATTTTTTCCCACTCTGACAAGCACAGGGATCATTACGTCCCTGAGTTTTTGGAGACGCTAACGCTAATGTTTTGGCATCACCCTTGAGATAATACCATCGACCCTTATCACAAATAAATTCACTGGTCTCCTGAAGGCAAAATGCTCCCTGAAGATCTTGTCCATACGCTTTAAAGACAACACTACCCTTATTGTTCTGTGTTGAACTGCATATGACTTCTAGTGATTGCCATGAAATGTCATCTTCACGAGAAAAGTCATAATCATCCTCAGTTTTCTGCCAATGTGTGGCAACAAGGTAATCATTCTTTTTTAGCACAAAGGCACTATAGCGTGAGCGCATTAAGGCTTCTGGATTAGGCGCAAGCTCACCCTTGTGATAGCGGCCACAGCAGTCCTCATAGGATGAAGTCAAGCCACACGGACAATTCATACCTTGGCCTTCTGGTGATGATATTTTTTGATATACACAAGTAACAAGGATATGGCAGATGGAGTCATGCCGGGAATACGACTAGCCTGCCCTACTGTTTCAGGTTTCGTCTCCTGACATTTTTGCACTAGCTCACTTGAAAGACCTGAAATGTCGTCATACACAAAGTTAGACGGAATAACAGTTGCGTAGCGTGCTTTGTTACTTGCAATTTCTTGCTCTGCTCTTTTGATGTAACCTCGATATTTTGCCTGTATCTCAATTTGCTCTGCGACCTGTTGTACAGGAGGCTTTTCAAAGGCCAGCACTTGTTCCAACATCGCCCAACGAATTTCTGGCCAAGTTAATAGCTCAAGATAGCTAACCACCTTGTTGATGCTAATACCTGCAAGCGTTGAAAGTGCTATCGCTGAATCAGAACTTGGCTGAAGATGGTGACTACGAC
>JBDOIW010000071.1:0-26221 GCA_047404175.1 Legionellales bacterium | reverse complement strand
GCTTACCATGGGTAATGTGCGTTGTATTGGCGCGACAACTTATCATGAGTATCGAACGATCTTTGAAAAAGATCGTGGCTTAGCCAGGCGTTTTCAGAAAATTGATATTAAAGAGCCATCACTTGAAGACATGAAGAAAATTCTCAATGGCATCAAAGGGCGCTTTGAGTCTTTCCATCGGGTGAAATATTCTGATGAAGCCATTCATGCTGTGATTGAGTTAGGTGATCGCTATTTGAATGAGCGCTATTTTCCTGATAAAGCTATTGATATTATCGATGAGGTAGGCTCTGCTCAGCGTCTTATTCCGCGCGCTAAACGTCCAGAGATGATGGAAGTTGAACATGTGGAGCAAGTCGTGGCGAAGATGGCTAATATTCCTCCAAAACAAATCTCGTCCTCAGATCGACGCACTATTCGTCATTTATCAAGGCATCTTAAAATGTTGGTGTTTGGTCAAGATCAGGCGATCGATACTCTGAGTAATGCCATTAAGTTATCACGATCTGGTCTTCGTGATCCTAAAAAACCTATTGGTTGCTTTTTGTTTGCAGGCCCTACTGGAGTAGGTAAAACAGAGGTCACATTGCAGCTGGCTAATTTACTTAATCTTAAGTTACTTCGTTTTGATATGTCAGAATATATGGAGTCTCATTCTGTTGCACGTCTGATTGGTTCACCTCCAGGTTACGTTGGTTATAGTGAAGGTGGGTTGTTGACTGAACAAGTGAGAAAACACCCCTATAGTGTTTTGCTACTGGATGAAATAGAAAAAGGTCACCCAGACATCTTTAACTTGCTATTGCAGGTGATGGATCATGGTACCTTAACAGATAATAACGGCCATGAAGCCGATTTCCGCCATGTGGTAGTTGTTATGACGACCAACCTTGGGGCAGGTGCTTGGGAGAAACAAAAGGTAGGTTTTGATGCTAAGCAGGATAGTGGCGACTCTAATTTAGCGATCAAGCAAGCCTTTACTCCAGAGTTTCGTAACCGTCTTGATCAAGTGGTGCAGTTTTCACCTTTAGATGTGCCAACTATCAAAAAAGTGGTGGGTAAGCTGATTGTAGAACTACAAACTCAGCTAGAGCCAAAAGACGTTCATATTGAGGTTGATGAAAAAGCTGTGGATTGGTTAGTTAAGCATGGGTATGATAAAACCATGGGGGCAAGACCGATGTCTCGTATTTTACAACATGAAATTAAGCGAGAGCTCGCAGATGAGCTGTTGTTTGGTAAGTTGCAAAAGGGTGGACAGGTGAAGGTGACTGTAGTAAAAGATCAAATTCGTTTGAAGTTTAAAAAGTCTACAGTACCCAAAGATGATTGATCATATTCAATGGCTAGTGAAGCACTATGAAACGAGAGTATCTATAAACGATTAAAAACTTGTGGCGCTTGCTTAAAGGCTAGTGAGCCCACAAGTAACTCTAATGTCATTGATAAAGAGAGTTTCAATAAACACAAGGCATACTTTAAAGCTTACAACGTTGCTTAAAACTAGAAGGTTTATGATACAGTTAATGAATTCGTTGCTAGATGGCTCGAATAGATGTAAAGATTACAAGTTTTTGGTTAGCTAGACTTGTCTTCACGTTTTGTTTTAGTGCCTCTAAACGTAATTCTACCTTTGCTGAGGTCATAAGGTGTCATTTCAACAGTGACACGGTCGCCAGTTAAAATACGGATATAGTTTTTTCTCATTTTTCCTGAGATATGTGCGGTAATTAAATGACCATTGTCGAGCTCAACACGAAAAGTGGTATTGGGCATAGAATCAATGACTACACCTTCCATTTCAATGTGTTCTTCTTTTGCCAATCTAGGTCTCCTCTCTATAGTATCGCGCTATTGTGACTTATTTTGATTAGAAAATCAAGAATCTAGGCTTAAAGACTCACCAATGCGTAGGTTTTTGACGGTAGTAGATGTGGTGTTTGCTTGATTTAAACGTTCAATAGGTTCAAAAAGTGGTTCTTGAGCCATAGCAATGGTGCCCCAATGCATAGGGATCAGTGTTTTTGCGTGTAAGTCTTTCGCAATCTTAATAGCTTCCTCTGGAGTGACATGCACAGCAGACATGATGGACTTGGGCTCATAGGCACCAATAGGAATTAAGGCATAATCAAAAGTCCAGGATTTTCCTAATTCAGAATAAAGAGGCCCATAGCCAGTATCACAACTAAAAAATAGATTAAATTTGGGAAAATCAAGAGCATAACTATCCCACAGCGAACGATTGCGGTCAAAAAGCCCGCGTGCAGAAAAATGAATAGCGGGAAGAGCGGTGAGTTTCATATCTTTGATCTGGTAGTGTTCCCCCCACTGCAAGGTGATTACACGTGTAAAGCCGAGGGATGTCATCAGTGACTCATCTCCAGGGGGCACGACCACAATAGGCTGTTTTGCAACAAAATACTTGAGTGTCTCAACGTCCATGTGATCATAATGATTGTGGCTGATAAGGATGACGTCAATCTGTGGTAGCTGCTTCAGTGTAATCAATCGCAGCCCTGGTGACAATCTTTATTACCTTGCTCGTCTTTGATGGTGAAAGTGTAAAAATATAAATCCATTTTCTTTATAGAGATGAAGAACAAACTTAAAAAATAAAAAATAAAAAAAAACATAAGTTCATAAAAAAAATATTTTTTTCAACTATCTTTGCCTTAATTCACTCACTGGTTTGAAGGTTATGAAAACTGATCAAGCTTTTGATGACGGCCAAGATTGGCTACAGCTTGCTGGAGATCATCAACATGCCTTTTGGCAAACATTAGGACAATGGCAAAGTTCTGCCCCACTATTTAATATAGAGACGCCTGAGGCTAGCTTACGCCATAGGGAAGACCCTGTTGAACATCACACGCTTCAATTAAAAGATCTCATCCAAGAGAATGCTTTAAAATTTGGCATCCCTGGGGCACTATTACACTATCATCAGAAAGCAGCACGCCAAGGTGCTGACCCACAGTTTTTAGGGGCATTGATTATTCAAGCTATTGCGTATGGTATTGCTTTCACTCTAGAATCAGAGCAACAACACCAACACTACTGCACGCAATATCACAAAAATGCACAGCAATTATTGGCCATACTCAAGGCCCAAGAAAACACCACCCAAGATATAAGCAAAATCGATTACTCCTTACTACTAGCTCAGCAAGCAGCGCTGGAAGATTGGAGACAAACATACCAGCAATCCATGTTATCTTCCATACAGACTGTGCTTGCACTACAAGAGCGTCTTTTTCATCATCTTCATGGCATGCATGAACAGCAGCAAGCTATGCAACACTTCGTTCACACTTGGGTTGATCAGTGGATTGACTCTGGAGCGATGACACAGCTACTGGAATCCATGCCGCATGTCTCGCCCTTAGTAGAAAATTGGCTTGAGACACAGGCATCAAGTTTGCTGAGTGAAAGAATCACACACTTATTACTGCAATCCAATCAAGACAGCTCTAGGATTGATGCACCCAAAATTGTTTTTGCCGCTTTTGAAAAAGTCCTCAATGAGAACCACTTCATGTCCCAAGATAGCCTTGAACACCATTTTGAAGCCAAACTCGATGCTGCATTACTTGATACAGCATCACTGGATTATCATGGTAGATCTGAGGGCTTCTCCAGTGAAGATGGTCACGTCATACAAGAACAACTGAACCTTATTCATGAACACAGCCAAGAAGTACAAGCATCGCTAGAGCAAATAAGGACATGCCTAGACCTTCATAAAAACTTTACTATCCCAGAAATCGAGGGATTAGATCATTATGCTGATCTACTAAATCTAGACTTTGATGATCACGAATCCATTACTAGTAATCGCCCTTAGATCACAAGATGCAGAGCGTTTGACACATCCATAGTGATTGGCCTAAGATAATACAAATTTTCTTGCTATGCCTCCGTTATGGACAACACACCTCATCACTTAGCTAGTGATCCAGAACAGCTGATTACTCAACAAAAACAAAAAGCTGCTGCTACACCTATGACCGAGACACAACGCCAATGGTTTGATCAGTCGTTCCAAGAAGCTGACCGTTTAGCCAAGCAATTACCCTCATACGAAGAATCCAGCCACCTTCGCACAAATCAACAGACATTAGCGGAGATAGGCCAGAAAAAAAAGCACCCATCCACTTTTACTGAAGAGGAAAGAAAGCTTGTCACTATTTATCAGAAATTGTGCAAACAAAAACCCAATCAAGCTGCCTTGAAAACATTATTAGACAACATTGTAATTCGCTTAGGGAAAGTCAAGATTGTCCCACATCGTTCAGAAATTGAACGCGTTGTAGATCGTTCCACAGCCCAGAGCCTAGCTCAAAACTCAGCACTTGCATCCCACAACACCACGGCTTCCAAGGGGGCGGCTCATGCACGCGGCACTCAACCCAATTGAATCCATGCCATCTAGCTAAGTGCTCCCCTATCGAAGCTATTGCGTTTGGCCCTTCTCAGAGGGCGCATCAGACTAGTACTCTTCTAAAATTTGAAATCCCTGCGGCACTATTATGTTGTTATCAGAAAGCAGCAGGCCAAGGCGCAGACCCACAGTTTTGGGAGCATTAGTTTATTCCAGCGATTGCCTATGGCATTGACTTCACACTTCAATCAGAGCAACAACACCAACACTAGTGCGTGCAGTATCACAAAAATACTTAGCAGTTATTGACCATTATCAAGGCCCAAGACACAAGTAAAATTGACTATGAGCTCAGCAAGAAACACTGAAGCAAACAAGGATGTACCAAAATGTTTCTGACCCAAGGATGGAGGAATGAGAGAACCATCTTGATTCCCTGGATTAAAGCGGTGATGATCACGACATCACATCTAGTTTTTATTCTTAAATAGAACACTACAAAGTTTTTGACATAGCAACAGTGAATCACTTACATTGATTATTATATCGATTAAAAAACCCTGAGGGCTTTTATCATGGAGTGGATAATCACAGACTTTGATCTAGATTCACCAGCTGGTAGTGCTATGGAAACAAGTGCATCAAAACAGACTCACCATTCAGGGAGCAATCCACAAGCTATGAAGGGTGTACTGATGGGCACGCTAAACCAAGTACTAGAGCAAATTACAATCCCTTCACCAGCGAAAGGAAGCAAAGATCTATGTATTCCTTTTAAGCTACAAGATAGTTTAGGACGTCGTATTGAGGGTATCTTTAAAGAAACGTATACATATGGACAAATTGAAGAACTTAAACAAAAGGAGTCAGAGCGGCTAGCCATCACTAAAACCATACAAGATTTTGCTAAAGGATATTTGGAACTGCTTAGTAAATATTCTAACACGCTTTCGGTTAAAATTGATCAAGGTCAAGGCAAGCTAGCTGAGATTGTTAATCAAATGGTAAAAATGTCAAACAACAAAGCAATCATGGAACAATATTGTACAAAGATACAACAGATTAAGCATAAACTTATAGCGATAAACGACGAATTTAAGACGATAATAACTAAATTAAATGGTCTCACTCCAGGGATTGAAAGTGAAATAATACAGTCTGTTGATGATTTACTCAGGAACATACCAAAATTAAATCCAATAATCACTCAAGTCGTTCTAAGTACTGTTCGAAAATGTGCAAACGCAACAATTCATGAACAGCTTGATAAGATTAGACTAGGCAACCTCACAACTACAGAAATCCTTCTTCCGAAAGCCATCATTAAGGCGATTGGAAATAAAGTTGGCAGCACATTGGAAACAACCTCTAACAATCATGCAAAGCAATTATGGGGAAACATCAGAGACAATGTCACAGTTGCAGGCCCTGCTGCAAAGGAATTTAGAACGGTAGTCCAGCAGGCAAGGAACTTACAAATGATAGCAATTAGTCAACGTGGTGAGGCAAAAACTGCTCAAAGCGAGATAGAAAAGCTGCACAAGGAAGTCACAGAAGCTAGCGATCAAATTGAGCACATGATGAAGAAACTTGATGACACGTTAGATCTCGAGAAGCCTGTTATGGATAACACACCTCATCAATCAAGGAGTGGACTACAACAATTCCTTGCTGAACAAGAAAAAAAAGCTACAGCTACATCTATGAGCGCTGAACAACGCCAGTGGTTCAATCAATCCTTCCAAGAAGCTAGACAGCTAATCAAGCAGTTACCTTCATCAGAGGAGTACACTTATTTTACTGCAAATCGAAAGATAGTAATGGCTATAGGGACGAAAAAAAAGCCTGCATCCGCTTTTACTGAAGAGGAAAGAAAGCTTATCACTATTCATCAGAAATTGCGCAAACAAAAACCCAATCAAGCTGCCTTGAAAACATTATTAGACAACATTGTAATTCGCTTAGGGAAAGTCAAGATTGCCCCACATCGTTCAGAAATTGAACGCGTTGTAGATCGTTCCACAGCCCGGAGCCTAGCTCAAAACTCAGCACTTGCATCCCACAACACCACGGCTTCCAAGGGGGCGGCTCATGCACGCGGCACTCAACCCAATTGAATCCATGCCATCTAGCTAAGTGCCCCCCTATCGAAGCTATTGCGTTTGGCCCTTCTCAGAACAATACAATGCATCAATCTAGCCTCATTGTAGTAGTGTATTGCTCTAGCAAAACTCTCGCAAAAATTAAATAATCGTCTATCTTTTGTGTAGTTACAACGAATAAAGGTTTTCATTATGAAGTGGGAAATCACAGACTTTGACATAGTTTCACCAACTAGTCCTGCGACGGAAACAGATGCACTAGCACTGACTCAAAATTTAGGGAGCAATCCACAGGCGATGCAGGATATGCTGATGGGTCACCTAAACAGGGTACTTGAGAGTATTGATGTACCCCCACCCCCTGAGGAAGGAAATAAAAATCTATCGATTCCTTTTGAGTTACAAGATAAGTCAGGACTTCGCATTAAGGGCATCCTTAAAGAAACGTATACATATGGACAAATTGAAAAACTTAAGACTGATGAGACAGAGCGGCTAGTCCTTACTAAATCTATACAAAATTTTTTGGAACTGCTTATCGAAAAATCTACAAGCACTTTAAGCAACATTGATCAAATTAAAGGTAAGCTATCTGAGATTGCTAACCAAATAGGAAAAATATCGAACAACAAAGCAATCATTGAACAATATAAAACAAAGATAGAGCAGATTAAGCACAAATTTACAACGATAAAAGCCGAATATGTGCGTTTAATAGGTAGCTTACATGATCTCACTCCAAAGATCGAACAAGAAATAATAACGTCTGTTGATACTTTACTCGAGGGTCTATCAGGTTCTGATCCAGAAGCCGCTCGAGCATTAAAAGATGTCGTTCAACGAGAAGCAAGAGGTGTAATTAATAATCAGTTTGACGAGATGGCACTACTTAGAGAAGAGTCTGCAGAAAAAGCTTCTCCAGAAAAGATCACTAGCGCGATTGGAGATAGAGTTGAGCAGGCATTGGTAACAACTGGTAACACGAGTGCGAAACAATTATGGGGAAAAATTAAACAAAGTGTCGAAATTAAAGGAGATGTTGGACCAAAACTTGTATCAATAGTCGAGAATGTACAAGCTTTACAACAGAAAGCAATTAGTTTACAAGATGAGGCGGGGGTTGTTATGCGTGAGACTAAGGAGGTTATGGGTACAACTACCGAAGCAATGGCCGAACTCACGGACATGTTCGCTGAATTAAACCAGAGCCCCTCTCTTGGAGGCTCAAGCCTAAGCAATAGTTAAAAATAAGGACTACCGCCTCATCACAAATTTAGTTATACTATGTTTAGGTAACTACCATGGAATGGCGTTATGGTTGATTTTCCACAAGCACCCCAAGCAAAGAACTTAAATACACAAAACACGACCGAGGCATTATCATCTGCAACTAATGCGATGTTAGATCCTAACGGGCAACAAGATAATTTAACACCTACACACACACCCGCCCCGCAAGCAGAACAAGTCATGGTTGCCACCATGAGAAAGGTTAGCTACAATCCTGCAGTCGTAGAAGCAATTGCACAGGAAGGAATCAATCAGCATCTTGCCCCAGATGCGCTCCAACAATACATGCAAAAACAGGCCGTAAATGCTGTCGACAACAGCATTCCCTTTGAATTGCAAAGCCCTAATGGCAAATTGACTATGAAAGGCGTCATTCAGCTTATGGGAGCTAGGCAAACTATACAAGAGGCTATAGAACAAGACTCATCTCAAACCATGGTTGCACAGATACGCCAGGACATTATAGATCTACAAGGTCAGCTAGAACAATATGAAGAAACACAAGCCGATTTTCTAAATCAATGCGCAAGGGAGTACCAAGCACAAATTAAAGAAACTGAAGAACAATTAGATATCGAGCCAGTCGAGCCAGATACTCTACCCGATGAACAGATAAAATTAGAGACCCAACCTACTTTGGAAGATAAACTCAAGAACTTGGCTGAGAAAATCATGGAAAAATTCGGCTTAAATGACCAAGCAAAGGAGGCTATTCGAACCGAACTTATCCAATACCTCAAAGAAGAAGCCTACCAACAGCTTCGTGAGATGCAAAAACCTGATAGCACTAGCACATTCGATTTAGATACACTTATTCAAAGCGGATTAGCCAAAGCAAACAATCTCGTGTATCAACACGAGCAAGCTAACCCGAGTAATGATTCAACTCCTTCACCTCGACCAGAACCTAGCGCTGACGAAGATGATTTATTTACTGAGTTTAAAGATGATTTTAATACATGGATGAATGACACCAATCAAGAGCACTTAGTGCAAGATCAAGATGCAGTGTTAGAGGCACAAGACCATGCACAACATATCACAGAAGATAAGGGCATGCTCGCAGAAGCAGAGGGCAATAATCCAGACAACGAAGAGGCAAAAAAACAAGAAAAAGATATCACCCAAGAGTTCAAAAATCACACCAACAGTGCAGCACAGCAGAGAAATGCAAACATGCCCGAGCTAAAGCCAAAACACCAGGGTCACAACACGAACACGTAAGCATAATAATATCAGCACTGGGCTAACACATACTTTTAAGGAGTTTTGTCATGGACAACTCGGACATAAAAAGCTTAAATCCTTTATATTTTGAGATGATAATCAATCAATTTCCAGAGGCAGCAGAGTTCCTTGGAAATATAGTGAGATATTGTCGCTATCGACAGCACGAAAATGGGGTAGGATTTGATATTGACGATTATTCTCGTTTTATAAAAGATAAAAATCTCAAACAAATAGTCCAGGCAACCGTCACTCAGGCTTTTGAGCTACATGAACTGCAATCCTCAATAAGAGACTATACTCAAACCGCTGTTGATCTTGCAACTGACAACCCAGAAGTACTCAACAACGGAACAGTAGATGTATCAGCTGTAGAATCAAAATCAAAAGACGCTCTTACTACTTATGAGGACGCTTACAAAGTATTTGTTAATAATATGAGTCAATACCAACAATGGCTTGAAGACAACAAATCCCTTTTTCTCGAACAAGAGGAAGTACTAGCACAAGCAATGCAACAGACACTCCAAGAAAAATTCAACCCACAAGAAGCCATTGACTGGGTAAATAAGCATCACGCTTCAGCAACTCCAGAAGAAAAGAAACAACATGCAAAGGCCTATGCAAAAAAAGAACAAACAAAAAGAAACAAACTTGCTACTATTTACAAAAAGCCTCAAGAAGAAAGGAGAAGGTTTCTAGCTGAATACTATCGTGAAGAAGAAGAACTATAAAAACTTATTCTAATACCATCGACACCCCAAGAAGAGCCTGCCTCTTAATTCTTCTAAAACAATCAAAAATATCGCAGGAGAATGACATCATAACAAAAAGTAAAGTTGTCTAAAACCCAAAGTAACTGATCGCTCGCAAACAAACTTATTTTTTGAAGCACGCGCATATAGCTCTTTAATACCAGACAAGCGACACAGGCTCATAGATAAAGGCTCCTATTCTATCCATATAGAAACAGGTGAACACTTTGCTTCTAGAGAGATAATCTATTCATATCAGGCAGACAAGTTGATCTTTACCAAACACTAAGCGGGGTCATCAAGCAAAGACTTAGATTCAGCCAAACCAGTCATCACATCACTTGTCGCATGCTGCGCCAAGGTATCACGCACCATGGACTCATTGATAATAGATTCATTACCCACAAACTCAGAGACTTTCTCAGGCAAATATTGTGCCAACCATACTGCATTACGTTCAAAGTAAGGGACAAGCTGAGCTTCATGCCACCAAGTCGCATCTGAGAACATTGTCAAGCTACCCGCTAATGCCGCCAGAGTAACCAGCAAAACACCTCGTGTTGCACCAAAGACAACGCCCAAAAACCTATCAGCAACCGAAAGCCGAGAGCGCACCATAACGCCACCAATTAAAACGTTTAAAAACACCCCAGCAATCAACGTAGCAAAAAATAACATAGCAATACTGACTAAGGTACGTACAACAGGCGAATCAATCATGCCTGACAAAGCAACCGAAAGCTGATCTGTGTAGTGAAAAGAAACCCAAACAGCACTCCCCCATGTAAGTAGTGAGATAACCTCACGCGCAAAACCACGCACAAGACTAATCACCATGGAAAGTGCAATACTGGTGATTATCACCCAATCAAGGGCATTAAATCCCACCCAAAAATCCTGGGACGCGTCCATAAAACCTCTTAAGTAGTAACTTTTTCAATCTTATTATTCTGCCTTTTTGCCACTATACTTGCAAGCTTTTTGCAGCGCATTCTGTCGGACATTGGCCCCACATACACGCGTGACCACGACTGCTGTTGATCCACCTGACACGGAACCCCTTGCTTTGTTAATGATAGACATAACTGTTTGGCATTGTGTGGATTAATAAAAGAAGCAACTTGCGAACGATAAAGCTCATGAGAATGCACACCACCCAAAACTTTAGCCTTTGTTTTCTGATGAAGGTGTATATCGGCTGAATCAACAGAATGATCATTAACAGCAATCTTGGCAAGGGTGCTAGGCTTCTCCAGGGCAATAGATGGTTTTACAGGGGACACCTCAATAAGTGATATAACCCATGGAGCAAGTACCGTTACTAATAAAAGTAAAAATGCAACGCCTGTGATTTTTTGTCTAAGCTCTTCTGTCATTTGCCCTCCTAGTCAATGGCATTCCAATGCCTCACAAATGATGCCACAGTCAGAAAGGAGCCAAATACAATCACGGGCGCCTGCAAAGAAGTGCCATCCCTTGTCTTCTTTACTATATCCTCCATTGTAGCAAACTGTTTCACTTTTCGACAGCCCTGCCCCTTAAGATATTGACCTAAATTATCGGCAGATATCATCGTATCTGCAACCTGGTCAACACACCACCACTGATCAATTGTCTGTAACCAGGGAGCCAAGACGTCTTGAAAAGCTTTGGTTTTTTGAATAGCCACTACTGCAACCCAAGCACTTGAGTCTTGCGACACTATCCACGTATGCAAGGACTCACTACTGGCTTGATTGTGTGCAACATCCAACCAAATAACGGGGCGGTGAGACCACTGCTGCCTTCGTCCCGGAATAGTTAACCCTGACAAGCATGCCGAAAGTGATGTCCAGTCTAGAGGAAGCAGGGAGGATAGACTGCTCACAAGTTTAAGTACACAAGCCAAATTACTTGCATGCAAACACTTATTCATCCATTGAACTTTGTGAGATCCACAACGCCAATGACAAGATTCACGCTCTTGACAAAAAAAATCACGACCTAATGACGAAACCTTAACTCCATGCTTTTCCCCCATAGCATCAAAAAGATCTCTATGCTCTTCAACTGCATGGACTAATTCCTTCATAGCTGGTTTGATGATTCCGCCCTTCTCATATGCAATAGCCTCCACATGATCACCTAAGTAATCCTGGTGATCTAGGCTAATGCTGGTGATAACACCATAATCACAATTGAGCACATTCGTGGCATCAAGGCGCCCACCAAGTCCTACTTCAATGACCATCAAATCAATTGACTGTCTGGAAAAGTAGACCAAAGCCGCCAAAAAAACTGACTCAAATAGCGTTAAGCTTATTGAGTCACATGAATGGCTTACCTGCTCAAGTGCTGCGAGAAAGTCTTGTTCTGAAATAAGCTGATCACCCACCCTAATCCGTTCACAATAATCAAAAAGATGTGGTGAGGTAAACACACCGACACGATAACCTGCCTGCGAATAAATAGCATTCAGGGCAGCCACAGCTGTCCCCTTGCCATTGCTTCCAGCCACATGAATAATAGGACATGGCCACTCAGATAGGTTCATTGCCTCAAAAACCAAACGTACACGCTCAAGACTTAGATCCATTGTCTTACCATGACGTTTTGCTAATGATTGCATCTTAGCTTCTAAAGAGATATTGAGCTCCGCTGTATCCATATTGCCCAATCATAAACAAGTCATCCCCTCTCTGACAAGACTGCTAAGAACACTAGGATACTTGATATTTTTGACACACTCATAAAAAGCCATTATCATAAGAGGATTATCTCGAAAAACCATAAAGTTATGACGCAAGAGAGCGGATCCGTGCATTTCCCAAGTGAAGAAGAAAAAATTCTTGAATTTTGGTCCAAAAACAATATTTTTAAAAAGTCTGAAGCTCAAACGCAACAAGGTAAACCCTATATTTTTTATGATGGCCCTCCCTTTGCTACAGGACTTCCCCACCACGGTCACCTATTAGCATCAACACTCAAAGATATTATCCCACGTTATTACACCATGCAGGGGCGCCATGTTATTCGCCGCTTTGGCTGGGATTGCCATGGCTTGCCCATCGAATATGAAATTGACAAAGGTCTGGGCATGAGTGCTCATGACGCCGTTGCCAAATTAGGTATTGCTGGCTATAACGATGAATGTCGCTCTATTGTGCAACGCTACACAAGCGAATGGGAAAAGACCATCAGCCGACTTGGCCGCTGGGTGGACTTTGACAACGACTACAAAACCATGGATTGCTCTTTTATGGAGTCGGTTTGGTGGGTGTTTAAACAACTCTGGGAAAAAGACCTCATCTATCAAGGCACAAAAGTAGTTCCTTTTTCAACAGCACTATGCACAGGCCTATCCAACTTTGAAGCAGGCTCAAACTACCAAGATGTACAAGACCCTGCGATTACTGTTTTATTTCAACTCAAAAACTCTGAACACGCCATCGCTGCATGGACAACAACACCATGGACCTTACCCTCAAATCTAGCCTTGTGTGTTGGCGATGACATTGAGTATAGCCTCGTCAAAGACCAAGATCTCGACAGAAGCTTTTATCTCGCTAGGGCACGTCTGGAGGCTTATGCACAAAAACACCCACTTGAAGTCATTGAAACGTGTTTTGGACGCGACTTGGTAGGCAAGCAGTATCAGCCGCTATTTGATTATTTTCAAGAAGAGCAAGCATTTGTCATTGTATCTGATGATTATGTTACGACAACAGATGGAACAGGCATTGTACATTGTGCTCCCGCTTTTGGTGAAGACGATGCAAGAATCCTTCAACAGGCAGGCATCAAAGCTTGTGTTTGTCCTGTCAATGACCAAGGCTGCTTCACAGAAGAAGTCCATGATTTTGCTGGTGTAAAAATTCATGAAGCTAACAAAGGCATCATAAGCTTGTTGAAAAAAGAATCATCCTTATACCAACATGATACCATCGTTCACAGCTATCCCTTCTGCCCTCGCTCTGACACACCCCTAATCTACAAAGCAGTTCCCTCATGGTACGTCAATGTAGAGCGCATCAAAGATCGACTTATCGAACACAATAAATCGATTCACTGGGTGCCCGATCACATCCAAGCTGGTCGATTTGGTAAATGGCTAGAAAACGCAAAAGATTGGGCGGTTTCCAGGTCTCGCATATGGGGAACTCCACTGCCTATTTGGATTAACGACGAAACAGGGAAGGCCATCTGTTTTGGAGATAAAGCAAGTCTTGAACAAGCATGTGGTGCTTCCTTGCATGACCTTCATCGTGAGCACGTAGATCCTTTAACGTTTAATCTTGAGGGCGAACCAGGTACTTACAGACGCATTGAACACGTCTTAGACTGCTGGTTTGAATCTGGCTCCATGCCTTATGCCCAACTACACTACCCCTTTGAAAATAAAGAACTCTTCGAACATGGCTTTCCTGCTGAATTCATTGCAGAAGGCCTAGACCAAACGCGAGGCTGGTTTTATACCTTACACGTGCTAGCTACCGCACTTTTTGACAAACCTGCTTTCACCCACGTCATTGTGAATGGCATCGTTATGGCTGAAGACGGTAAAAAAATGTCTAAGCGTCTAAAAAATTATACTGCACCAGACACCTTAATGGACACCTATGGCGCGGATGCACTACGTCTATATCTTATCCAATCCGGCCTTGTAAAAGGAGAAGAGCAGCGCTTTAGCGATGAGGGTGTCAAAGAGATGGTAAGACGCACTCTACTACCCTGGTATAATGCTTATAGCTTCTATGCTACGTATGTCACCATTGATCAATGGCAACCTTCAAAGGAGCCGCTATCACCGGAACATTGGCTAGATCGCTGGATTATTTCAAGACTTAATAGCACATTGCAACACATTGAAACACATATGCAGGCCTATCAACTGAATCTTGTTGTTCCTCCATTACTTGAATTTATTGAAGATCTCACCAATGGCTACATTCGTCTTAATCGCCAGCGTTTTTGGTCTGAATCAATGACACAGGATAAGTCAGAAGCATATGCTACGTTGCATCACATTTTAATCAGCCTAACAACAATGATGGCCCCATTTACCCCTTTCCTCTCAGAAAAGCTCTTTCAAGCATTACAATCACACCACCCTCAACATAGCGCCATTGAGTCTGTCCACCTGTGTCCATATCCTTCTGCAAAAACACAAGATAGTGATACCAAACTCGAGCGTGCTGTTGAGGCCATGCAACAGATTATTCTATTAGGCCGCCAAAAGCGCAATGATGTGAAAATTAAAGTCAAAACACCACTTTCAACACTCACCATTGTTCACCAAGATCAATCACTGCTTGATACCATCAAAGTACTTGAGCCCATCATTAAAAAAGAGCTCAATGTAAAAACAGTGTCTTATGACTCAAACGAAAGCACCTATGTTACACTATCGGCAAAACCTAATTCACCTATACTAGGCAAACGCTTTGGTAAAACCTTTGGTAAAGTCCGCTCAGCAATTGAAGCGATTGATTCCAGCACACTTCGAAAGTTTGAACAAGACCAACACCTCAGCATCGATGGTGAAGATTTCTCTCTCAGTGATATTCTGCTTTTTAGACACTGTAAAGATGAACATATCACTGTCACTAATAGGACCATCACGATTACTCTGGACACAACGCTTAATGATGAGTTAATCCAGGAAGGATTGGCCAGAGAAATCATTAATCGAATTCAAAAAACCAGAAAGAATCTTAAGTTTAATGTTGATGATCGCATCCATATTTTCTATAAAACTTCAGGAAAACTGGCTACCGCATGGGATAAATTTGAAGATATGATTAAGAAAGAAACACTTTGCATAGAAACTCACCCACTCGATGGCTCAGAAGCTTTTTCTTTTGATATTGAAGGCGACCAACTAAAGCTTAGTTTAGAAAAGAACACATAACTCTGGCCAATCAGTCGGCCGATGGTTATCTCTAACAATTAATAGAGTGATCAAAAAACAACTAGAAAATAGTAGGCCTGAAATAAGAAGTACATATGAAAGCTAGGATTGATCCGTCATTGTGTGATTGAAGCATTATTTTACAATCAATGACGAATGAACTTTTAATCTGTATACAGATAGTCAAAAATGTAGTGTTATAGCCATTGATAATGACTTAAACATAGCTTATGCCAATCTAGTTCATTAATGAATGAGATGAAATACCCACAAAGCTTTCAGCTAAAATAGACACAAGCTCCACGAAAAAATACTCAAAAAGTCTCACTAAAGCAAAGCCAGTAAGAAAAAACAGGCTTTTAAGAAACCTTAGATGATTAAGCCTCAGAAGGCTCTTGAAGATGCATAAATTTTGCCATGAGATGAGCCAGTCGAGTAGGCAAGTCATGACGATGAACGATCATATCAATCGCACCATGCTCCAATAAAAACTCACTTCTCTGAAAACCCTCAGGTAAGGTTTCACCCACAGTTTGCTCAATAACTCTAGGACCTGCAAATCCAATTAAAGCTTTTGGCTCAGCAATTTGACAATCACCCAACATACCAAGACTTGCTGAAACACCGCCTGTTGTTGGATCTGTTAATACACAAATATAAGGTAACCCAGCCTCGGCTAATTTAGCCAGAGCAGCACTTGTTTTAGCCATTTGCATAAGAGAAAACAAGCCCTCTTGCATCCTGGCACCACCACTTGCCGTGAAACAAATAAAAGGGGTCTTAGCTTGTATACTAGCCTCTACACCCTGAACAAAACGCTCACCGACTCCTGAACTCATTGATCCACCAATAAAAGCAAAGTCAAAAGCGGCGACAACACAAGGTACTTTGCATATAGCCCCTTTCATCACAATCAATGCTTCTTTTTCACCTGTTTTTTTGACTGCAGCGTGAATACGATCTTTGTACTTTTTAGAATCTTTGAACTTCAGCCAATCAGTTGCCTCTACGTCTGTTGCTAGTTCTTTTCGACCCTCACTATCCAAAAGGTAGTTCAGACGATCACGAGCACTCACACGCATGTGATGATCACATTTAGGACACACATACTGTAAACGCTCCAATTCTTGACGGAAAATCACAGCACCACAATTGGGACATTTTGCCCACACTCCCTCTGGAACACCTTTTCTGTCGCTTGATTTTGACAAAATACCGTTAGGAATTAACTTATCATACCAACTCATCACAAGCTCCTGCACATCATCAAATTACGATTTTACCATAGCATCAACCGAATCGCTAGAAGCCAAAGCATGCAAAGAAAAATCAAACCCAGCCCACTGAAGCTTTGCCTCAGGCAATTGAAAGAGAGAAGGATAAAGCACCTCACACAAAAAAAGCCCATGAGCTGAAATTTTTGCTGCTGCCTGCTGTCGATCACAACTTGCCAGGACATTGGCAAAGTCTTGAACCGTCCACTCACCTTTCCCTACCATAAGTAAAGAACCAACAATATTGCGTATCATATGATGCAAGAAGGCATTTGCAGCAATATCAATGGCCAAACAATCACCTACCTGGTAAAGCACTGACTGAAAAACATGACGAACAGGAGTTTTAGCTTGGCACTGACTACTTCTAAACGCAGAAAAATCATGCTCACCTACTAATAAATTAGCAGCCTCTTGCATAGTAGACCAATTCATTTCCTGAGGAACACGAAGCGTAAAAGGTTGATGCATGGTTGAAGGTGTTTTACTCGGGTAAATAAGATAAATATAACGGCGAGCAATGGCAGAAAATCTCGCGTGAAAGGCTTCATCGACACACTTTACCCAATTAAGCCCCATATAATCGGGAAGGTAGTAGTTTATGCCACGCAACCATTCGTACTCATCACGCACTTTTTCAACATCAACATGCACCACTTGACCCCAAGCATGTACTCCTGTGTCTGTTCGACCAGAAGCAACGCACTCAACAGCGCAACCAGCAAGCTTGCTGACTGCATCATTGAGATATGCTGCTAATGTTGGCTGATCTGGCTGAACTTGCCAACCTGCACACTGATGCCCTAGGTAATTTACTGATAACGCCAAACGCATACACCCACCCATAAAAAATTTTATTCATTATAAAACAGATGCTTAGAAAATGATAGCATCATAAATAATGGAAAAAAGGCCTCTCGAAAAATCAAAAACCTCATCACTGGTTTTAACACACTAATAAGTTAGAGCCTTAAAAGCACTTTCACTTGCATGTAATAAAAGCTATTGAATTGTACTTATTTGACGCATACAAGATTTTAAATCATATCAGAAACTGGTAAGACCTCACCTCAAAGCACACCACAACTATTGCTTTCAACATGATTACGACTAGGTATTGTCAAGTTCATTAAGCATGGTCTGTGCCTGCTCCTGATAAGCGGAGTTAGGCTGGTCTTGTAAAATAGCCATTAAGACCTCTTTTGCGCTTTCATGATCATCCATGCCAATGTAAGCACGAGCCAAATCCAATCGAGCAGGAATCCCCTCTTGACTATGCATAAAATCATACTCATCACCCAAATCAGGCTCTTCAGAGGCCTCTTCCACAACAACTAGCTGACGCTTTGGAGTCCACAAAATCCATAGCATAATAGCAACCAGAAGAATGGCTGCTACTGAAGCAACTCGCAAGCTATTGGGAGCAAGCCACTGTGATTTAACTTGTGACCAAAATGAACCTTCGTCATCCATCAGTGAGGGATCATCCAAAAGATTTAAAGCCATGACATGCTGATTAAGTGCAGCCAATGATTCTTGGATTTGGCCAGACTCGTCGTATAACTTTTCGTAATCACCATCGAGCTTATTTTGAATGCTAGCAAAGGCGTGATTAAGTTGGATCACTTCTTGATCTAAACGCGCTAAATGAGCTTTGATCGACGCGCTATTGTGAGAAGAGGCTGATTGAGCATTATTCTCATGATGACGGTTATTTTGAGGGGCAAGAACGATCCCTTTTCGCCAAGCATGATTATGACGATTCAGTACGTGACCTGCGCCTGCATTTGTCATTTCCCTCACAGATTGATCACTAGGAATAGATAGACGAAACCCGGTTAAAAGTCCGTTCATATTACCGTGCTGAAAGGCTTGAGGATTATTGTCAAAAATAGCTACCATCCACTGCTGAACTGTTGTATTAGGATGAAGTTTTTGATACTGGCTTGCAACATGCCATAGATCATCGCGCGCAGTGGTAGGACCATATACTTGCTCAGCGAGGGCATAAGGAAGCCAAATGATTAGTGCCACAACTGACAGAATGCGCTTCATACCAAAGCTCCTTAGAATTACTAAACTCTCACTATAGCACCCTGTAACAGCGAGGTCTAGCACCAGTTTGCCTTATCGATTTTTAGCAATAATTTCAGCTATTTGAACCGCATTAAGTGCCGCACCTTTACGAGTATTATCTGCAACAACCCATAGGTTTAATCCGTTATCGCAGCTAATATCCTCTCGAACACGCCCTACATACACCGCATCATGGTGAACAGCTTCTGTCATTGGGGTTGGCACGTCATCATCTTCACATAAAATCACACTAGGTGACTCCTTGAGAGTTGCCTTTGCTTTATCAACGGTGATTTTATCCTGCGTTTCAATATGAACAGCCTCAGCATGTCCATAAAAAACTGGCACCCTAACACAGGTTGGATTCACCTCAATGGCGCTATCAAGGATCTTTTTTGTTTCCCACACCATCTTCATTTCTTCACGAGTATAACCATTATCCTCAAAGCTATCGATTTGCGCTAGGACATTGAATGCAATTTGCTTTGGATACACACTTGGCTCGACAGGCGCACCATTTAAAGTCTGAGCCGTTTGTGTAGCTAATGCTTCAATACCATCATTTCCTGTGCCTGATACCGATTGGTAAGTGGCCACATTGACTCGAGTAATAGGGCTTATGTTATGCAGAGGCGCTAACGCAACTAGCATTTGAATCGTAGAACAATTAGGGTTGGCAATAATACCACCCTGAGCAAAACCGTCTAAAATATGTGCATTCACTTCTGGCACAACAAGAGGAATCGCATCATCGTAACGAAAACAAGAAGAATTATCGATAACAACACATTGATGCTCCGCAGCTATCGGCGCATATTGCTTTGCCACATCCGTACCCGCAGAAAAAAGCACAAAGTCAGCTTTACTAAAATCAAATGATGCCACATCTTCCACCACAAGACTTGCTTCAGAAAAATCGACAACCTCCCCTTTAGAGCGCTCACTTGCAAGTGCAAAAACTTCACCATAGGGGAATTGTCTTGATGCAAGTATTTCAAGCATCTGAGAGCCAACTGCCCCTGTAGCACCTACGACTGCAACATTGAATGTCATATAAAAACCCCAAAAAATCATAATATATCATGTGCTTAAGAAAAAAATCAAGCTAACATGCTATCAACACACAAACAAAAAGAAAAAATATTGTCACAATTGCAAAGAGCGTGTTCTGTAAGTAGACCTGGCAAGTATAATATGCAGCATTGATTATAACAAGAAATAGTATACAAGAGAGTTTAAGTTTCAGAGCACACTACTTACTCGGTGAAAAACGTAGATCTGAAAAAACTTTTGATGTAGGTTCAGAGTCAGAGTCAAAGTAAGAGTTAGAGTGAGCTTTTCTACACTCCTTCTTATAACTATCTGAAACTTCTGTCAATTGATGAATTTTGAGCTTTTGTTTTGTAACAGGGCAACTTTTTGTTTTCTCTAACCATGTTATAATATACTGCCTCTCAAAGGTATGACCATACGGAGTCTGAACTGGATCAGTCAAGACTTCCAAACTAATTGGACACGTAAAATCAGGATTAAAAGTAAAAGCACGTTATGCAAGATTTCCTGTCTTACGGTATGGGTCAGTTTCATAATCCAGAGAGAAATGACTATATAGCTTTTGGCATACCCCCCCCCTAACAGAACAAGTGGTAAACTGACCAGATCCAAAACAAAGGCTATAGCAAAGCCAATCAAAAACAGAGGAGGTAAAATATATGGCTTACCATGGTCAGTTAACCCACCAAACAGTCGATGAGCAAGAACAGAAGAAAACCTAATAATATTACTTAAAACAGGTACAGCAAATATGTAAGATGATGCCACTGCCGCAACAGCAAGAGAGACTATAGCAGTATGGGAAATCAAACCAAAAAGAAACACAACAACAAGAGATAGCAAATAAGCAAGAGTGAACTGTACGTTTGCACTAACGACATACGTACCAGACCAGTTAATGGTTTTTTTTGTTAAGTAAAAGTACACAGTACTATTTGTACCCCAACATGTTATTAATATAATACAATCCTACACACTCATGCATTCACCATAGCAGATTTATCCATGAAGGCAATAAAAATGAGTATGATACATTCACTGGAAACCCAGCAATAGAAAAAATGGATAATGAAAGCTCATCACAAGATGATTTACACTAAATATAGTGTTTATCTTATGTCATGAGGTGATATCAACTAAAAAGCTGGGCTCTTCATGACTTGGGGCTCGGGGTTTAAAGACTCACCAGGTTTACTCATAGTGGCGAGCCACCCTTCAAGGCCAACTATATTCTGAGCACAAATGTCCGGCAAGATGGCATGCGCATGTCTTACCATCATATAAAACATGAGACGTGCGAGAAAAACATCTCTCAAATCCACTGTCGCTTCAATTCGCTTAAGCTCAGTATGAGATTGATTTTTATTTAAAAAGGCTTGTTTATCTTCCGCACAGGAGTATCTTTCTTGTAATATCTTTGAGGTAGTCTTTAAGGTGCGATAATCAATACCATGAGCAATGCAGAGCTTACGATGCTTCTGTAACCAGCTCTCTTTATTCGTCGTTGTATTAAATTCTTTAAATAACCACTGAAATGCGTCTCGAATATTTTTATCACAATCTTCCTTTTCAAGTTCTGTTATAAATTGTTTTTGTTCTAGCTGATCCCTAAATGGAAAATCTTTCCATTGACTAGAAAAAGTAGCGTCACAAAAAAAACTTGAAGAGAACAACGACTGAAAAGCCATATAGAACCGTGTCTGTTCTCTTGGCAACAACTGGCATCTTCCTTCGCTGTCTTCGGCGACTTGTGACTCGAGGTGACTTCTTAAAATGAATCGGATACTATAAACATAATTAGAATCTGATAAAGATAGAGCAGAATGAGATAATAGGTAATTATCGACATTATCTTGTAATGGATTTAAAAGAGCTTGATCAATCCATACAAAAAAGGCTTGCCCAATCTTAGCAATAGAGAGATTTTCAGAATCAACATTCTTTAAAACGATTACTAATCGGGCTAAAGCTTTTAAAAGCTCGGGAGAAAACACTTGTCCAGATTGCGTCAAAAGTGCTGAAGTCTTATAAAGCAAAGTATCCTTATTGTTTAACTGGCTATCTATATTTTTAAGGACAGTAGAGGCCCGAATCCCGAGCGACCAAGCTATGCTAGCTTTATTACGATCATACAAAAGCTGCGGCTTTTTAGTCAGTGAAAGTAACTTGGGTAATACTGCAGACACATCAACTTGACAAAGTTCAATAAAGTTTTCTGTATCGGATAAATTTGGACCAAAAAAGCCTTGTTTTGGTTTATGATGATCGGATAAAAGTGTAGCCAGATCATGAAGCAAAGGTATAAACCCATGAAGGTCCTGACAATCCTGACGTTGTTGCAGCCAATCCGAAAACGTAGCAAGATTAACAATGAAAAACACCGGAGATGCCTTAAATCGTTCAAAGTCATACGGTCTTACTAAGACTTGTTGTGATGCCCTATCGAGATTGTCTGTGGAATTGGGCTGCTTAGCCGCATCAGGTAATGAACTTGGAATAGCTTGACTAGATGGGCTAGCAGTCAAGCGTTTTGGCAATTCTTCATTGGGACAAACACCCAGCGGAGAAACACTAAATCCGGAGTCCCTATCTCCCTCAGGGGCAGGTTTATTTGTAATAGACATAGCGGCGACCAGTTCATGCCAGCACTGCTCAAAGCTACGAACTTTCTGACGATAGGGCTCCTCAAAAGTCGCATCATTTTCATAGGCTTGTGCGCTTGCTTGCTGTGATTTAATAGTAGGACCCAACTCTAAATCATCATTTATTTTCGTCGCTTGCACGGTTTGGTCATACCTAGATAAGGCGTACCCTACAAAAGTAGAGACTAAGCAAGTCACTACTGACGCTACTACACCAGCCCATAAAGGAACAGCCAACACTAAATAAGGAATACAAAAAGCGACCGAGGTCAAAACTAGCACCAAAAAAACATACAGAAAACTGTGATCCTGGCTTTGAGCAGGAAAGAGTTTAGTATCATTGGCGCCTAAAACCTCAGTCTCATTGGCACTATCACTACTATGGGATGAAATGCGGTTAAGACCCGAGCTATCATGAAAATATTCTGTTGGCCTCCTATCATTCTGTTTAGCATGCACAAGCTCTTCAGAATTACGCTCGACCGCTTGGCATAATTTGGAAAACTGATCTAGGGAGTCCTTCACTGAATTCAAGCGTTCAGTAGCATCTTTTGGAGGTAGCAGGCTAGATAGAAAACCAGCCAAAAACTCTTCATAACTCTGATTTAAAATATCTTTTTCATAAGCGTCACTATCCATACTATCATAATGTGCATCCTTGATGGCTTGCATCCTCTCAATAAGCACATTATATTGAGTTTGACTCGTTTCATAAGTTTTAGATGTCAGACAAATATCTTTGGAAAGTTTCTCGAAGGCAAGCGTTAAAGTTGATCTATATTTGGATAAGCTTTGCCAAGAGATAGTTCCATCATCATAAGGACATAACTCTGAAAGTGTTGGATAATCAACAGGAAAACCTAGCCTGCTTTGATTATTTTCCACTAAAGTATCATAATCACAATACAAACCATGCACCCACTCATGATAATCTTCAAGTTGTGATTTAATCTTGTTTATAACAACGCTATTTTGAGTGTTGAACTCCTCCCAGGACTTAGGCGATTCTACAGCTCCCACAGGAGTAAATAATTCTGAAAATGGTGGGCATGTAATAGCACCATTAACCTTATGCATTATCGACTGTAATGGCTTATAAAGCTCATGGAGAATCTTTATATATTGTTCTAATTGCTGTAAATAATAAGTAGAAGAATTTTTATATTCAGCCATCCATTGGACCGAGGCCGTATCATCTAATAAACGACCAATTTCACCTGCTCTGTCACTCAATGTATCAGAACATATTCTATCGCCAGTAAAAAGATCACTTGGAAAAGCACAAGTGCAGTCTGGAAAAGAAAAATAGTCCTTAACATTTAGGCCATAAAAGTTAGAGTCATACTGTGCGTTTAATGAACGCCACTCATCACTTTCAGCAATGTTTGTAATATATTGATCGGCTTTACCAAGAAAATCATATGCGTAGTTATACTTATTTTTTCCAAAAAATTCTTTTTTTTGACTTTCTAGAAAACCACAAAGGAGAGATTGATGCTTAGGATCAGACTGAACATGTGCTGTCACTAACTCAGACATACCCGCTTCAGATGAAAATCTGGCTTTCTCAAAGGTAGCTGGAATTGAGTCCACACCTAAGACTTTAAGTATATCCAAGATAAGCTTGACCTGCACTTGGGCCAACATATCATTTAACACAACAGAACACTCTCTATTTATGATATATACACATATGTATCCATGCTAGCATATTTAGATCAAACTTAACAATACTCAGTCGATATAATTAATCCTTCTACATGAACGAGAGAACGTCTATTTATCACAACTTGATCACCCCACTAGGAAGGCGAAGAAGGAAGGGAAGAAAGAACTTCTTCTTGAGAATCATCACCAGCATAGTCATCTGCAGAAAAGTAGTCTTAACTTTGACAAGAATCGAAACTATCCCGAGACAATGATCGACTTAGCGCCTTGCCATGCTGACTAGAACTATTATGATCAAGACCATTAGGATCATTATCTTCACAAGAACCAATAGAGGAACAAGACAACAAACTAGCCTGAGACAATGATCGACTTAGCGCCTTGCCATGCTGACTAGAACTATCACTATCTTGAGAACGATGCCTAAAGTAATGAATAAGAGACAAGCCTCCCAAAATTGTGACAACGCTTGCTAAACAAGCAACGGGTATTATCCATACAGGTACTGTGCCAATAAGCAAAGGAAGACCGAGATATAGACCAGCAAATAAACCTGCCGATAAAACAAGTGTAAAAATACTTGGAATATATGAATATTTAGTCTCTTTAGGTAGATCCTCATTAGAACTAAGAAATTCATTATTTGTGAAACTCAAATCAGCCATAACCACACCTTAAACAATTTAACTATTTGTGTAATTATAACAAAAAAACACCCCTAAAGAATAAAAAAATCACATTACTTAATATTAAGTTAACACAAAAATAACATCTAAAATCTTATGTAAGAGAACCACAACATCATGACAATAAAAAAAGAAAACCAATAGCATAATGATCATGGTAAACACCATATCCAATATCCCTGAAACGACTTACCACTAAGCTGGATGATCGTAGTCACTGAGTCGTCATGCCTAACTGTTGAAATGATAAAATCTGATATATGAGGCATCCATAATACGGGAAGCTTGTCATTTTTCTTGAGATAAAGTCCAGTTTCAACAGGTAAAACACCCTGATATTCCGCTACTAGTAGTGTGTCATAATGCAACTGATCCTGATCACAATAAGCAAGCTGCTGATACTCGGCAAACCTCATTCTATTTGTAAGAGGATCACAACCACACTGTGAGGAGCAAAGAGACTGCGTTTGAGACCACCAAGCTTGCATTTGTTTATGAAACAAACGCTCCTGAAGGATACTATTAAGTGTTGAGTGCATGGCAAGCATGGGTCGTTGCACTTGTACATAATATCGAAAACAGGCCACCTCTAGAAAACATTGTAAAAACAATGCCAACATTAAGGAAAATAGCCCCCCCACTTACGTTACTTCGTACAAGACACACTACGCTGACGCCATGTTTGCCATTGCGCTCGAACTTTGTATGGAATAGTTGAACTCCTCAAAAGAGCATCAAGCTCATTAGAACGCTGTGCATACCAACTACACTCCTCTCTTTTGACTAATTGCTCCATCAAGACCAAACTTCGAAAACTTAGCTGCATCATTGACGAAAAAAGGACTAGAGACATAAGAACATTCCACATCATTCAAATATCATTACTTTATCAGCTTGTTTTGTTTAGTCTAGACCGCAAAAAACACTGTACACTGATGGAAAAAACTATGGTTAAAGTAGTGATACGCTTAACTTTGCATCCAACTAATTCAATTATTTTGATTAAACAAATAGCGCTATAAGGAAATAGAACATCATAGCTAACACAAGCTATTAAGGACTAGCACCGATGATGATATCTAGGTAGGAAGCGCAGATAAAAAAACTGCCGCATCTGCGGCAGTTTTTTTAGTCAGTAAGGATATCTAAAGCAATGAAGTCACCAACTCATTAACAC
>JBDOIW010000070.1:0-1716 GCA_047404175.1 Legionellales bacterium | reverse complement strand
ATCCCACAGCTTATCAAGGTCATTCGTTTTCGTGACAAGCAAGACATGGATACTGAATCTTATCGTACTAACTTGTGGCAGCGGCTACTACAGCCTTTTGAAACACTCTTATTATCCTCGTTAATTATGCCATTGTTAGTTGGGCCAATGAGAAGTGCTTCTATGGGACGGCGTCTTATTATTGGTTTATCACTCGGGCTAGGCTTTTTTTATGCGGGACATTTTTTAGCACCATTTGCCCTGAGTCTTGAAATTCCTTTTTTTATCGCTGTATCGTTGCCTCTTGCATTGCTTTTTTGCATTAATATAGTCTTATTACGTTGGGTAAGGATAAACTAATGAACATATCATCAAAAATATCGTCAGCAAGCCTCATGGTGTCTGGTCTTTGTATTGGTGGTGCAATGGTGGGGATGCCTGCGGCTTTAGCACCTCTTGGATTTTTGGGAAGTTTTTTTCTTCTAAGTGGTTGTGCATTATTGATGGGGTTAACAGCAATCTTAACCAATGAGTTAGCATCTTATGGGCCAGAGGGTACCCATTTTTTGCATATGGCAAAAGACTCTCTTGGCTCAATAGGGCAGTGGCTTATTACTGCCTGCTATGTTGTGTTATTATATGCGCTCCTGGCAGCTTATATGAGTGGGCTAGATGATCTTATTGATCACGTTTTTCACCTTGTTGATGTGCAATGGTCTCCGAGTTTGTTTGCATCATTTTGTGTAGTATTCATTGCTTTACTTATTGTTTTTGGTGTTAATCTTGTTGCTAAAGTCAATCGATGGTTGATGCTTTCATTGTTTGTAGCATTTGTTATTGTGATTTTACTTTTTTCTCAGCATGATGTTTCACATACTAGCAGTGTTTTGTGGAATAGCTCTATACCTTTTTTAAATTCGGCTGTTATGATTGCGATGACGAGTTTTGGTTATCACATTCTAATTCCAACATTGCGAGGATATCTTGATTATAGCAGTGATGACTGTAATAAATCTTTTATGTTTGGCACACTGATATCACTCTTGATTTATTCTATTTGGTTGGGTTTTGTGTATCATGTTAGTGATTCGAGTGTTCTTGATGCAATAAGACAAGGCGAACTCGGTCCATCACAAATTATGACAACACTGGCAAGCACAAAGATTCAAACCTGGGTCCTCTTGGTTGGTCAGGCTTTTTTAGTCATGGCTTTGTTGACATCATTTATTGGTGTCTTAATTAGTTTGCAGGATTTTTATCTTGATGCGTTGCCCGTTGAAAACTCTATTGCTAACCGATCTTTCACGATGCTTTTGTGTCTTGCCTTACCTGTAGTGTTTATTGTTTTTTATCCACATGGCTTTATTCTAGCCTTACAATATGCTGGTTGTATGGTGCTTATTCTTCACGGTGTTTTCCCTTGTATTGCTGTGTTGATTATGCGATGTGGGGGTTCACAACAATCACACTTTATCTCCAACTGGCAAGTCATACTATTATTACTTATCTTTATCGCAGCCATCACTTTGTGGGTAGGAAGTCTGTTTTTATAAGTGCGAAGCTATTTTATCGATGCGTCACGGTTAGGGGGTAATATTTTATTCATTAGGAAAACTCATGCAGAATGAATTAATATACGTATGTGTCTATCTTATTTGCCATTAATTTAAAAACTCTCAGGCTATATATCATATCTATACTCATGATAAGGTCAAAGTGATACTCAAACACTACTGC
>JBDOIW010000069.1:0-2394 GCA_047404175.1 Legionellales bacterium | reverse complement strand
ACACAAAATCGTCGGGTATGAAGACAAGGTTGAAAAAAATTAGAAAATGCAAATACTTTAATTCGTGAAGGTAAAGTTATCCATAGTAAAAAAGCTATGTTAAATCCACATACAATTGTGGGTAAAAATTTAAGATATCAAATTGGATCTGTGGAAGAAAAATTATCTACAAAAAAGTTACATTTACTTAAATTATTAAGTAAAAAGTTTATTCCGTCAAGTGTCTGAAATATGTTTTGAAGTCGTTGATCAGGAGTAATTGTAAGTAATATGGGTAAAGATTTTGTTATGGAAAGAGGAAGACGATTTAGTTTCTTCAAGTACCGTTTTTTAATTAAAAAATCAATTAAGTCATACTATGCATTAAATAATAAAAATTTTAAAGAAATGAGCCGTAGAGGAAAAGAATGACCAACTACAGCTGGTTACAAATATATTTTTTTTAGAAATATGGAAAGACGTTTAGATGTTACCCTAGTAAGATTAGGATATGCGTTGCATTTAGAACATGCTAGAACTTTAATAAAAAAAGGAAAGATTTTTGTAGATGATAGAGTAATCACACAAGCAGACTATTTATTAAGTCCAGCAAGTACGGTAAGAGCAACTCAAAAAGACTTACCATTTACTTTACTTTACAGAGAACATTTAAAACATCACCCATTTACATGACTAAAATTTAGAAGAAGAAGATTTTTTCGTAAAGGTCGTCGAAAATTCTGAAGTTTACGTCGTAAAGGATCTTTAGCTAAAAAATTAAGTAGTTATCTAAGAGCCTCTAATAAAGGATCTAACTCTGATATGAATGCCTATGATGTTATGAATAAATTAAGATCTGGAAGTAATATTGAGCGATTAAAATTTAGAGAGGAAAGTGATTTACAAGTTAAAGATTACAAAATAAAATTTCTAAAAAATAAATTGAAATGGAGAAGTGGTGCTCCGAAACGTAAAATTCGTAAGAGAACTACAAAAATGCCTTTAACTCAATTAGCAGACCAATTAGTTTGTGTCTCTAGAAATGAAGCATTATTTACGCATTTTTACAAACATAAAGATATTAAACTACCTGATTCAATGCAGGTGTTAACATTTTAATTGTTACTTTCTAAAGAAATGTATACCTATTTTAGAAGGTAGCTAAGTCAGGGTGCTGGAACTGGTAGACAGGTCAGACTTAAAATCTGATGCCCATTAGGGCGTGCGGGTTCAAGCCCCGCCCTTGATAAGTATGATAGCATTTTAATTGCACTAGACCCGATCCCAACAGATCTCGAACGTCTCTACTTGTTATCGTGCGCTAAAAGCGACATTGACTCCTACAGTTTAAACTTTAGCTAACGCTTGAGGAATTCCCTAGGGGTCCTCCTTACAGGAGGGGGTATACTAAATACCCATGCCATGGAAGCTCAGTTGGTTGAGCGTTCGACTGAAAATCGAAAGGTCGGTGGTTCAAGTCCACTCCGTGGCACATATTTATTCCACGCATTATGTGTTGAGATGCGGCATTCCACATTCCACATTCCACATTCCACATTCCAGAGGTCTTTAAATAGGTGGTACTAATCTGAGTTCGTAGCTCAATGGTAGAGCCCGTCCCTCATAAGGATAAAGATATCGGTTCAAGTCCGATCGGACTTAAAGGGGTAAGCGCAAAAAAGATTTATACTAAATGAAATTATCATTTAAACTTCCACAGTTAGAGACTTTAAGTGTCACTTTGGTCTGTGGCTTTATATAAAAGAGATTAAAAAAAAAAATGTCACAAATATGTACTAGCCGTACAGGTATCGTATAGTGTATGCCCGACTGTAAGGAGGGGGTTAAAGGTGTTAGTAGTGTATTATATTGTGTGGTGGAAATAGCTCAGTTGGTAGAGTGCTCCTTTGTGGCAGGAGCGGTCGGGAGTTCAAGCCTCCCTTTTCACCCATTCCAACTTTAAATCAAATAATGAAACGTCCTAGACGTAAAGGACCAAGAAAGTCTAGAGTTCCAGCATTTAAAGGACAACCAATAGCTAAAGGTATATGTCTTAGGGTAGTTATTAGAAAACCTAAGAAACCTAATTCAGCTTTAAGAAAGGTAGCTAAAGTTCGTCTTCTATCAACTAAAAAAACAGTTTATGCGTATATTCCAGGTGAAGGACATACTCTTCAGTCGCATGGTGTTGTAATGGTTAGAGGAGGTAGAACTCGAGATTTACCAGGAGTAAAGTACAAATGTATTAGAGGAAAATTTGATCTATTAGGTGTTTATGAAAGAAGAAATGGTCGATCGAAATACGGTAGAAAGAAACCTTAAAAACGTTAATGTCTATATTCATCCTTCATTTATTGTTCGTCGTACACTAGTAATTTAGCTGTTGTATAAAAGTTAGACCTATAGGTCTATTAT
>JBDOIW010000068.1:0-2974 GCA_047404175.1 Legionellales bacterium | reverse complement strand
ATATTATATATACTATATTATTTCTTTTATTTAATCTATTTTCTTGTATCATATTTTCTTCTTGTTGCAAATAATCTTGTTGTGCAATAAGAAATTGTTTTTGCATTTCTTTTCTGTTTATAAATGCTATTTCATTTAGAGTTTCTTTATTTAAATATCTTTGTGTATATCCTTGTCTAAATATTTCTTCTCTTTCTCTTTTACTATTCCTAATCGTGTTTTCAATTGCTACTCCACTAACTAATACTACTACACTTGCTACAATCCAAACACATACTCCTGCACATACAACATTACTATATCCCTCGTTTGCTATTGATTTTAAACCCTCTTCTAATGCTTTAGGGTTGTCTATAACAATTTCGTTTACAACATCAATAGGTGCATCTTGAGGCAATGAGGAAATCCCTAATCGGTTGATAAGGGAAATTACTTCCTGTTTGTTTTGCAGTATAAAAACTGCTAAAAATGATATTGCCTTTTTTTCTTTCATTCACCTATCTAATCGCCATATATGTAACTACACCTATAACTAAAGCACCTACTCCAATTGCAACATTGGTTAAAGTATCATCTTCGGTTTTTCTCATCATACTTTTCGCATTTGCTTCGTTAAACATATTTTGAATATTACTTTCAAATTCAGATGATTGTGCTTCTAATTTTTTATCACTACAATTATTTTCATCCCAACTATTTTTAAAGTCTATTCTTCTATTTTCATATGCTCTTGCATTTCTTGTTACTACTCTTGATTTAGAACCACTATTAGCATTTCTTGTTAATGCTTTGTCTATACTTCCAATAGTATTATCTATTTCATCACAATCATCTGTCATTGGATAGGCTTTTTTTACCTCATTCCATTTTTTATCATATCTTTCTTTTTCAGCTTTCTTTTTACTCCAAGTAATACCAAATAAACCCGGGTGATTCAAGAAATTCTCATCTGAATAAGATGAAATATCTTCATCAAAATTTCCAAAAGTTCTTGCATTTACATCGCTATCTATAAACATATCTTTTATTTTAATTTATTATATAACATATAAGCAATAATACCTAATGTCAAACCTCCTGCTAATTGTAAAACTGCTTTACCCATACTGCTTTCTTCGTTTTTAAAGTCATCTAAACTACCTGCTACATTAGAATAGTTTCTTTTTTTACATTTACCACCACATTGACATTTACCTCCGTTTTGACACGGGTGATACTCTTTATTTTTACAATTACAACCCATTATTTAGATAAAAATGCTCCAAAGAAAATACCTGCTATTGCAGATAATAACATTACCTCTTGGTTTTCGTTTTTAGATACTTTAGGCATAACTCCTGTTTTATCACAGTCTTTAGCTTCTTTTCTTAAAACACCTTTTTCTTTTTTAAGTTTTGAAATAGCTTTATCTTTATCTCTTCTAAGTTTAACATATCTATCTCTGTCAATCTTTCCTTCAACTGAACCACCACGAGCCATTTTTCTATCTCCTTTATCCATTGTAGATACATCAGCATACTTTCTTCTACCCATAGATTTTTCCATACCTGCACTTTCTCTCATTCTGCTTTTTAAAGATTGAGATTTTTTACCTTTATTTCTTTCTCCGATACTTTCTCTATCTCTGTCATCATATCCTTGTGTTTCTCCACCTTTTGAAAATTCTGTTTTATAAGTTTTTCCATTAGGACTTTTTCCTCCTTTTAACCAAGAACGAACATCATCAAAATAATTCTCATCGTTATGGTCTGCAATATGACTTGGTGAGTCACCATCTAATTTATCTTCACCCCTCTTAACGGGGGACATCTTTATATGTGTAGAGTCAACCTTCTTAACATAGTATAAATCAGGTCCATATTCACCTTTATAATCTATCAATCCAATCGTAATTAAATCATCATTTCCTTGAGTTTTACCACCGTGCTTATATTCCATTTCTCCACCTTCCATAAGCATCATTCTGTCATCTTTATCCATTGTTCCTACACTTGAATATGCTCTACGACCAAGAGTTTTATTTCCTGCTTTGCTTTCATCTCTTCTATCCTTTAATGATTGTGAATATCCACTCTCTCTTCCTAATCTACTTCCTAAATCTTCATCTAATTTATCATTATAACCTTGGGTAGTTACACCATCAGCCATTTTTTTCTTTTTTCTGTCATCTGCAATTTTTTCCATATTTAATGCAAATTGACCTCTCCTACGAGTTGTTTCAGAATAATCACTTGGATTATTTTTAACTTCCATTGCAAAATCGTGAACTGACATACCCGCTCTTTTTGCTTGTTTTGTAAAAGCACCTTTTGTGCCTTTTTTATCCATTTCTTTATCTACTGCTTGAATCCAATTATCTGCCATAGTTATTTATTTGTTAAATACATTATTATACATATAGAATACTCCTAATCCAACGATGGACCAAAATACTATTCTTGGTTTTTTTTCTTCTTTCTCCATTATTTTTCAGGACTATAAGTTGCTTCAGGTAATTCAGGTCTTGGAGGAGCCTGTGCAGGAGCAGGTGCAGGAGCAGGTTCAGGCATTGCTTGAGGTGTAGGTGTGTAATCTACTTCACCACCTGCATCATAATCACCATCTTCCTTTTCAAAAAATAGTTTATACCCCACATAAATAATGCCTAATAAGACTAATGCATCAAAAATTTGCCTCTTATTTCTTTGAAAGAAGCCTTTATTTTTTGCATTTTTCTTTTTTTTGTACTCTTTATAACTGCTTTTTTGCATATCTTCTTGCCAATCTGACTTACCTTCATCGTTAATTTCCATCTTTCCATCAACTACTTCATTTTCTTCATCAGATGATACAGAAGATTTTGTGAGTTTTTTTTCTACATTTCCCCACATTTTTCTTTCTTCTCTGTCATCAACAAAGCCATCAAACGCAAATCCTGAATCTATACCCATAATTTTTAAATTTAATTATTATCTTCCTGCTACATCTCTACCTT
>JBDOIW010000067.1:0-17747 GCA_047404175.1 Legionellales bacterium | reverse complement strand
GTCTTATGTCAGGTACAAGTGTTGATGCTATCGACGCTATTTTAGTTGATTTTTCCCAAGGTGCTTGTGGGAGTATTGTTGATTTTATTTCTTGGCCTATTCCTTTGTCACTGAAGAAAAGCTTAATGGCTCTAACCCAAGTGCAGCCCAATGAAATTAATCAGATGCTTATCGCTGAACAATCCTTAACGGATTGTTATGTCAAGGCCGTTGATGCTCTATTACAGTCATCACAGCTGTCTCATAGCCAAATAGATGCGATTGGTTGTCACGGTCAAACGATTCGACACCAAATGGTTCAAGGACAATTATGCACTTTACAGATTGGTGATATGGAAAAATTGGCAGTAAGAACAGGGATCTCGGTTGTCGGTAATTTTAGACGTCGTGATATTGCTCTAGGGGGGCAAGGGGCTCCTTTAATGCCGCTTTTTCATCAAGCTTTGTGGAGTGGTCAACAAGATGATTTTGCTGTCCTCAATCTTGGTGGTATTGCTAATTTGAGTGTGTTTCACAAAGGCCAGTGTATTTTAGGGTTTGATACAGGTCCTGGCAATGGCTTAATCGATGCATGGGTGCAGCGGCAGTGGCAGAAGCCTTATGATGATAAAGGGTCGCTGGCAAGGTCAGGGGTTTCATGCCCTCATTTTCTTGCACGTTGTTTACAGGATGATTATTTTTTGAAAGCACCCCCCAAAAGTACAGGGCGTGATGTGTTGCACCTACAGTGGTTAGAGCAGCGCTTTCCAGAGTACCAAAGCATGAGGCTCGAAGATGTGTTGGCAAGCCTTGTTGACCTTACAGCTCGTTCTGTTGTAGATGCTGTTGAGCAGCATTTAGCTCCAAATTCATTTGTCTATGTTGCTGGGGGAGGGGCTCATAATGATTATCTTATGGAGCGCTTTCGTCTCATATCACAAGCTTACCACTGGACTCTTGAGCTTCCTGGGGGGATCTCTGCGCAGCAATTAGAATCCTATGGTTTTGCCTGGCTTGCTTATCAGCACAAACAAGGTAAGGCTCTCAATACACCATCGATTACCGGTGCAAGTCAGCCTTGTTGTCTTGGAAGTTACTCGCCTTAGTTATAGATAAAAATATTCCTGTCCACTGAGTATAAACAACTTTTTGATGTGATGTTTCGTTATTGTGTTATGACCGCGTGTACCAAAGGACTATGTTAGCGAGCTATGGACTAGGGTAGCCCAGCGATGAAAGGTTACCCTGCAGAAAACCACCAAGTGATTCGCCATTCTGGTCTCCATCTTCATCACTACTGTCATTCAGCAATGAAGTAAGTTCACTTACTAAACCATCCCCTGTTCTATCTTCATTATTAGTGGCAGTGTCCGGTGAAGGATGTTTGTTACAGTTGGGGTCAAAACACAGTCGTGGTTGACTCCAAAACACAAGATTTGCGAAGGCTTCTTGAGTTGGAGCATTGACTTCTGTACAGGTACGTCCATCTACGAAACTATCCTCTTTTCCAGCATCATCACTACTGCCTGTTTGTTGAATGAGGAGTTTAATAGGAGATTTCCAGTTGCTACCTAAAGATTTTGCTATGTGATAACATAGACCATGGAGTAAAGGACCTATAATCGTTAAGCAGAAAATGGCATATGGCATGTTAACATGACTATGACTCTGTGTGCAGTTTTCTTCATCACATTGATGGTGAGGGTCGTCTTCGCATTTATGATCAAGATCACCTAGTGCCCATTCAAGTAAAAAACCGCCGTCGAGCACAGCGTGAGCTAGGGAATCAACTAATAAAACTGACCAACAGCTCATGCCAAAAGGGGCTTCTTCTTCCGCGCCTACCGCAGCATCACCGATGAGATGAAGAATAAACATACCAAGAGTTAATCCCACATCAAGAGTAAGAATTGTGGCTATTTTCAGCAAGGTCTCAACCATTAAAACAAGCCCTATGACCATAGACGTCAAAAGGCCATGGCTCTCAAATAAATTGCTAGCTCTCTTGGCTTGTTCAGCCATAAAGTCACCAAAGGAATGGCCAAGATTTTTGCTGTGTTCAATCACATGATCAAAAGTGTTAATAGCTGCAGTAGTAAAGAAAATGGTATATATGGGATAGAAGCAGTAAGTAATGATTTTTGCAAAAATGTCACTCTGGAACGCTGTTTTTGCCGATTTCATCCAAGCGGGACCTGCAGTTAATACATAAAAAGCGGTTAATCCCAGACTTGTTAGATAGACGGCTGACCATATGAATATTTTAAAGATTTTTAGAGCAGTGTTATCCTCAGAGTCCCATGTGCTTGAGATATTATCGATAGCTTTAGTGATGATATCATCACCGTTAGCATCACAAATAGCATCACGAACACATTTGAATATAAGAATTCCAAATGCCAAAGCGGTACACGTTGCAATGATGGGGGTGAGCACTTGTATTGCACTTAAAGATATAGCAATAGAAGAGAATTGACCTAAAGCTATAAAGGCACTGTAAGTGTGTGTATAAGTAAGAGCCCCTAAGCCTATAGCAACAATAACTGTGACGATAAAGCCTAAGCGTTGTAGAACCCTTTTATTGTCATTGCCCTGACTATGATCTGCATCAATATTATTTATCCATGTTGGATCGCCTGTGAGAAAGAGATTAGTGATGAACTTTCGTACAGAGAGCTCTAGTGTTTGCCACTCTGAGAGGAAGCCTGCTACAAAAAATAGCCATATAGCCCCACCTATGCTTGCTGCAAGGGTAGTGGTTGCGACTGCACTGACAGCAATAAAGCCAACCCCCAGTGAGGCAAATCCAACAATGGGTAGTGCAAATATTTTTACGAGAGCATTGGTCTCGTCGCTTAGCTTTTTTGCTACCTCATCCTCTTGATATTTAGTGGCTTCCTGTTCAGGTCGATCTGCAAATAACATCTTTCTGGAACAAAAAAGGGGTAGTAGAAGAATAGGAGCAATCAATAAGCATACCCATCGAGCCCATGGATGTAGCCGTGTATCATTTTTACCTTGGAGATCATTGACTAGTGCCTTCATTAGGTGAATGACTCTCGTGATGTAATGAGCCATAGCAAAAATTACAGGCATTACTAGAATAGGTGCGCCAAGAGTACACAAGCTAAGCACTGCAAACCACAAAGGCACAGGGGTTGGGTTTTTATTTGGATGAACCAATGTTTCAGTGACTGCAGAAAATAGCCCACGTATCATGTTGCTAACATAAGAAAAAAGGGTAAAGTGTGAGTGATCACAACCTAGTTTCTTGCTACTTTCCTCAGCCATACCAGTTACCTCTATTTGTGAGAATGATTCTCATTTGCATCTATTATAAATGCAAATGATTCTCATTTGCAACCGCTAAGCGTGCTTTTTTTGCACTAATGATGCAATAAAGTTCTTTAGGTGCTGGAGTTTTGCACCAGTAAGCTGGGGTTTTCCTGGAAGTGTAACGGTCATAGGGTTAAAGGCTTTGTCATGGATGCGAATTTCATAATGAAGATGATTGCCTGTACTAAGGCCTGTATTGCCAACATAGCCTATGACTTGATCTTGCGAGACATGGCTACCTTTTTTGAGTTTGCTAGCAAATTTAGCCATATGAGCATAGCGGGTAGTGTAGCCTTGCCCGTGAGTAATTTCGATGAAGTTGCCAAAACCCCCTCGACGGCCAATGTAGGTAATCATTCCATCAGCAGTTGCATGAATAGGTGTTTTGTAAGGGGCGGCAAAGTCAGTACCCCAGTGAGGTCGAATTGTTTTTAGTATAGGGTGTTTGCGTTGTGGATCAAAAGGATCACTTATGCGTTTGTATGACTTCAGGGGGATGCGTAAAAACTTGGCTTCTGTTGAATGGCCTAGCTCATCATAACAGTGTCTTTTACCATTAAGTGTTGGGCAATAAAATTGGTAGTTTTTGCCTCGGTGTTTTAGCTGCCCTGCCATGATATGACCTGTTGATTGAGTATTTGATTCATATGTCATAGAAAAAGTATCCCCTTGACGAAGACTTTTTTCATTTATTTTCCATCCTAAAGCTTTGGAGAACTCCATAATGATTTTGCGCGGTATGCCCTGGTCTCTTGCATCAAGGTAGAGCGAGCGGTTAATTTCTCCTTGTTTGATGACATGGTTATAGCTTTCTGGATTTTTCTTTTCTATCTTTGATGTAAATAGATGATTAGAAGAGGTAATGACCAGTGTTGATTGTTCGTCAATCGTGTAGCGTAAACTAAATAAGGCTTTATTGGGACGTTGCTCAATCTCTAGACGGTGTCCTTGTGCTAGTTTGTTTAGTGCTGTATTGGCATGGTCGTCAAGCAATAACTGTAACGTTGCTTGTGGAATGTCCATTTTTTTGAAGATGCTGGATACATTATCCCCAGCTTTGATGGTATGAGTGGTATGAATGGTTTTTGGATGCTGAATTACTGGCTGTTGTTTTTTTACAATAACAATGCTCTTTTGAGGCTTGTGCATTAAAAAAAACAATGCTCCTGATGCCACTATAGCAATGAGGGCTATGCGAGGTAGTGAAGAAACTACAGATCGTTTTTTGCGGAACATCATGGGCATAAAGGTTACAAGCCTGTTGGCTATCGTTTTTGTAGATAAAAAGCAGTCAATATAGTACATTATGACTTTAATTGCAAAAGTTAATAAAGAGGATCTCTATGACTAATAGCGAAATATTAGCCGAAATTCAACGAGGTGCTGAAGAGATTTTGCTTGAAGAAGCTTTAGCAAAAAAATTGCAATCAGAGCGGCCTCTAGTCATTAAAGCTGGTTTTGATCCAACTGCTCCGGATCTGCACTTAGGGCATACAGTTTTGATGAACAAAATGCGTCAGTTTCAGGATATGGGACATGATGTTGTGTTTTTGATTGGCGATTTCACCGGTATGATTGGTGACCCTACTGGCAAGAATGTGACACGCAAACCATTAAGCCCTGACGATGTAAAGCGTAATGCCCAAACCTACACAGAGCAGCTAGGAAAAATTCTGGACCTTAATAAAACAAGAATAGTGATGAATTCGTCCTGGATGAATGAGCTTAGTCCTCAATCTTTGATAGAACTTGCTGCAACTAGTACTGTCGCTCGTATGCTGGAGCGTGATGACTTTAGTAAACGCTATCGGGCTAATCAGCCCATTGCAATACATGAGTTTTTGTATCCGTTGCTTCAGGGTTATGATTCAGTTGCTTTAAAGGCAGATATTGAATTAGGAGGAACAGATCAAAAATTTAATCTTTTGATGGGGCGTGAACTTCAAAAGCATTTTGGTCAAGAACCGCAGGTAGTAATAACTATGCCATTACTCGAAGGTACCGATGGTGTGGATAAGATGTCAAAATCCCTCAACAACGCCATAGGCATTACAGAGCCTCCTGAGTCGATGTTTGCAAAGATCATGTCGATTAATGATGACATCATGTGGCGTTATTTTGAGTTGTTAAGTTTTAAAAGTTTATCTGAAGTTGAAACACTTAAGCAGGCAGTGAAAGAAGGAGAGAATCCTCGTAATATCAAGGTGATGTTAGGTCAAGAGCTAGTCGCAAGGTTTCATGACGACAGCGCAGCAAAAAAAGCTCTTGAGCAGTTTGAGTCTCGTTTTAAGCGTCATGAGTTACCAGATGATTTAGTGGAGATGGAAATTACACTACAAGAAGATACGATGACAATAGGCTATTTACTAAAAGAAGCTGGCTTAGTTGCTAGTACCTCAGAAGCGATTCGTATGCTTAAGCAGCGTGCAGTTAAAATAGACGGTGAGGCCGTTGAGGACCGATCTTTAGAGATCAGTAAAGGATTCACAGGAATTTTGCAGGTAGGTAAGCGACGCTTTGCAAGAGTCAAGCTGAGTTAGCTTTTCTCTGGGCTTGGTGCCTTTCATTGTGGTTTGTAAATGGTTTTTACGAAATTGTGCAGCCATTAGATGACGGTAGTGTTTGCTGCTTGGAGTATTCTTGGTCACTCTTGGAATGTTCTGCCTGATCTCTTTCAGGGGTGTGAATAAAAGCATCAGAAAAAATTTTCTTTCCTACTTGAAAGGCGGAGTATGAGCCTTTGCTTAGTGTCAATATGACTAGCCCTGGTAAACTTACTCCGTCAGAAATAAGACTACAAACACTTTTAAATAAAGGCCCTGACCAATTATAAAAGTAACAGATAGCGGGCATGATACTTACAAATGCAAGAGTCAAAATAGCTGTAATAGGGGAGAAAAGATGACCTTTTACATCATCCAGAGTCAAATCCATTAGCCGTAAAGGTAGGCTCACAAGATTGTACACACACCAAGCTGCATAGAAAGGGGCAGTGATTATATTGATGATTGTTGTGGCAAGGATGGAAAAAATGCCTCTTAATAGTGGAATTTCAAATATTCTAGATAAGAGCGGATGAGCCTCCTTGGTATCTATTTCATCCTCATTCTCCTCGTCTATGATGATATATTCATGGAGGAGATCTTTAATTTTTTCATGTAAATAAGGAAAAGGATCATCCAAATCATTTTCTGTATTGAGTAATTTTGTAGTGAATGGCATCGAATTAGTATGAGTGTTGCAATGGTTATAGTATACATTTGTGCAATATAAAGGTCTATTGTTGTTTTTTTATGCTTAATGTTTTCTTAATGTTACATGCAATCTGTAGAGATAACTTTCCAGCTTGTGCCCTGATCTTTGAAGAGTTTGGTCTGGTCTTATCAGAGTATATAGGCTACAAATAATAACGGACCGACAAGGACATTTGGCTGCTTTGAATATTCCAGTCATAGTGTTTGAGTTTAGTTCCTTGTGCATTTTTTGTAGACTTGCGATAGGGGGTATAGATTTGGTGTTGAAAATCACCACGTAGTGCCCAATGCTCGGATATCATGGAGGTATAGCCTAAGCCAAGGTTAAGGCCATAGAGGTGTTCAGAGAATCGAGGGCCCAAGTCATCCCGAGGCAGTTTATTAAAGACCTGTTGCTGTGCTTTTTCAAAGTGACCAATACTTGCACCTAATAGGGCCAATATCTGGCTTCCGTTTTTAAAGGGCATGCCTGCTGTAAAATTTATTTGGTAAGTACTTCCTTGTTGTAATAAGGCAATAGGGATCTGCTTTCGATGAGAATCTATTTTGTTATGAATATATAAGTAGTTTGTTTCAAGGCCAAGCATGAGGTGTGGGTTGAGTAAAACCTCATAGCCTATATTGGCGAGCGCATTAAGGCCAGTGTCGCCCATTTCAAGATTGTGTAATTTTGAGCCATTACTGATTTGGGTTTCTATATGGTTGACAAAGAGACTAGAGAGCCCCCCTCCTGCACTTACATAAACTCCACCTTTGGGCAAGCCTGACTGTATAAGCCGGTTAACAGGATTAAGGTACGAGTTGTAGAGAAAGCGCATTTCATTGACTTGCCTTTCATAAGACAGTTTGTCTAGTTTTGTCTTAGATGCGTGGGTATGAGTAAAGTCAACTCTCAGGCTCGAGGATTCCTCTAGATTATGTTTGTATCCTACCCCATAACTTATTGCATTCATTGAGAATTTTTTGTCTTTCCCTAGGTTTTCTTCTTTGTCTAGACTGGTGTCTTTACTCAAATGGAGGATGCTAAATTTTGATGCCAAGTAAAGAACATCGTGATTATTAAGTCTAAATCCTGGCATGAGTGCAACGCCATACTGAAGAGGGGCACTAATCTGGATGTCCCAACTAGCTGAATCTGGATTCTGGCGTTCTTTATGGCGTTGGTATGCATAGGAGCCATGTGCTTCTGATGCAATAAAATAATGGTTTAATAAAATCTTTTCATAACCAAAACCTGCTTGAAGCGCTGGGCCTTGAATACCTTGGTATAAAAATTGATTGCTACTAGTATTATGCTGACTAAAGCCTGAATTTAGGCCTAAACCTATGTTGTAGTAAAGACTGCCGTAAGGTTGATAGGAGCGGTCGCTCAGAATAAAAGTCTGGCCGTAATAGTCAGCTTGATTTTGTTGATCTTTATCATTTGCATGCACTGCAATTGCTTGGGCCGCTAGCCCTAGTGTTAAAAATAAAATGCGTAGATTTGCCATGGTATCAATTTCCGTATTTCGTCATTTAGAGTCTTATGACTAAGCCTGTTGCGATAGTATGATTGGTGGGAGATATAGTATTATTCTTGATTTTTTTGTCTTCATAGAGACTGTAGTTGTATTCACCCAGCCAAGATAGATAGCTATTTAGGCTGGTTTCAATACCAAATCCAAATAGAGTACCTTTATTTTGTGTCTTATTAATAATGTTTCTGAAGTTGCTTGCATCAAGTCGATGAATTTCTAGCGCTGTCGAGCCTGCCTTTACAAAAATTAAATCTGAGGGGTGAGGTCTGTATCCAAAAACCAAACTATAGCTTTTAGCTTGATAGGGGCGGTAATAAAAGTCTTCTTGTTCACTTTTGAAATGATTGTCTTTTTTGTTGTAGCTTAGTAACTGGTCTTGTTGATACTCAAAGCTTAAATAGATATTTTGACTATTGAATCCATTAGAGTAGCCAAACTTGTAGTTGTACTGAGTACTGCTGGCAGGTCTTACAAACTGTTCAACTCGAGTTTGAGTGCCTTCTGCAAATGAAACCTTGTTTTGAAAATCAATTTGAGCACTTTGGTATTTTAATCCTAAGGATGCATAGGGTCCGTTAATATTAAGTGGTTGGTAGTCAGTCGGTTTTGCATAGAATGGACTAAAAAAGAAATTATAACCTAGCTTAAAGCCAATTGAGGAGCCGTTGTATTTGAATGATGAGTTTCCTAATTCGTTACTAAATTCGCCAAAGCTTGGTGTGTGAGTTAATTCGTAACGAAGATAAGAGTATTGGTCAGTTGGCATCATAAATCCCAGAGCAAAGTGTTGGCCTATGTCTCTGTAGCTTCGATCAAAGTTGCTTCCAGATGTTTGCGAGGATGAGCCTGTGCGTTTGATTTTAGATTTTAGTATTCCTGCTTTCAAGTAGAGTATATCGCCTCTATTAAATAACCAGCCACCAGCGAGTGAACCATTGTAGGTCGAAGTAAGACGATAAGCATACGATGTGTTGGCAGAGCTTGTTTTGAGTTTTGCGAGTGAAGATCGGCCATCAAAAGCAAATTCAAGTGAAGTGTAAAGCTGCAAGGGAAGACTAATCGCATAGGCTGCATTAACCTCAGCAATACTCCCACTTAATCCTTCGGGAGAGTCAAAGCTTTTACTGCCAGTTGTAATTTCTGTATGCATTGAGCCTGCATCAAGTCCTACAGAGAGGCCTAGGCCAAAACTTGACGATGTTTGCTCGAGAGGTGCGCGAGAGAGTATGTCAGAAATATTCTCGGCATTGACAGTATTGGAGGCGTAAACTGCTGCAGGAATGAGTGTGGCCAGTGTTAGTGCGGCTTGAGTTTTCATGATAGCGCTGCTCCTTGCGAATTGCTATCTTACATTTATAAGTCCTCAGTGCCCTTAAGTCAAGAATTCACAGTGAAGTATTGCGGTCTATTATAATTCCTCTGCTTCATTTTGAAGCCTGCCGATTATATGATTAAGAATGACAGCTTTGCTTGTGCTTCTCTCGTCTCATATTAAGTGTGAAAAAACACGAGCCTGAGAAAAAGGACGCCCCTCTCTAAACTTGATCAATGATGTCGTGCCTGGTATGGGCTTGTTGTCTTGTGAGGCTCAGAGGTTTCTTTGTTTGCGCAAGTGGTATTTGCGGGCATGACAAGGTTGGATCCCCCTAGCACTTTTCCGAGGGTTGTATATATAAAGACTAGGGAGCGGTGTAAAATAGTGGAAATAAGCTTTAGTTTTATGAACGTAAACGATAAGGCCGTTGTACTGGTGCGATTTGTCAATGAAGTTAGTTTGGGTTGAGCTCATGATTTCGTATGGATTTGTCTCTTGAGCTTTGCTTGTGCTCGTCTCGTCTCATACTAAGTGTGAAAAAACACGAGCTTGAGAAAAAGGACGCCTCTCACTAAACTTGATCAATGATGTCGTGCCTGGTATGGGTTTGTTGTCTTGTGAGGCTCAGAGGGTTCTTTGTTTGCGCAAGTGGTATTTGCGGGCATGACAAGGTTGGATCACCCTAGCACTTTTCGGAGGGTTGTATATAAAAGACTAGCGGGCGGTGTAAAATAGTGGAAATAAGCTTTAGTTTTATGGACGTAAACGATAAGGCCGTTGTACTGGCGCGATTTGTCAATGAAGTTAGTTTGGGTTGAGCTCATGATTTCGTATGGATTTGTCTCTTGTTTAGGTCTCGAACTACTACATTGATGTGTTTGTAGTGCACTGATATTTATTGTTTTTTTTTGAGTCATGTAAAAAAATAAAAAAACTTTGGTGAAAGTGTTGACATTCCTTCAGAAATACGTAGAATCAATCGTCTTGCTTGATGCAAATGATCTATAACAACTTTGGTAAACAAACAATTTGTGTGGGCACTTATGTTGATACAATGTCTTCAATATAAAGTGCTAAGCCAGTCAATTTATTGACAAACTTAGTAAAAGATTCGTAGCCTTAAGCTACAACCTTTTCAATTGAATTTAAGAGTTTGATTCTGGCTCAGATTGAACGCTGGTGGCATGCTTAACACATGCAAGTCGAACGGCAGCGCGAGAAAGCTTGCTTTCTTGGCGGCGAGTGGCGGACGGGTGAGTAATGCGTAGGGATCTGCCTCAAAGTGGGGAACAACTCGGGGAAACTCGAGCTAATACCGCATAATCTCCACGGAGAAAAGCTGGGGACCTTCGGGCCTGGCGCTTTGAGATGAACTTACGTCGGATTAGCTTGTTGGTAGGGTAATGGCCTACCAAGGCAACGATCCGTAGCTGGTCTGAGAGGATGATCAGCCACACTGGGACTGAGACACGGCCCAGACTCCTACGGGAGGCAGCAGTGGGGAATATTGGACAATGGGCGAAAGCCTGATCCAGCAATGCCACGTGTGTGAAGAAGGCCTTCGGGTTGTAAAGCACTTTCAGCGGGGAAGAAATACCTAGTATGAATAGTACTGGGGAATGACGTTACCCGCAGAAGAAGCACCGGCTAACTCTGTGCCAGCAGCCGCGGTAATACAGAGGGTGCAAGCGTTAATCGGAATTACTGGGCGTAAAGCGCTCGTAGGCGGATTGTTAAGTCGAATGTGAAATCCCTGGGCTCAACCTAGGAATCGCATTCGAAACTGGCAGTCTAGAGTATGGTAGAGGAAAGTGGAATTCCCGGTGTAGCGGTGAAATGCGTAGATATCGGGAGGAACATCAGTGGCGAAGGCGGCTTTCTGGACCAATACTGACGCTGAGGAGCGAAAGCGTGGGTAGCAAACAGGATTAGATACCCTGGTAGTCCACGCCCTAAACGATGAGAACTAGGCGTTGGGAGGCTTTGACCTCTTAGTGCCGAAGCTAACGCATTAAGTTCTCCGCCTGGGGAGTACGGTCGCAAGATTAAAACTCAAAGAAATTGACGGGGGCCCGCACAAGCGGTGGAGCATGTGGTTTAATTCGATGCAACGCGAAGAACCTTACCTGCCCTTGACATTCTCAGAATCCTCTTGTAATGAGAGGAGTGCCTTCGGGAGCTGAGTAACAGGTGCTGCATGGCTGTCGTCAGCTCGTGTCGTGAGATGTTGGGTTAAGTCCCGTAACGAGCGCAACCCCTATCCTTAGTTGCCAGCGATTTGGTCGGGAACTCTAAGGAGACTGCCGGTGATAAACCGGAGGAAGGCGGGGATGATGTCAAGTCATCATGGCCCTTACGGGCAGGGCTACACACATGCTACAATGGATAGTACAGAGAGTCGCAAAACCGCGAGGTGGAGCTAATCTCACAAAGCTATTCGTAGTCCGGATTGGAGTCTGCAACTCGACTCCATGAAGTCGGAATCGCTAGTAATCGCGAATCAGAACGTCGCGGTGAATACGTTCCCGGGCCTTGTACACACCGCCCGTCATACCATGGGAGTGTGCTGTACCAGAAGCAGGTAGACCAACCTTCGGGGGGTCGCTTACCACGGTATGGTGCATGACTGGGGTAAAGTCGTAACAAGGTAGCCGTAGGGGAACCTGTGGCTGGATCACCTCCTTAACGACAGACATTCTATCCTTGAGTGTCCACACAAATTGAATGTTTACCAATTTTTATAGAATTGAGCGGGTCTGTAGCTCAGTTGGTTAGAGCGCACCCCTGATAAGGGTGAGGTCGGTGGTTCAAATCCACCCAGACCCACCAATCAGTCTCACTATGGGGCCATAGCTCAGCTGGGAGAGCACCTGCTTTGCAAGCAGGGGGTCGGCGGTTCGATCCCGCCTGGCTCCACCATTTTCTCAATTCTAAATCTGTTTGACCGGTATGGTTGATCTATAACATGTTAGGATAAGTCAAGACGCTAGCGTCACGTTTTAAATAACGTGGCGGGTATGTAAAACTTAATGATAGCAATCATGATCTATAGAGCCTTTTGGCGTTATATGATCAAGTGAATAAGTGCATACGGTGAATGCCTTGGCGGTAGGAGGCGATGAAAGACGTGGAAATCTGCGATAAGCTTCGGGGAGCTGATAAACAAGCTTTGAGCCGGAGATCTCTGAATGGGGGAACCCAGCCTACATAAGTAGGCTATTGCTATCTGAATACATAGGATAGTAAGGCGAACCTGGGGAACTGAAACATCTAAGTACCCAGAGGAAAAGAAATCAACCGAGATTCCGTGAGTAGCGGCGAGCGAAAATGGATCAGCCCAGTAACTAAATCAACTCTCTCTCTAGTAGAACAATCTGGAAAGTTTGACCACAGAGGGTGATAGTCCTGTATACGAAAGCAGTGAGTTGTGGGTTACGAAGAGTAGGTCGGGGCACGTGAAACCCTGATTGAACATAGGGGGACCATCCTCTAAGGCTAAATACTACCTACCGACCGATAGTGAACAAGTACCGTGAGGGAAAGGCGAAAAGAACCCCGATAAGGGGAGTGAAATAGAACCTGAAACCGTATGCATACAAGCAGTGGGAGCTCCGTACCTTAATAGCATTGATTAATTTAATTATTTTAGTGTTATTAAGGTACGGAGTGACTGCGTACCTTTTGTATAATGGGTCAGCGACTTACTTTCAGTGGCAAGCTTAACCGAAGAGGGGAGGCGTAGGGAAACCGAGTCTTAAATGGGCGACTAGTCGCTGGGAGTAGACCCGAAACCGGGCGATCTATCCATGGCCAGGGTGAAAATTGGGTAAAACCAATCGGAGGCCCGAACCCACTAATGTTGAAATATTAGGGGATGAGTTGTGGATCGGAGTGAAAGGCTAATCAAGCCCGGAGATAGCTGGTTCTCCTCGAAAGCTATTTAGGTAGCGCGTCGTGTATAACTCTTGGGGGTAAAGCACTGTATCGGCTAGGGGGCCATCCCGGCTTACCAAACCGTAGCAAACTAAGAATACCAAGAAGTTTCAGCACGGCAGACACACGGCGGGTGCTAACGTCCGTCGTGGAAAGGGAAACAACCCAGACCGCCAGCTAAGGTCCCAAAATCACAGTTAAGTGGCAAACGATGTGGAAAGGCATAGACAGACAGGAGGTTGGCTTAGAAGCAGCCATCCTTTAAAGATAGCGTAATAGCTCACTGTTCAAGTCGGTCTGCGCGGAAGATGTAACGGGGCTAAACTGTGTACCGAAGCTGCGGATACGTATTTATACGTATGGTAGAGGAGCGTTCTGTAGGCCGTTGAAGGTGAATCGAGAGGTTTGCTGGAGGTATCAGAAGTGCGAATGCTGACATGAGTAACGATAATGCGGGTGAAAAACCCGCACGCCGAAAGTCCAAGGTTTCCTGCGCAACGCTAATCGGCGCAGGGTGAGTCGGCCCCTAAGGTGAGGCAGAAATGCGTAATCGATGGGAAACAGGTTAATATTCCTGTACTACAACATACTGCGATGGGGTGACGAAGAAAGCTAGATCAGCCGCCTGATGGTGGTGGTTTAAGCATGTAGGGAGAATTCTTAGGCAAATCCGGGAATTCATTAATCCTGAGGTGTGATGACGAGACCCTACTGGGTCGAAGTGATTGATGCTATGCTTCCTGGAAAAACCTCTAAGCTTCAGGTATGTTGTAACCGTACCCCAAACCGACACAGGTGGACAGGTAGAGAATACTAAGGCGCTTGAGATAACTTGGGTGAAGGAACTCGGCAAAATGACACCGTAACTTCGGGAGAAGGTGTGCCCTTGTTGGTGATGAGCTTTACGCTCTGAGCTAATGGGGGCCTCAGAAAAGAGGTGGCTGCGACTGTTTACTAAAAACACAGCACTCTGCAAACTCGTAAGAGGACGTATAGGGTGTGACGCCTGCCCGGTGCCGGAAGGTTAAGTGATGAGGTGCAAGCTTCTGATCGAAGCCCCGGTAAACGGCGGCCGTAACTATAACGGTCCTAAGGTAGCGAAATTCCTTGTCGGGTAAGTTCCGACCTGCACGAATGGCGTAACGATGGCCACACTGTCTCCACCCAAGACTCAGTGAAATTGAAATTGCTGTTAAGATGCAGTATACCCGCGGCTAGACGGAAAGACCCCGTGAACCTTTACTACAGGTTTGCACTGAACTTTGACTTTATTTGTGTAGGATAGGTGGGAGACTTTGAAGCCAGAACGCTAGTTCTGGTGGAGTCATCCTTGAAATACCACCCTGATACATTTGAGGTTCTAACCCAGGTCCGTTATCCGGACCGGGGACAATGCATGCTGGGTAGTTTGACTGGGGCGGTCTCCTCCTAAAGAGTAACGGAGGAGCACAAAGGTACCCTCAGCGCGGTCGGAAATCGCGTGTTGCGTGTAAAGGCAAAAGGGTGCTTAACTGCGAGACTGACAGGTCGAGCAGGTACGAAAGTAGGTCTTAGTGATCCGGTGGTTCTGTATGGAAGGGCCATCGCTCAACGAATAAAAGGTACTCCGGGGATAACAGGCTGATACCGCCCAAGAGTTCATATCGACGGCGGTGTTTGGCACCTCGATGTCGGCTCATCACATCCTGGGGCTGTAGCAGGTCCCAAGGGTATGGCTGTTCGCCATTTAAAGTGGTACGCGAGCTGGGTTTAGAACGTCGTGAGACAGTTCGGTTCCTATCTACCGTGGGCGTTGGAAATTTGAGAGGAGCTGCTCCTAGTACGAGAGGACCGGAGTGGACATACCTCTGGTGTTCCGGTTGTCACGCCAGTGGCATTGCCGGGTAGCTATGTATGGACGGGATAACCGCTGAAAGCATCTAAGCGGGAAGCCTCCCTCAAGATTAAATTTCCCTGGACTCGAGAAGTCCCTAAAGGTCCGTTGAAGACGACGACGTTGATAGGCTGGATGTGGAAGTACAGTAATGTATGGAGCTAACCAGTACTAATTGACCGTGAGGCTTGATCATATAACACCAAAATGCTTTGGTGTCATGATGAAGTCATTAAACAACCCCTTAGCATTTGACTTATCCCTAACAGTTTTTGGTTTGCTTATTGCAAACAACCAGTTTCCTGGTGACAATAGCGAGTTGGCCCCACCTGATTCCATCCCGAACTCAGAAGTGAAACGACTCAGCGCCGATGGTAGTGTGGGCTTGCCCATGTGAGAGTAGGTCATTGCCAGGTTTTTTATTCAAAAGCCACCTCCGGGTGGCTTTTTTTTTGTTTCAAAAAAGTCTTTTAACGAATTAATGATTATTTTCTCTGTTTCTAATGCATTGTTTATAACAATGCGCATTTAATACTCTAGCGTGAAATAAAATACATTATACGTGCCTATTTAATGGTTTTTTAATGGTGTAGCTTTAAAATAGCTCTATTCAATCATTAATTTTGTTTTGAGGTGTTGTGATGTCAGATAGTTTACAATTAAGTAATTATAGTACCCTGAGAAAGAATAACTACGGTCGTTTTCTATTTGAGCCCAAATGGAATACTGCTTGTAAGCTGGTTCAGTCAGAAGGTGCAGAACGAGCTTTATTTGCTGAAATGGCAATGGATATCTTTGATAGCGTCGTTTCTAGATCTAGATTCAAGCATGATCGTAGTATGGGTGAACTGTTTGAGGTGGATTATTCAAAACTAAGTAAATTTTTTGTTGAGGCAAGCAAAAATGAAGATTGCTCTTGTCATTTAGGTCGTTTGCCTAATGAGCTTTACGATAAAATTATAAGTTTTTTACCCATGTATGACACTAATCCAATCAGTGACATGCTTAAAGATCCCCGTGATCTTATTTCTCTTGGATTCTTCCAGCCTACTGATTCTATAACTTTTTCTAGATTAATCACAAGCTCAACCGGGAAGCCAGCAGAGTGTGATGTCTGTTTGTTTAGGCCCTTGTATCTTTATGCTAGCCAAGACCAAAAGCATGTATTACGTGATATGTTAGTCAATCTGTTGACTGATTTTAATGTCTGTAGTACTGAATATGAGTTTGTAAAGTCACTGTTACTAAGTCTTTTTCAAGATGCTATCGGTACGAAGGATGAGATGTTACTTAATGATATAGCTGGTCTTTTCTTGACGCATAAAACATTTATGCACGATCTAATGAAGATGATAGATCAGTATAACACTGGTATAATACAGTCAATATTTCCATCATGGGAAACGTTTGAAGACCAGGGCCTACGCCCATGATGCTTTTGGCATTTTCACGCTTTAAAAATTTCCTGGCACGAGTGACTGGTGCTTTATTAACACTTAAGCTAATAGAGCCAATATCAAATTTAAAACCCGATTGTACTAGTTGCTTATGTTTCTTATATAGATAGTGGTCTACTAGTGCCATCACATTTGTAGGGGGATTAACACTATTTGTCAGATTGTTTTCAAGATATTTATATGGGTTTTTACTTGTCCATGACCCTAGATCTTTATATTGTTTTTTGGTGAGCATGAATTGCATAGTTCCTTGTGTGGTATCTTGATCACTAGGACTACCTATAAACTCCTGCATGATGTTCTCATGCTCAAGCATAATTTGCGCCAATTCACGTATACGCATATTCGGGGGCTTTTTTGTTGATTGATCGTTCACATATAATAATCCTATGGGGCCTGCGCCAACAATTTTAACATTTTTGCTACGGGGCTCTGTGCTTGCCATGGCTTTTTCTAAAGTAATAAGATATGTTTTATTATATTCTAAAAAGATGATTTTTTTATTAATTTTTGATTGAAAATGAAGTTTTGCATGAGGTGGAACATGTCGCCAAAGTGTTTGTGGTGGGGCGAATGAGAAGCAGCCAGTATTAATAAGTGGATTTTTACTAAATGATTACGGTATAGTTTATATAGGAAAAACAAGGACGTCTATCATGAAAAAACTAAACTATTTTCTATTACCATTGACTATTTTAGGTGTGATCTCCTGTGGATCTGGCTCTAGTGGTGGTGGTAGTAGCGCTTCAGATTCAGGTAATGATGCTTATCAACGTTATGTTTCAGCTGCGAGACAGATCGATATCCCTGTTGTTACAGAATCAAGCTACGATAGCTACCGGCGTTGCGTCATGAACAATGTCAAAGATTTTTCTTCCAAAAGTATTGTCGAACTTACTCAAGATGAACACGATCAATATGAGTATGGGTATTTTTCATGCTGTAGTGAAGCTGGTGCAACCATTAACTCGCATATACCCCTTGAATATAGATTTAGTAAAGATTATATAAATATGAGCTCGGACCTTTATACTCTACTTTGGGCTAAACTAGATTATCATGATCTAGAGTCTTTATCTTATG
>JBDOIW010000066.1:0-35533 GCA_047404175.1 Legionellales bacterium | reverse complement strand
CCATATCAATACCTCTTAAAAACAACATATTAAAAACATAATCTACAATATAACATTAAATAATTCAAACAAGAATATGTAAAAAATGAAATAAAATTAAAATAGAAAAAGATTCATTTCTTTGTTAAACTATAAAAAAAACAATAAATTCATAATGAAACCAATTAATTTCACTCATAATGCCGCATCAAAAGTATTTCAACTTATGACAGAAGAAGATAATCTTGACCTTAAGTTAAGAGCTTATGTCATGGGAGGCGGCTGCTCTGGCTTTCAATATGGGTTCACATTTGACGAGTCGCAAAAAGATGACGACACCTGCATCATCACTGAAATTGAAAACGATGGTCACTCTATTGGTGTCACCTTGCTAGTAGATTCTGTGTGCTTCCCTTTTCTCAAAGGAGCTACCATCGACTACAAAGAAGATATTAATGGGGCCCAATTTGTGATTCAAAACCCTAATGCAAAAAGCACCTGTGGCTGCGGCTCTTCATTTTCCGTTGACTAGACAGATATACTTTTATCTATATCCATCATCAAACAGGTAAAAAAGTATCGTGTCACGATGTGACTAAAGCACAGAATAACCTTATAGTTGCTTTTTTTGACCAGGGGCTGCACACTAAATAAAGTCAAAATACGAAGGTATACTCATGTCTTATTTGTGGATTAAATCGTTTCATGTGATCGCAATGGTAGCTTGGTTTGCAGCATTATTTTATCTTCCTCGCCTCTATGTTTATCATGCTATGACAGAAGACCAAGCAGGAAAAGATCGCTTCAAAATTATGGAACGTAAGCTCTATAATGGCATTATGCTCCCTGCATCGATTGCCACTCTCTTTTTTGGACTATGGCTTTTGCATCTCAATGCAGGTCTTTACCACATGGGCTGGATGCACGTAAAACTATTCCTAGTAGCACTACTCTACTTCTATCAATTTTATTTAAACCAGATACGAAAAACTTTCTCTCAAGATAAAAACCAAAGATCACATGTATTTTATCGATGGCTTAATGAGGCACCCACGCTCTTACTCATCGCGATTGTTATCTTAGCCGAAGTGAAGCCCTTTTAATTAAATTTCAACCATTTCGAAATCTTCTTTTGACGCGCCACACTCAGGACAAACCCAATCCTCAGGAACTTCTGACCACTCTGTTCCTGGCGCTATCCCGTCATCTGGCCAGCCTTTTGCCTCATCATAAATATAACCACATAAAATACACATATATCGCTTTGTCACAAAAACCTCCTTTAAAACAAGCTATTACCATGGTATAATGGTTATTATGAATTGCAAGCATTTTATGCCATGATCCACAAAAAATCTGACACACTGTTTAACCAAGCTCTCAAAGTTATCCCTGGAGGAGTCAACTCACCTGTTAGAGCATGCAAAAATGTAGACAGCAAGCCTATTTTCATCAAAACAGCTCAAGGCGCTAGTATTACAAGCGTTGATGACCAACGCTACATTGACTATGTTGGCTCTTGGGGCCCTATGATCTTGGGACATGCTAATCCTCAAGTGATTAAAGCCGTACAAAAAGCTGCAGAACAAGGCCTAAGTTATGGCGCGCCTACTGAGGCAGAAACCTTACTTGTTGAGAAGATCCAAACTGCTTTTCCAATGATGGAGCAAGTACGCCTTGTCAGCTCAGGTACTGAAGCCACCATGTCTGCCATTAGACTCGCCAGAGGATTCACAGGCCGAGATAAAATTATTAAATTTAAAGGCTGCTACCATGGCCACACAGATTGCCTGCTTGTAGAGGCAGGATCAGGGCTTCTTACTCATGACATTCCAAGCTCCCCTGGTGTCCCAGAGGGAACAGCCAAAGACACACTAATTGCCTATTTCAATGATTTAGCCTCAGTTGAAACTCTCTTTAATGAGCATGACATTGCAGCGGTTATCATAGAACCGATTGCTGGCAATATGAATTTCATTAAAAGCAGCCCCAAATTTCTACAAGGTATTCGACAACTCTGTGACCAGCACAAAAGTGTTCTCATCTTTGATGAGGTGATGACAGGTTTTCGTGTTGCCCACGGAGGCGCACAAGCTGTGTACGACATCCACGCTGACATCACAACATTAGGAAAAATAGTAGGTGGAGGGATGCCTATGGGAGCCTTTGGAGGCCGCCAAGATATCATGCAACACCTTGCCCCAGTTGGCCCCATCTATCAAGCAGGCACTTTATCAGGTAATCCCATTGCGACAGCGGCAGGCCTTGCTACACTTGAGCAACTTGAACAAAAAGGCTTTTATGAAGAGCTATCACGCACTACACGCTACCTAGTTGATCACATCAATCAGCTTGCAAAGTCTTACCAACTACCTTGCCATGCTGACTCATTAGGAGGCATGTTTGGTCTTTACTGGACGGATAAAAACACCATCAGCTCTTTTGAGGATGTCACTCATTATCATGATAAGCTATTTAAAGCCTTCTATCATCACATGCTTCAACACGGCTGCTATTTTGCTCCTTCAGCATTTGAAGCTGGTTTCGTCAGCATTAAGCATAGCAAACACGATTTAGATCATACATTAAACGCATTTGACTCTTTTGCTCAGCAACATAGCCTCGTCACCTCCTCCTAGCAATAATGCAATCCATAGGAAACTAGCGCCCAAGCAAAAGCTATGGCACAATAGATTTTAATTCTATGACCTGGCTCCTATGCTTGCACGTTTTTTATACAACTGCGCCTTAACCCTAAGCCTACCGTTATTACTTATAAAACTACTATATAAAGTCTATAATAACCCTCTGTATCAGGACAGAGTTTTAGAGCGCTTTGGCATCTTCTCAACGCCAAGTATGCCTAGTTGCTTTTGGTTTCATGCAGTATCTGTGGGTGAAAGTATGGCTGCTGCCCCTCTTATTGAAAAGATACAACAACACTATCCTCAAACGTTTATTTTGGTGACAACCACAACACCCAGCGCCGCTCAATGGGTACACCAGAACCTCTCCGCAAACATAACCCATAGCTATCTTCCTTATGACTACCCTCCCTGCATTCGACGTTTTGTTAAGCACTTTAACCCAAGCATTGCCGTTATCATGGAAACAGAGCTTTGGCCCAATCTAATGCATACACTGGGAAAAGCTAGGATCCCATGCATCCTAGCCAATGCAAGATTATCAGAACAATCCTTTCGCGGATATCGTAGCATTTCTTGGCTAATACGCCCTATGCTTCAATCTATTGAACATGTCATGGCGCAAACACAATCAAGTCATCATTACTTCAAACAGCTTGGACTATGCCCCAACAAGCTTACACTCACAAAAAACATCAAATTCAGCCCCAAAATACCCGATCCAAAACCTAATATAAGCCAACCTTTACAACGAAAAATAAACCAGCACCCATGTTGGATTGCAGTGAGCACCCACCCTGGTGAAGAAGAAATCATACTAAAGGCACATCATCTATTACGCAGCACGACAACCATCCCAAATGCCAAGCTTATTCTTGCGCCTAGACACCTAGAGCGCATCCCTCAGATTAAAGAAATCAACAGGGATTTCTCCTATACCACCCTATCCGACACATACTCTTCTGAACAAGCAGATGTCATCATTGTCGACACCATGGGAGACCTCATGCACTGCTTTCCATTGACACAAGCTGCTTTTATTGGCGGAAGCCTTGTCCCCCATGGAGGGCATAATCTTATTGAACCACTCTTGCATCATATTCCTGTTGCAACAGGACCACACATGCATAATTTCAATGAAATATGGCAAGACTGCCAAAAAGAAAAGCTATGCAAAACCATTTATAGCAGTGAAGACCTTGTTGAATTTTTAGAGCAAACATTGACACAGCCTTGCTCAGTATTTGCACAGTCATGTGAAGATTTCATCGCCCAACAACAAGAGGGATTAGACCAACATATGAAAGTCATACAATCGGTTATTGGACAAATAGAGCCGGTCCTAACAAACTAACTCACACGCTAAAAGCATGGAAGCCTCATACCCCCCAGAGAAACAACAATAAAGATCTTTGAAAAAAACACTCAATTCTTCTATAAATCAGACAAATAGCGCACTACCCTTTAAACAGTCATGATTCTCTATATCATAGCCAGCCTAACACTATGACTTATTGATTTGACGCACCCAGGGACGCATCTTCTGTAGATCCGGTGATAATGCTTTCAACGCGGCCTTTGCTGCTTCACTTGTTTCATATGCCCCCACTAAAACAAGAAATTGATCTTTTTTAGGGCCTGGCAAGACATAGGCCTGCCCAACAAGCCGATGATGGCGTATGAAGTGATAAGCTGCCTCTTCATGCGTACTACTAGAGAGCTGAATTGAAAAGCTTTTGCGAAGCGACATCGTCTTATTTTCTTTTTTAGAATCTAACCTATGCAAGCCCATAAGCTCATCAGTTGCTTCTAAATCCTCATAGGCCAACTGGCCCACTACCTGCTTCAAACGCAGTATAGCTAAGACCCATGAGCGTAAATCAGCAACTAACTGCTGCTTTGCATCAAAGTAATCAGATTCGGCATCTAGCACATCCGCCATAGCTCGCTCTTCAACAGAAAATGCGGCCTTGATCGATTCCAACGCAGAAAGCCTGGAGCGTAAAGTTTGACGATCTGCCACAACTTTTTTTGCCCCTAAATGAACATCACGGTAAGCTTTACGTGCATTTGACTCAACAGAACGGTGTGTCTTCATCAGATTGGCTTTTGCCCCCATCACTGCCCAAGAAGCTTTTCTCTGCTTGGCACTAATCGCCCCTCCTTCATAGAGCCGCCAAGAAAGACTTAACCCAGCCTTCCCTGCCTGGCTAATCCCACTAGGAGTTGAAGACTCATGATCGTAAACGTATTCTGCATTTGCAGATAATTCAGGCATTCGCGAACGGTTTTGTGAACGCCCACGAGCTTTTGCCGCCTCAAACGCCCACTGAGCTGACTGCAAATGATAATTTTGCTTGAGCGCAAGCTCTTGCCAAGTCTCTTCCGACTCTAAATCAGGGAGTGATAATGACGATTTTTCTTGCGACAGTTGATAAATTTGCTTACAAAACTGCCCTGTCATTGTAAATATGGACTCTTGCGCATTGGCTAAATTTGTTTGAGCACTAATTTCGTCTGCTTTCACCGACTCGAATGCTGCCTGCGCCTCATCAACGGACGCTTTTGCAATTAATCCTGAATTAAATTGATGCTTAGCTTGATCAAGTAAAGCATTGATTGCTTTTACTTTAGACTGCACGTTATTAAGGGCACTAGCGGCAACACTTACCTCAAGATACCGACTTGCTACTTTATAGAATAACTCTTGGGTTGCAGACTGGAAACGTGCCTCTGCTTGCTTGACTGAAGCTTTTGCCTCTGCAAGACCTGACCATGCTGCAGCATTAAATATAGGTTGGTCTAAACGTAAAGTCAGTTGCTGGGTATGTGATTTAGTTTGAGCATCAGAACCATTATCACGCTTATTTTGAAACGCATAGGCACCACTAAGGTTAAGTTGAGGGGATAATGCTGCATAAGCCAAACTTAAATCCTCACGATCCACTAAATATTGGCTATGTGCTTCCAAAAAGACTGGGTCGTTTTGTTTAGCAAGCTCATAAGTCTCGAGCAGAGACATGGCCGAAATGAAAGGCGAAAATACAATAAAGAGCCAAATTCCTTTTTTCACTCGATCTCCATACGTTTAAAACACAAAAGTCTCTTCAGGCGCAAAGCCATCTAACCAACTCCAAGAGGTTTCATATTGCGAATGCAGCCCCTCTGAATCCATAAGCCATGCTGTTTGCAATTGACGGGAATCACCTTGCACAAACCACATCCGTCCTTCTTTTGTCAAGCCATCACGCCAATTGTCTGGCAACAACTGAACTGCTTCTGCCATGATGATAATATCAAATGGCCCATCTTGCCAAAAAGCAGTGTCTGCAGAAAAATCTATCAGAGTCACACCCTCAATCGCCGGAGTTTTTTCGTGCAACGATTGCGGTAAAAACCATGTCACGTGATGAGCCACCTGGGCCAGAAGTGCCACAAGATAACCACTCTCAGCACCTACTATTGCAACTGAATCAGTTGTTTGAGTTTTAACGCGAGTTAATATGCGACCTATCTCAGCTGCAGGCAGCATATCTGCTCCATTGAGCGCTTTAATTCGCGCATCCACACAGGCAACTCCTGCGTACTCTGGATCAACGAAATGACTACGTGGCACTGATGCCATCAACTGCAGTAAGTCGTGGTCAACCACTTCCCAAGTATGCACCTGATTACGCACCATGTTGGCTTGAGGAATAGAAACTGTCATAATAGCCCTTTATCATCGCTACACTAACTCAAGAATACCACAAATACCTATAGAATTTAAACTAGATTCCTGATTTAAATGAAGAATAAATCAAGAAATTGCCTTCTTAAACTGCTGACATCTTTTTTCCAGGTCGCTGTGTCCAAATAGCGCAGAACCCACCACAATCATGTCTGCCCCAGCCTTTACAAGCTCAGTAACATTCTCTAGGGTTACTCCACCATCAATCTCTAAACGTTTTTCAGGGTAATCAGAAAGCAAATCTGCGACAATTTCAATGCGATCAAGGCTATTAGGTAGTAAAGTCTGCCCACCAAAACCAGGCTCTACAGTCATCAACAAAACAAAATCTACATAGGGTAAAAAACTGGATAATGTATCTATCGAAACAGAGGGACGTAAAGCTAAACCGGCCTGGCACCCTAGAGAGCGTATATACTGCAGCTCAGCCTTGAGGTCGTCACAGGCATCCGAGTGAATAGAAATCATGGTAGCTCCGGCTTTAGCAAAGGCATCCACCATCCTTCTCACAGGCTTAACCATGAGATGAACATCAATGACTGCGGCAACGCCTGCTTCGCGCAAACTCTGACACACCATAGGGCCCAAAGTAAGATTAGGAACGTAATGATTATCCATAACATCAAAATGAATCATATCAGCACCCGCACCAAGAACTCGCTTTACCGAGTCGCCCAAGTGGGCAAAGTCTGCCGACAGTATGGATGGAGCTAAATATTTTTTTTGCTCCATAGTTTGTTCTCCTTATGCCCAAGCCTTTTCACGTTTAATTTGCTCGTAAGCCGCCTTAATTTCTTGTGTTTTTTCGGTTGCCATCTTCATCATAGAATCAGGTAAGCCTTGTGACTGCAGCTTATCTGGATGATATTGACTCATTAATTTTCGGTAAGCTTTTTTTAGCTCAGCTTGACTCACTCCTTCCTTGACTCCAAGTACTTCATACGCCTGATGTAAAGACTGCCTCGAAGATTGATAAGAAGCCCCTGAATACTGGCGATGAGATTGCTGCTGACCTTGATAGAAACCTGAATAAGAGCCTGACTGGTCAACCCCCATAGTACGAGCGATATAATCTAAAATTCTTTGCTGTTCATGACTGACCGCACCGTCTGCTTGAGCCGCCTGTACTTGTATTTGCACAAATAAACGCTTCAACACGAACTGCCAACCACAGACACGCTTTAAGCGATACAAAGCATCATCTAAGTTAAAATGTGCAGCCTTACCGTCACCAAAAAACTGAATAGCTTCCCTTTTCTCGGCTTCTCCTAGCCCCATCTGGGTCATAACTTGCCTAGCATGTTGTATTTCACGCTCAGACACCCTTCCATCAGCTTTTGCGACATGCCCCATCACCTGAAATGTTACTTCAAAAAAAACAGCCTGCACATCCGTTTGACGATGCCCAAAACCACCCCAAGAACTTCTTTTTACCGGAGACAAAAAAACACCGGATAGAAACCAAGCAATAAGGGCACCAGGCAGCCCTGCAAATAAAGCTCCCACTAAAACCCATACTATTCGTCTTGTATCAATAACCATCTCTACACCTAGACATTACTAAGCCTCAGACTCTCCCGGTCCAAACACAAGTACAGCCAACGTAGTACCTATCCAAAAACCAGGTCCACCAAAAAGGATAAGACCAATGCATCCACCAATAACCATAAGAACAAAAGTACCAGCCATCGCATAAACCTTGTTTTTAAAACACACTATTGATTATAATAGACAATCTCATAAAAACCAAATAGATATTTAATCTATACTAGCTTAAATACAGAGAAAAATATCACCATGCAACTCAAACCACTAAGCCAATCGCTGCATAAATCTGCTAATGAGCTTTTACAGAAAAAAGAGTCAGTTACATTATGGTTTAAAAATAAAATCAACCCCAAACCTTTTTATGCATCCATGGACATTAGGCAATCCTGCTATAAAGTTGCCAGCTGTGACACTAACCTCTACCCTGCTGGCTGGAATCATGTTCACCCCAACAACTTCGACAACATAGAAGCTCAACTTAAGCAAGCTATCCCAAAGGCAAGTCACTTACTATTAATCCCAGAAGCTCATACTACCAATATGGGCTATTTTGAGAACCTTGATGCGTTAATACAAAGGGTTGAAGCAGCCGGGCATCGTATCACTATAGGCTCTACAATTCCTTATTTACAGCAAAAAACCAGCATTCATTTACCCTCAGCAAGACAAATGGACTTATACCCTTTGAAACAATTAGATGCGCAACAATTTGATGGTACAATCATTAATCATGATCGTATTCACCTAGCTCTAGAGAATGGTGATGATTTACCCACCCCTTTCTACCCTTCGCCACAACTAGGATGGGATAAGCGAAGAAAATCTGATCATTTTGCTCTTTATCAAACTATTGTAAACGAATTTTGTCATGCATTTGATCAAGACCCACGGCTGTTTTCTATGCACTTTGACACAATGGAGCACATGCATTTCGACAACCCAGATTGCATCGAAGCTCTCAAAGAAAAAACAGCCACATTATTGGATAAAATAAATCATGACTATCAACACCAAGGTATTCAAGAAGATCCCTTTGTGATGATTAAAGCTAATAGTGGCACCTATGGCAATGCTGTGCTCGCAGTCCACCATGTTAGTGAGCTGGATCAACTCAACAAAAAAACCAAACTCAGCATGAGTCGAGTCAAAGGATCCATCCCAACACATGACCTGATGCTTCAAGAAGGCATTCCATCCGCAGGAGTCATAACAACAACACAGCAGAACCTGTTGTTTATACTTGTTATGGTGAAGTTGTAGGAGGCTTTATACGGAGTCATCCTCAGCAAGGTAGCTCGGCCAACCTTAACCATAAAGGCATGATTTTCACTCCGTGGGATTGGCAAGAGGACTATTCTAGTCAAACAAACTATTTCTTTCCTTGGCTTGCTAGCCAATTTGCCCTGGCCGCGTCTTCAAAAGAGGATAAGACATGAGAGTTTTAGTCATCCTTGATCCACTTGGCTCCCTCAAATGGAATAAAGACTCAAGCCTTTGTCTTATTCGCGCCATGCAGAAAGAAGCATGGGATATTCATTTATGTTCACCCGCTGATCTCTGGCTTCAAGATTTTAGTCCTTATGCCAAAACACAGGGATTACACTCTCTAGGGGATGATGCTACTAAGTGTCAACTTGACTCATCCACAACAACACATCTGAGTACATTTGACATTATTTTCGTTCGCCAGGATCCTCCTGTCGATGACCACTATCTCTTTATCACACACGTATTGGAACAAGCCGAAAACCAAGGTACCTTAGTCATTAATAAGCCACAAGCCTTAAGGGATGCCAACGAAAAGTTGTTCAGTGCGTGGTTCAAAGCATTCACTGCGCCCTCCTTGATCAGTCAGAATACAGATCTAATCAAACAATTTATTCATGAACAGAAAACCACTGTTCTCAAACCTCTTAATCAAATGGGGGGCAAAGGCATAGTAAAAATAGCGGATCATGATCCAAATACAGCAAGTCTTATCGACATTCTTACTCACGGCGGCACGACTCCGATTATGGCACAAAAATTCCTCCCCGAAATTACACAAGGAGATCGACGTATTCTGCTTATTCACGGGGAGCCTATTCCCTATGTGCTTATACGCAAACCACATCCTAGTGATTTTCGCGGTAATATGGCAGCAGGAGGAAGCACAACTATTGGACAACTCACCAAGCAAGAGCAAACCATTTGCACCGAGCTCAAGCCAATACTACAAGCCAAAGGCTTATTCCTAGTCGGTCTTGACATCATTGGTGACTCCATCACAGAAATCAATGTCACTAGCCCAACAGGAATTTCTCAAATTGAATCTGAACACCCAGAATCTGTAACCACACCGCTGATCAAAGCACTAAAAAAACTCGCTCACAAAGCAACTTCTTAATTGCATACAAGCAAGAAAAAAGATACAATACAAACTACAAAAAACCAATAACATTCATATAGATGAAAAAACTATTTATTATATGTCTAGCTTTAATCTTGACCATTAATTACCCTATTTTTGCAAATGACACATCACCTAAAAAGCCTCATATTGTCATACTTGGGACTGGTGGTACTATTGCCGGGTCTGGTGACTCCGCCATCCAGGGCGAATACTCGTCTGGTGAACTGAGCGTGCAAGATCTCATTAAAGCAGTACCTGATCTCAAAGCGATTGCAAAGCTATCTGGTGAGCAAATCAGCAATATTGGTAGCCAAGACATGTCAAAAGCTGTTTGGCTAAAACTAGCTAAGCGCATTAATCAGCTTGTCAAAGATGATAATATTGACGGCATTGTTATCACACATGGCACAGACACCATGGAAGAAACCGCTTACTTCCTCCACCTAACACTTCATAGTCAAAAGCCCATTGTTTTAGTTGGCTCAATGAGGCCCGCAACCGCACTTAGCAGCGACGGCCCAGGCAACCTTTTCGATGCAGTGAGTGTTGCAGCAAGTCCGGCTGCAGTAGCACGAGGCGTTATGGTTGTCATGAATGGTCATATTTTTAGCGCAGGAGATGTTATCAAATCTCATACAACGAATGTAGATTCTTTTGCAGCTCCAAGCTCTGGCCCCCTAGGCTCAGTAGCGCACGGTCACATCGAATTTACTCAAAAAAACCTTAAAAAGCATACGTATAAAAGTGAATTCTATATTGATGAAATCAAATCATTACCCCAAGTTGAAGTCATTGGTGGCTACGCAGACCCATCAGCTACAGGAATTAAAGCTCTGCTTGATACCCACCCCGACGGTATCATTCATATTGGCTTAGGCAACGGCAATATTCCGACAAGCCTGGTCCCCCTTTTGACTCAGGCGCAAAAACAAGGCACACAAATTGTACGCACAAGCCGCTCACCAGAGGGCGCAACCACGAAAAATGGCGAAATGAACGATCAAAAAACACACTTCATCGCATCAGGCACTCTGAATGCAGCAAAGTCTCGTGTACTATTAATGCTCGCTTTAACTAAAACACACCAACCTGAACAAATACAGATATACTTTGATCAGTATTAATAATGCACACTACCAACATACAAGTGAAGCCCCATAAGAGCACTTTGCCAAGAGTAAACCCATGCCCAAGCATGGACAGTGGCTACCAAATAAGAACTCGTGACTAAAGGCAAATACTCTGCACAAGTGAGTAGAAGAGGAGATCAAACAAGAACATTTATATGGAGGGAAGAGAAATCACAGACTCTCAAGTTCAACCATCTCTTCAGACTGTATCTGCAAGGACTTAAAGTCCCATAAACTACTGTCCATCAACTGACTAGGCCTCACACTACTAAGCGCATGCAGCATATTACTAGGTATTTTAGGATTTTCTTGCGCCAAAAATTCAATCATTTTTTTTGTTTTGACGCGCTTAAGATTTGTTTGGCTGCCACAAAGATTACAGGGAATAATAGGAAAGGCTCTTTCTTTTGAAAAAGCAATTAAATCTTTTTCTTGGCAATAGCAAAGTGGCCTAATCACAATATGATCACCCTGATCAGATAATAACTTAGGTGGCATCGATTGAATTTGACCGTTATAAAAAATAGACATCAATAAGCTAGTAATTAAATCATCACGATGATGCCCCAACGCAATCTTATTAAAGCCATGTTCAGATGCATAACGATAAATAATACCTCGACGAAGCCTTGAGCACAAAGAGCAGTAAGTTTTTTCCTCAGGAATTTTTTCTTTGACAATACTATAGGTATCCTCAGAGAGTATTTCGTACTGAAGTCCTTCTCTCTCAAGCCATTGCTTTAACTCTTTGTCACACCAGCCAGGCTGGCCTTGATCCAAAGTTAAAACTCTCATGTCAAAACGACGATTAGATTCTATCCACATTTTTTTGAGAATAGTCACCATAGCAAAAGAATCTTTACCTCCAGATAGGCACACCAAAACACGATCACCCTTTTCGATCATATTAAAAGTTCGTACTGCCTTTTCGGTATAGTGCTGTAATTTCTTGGTAAGACGCGTTGTTTTCATTACACTTTTTTATTTATTTTTCAGTATTCTATGTTAAAAGATATCAAAACACAATGCATGAAACAACGACCCACAAAATCTTATTAGCATCTCACCCAAAGCACCCACTTAGATTCTTACTTTCATGTTTTTTATCTAAAACAACGAATCCAAATCACACCTGAACAAAAATCATCATTATTATCAAAATAAACGCAGGCTTTTTGTTGACCCAATCAAATTTAACTCAAATGCATCTCATACTCTCATTGATCATGAATAAAAAACATCTATACTCATGGTATCAAGCAAAACCCAACGACGTATTAATGAAAACAAAAGCTATTCATTACCGCCTAACTTCAACCACAAAAAAAGATCCATTAATTCGGGCAACGGGACTTCACAAGCAAAAAAATTTAAACATTCTTGACTGCACTGGAGGCCTTGGCCATGACACGCTGGTAATGGCCTACTTTAGTGCTAATGTAACCGTTCTTGAACAAAGCCTGGCCACCTACCTTGAACTTCAAGAAACGGTGGAGCAAACCATAGATGTCCTTGACAGCACCCCTCTGCAGATCACATGCATTCATGATGAAGCAATGAGGTGGATCAACAAACATACCCTTGAAAGATTTGATGTTGTCTATTGTGATCCCATGTTCCCTAAAAAAAAGAAATCAGCAAAATCAAAACAAATTATGCAAAAACTGGCATTAGCTGCAAAGAATAATGAAGAAGATAACCAACAGCTCATTAAATCACTCATCCAACTAAAGCCAACAAGACTCGTCCTAAAAAGACCGCTTCGCGCACCCTGTGATTACAAGCCTCATCATGTTATTCAAGGGAAATCACACCGCTTTGATATATTTATAAATAAACCAACTATAACTTCATCATGACAAACAATATTATGATTGATCATGAAAAAACGAAGTGCTACGACTCTTTATAATTGTCTGGTATCAAGCTTGAATCAAAATACGCAAGACGGCATGGAAAGCAGGCATAATCAAACTACTGCAACAAAGAACAATTGGGTATTTCATTTAAAACCAGATAAAGACATACAATCTCTTGCGGCACAGGCCCTCAAACCCAGGGAGCAGAAAACGCTCCTAAACAAGATTATAAGGCGCAGTGAAGAGTGTAACGATAACGACTGGATTATTATTCCAATGGAGCAAAATAACCAATACCATGTTATCCCTATCTGCCTTACTAAACGTCAACATGCTGTGACTCTTATTGTTCAATCTAATCAACACTCTACCATAGCAAGAATACTTGATCCTGTAGGGAAGATGAGAGGAATGTTAGCCAATGGATTTTATCGTTCTGATTTAGATCTTCACGTCCAGGCACATCTAGTCAGTATGGGTTTTGAAAAGAATATACCTTGGAAAGTGGTTTATATGGATCATCAAAAAATAGCTAACGATAGCCAGTGCACTTATTGGTGCCAACATTATATCGAATGGATTGAAGATAAATTGAGTGACAAAGATGTTAGAAGTATTGACGACGCGATTGATGGACTAAAAAAACAAGCTAGCCAATTACCAGATGAGAGTCACTTTGCTCAAAAAGTGAGTGCAGATACATTTGCGGAGGTAGAAGGCCAGATCTTAGATATAGATACAGAGCTGGACTACGCTATTCTAGAAACAGATACAAAGGAAAAAGCGGATGATCAAAAACCTGCTCCAAAAGCAGGGATTCAATAGGTTTACAGTAATATCACATTGTAAAAGTAGCATCTAAACATATAGGAATTAAGAATAAAAGGATCATGATATAGACGACGAGTGCTTAGCATAACGTAAACATGCACCCCAAATAACTCCTAGCATTAACCATAAAGGCACACTCGCCCAAACCACATAAATGCTTCCTGCTGGCAATGCTGGAAATAAACGGCTAAGCAATACCGCCACACACCCCAAAACAAAGGCATCTTGGCTAATCAATTCGCGATACTGCCACGCCAAACGCAAGATAGTAATAAACAATGTAAAAAAGAGACAAAAACCTAATACTCCTGATTCAGAAAGTAACTCAAGATATAAGTTGTGAGGGTGGTATCCACAATGGTATCGATCATTAAGCCACTCATACTCATTACTACCAGGACTGGTTGCCATTTTGATATCACTATGGTTTTGGGAGCAAATGTCACGATACTGTCTTGCTCCAACACCAACCAAAGGATAATCAAGGAAAGTATGGAGCCCCCCACGATAAACAACACCATAATCACTGCTAGAAAAGTGCTGTATTGTTTCTATCGTTCGAAACACCTGACGGTCAAAGGTCGCAGGATTATAAGCATAGACTAAAGCCAAAGCTACAGGAGCAAAAAATGCCAACTTAATTAGATATCTACGATACTGAGCTCCCAAACAACCAAGTAGCGTGATACCTAAAAGCATTTCCAGCAAGCCTCCGCGATCACCTGAAGCGACTCCCACTAAAAGCACACCAAAACTTAGTAAACCCCACAACCAAAGTCTTTCTTTCTGTTGAGAGCGACTACCAACAAGTTTGGCTAAAGCGATTGAAATAAGTGGAACACCCAACCAAGCCAATGTAAGACCTAGTCGAGGCCTATTCAATGGACCTGTAAGCCTTGAATGATGATGGGGTGGCTTGCCTAAAAGGTCAAACCCTACCAAAAATTGAACTAAGCCATCAATAATAGCAAAACTTACAGCAAACAAGGTACCATAAAGTAATAGAGTTCTTACCTCATCTTTGAGGACCAACCAATGCGCCATAGCTACCGTTAGCAAGCCATAGCGAACCAACAAAACAGAGTGGGTGAAAGCTTCTATGGGATCTAGGGCCCACGTTGAACGAACAAGCATAAAGAGCCAAAAGCTCAAAAAGAGCTTTGCCCAAGAACCATATAGCCAAGACCAAGAGGCTTGCTGATAGGAGCGAACAAGAAAAGTAATGCCAATCAAGCTAATACAAAGATCTGTTAAAAAAGGACCTAAAAACATCGATAATGGAATCAGGGCCATAGAGAAACTTGCTATACGAGTTAAAAAATCTAAGCCTTTGACTTTTAACCATGCATCAGAAAAACTAAAGTAATAAGAAGCAGGCGTCATTTATGCAATCATCTCAATATCACCACCTGAAGCAACCCAGTCGCGAAAGCCACCCTTAAGCGAATAAACCTCTTCATACCCCATATCTTGTAGCGCTTTTGCTGCAAATGCAGATCGCGTACCTCCCCCACATTGAAGCAACAAAGGTGTCTTAGGGTCAGGAAATACTTGCTCAATTTTAACTTCTAAGGTACCACGACTAATGCACACAGCGTTAGGAATAACGCCTCTTGCCCATTCGTCAGGATCCCTCACATCAACGAGAACAATATCTTGCCCTATTGTTTTGGCATTTAAATCACTAACAGTCAGCTCTTTTACTTCAGGCATTACTTTTGCTAGATAATCATTCAATCTCTGGCCCATGGAAGCTCCTTTTTTGCAATCAATCTTAATTACAATACCTTAAGCTAAACAAGGTGGTCAAGCTACAAATCATGCCCCACAAAGATACTTAATCTGCTTGTGCATCAATATCAGCAAGATCAGCTAAATCGCCACAGCGCTCTAACCATGCCTTACGATCAGAAGAACGTTTTTTAGCAAGTAACATATCAAATAGTGCACAAGTCTCTTCTTCTTCTCCAAGAGTAAGCTGTACTAAGCGACGAGTCTCTGTGGCCATAGTTGTTTCTCTAAGCTGTATGGGGTTCATTTCCCCTAAACCTTTGAAACGTTGAACGTTAATTTGTCCTTTGCCTTCGGCGTTTAACTGATCAAGCACACCTTTTTTCTCATCTTCATCAAGGGCATAGTAGACTTGCTTACCCCTGTCAATTCGATAAAGTGGTGGCATAGCAACAAATACATGCCCTTTCTCAACGAGTGTTCTAAAGTGTTGCAAGAAAAGAGCACAAATCAAGGTAGCAATATGCGCACCATCGGAATCAGCATCGGCTAGAATACAAATTTTATGGTACCTTAACCCTGAGATATCCTGACTGCCAGGATCTACGCCAAGAGCAACGGCAATATCGTGAATTTCTTGAGAGGCTAACACTCGATCCGTATCAACTTCCCATGTATTCAGAATTTTTCCACGCAAGGGCAAGATAGCTTGCGTTTCTTTATCTCTTGCTTGCTTAGCCGAACCTCCCGCAGAATCACCCTCAACCAAGAAAACCTCAGTAATTTCAGACTCTTGAGAGATACAATCAGAAAGCTTCCCTGGCAGAGCAGGGCCCTGAGTGACCGTTTTGCGTGTCACTTTCTTGCTAGTACGCATTCTCTTTTGCGCACTTGATACAACAAGTTGTGCTAAAGCAACAGCCATGTCAACGTGCTGACTTAACCATAAACTAAACGCATCACTGGCAACACCAGACACAAAAGCCGAGCACTGACGAGAAGATAGACGCTCTTTGGTTTGTCCTGAAAACTGTGGCTCATGCATCTTAACAGAAATCACATACTGACAGTGCGCCCAAAGGTCTTCAGGCGTTAACTTAACTCCACGAGGCAAAAGCTTATGCATCTCACAGAATTCACGCATGGCATTCAGCATCCCCTGCCGCAGACCACTGACATGTGTTCCACCTTGGACAGTAGGAATGAGATTAACATAGCTTTCTGAAACCATGGGTCCATTTTCAGGGGTCCAACAGATTGCCCAATCGGCTGCTTCTGTTTCTGCCTTAAAACTCCCCATAAAAAGATCTTGTTCGGGCAAACAAGCAATATCCACTAATGCACTTTTAAGATAAGCCTTGATGCCATCTTCAAAATGCCAAACAATAGGATCTTCCTTATCGATTTGACAAAAAGTTACCTTCAAACCTGGGCATAGCACTGCTTTTGCACGTAGGACATGCTTTAAAACATTGACAGAAAACTTAGCAGTGTCAAAGTATTTAGCCTCAGGCCAAAAACGAATGGAAGTGCCGGTATCACGCTTTTTGACATCACCTACAACCTCAAGTTCAGATTGCTTATCACCATGAGCAAACGACATCGCATAATGCTTGCCTTCACGTTTAACATCTACCGTTAAACGATAGGAAAGAGCGTTCACAACAGAAATACCCACTCCATGCAAACCACCTGAAAAACCATAACTTTTCTGTGAGAATTTAGCACCAGCATGAAGACGAGTGAGAATAAGCTCAACACCAGGAACCCCCTCTTCTGGGTGAATATCAACTGGCATACCTCGTCCATCATCAATCACCTCTAGAGAACCATCAGGATGCAAATTAATCGTAATAGCTGTGGCGTGACCTGCCAATGCTTCGTCAACACTATTATCAATCACTTCATAACCCAAGTGATTAGGCCACTCCGTTTGGGTATACATCCCTGGACGCTTTTTTACAGGATCTAAGCCCGTTAATACCTCAAGAGATTGCGCTGTGTAATTTGTTTTACTCATCAATACTTACCACTTTTTACTTAACTCATTTCGACAGATATCCAGCAAAGCCATGCAACGAATCCTGCCATTACTATTGATTGTAACGCATTCACCGCCTCATCAAAAGTGGTAATCCTAGTTTTTATCTCTTGCTCACAGAGGCAATAGCACACTAATTGAATTATTGTAGCTTGCTAACAAAAGTAAAAGACCGCTAAGGCTCGACCTATACAACTACGTTCAAACTACATGACACATGAGCAAGATACAACATCAATACTAGAACACGCCCTCACTCAGAATCGCTAATTAAAAATTTATACGCTATACCGCTTACCTTTATCTTTATCTTTATCAGCATTAGGAATTCCATAAGAATCAGGAACACCAGAATGGTCTGGATTAGAATCACTGAGGCCGCGTACTTCATAATTGATCTGTTCAATCTCATTAAGTTCATAACAAAATTGCGACCAAACTTTATAACGTTCTGCGATATAATTGATAGCAAGCCCTAGGCCAACAACGCCTACGAAGGTTAATGCTGCCGCTGCTGCAATTGAAACCACCCCCGCACTCATTCCTAATACAGAAATAGCAGGAAGCCAACTCATGGAAACATGTGTCAAAACCAAAGGCAAAACCTCAGAAATACAGGCCAAAACACCAAGCACTAAGGCGCCTTTCCAGGCAACACGAATCTTAGCCTTGAGCTGCGAGTATCGATGCACATTACTATCTTTAAGAGCGCTTTTAAGTAAATCTTTGTCAAAAGAAACGGAGCCATTATCCCTTGGCATATGTTTTAGCAAGGCACCACGTAGCTGGCGCGCATCATCTATGCCTTCCAGCTGTTTTAACTGCTCATTTGTTCTTTGCGCCTCAGCTTGTGCTGCACTCATAGAAGCGCCCTTATCCTTAGTATTTTTCCAAAAAGCCCCCGCTAAACGATCGATTGTCTCAGACTCGATTGCTCGTTTTGTATGTTCTTGGCACGCAATATTATACAGAGCCTTTTGAAAGCTGTTTAAATTTTTATGCCCGTTTAATTCGGACCTTGCAATAATTGTCCAAACATCACCTTCTTTCCCACCTCGGGCTGTTCGACCTTTACACTGACGATATTCTGCAGAAGATAATGGGCATGTAACAAAGACTTGTAGTTTATATCCAGCGTCACCTTGATATCAGTTCCACGTCCCGCCATGCCCGCAGAAGCAAGTATAATTTGATTTGCCCGACCTGCCATCGTAAGACTTTCAGACTCTTCCTCTAGGCTCATCCCTGCATGAAGGCGAAGCAAACTATCTGCAAGCCTGTTCTTACTTAAATAATCATTAAGCTCTTCAGAGGCACGGTCATCTGCGCAATGAATTAAAATAGGATGCTGGCTATTGCTTTGCACTTTTTTAATCTGAGCCATAATCCAAGCATGCTTCTTATCTAACGTTGAAACATAAGTCATACCATGATCTTTTAAACCACTCTGTTTAAGTCTTGGCGTCTTTATTTTAGCAGCATCATTAAACCAAGCCTCATCAAATCTGGCTGTTCCTGTCACACCAATTCTTTGTGAATAAGGCTCTATATGACTTGGTACACGTTGCGTTTGTACCACAGATTGTTCTGGCTCATATACCAAGTCAGGATAGCCCTCTTTATGCTTAAAGTACAAGAATTGCTGCACCCCTTTTGAGAAGGTACAGTTTGGACGAACACGACCATCCTGCAAAACCTGAATTCGTTTGCCATAGATCACTGAACCATCAACAGCGATGGCCTCTGATTCTGATATTGCATAATGCACATTTAGCTGATACTCGTTGTCTACATTTTCACAGGAAATCTGACGCTCTTGCACCCACTTGTTAAAGTCTTCATCCTGAGATTGTTTACTGATTATCTCTTCTGGCAAATCACAACCTTCCCACATCAGACGATAAAAACTTTCTAAATCCTGAAAGGACAGCCCATCAATCTCAAGCTTGGATGAAACATTAAAAGCATCCATACGATCATAAAAAAGTTGATCAAACTCATCACCTAACAAAACATGCTTATCTTTATCCAAAAAATCATCGATACTTTCATGCTCTTGAATTTTTGCAAGACCTCGGCGAAGGAAAATAGAATTAGTATCAGCAAAATTAATACCACCTTTCACATATGATTCTGGTGTCATGGTGGTTGACACTAGACCTACTTTAATACCTAATGCCTTAAAGAAATTCATATAGGTGAAGTAATCACGCTGCGCAAGCACCTCATTCGACGTAACAAAATCAACGGTATTGCCCATCAGCGCCTTACATGCCGCCAAAACCATCATAATACGTGATTTACCTTCTCCCGTATCGATCTGATTAATCAGAGTACTATCATGACTTCTCAGCATCATCAAAATAGTCAGCACCTGGACTGTATTACACTCCTGCGCTTTATTACCATCCTGACAACAGGTTCGTGCTAACATTTCAATGACGCTACAAGCAAGAATAAGGGTAGATTGATAATTTGGTCTCTGCTTGTAAGCCTTCTGATTATGCTTAACTAATTTTTCAAGTTGCTCCATAGAATCTTCTCGCAAAGCCTTAAGATGCTTATTGATAAATGATAAATCTAGGCCATTTAACACACAAAGATCAACGCCCTTAAAGTCAAACTGTCTCAATTTCTGACGCGCCAACGGGAAACCTTTTCATCAACCATATACCCTATAGATATTATATGAGCATCCTCCACGTCTAGCTTAGAGACACTCGTAAGAAGACGGAGAGTGTGTGTCGATGAATGGCACAACGATCCAGATATTTTGCCATATATGCCAAATAGCCATGAATTGTTAACACTTTCATAAATAGTATTGACTGCTTTTCTAATCTGTTTAATTGTGCCCACATTATTCATAGCATATTTAGCAGTAGCAGCCTTTTTACTAGAAGAGCAAAAGACGGGACCTGACATCTGCCATAGCATTTCAACACAATCTATGACCATGGCATAAGACATGATGGATGAGTGTTGCAATCCGTCCTTAAAAAACTTGATTACCTTTTTCTCAAAATCATTGTCCTGAAAGATGATCTTTTGAAAAGCTTCCATTAAATTGTGCCACCTCTGAACTGAGGTTGTATCGGCATTAGGCTTTAACCAGAATTCAATCAACTTTGAATGGATGAATTGATAAAAATCTTTTTCTGCTTCTGTCTTAGCATCTGTTTCATGACCTTTGCAAGTGTCTAATAACTTGTACAAAGCACATAAAGACAATTTATTAGGGGCACTGCTTATCTTAACCTGTTCGTTGTCACTATCAAGTTGATAATACCCATCCAATGTTGTCAGTAATGATGGAAAGATTAGTTTCGAGACGTGGCAAGGCTTAAACCCCGGTTCTTTTCGAATAAAACGTAGATAAGGAGATGGAATATGCCCATTAAACTGATGGATTTTTTCAAGCTGAAGTAAATTATCAGAGGGATCCAAGTTCGGACTATTCATGATATCAAAACACTGAGAGAGGAAATAAATAGGATTGGAAACCTTTATAGATTTTTCTATGAAGTGTTTTATATCATTGTCAGAAATCTTCTTTTTAACCAAGTCTTTAATAAAAAAGTCACAAGCATCCTCTAGTCTGGAGGCCTGTCCTATTGCAGAAGCTTCTCTCCGAACATTTGATAATTTGGAAGCCAGTGCAATGGCGTTTTCGGTGACATCTTTTGAGATCATAGATTCAGGCTCATGATACCATGAGAGGGGATCTGTTGGTTCTGGAGTACTTGCATCATAATGTAGCACTTTACGCACTAGTGTTTCAGGATGTCTTTGCAAATTAAAATGCAGTGGCAAATGGTTAGGATTAAGCACTGGTAGACTATCACTAGGATGACTCTCCAGCGCTTTTAACTTATCAATAGCCTGTCGAGACATAAACAAAATAGGCAATTGCCTAAGATCAAGAGCTTTGCTCGTATCATATAAGACACCAAGCGTATTAAAAAAACCTAGATGCAACTGGGAATCACTCCCAGAGGCAAAATGTTGTGCCGATTCATCTAATGAAAAGCATTCTAGTGAGCGCAGATCTGGTGTAGAAGAAGATACATTCACTTGAGCTTGAGCAGAAACTGAAGTTTCTGTTGGTATAACAATAGGCATTTCTTGAATAATGATACTTTAATAACGCGATTTTAACAAAGATTTGTTAAATAAAAATAAACAACATACAGCGCCACAAGAACTCTAAACTATTGAAGTTAACACTTAAAATCAGCTTTCACAACTATAAATAATGCTTCAAACCTATCTATAACGCTAGATAGAAAGAAATAAAGGCAAGTATAAACAAAACAACAATATGGCTATGAATAGTTAGAATCATCTGAACAAACTTCCCACTACACAACTGATTAAAAACATAAGCTTACCGACCTTTTCTCAACTCATCTCGATGGATCAGCAGCCACTGTAAAGCAATAATACTCACAGCATTATCAATCATGCCAGAGTGTAAGGCATCCATTGCCTCATCAAAAGAGATAATCACTGTTTTAATATCCTCACCCTCTTCAGGCACACCGTAAATACCAGATTGTTCAGGTGCCTCTACACAGCCACAAAAGACGTGAATGTACTCACTGGTACAGCCTGGGCTTGCAAAATAACTACAAATTGGCTCAATGGCATAACAGTGCAAGCCTGCTTCTTCTAAAGCTTCTCTTTTTGCTAGTGACTCAGGAGACTCGCCTTCAATATCAGCAACGCCAGCTACAATCTCAAGCATCCATGGGTTGGCTCCATGAACTAAAGGGCCTACACGTGCTTGTTGCAACAACACAACTTTATCGCTTAACGGATCGTAAGGCAACAAGGCAGCAGCTTCACGGCGAATTAAGCACTCTCGCTGTACCTTTAACCAGTGATTGTCTTGAAATGATTGATGTTCCCACGTCAGTTTTTTTAATTGTGCGTAGCCATCGTAAAGCAATTGCTGGGTACAGACTCTTGCTTCTTGCTGTTTTCGTCGCCCAATCTTTTCTCTTAGTAAGTCATCTTGCTCTTGCATATAGCATTATTACTCAGGTTCTGGCAGCACCATGTCGATATCTTCCTGCTCTCTAGCAACCTGACCCCCATCAACAAGGAGCACAACTTTTTCATCTTGAGCATAACCAAAGAGCTCTTCAAATATCTCTTCGTCATCGGAATCCAAACCAGATCCATCTGCAAATTCTATTGAGCCACTCTTGCTGTCGATGGAGATCCCCAGATTTGTTGCATCAATTTGTTTGAGTGAAAAATATGGTGCATCAGACTTTGCTGCATGGATATCTCTCACTAAATCGATAAAGACGCCTTTGGAAATACCACTATTTTGTAAATTCAACTTAGTAATGCCTTCAGACTGCTTCGTCCAGTCAATTAATGGCATCACATGCTGCATGCAGGCATCACCAATCGCGAGTCCTGTCGCACCACTAGAGAGATTGTAAATGCCTTGATTCACTGATTTGATGAAATCATTCGTTGTCCGATAAGTACTTTCTAAAACTTCAGCAACACGACTGTCTGAATGCAGTGGTGTTAACACCATGGCCCCACTCTCTGGACTACGCAACCGCGTGTTGCCAACAAGAGCTTGTAAGTCAGCCATAGCTTCTTCACGACTGATAGGGCAAGCCCCAGGCTCACTCATGGATATTGCATTTTTTGTTAAGCAAGCAAGTGCTTTTGAGAAAGGAAATACAAAACTTGCCTCTCCAAGCTGATCAGTTCCGCTAATCTTCTGATCTATCAACGTTGTCACTCTGGGGCCAGTTGCAGCCTGACTAGGGTTCTCATCCATTGCGTCAACGTAGGCCGTCATATCGGCCTTAAAAGTTGACACCGTCGCACGGCTATCAGCACAGGTTGCACCCTGAGCCCTGGCTTCTGCTAAAATAGCCTGATGTAGTGTCTCAGTAGTAGCAGACCTATTTTCTGTTGCAGGCCAATCTTCTGAACCATTAAAGCAGCCTTTAAGATAACCATCATCAATCTCTTCAACCCAGCGTAGCTCTCTAATCTCAGGATACTCTAAAATATCATCGTTATAAAGCTCCTTCATCCTAGGTATATTGTTGCTCGTGATAGCATCAAACCAATCCTCAAAATGTGATTGATCGTTGTTGTGATTGCTGTCGTAGTGATCGCAACCAATATCAAAGAAGATTTTTGCCCAAATCAGTTCAAGGCCTCTGATGGCCGGGCGCCACTGGCTTCGTTTGCTCTGCTCATGGATTTTATCGTAGATCTTATTGGATATGGATCCTCCTATGTCATGACCGTAGCCTAGTACAGCAAAAGGTCCTCGCAAACAGTTTCTCTCACTTCTGTCACTTGAATCAGATGATGCGGTATCCCATGCTGCACTGTTTATCCGATCGTCAAGATACTTAGAAAAACGATTGGATTCTGGGCATAAATGCTCATAAGCTTTCTGCCTTATACGTTCTTGAGCAAGTGGATTAAATAACCGCCCACTCGCCATTTCTGTTTCCATCGCGGCGAGCTCATCTTTAACTGTGCTTCTAGAGGAACCGATTCGAGCAGTAAATGTATCTACAGCATTGGCTTGGCAGGTATTTGCAGTGGTTTTCCTTGTATTTGACTCAGTAGACAATGCAGACATTGTACCGGAAGTATAACCAAGATAATCAGCGCCATCTGCAGCATTCTGTATAAGAGAACTTCCGGCTGTACTAAATATACGGTCATGCATTTGAATCGGACTAGCTCCACTTGCGACAGCTTCCTCTTCTAAGCGCTGCTTTAGGTAATCTTTACCACTGATAAAAGGGCCAGCTGATGAACTTTCCGTGGTAGTGTAGCGAAAATCTGCGCCTTCTTTGTAAGCAACTAGTGTTTTGTTATCCGCAATCTCGGGCCCACCTGTCGGTTGATTTTCTGGTAATAGGACAGGAGTAGAGGTATTAGAGCCTGTCTGTGGCGTAGCAAGGTAAACGTAGGCAAGATTACCTATATCAAGTGTATTGGTGTTAAAGTCATTGTCACGAAATCGTGCCACTAAAAAGCGCTTAAAATTGATGTCTTCGTTTACGCCATCATTTGATTCGCGGGATGCACTAATCATATCAGAACCAGGGTGTAGTGTTAATGCAACCCCGATGACATCTCCAGCATCAGCAAAGGCTCCCATTCCCTCAAGACCACCCTCATGTGAAAATAGCGTTTGTGCACCCGATGCAAATATTGCCTCACCACCAGGTTTAAAAAAGGGAGTGGATAGAGCTAGTACACTTGTTGGACAAACGTGTGTTCGTGCTTTTGCTGCCTCTGGCTCACCGAAATCGCCACCTGCGCCACCACCGCCGCCGCCCCCACACGATGCGAGACCAAGCGTTGCCAATGTTAAAATAAGTGTTTTGAGTGACTGCTGCACGAAAGCCTCCTTGGCTACAATATCCTACCTTCAACATACCTAATACGAATTACAAATGCAAGAAAAGTAAAAACGCATTTATTGCTTGCATCCTAGCAGCAAGATTAGGATGATAAAAAACACCATCACTCATGAGCAACTCAACCCATGCCTCAACATCTTGGATTACATCATGTCGCTTTATTTTGCCAAAATTTAGAAGCATCGCTTCACTTTTACACTCATCTACTCGGCATGACAATTGAGTGGCAACCTGACGCAGACAATGTCTACTTAACCTCTGGAAACGATAACTTAGCACTGCATAAAGCTTCATCAGCAAGAGCAAAAGAACAAGTTCTTGACCATCTTGGCTTCATAGTTGCGTCACCCAAAGATGTGCATGAATGGCATGAGCATTTAGGTCAACTCGGCATTTCACCCTTAAGTCCTGTCAAAGCACACCGCGATGGCGCCCATAGTTTTTATTGTGAAGATCCCGATGGCAATTCCATACAGATCATTTATCACCCACCTATCAGCCCAAAGTTAGTACAAGCTCAATAGTTAAGCGACATTGTTTTTTATAGGTAATAAGCAATCTGTTTCATACTGTCAGCTGTGAGTGTCATGATTTTTTGAATCCACCAAGGTAGCTGTCTTGCTCCATGCTCCTCGGCCATAGCCGCATGTGCTGCCTCATCAATTTTCATCTGCTCAAGCACCGCACGACTTTTCGTATCGTGCTCGGGCAAGCGCTCTAGATGCCGATGCAAATGCTCTTCTACTTGATGCTCAGTTTCTGCAACAAAACCAAGATTCCACTCATCTCCGCAAGTTCCAGCAATCATCCCCATGGTTAGAGCTCCAAAATACCACACTGGATTCAGCACACTGGCACGCCCACCTAAATCTTGCAAACGATCTGCACACCAAGCCAAATGATCTATTTCTTCTTCTTTTGCGTGCTCAAGCTCTGCTTTAAGGTGATAGCTTTGGGAAGTCACCGCTTGTCCCTGATAAAGCGCTTGCGCACACACTTCTCCCGTATGATTAATACGCATAAGCCCAATACTATGATTTTTTTCAGCTAGAGTTAGTGCTTTCGTTTGCAGCTTATCCGTAGCAGGCGACCGTCGATCATGAGCAACAACTGAACCTGCCATCATGTTAAGCATACTATCAAAGCTCTGGATCCATCGATCAACAGGAGTATAATGACGCTTAGACATAGGCTTATCTCCTAAGTACTACAGTTAGTGGGATATATTGTGTTACTATGGCATAACCGAGTCAGAAAGAAAACCATGCCCCCATGACGATCTATCATCTTACTCATACTGAAGCATCATGCTCAAACTGTATGAATGAAATAAAAGAGCATCTTCGCTCATATCACATTCCCTTTTGGCAAGCAGAACACTTTCGTACACTCAAGCTTCAGCTTACTGATAGAGATAGAGAGAATAGACAACTCATGCTAGGATTAGTTGGCTACACACTTCAAGAACATTTGCCACCATCTCCTCATCTTTCACTCATTAAAGCTCTCACTCTTGCCTTTCCTGGCATTGCGCTGATGATACTAATGCTACTCGGCATCAGCTTAAGCTGGGGCCTTCTCCTTGCGATAGGATCAACATCTTTCTTTCTTATCCTGGCAACCAGCTACAGCTGGATTAGCGAATTAGGAAGCAACCTCATCAAAGGCCGCTTAAGTACCAATGGTTTTTTCGCCTTTTGTACACTATTAGTCTGGAGCCTATCCATGATAAGTCTTCTCTTCCCTGGAAGTGTAAGCTTCTTAGTTGCATTTGATATGGCTCTCATTTTGCCCGCGATTCGTCATGTTGGACTGTGGATTAAGGCTCTAGCTTATAAGCAAACAAAACAACCCTGGCAATGGCACGAACATTTGCGCCAAAGCTACCCAAAAATACCTCCAAATAACACAAGCTATAAAGCCCATATTGGGTTTGTCCCAGTTGATAGCAAAGCACTCTCAGACTGTATCGTAAATTTAAAACATCTTAACGGACAAGATCAAAATAGACTAGTACGCAAAGGTGAGACGATTTTGCAAGGTGCTTTACTAAGAAGCCCCACTCTACTACAAGCCACCGCCTCATTTGAAGAAAGTCAAATCATGGCCATTAGCAAACCTTCACTCTTTAGCGAACAAAGCAGCCTAGAACAAGAACTTTCTTTATGGCTCAACCGATATTTGTGGCTTGTAATCTTATTTGCTATTGCCACAGCAGTAGTCTGGATATTACTCAACCCTGCGATTGCTCTTTTTTCGAGTCTTTCTGTTCTACTTATCTCTTGCCCCTGCAGTTTAGCGATGGGGGTAGAAATGATCACAAAGACAACCCAAAGTGCGGCACTAAAACATGGTGTTGTCTTTAAAACCCTAGATGCAGTGATGAACTTAGCAAAAAGCACAACGCTCTGGTGCGATCAAACAGGAACTCTAACCGAACCTCATGTAGTCGCATGGACAGCATTAGAAACCACTCAAGCACTCTTATTCAGACTCGAGAGAGCCATTTTAGCCCACGATAGCAATAACCCCTATGCCTTAGCTCTACTTAAACTAGCACCACAAACCAACGACCATCATGATGAGAACATCAAAGTTATATCAACCAGTGGGGGCATCATTCTTGAAGAGCAACAAGATCGCTACTATCTAGGCTCTGCCCATTTTATAAAACAACATCACACTCACCTAGATTTAGATTTAGAGTTAGCTCACTGCCATCTAGTGAATGCAGAGGGCGAACATCTCGCAAAAATAAAATTTGAAGATCAAGTTAAAGACCAAACATTTGGCAGTATAACCATGCTTGGCACGCTATTCAAAGACGTCAATCTTATTACCGGCAATGACACTATTTCTTTATCGAGCTCATTTGAGCAAACAATCAACAACGCTCTACCAAAAGAAAAAGTCGAGGCCCTTCAAGCAACACCGAATGCCACCTTTTTGGGTGATGGCCTCAATGATTACCCCGCTCAAATAGAAGCCTTATGTGGCGTGAGCTATCGCCAAGATCTTGATGGCATCGATATCACACTTGCTCGTAATGATCCCTGGGGCCTTGTCGTAGCAAAAACCATGGCCAACCAATGCAGAAAAGCTGTACAGTTTCTTCTTGGATTTTCTGTAGTTTATAATATCGCCGCAATAACACTGGCTGCAGGAGGCTTTTTCTTACTCACAGGGACAGCGCTAAGTCCTATGATTGCAGCACTTATGATGCTTGGCTCATTTTTGGTCATCCCTTTTACTAGCCTTATCCTCAGCTATATTCATCATACGGAAATCCCTACGATGGACACGTCCTCAACCTACTCATTGCCAACTGACTATGATGACACATCAAGTCTTTTCAATAAGAAAGGCCTAGATGATAGCCTATGGGACAAACCGGAAGCACAGATCACCCCCTACACTCCCCAGAGAGATACAAGTCAGACTCTCTCACTCAGTGATGTTGATAAATCCCCTATTCCCTTCAGCTTTGATTAAAAAAGCCAGGAGACTTGCCCAAACCAACTAGTTTGCCTATACTAGTTAAAAATGTTGTGAACCGTTGTTTATGTCTGATTTACCTACCACCACAAGCGAGTTTGAGCTACAAACACTTGCCTCGTTCACTGAGAAAGCTTATCTCAACTACTCTATGTACGTCATTCTTGATCGTGCACTTCCTCATTTGGCTGACGGCCTCAAACCCGTACAGCGCCGCATCATTTATGCGATGAGTGAACTGGGGCTTAGTGCTAATGCAAAATATAAAAAGTCAGCTCGTACAGTCGGGGATGTATTAGGTAAATTTCATCCGCATGGTGATAGCGCTTGTTATGAGGCCATGGTACTTATGGCGCAACCTTTTTCCTTTCGATATCCATTTGTTGATGGCCAGGGCAACTGGGGCTCGGCCGATGATCCAAAATCTTTTGCTGCGATGCGTTACACTGAATCACGCTTATCTCCCTATGCTCAAGCTTTATTACAAGAGTTAGGACAAGGCACCGTTGAATGGGGGCCTAACTTTGATGGGACTTTACGGGAACCGTGCTTGTTACCTGCTCGTGTTCCCAATATTTTACTTAACGGGGCCACTGGGATTGCCGTCGGGATGGCAACCGATATCCCTCCGCATAATCTTCACGAAGTCATTAATGCGTGCAAACACTTATTAGATCATCCGAAAGCTACTTTACAAGAGCTTATGGAGCATATCTCTGGACCTGACTACCCGACAAAAGCTGAAATCATTACTCCAAAAGCTGATCTTGAATCTATGTATGCACATGGCACAGGATCGGTCAAAATGCGCGCCATTTATCATCAAGATTCTGAGACGCATGATGTGGTGATTACCGCCCTGCCCTACCATACCTCAGGCGCTAAAGTTATAGAACAAATTGCCGCTCAAATGCAGGCAAAAAAACTTCCTATGATTGTCGACTTAAGGGATGAGTCAGACCACGAAAACCCAACGCGTTTAGTGATCGTGCCTCGTTCTAACCGTGTTGACATTGAAGCGATGATGCTCCACCTATTTGCGTCTACTGATCTAGAACGCAATTATCGCGCCAGCTTTAATATGATTGGACTGAATGGCAAACCCGAAATCAAAAACTTAGTCACCCTTCTTCATGAATGGTTGACATACAGACGAGATACTGTCACCAAGCGTTTACAATTTAGACTGAACAAAATCAATGATCGCCTTCATATTCTTGATGGTTTGATGGTAGCATTTCTCAACATTGATGAAGTCATCCGCATTATTAGGGAATCAGACGAACCCAAAACTGAACTAATACAACAATTTAAGCTATCAGATATTCAGGCTGAAGCTATTCTTAATTTAAAACTACGCCACATAGCAAAACTTGAAGAAATGAAAATTCGTGGCGAACAGGATGAACTCTCGCAAGAAAAAGAAAAGATTGAACAAATTCTTGCGTCACCTGCACGCATGAAAACCCTCATCAAAAAAGAGTTGAGCGAAGATGCCAAAGCGTATGGCGATGAAAGAAACTCACCGTTAGTGACACGAACAGAAGCAAGAGCTATCTCTGAAGCGGATCAACTACCGAACGAAGCCATCACCGTGGTCTTATCGAAAAAAGGTTGGATTAGAGCAGCAAAAGGACAAGACATTGACCCCAATGCCATGCAATATAAATCTGGCGACAGCTTAAAAGCCTTTGCCGCAGGACGTAGCAACCAATCCAGTGTTTTCCTTGATAGTACAGGACGCGCCTATGCTTTAGCCAACCACACCCTTCCCTCGGCTCGAGGCCAAGGAGAGCCCTTAAGCTCTCGTATCAAATTACCTCAAGGCGCAAACATTGAGTGCGTGATTACAGGCGACCCAGAGGCCTATTACGTCATTGCATCTGATGCAGGCTACGGCTATGTCACTCAGCTTAAAGACATGATCTCAAAGAACAAAGCAGGTAAAGCTCAGCTTAGCTTACCTCAGGGCTCCAATATTGTGACCCCACAGCTTATCACAAATCTTGAAGACCAATATTGTGCAATAGCCACCAATGAAGGCCGCTTGCTTGTATTTCCCATGGCCTCACTGCCAATCCTCGGTAAAGGCAAAGGAAACAAGATGATTCAAATCCCTCCCCTGCGCGCTAAAAACCATGAAGAATACGTAGTAGCCATTGCGGTACTCAATGAAAACAACAAACTTTGCCTTAAAGCTGGACGCCGCAAGTATACTATGAACCCAAGCGACATCAGTCATTATCAAGGTGAACGAGGACGTCGTGGCAACAAATTGCCCCGAGGATTCCAAAACATCACCTTCCTCGATGTTGAATAGCCTTATCCTCAGCTCAGCAACATGGACATTTATCCATAAATAGTTCACCATACAGTAAAGATGATAAGGATTTCACTATGCATACTAACAAAGTCTTGGGCTCGGCCTTAATCATAAGCAGTACCTCTATTGGTGCTGCAATGATTGCTTTACCTGTATCATTAGCGGGGTTAAGCTTTGCTCCTTCTTGCCTACTTTTAGTGATGTGCTGGTTTTTAATGCTTTATAGTTCTTTACTGATTCTCGAAGCGAACTTATGGTTTGAGCCAGGCGCCAATATGGTCACCATGGCCGAGAAAACACTAGGCTCCTCAGGGCGTTTTATTGCCTGGAGTGCCTATCTTTTATTACTCTATGCACTGATGACTGCCTACTTGTCTGGCATGAGCGCTATGGTAGAGCACACATTCAACTTCACCCATGGCTCATTGACCACCCCCATCCTGATGACCTTACTACTGGCACTTATTCTTTACCTTGGGACAAAAACACTTGATCTTGTTAACCGTGTATTAATTTTTGGGTTATTACTCTCTTACATGATCTTAGTGGGTTCTATTGCACCCCATATTTCGCAAAACAATCTCACCAATATGAGTTTCCATCACTTCCTCTCAGCTATTCCCATTATCATCACAGCCTTTGGTTTCCATATTGTGATACCGAGCATTCGTCAATATATCGCATCACCCAAGAAAATTGTCTTAGCTATCACCTTAGGAACGCTCATTCCTCTTGTGCTCTACTTAGGATGGAACTTTATGATTTTAGGCTCCATACCCGAAACACAGCTTGTTGCTATTTGGTTCAATGGCCAACCTGCTGTTGATTTGCCTAGAGTACTCAATCTCATGCTTGAAAACCATTTAATCTCTTCCATCGCAAGTCTGCTTACTTTTTTTGCCATAGCAACTTCATTCATTGGCGTGGCAATGAGTTTATTTGATTTTTTGTGCGATGGATTACCTCACCTATTCCATCGACTTGGCCGTCCCATGATTGCCGCAATAACTTTTATCCCACCGATTGTGATGGATTTATTTTACCCTAACTTATTTTTAGCCACACTTGGCTATGCCAGTATTTTCGTGGCTATTTTATTAGGTCTGCTTCCTGTTGCCATGGTGTGGCACGGCCGCTATTATCAAAAAATGCATGAACAATACCGGGCTCCGGGCGAAAAAGTGGCACTTAGTCTGGCTGCGCTACTCTTTCTTGGCATTATTTTAATCGAACTCACCCCCAAATAAACTTATGAATGCAAAAGATTTCTTTCAACATCACTGGCAAACATTTGAGCAATGCCCACAACAAAGACGCAACCTATTACGCGAAGCACAAGTGGCAACCGTTAGCAACGGGCAGCCCAAAACGCGCACTGTGATTTTGCGTGATATTGAGCACTATACTGTTTATTTTCATACTGATTATCGCAGCGATAAGGTAAAAGCCTTGGTTGATAATCCACACATAGCCTTAACTTGTTATGATCACCAACAAAAATTACAATTTAATCTTCAAGGGAGCGCTATCACTCATCACCAAGATGATCTATGTCGGCAACGCTGGCAAGCTACAAAGGCCTTTGCTAAACGCTGTTACCTAGCCCCTGAGGTGCCAGGTACGATCAGCGCAGAGCCTACTGCCAACCTACCCGATCACTTACTCAATCGTGCTCCTACTGAGGAGGAATCTCAACCTGGCTTTGAGAATTTTTCTGTTATTAAAATTGAACTTCATTGCTGTGATCTGTTATCTCTAGCTCATGATGGACATAAAGCGGCAAGAGCTCTTTTTTCGCAACAAAAACTAAGCGAAGTGCACTGGATTTGCCCTTAGAGGGCATCCCCTCACTGGGCATATATACTACCTTTTAAAGGACCGAAATCAACACGCAACTAACATATGAAATAGCATTCTTCATCATAAAACTTAATACATATGCTGCTAATTGAAGTGTATCATTAAGACAAAGTGATAGGATCAACATCAACTGTCCAACGACATCGATTTTTAGGTAGCTGTGCTAAAGCCTCTTCCATGGCTTGAAGTGCTTGATAGCGCATACTGGGGCTTGGAGCCCAAATAAAACAATCAACACGTGAGAAACCTTGTTTACGCCGCATAAAAGAAGGCATCGGGCCTAGACAGCGCACACTAGAGTCAAGCTTCCAATGCCGCATGAGTTGTTGAAATAGCACTTGAGGCTGTTTATCTTGCTTTGCTTCAGCACGAATCAATGCCATGGCACCAAAAGGTGGCAAACCTATCTGTTGTCTTTCGTGTAGAAGTTGCTTACAAAATGCGTGATACCCTTCAAAAAGCAAGGTTTTAAGCACAGGATTTTCTGGCTGCAAACTTTGGACAAGCACATGCCCCTTGACTCCCGCACGCCCTGAACGACCTGCAACCTGAATTAATAGCTGTGCCATTCTCTCTGTTGCAAACATATCCTGGCTAAAGAGTGCTGTATCAGAGTTAAGCGCAATCACAAGACTTAAATCAGGGAAGTGATGTCCTTTAGCTAACATTTGTGTTCCAACTAACAAAGAAGCTTTGCCTTGACTGATCTGTTCAAGGTGGTCATCAAAGACTTTTTTACTCGTCATGGTATCACGGTCAATGCGAAAACAAGTGTCATTAGGAAACTGTTTTTTTAGCCACTGCTCGACTTTTTCAGTGCCAACACCTAGAGGTTCAACATGGCTTGATCCACACGACTGGCAAGCCTTAATAGCCGAAGTTCGATAACCACAATGATGACACTGAAGCTGATGACTTACTTGATGAAGCGTTAATTTTGCATCACAGCGGGCGCATTCAGCGACATGTCCGCAATCATGGCAAATTAAAGCAGGCGCTAGACCTCGCTGGTTAATAAAAATCAAACATTGTTGTTGTTTTTCTAAGCACTGGACAATGTGTTCTTTGGCCTTTGGATGAACCACACAATCACGAGCTACACCTTTCATATCAAGCAATTGAAACTCTGGCATCACTTGACCTGTGGCACGATAAGGCAACTCAAAGCGAATCATTTGCTTTTTGAGGTTTGCCATATGAGCAAGTGATGGCGTCGCCGTTCCCATAACAACGGGGATATCATGCATTTTTCCCAAGACACGAGCCACATCAGCGGCATGATAACGAAGCCCTGTTTGTTGTTTGAATGACGTATCATGAACCTCATCAATGATAATTAGACCTAGGTGAGGCATGGGGTTAAAGAGTGCTGAACGCGTCCCAATAATCAATTGTGCTTGCCCTGACTGGATCAATGGCCAAGTTAACGCGCGTGTTTTAGGTGTCATAGCAGAGTGCCATTCCACACAAGGTACTGATATACGCTGACGAAAGCGCTTAATAGTCTGTGGCGTCAAACCAATCTCAGGGACTAAGACAAGGACTTGCTTATGATTTTTAATCTTTTCAATGATCAAACGAATATAGACTTCTGTTTTACCACTTCCTGTCACACCATCGATGAGATTCGTTTGAAAAACTGCTTGTTGATTGATAGTGTTGACCGCTTTTATTTGATACTCATTGAGCTCAGGAACGCTAACTATTGGAAGTGGCGGTAAAAGTGCCTGAGTCTGATCACATGCATCATGCCATTCAATACGCAAACTCTCGTTAGCCACCATCTTTTTGATTAAAGCAACCCCAAACCCCTCTTCATTAAGCTCTTTCATCGTCCATGAGGATCTATGTTCTTGTTGCCGGCACCATACTAGACATGCTTTTTGTTTAGCCGTGCTGCTTCCTTGAAATTGCTCATTCAAACTGTAACAAGCCTTTGGCTTGGGCTTAGTTTGAGAGTGGTGAGGGAGCATCATCTGGACAATGGGCCCTTTGGCATAGTGATAATAATGAGCACACCAGCTAGCAAGCGCCAACGACCGCTCAGGCAGAATTGGAGTGGTATCGATGACTTCTTCAACCCATTTTAGTTGGTGATCTGGATAATCTGAGCATGGCTTAATGTCAACTACTACCCCGATCATGTGGCGTCTACCGAAAGGCACTTTGACCCTATACCCAACCAAAACAGGCACTTGCGAGAGATAATCAAAGTCTTGTCTCAAAGGGGTATCGAGAGTGACTGCACAATAATATTTTTTCATCAAACTAGTGTAGCGTTGACTATGCCCATGCAGCAAGTCTTTTCATACAATCCAAATAGTATCTCTCATTTCAATATAAAAGCACCCTTTAACGGCTATAGAAGTGAACGGGATCCCCCCATAAAGGACAAAGCCATGCTTTGCTTTACCTCCTTCTTGCAGCGCTAACTGAAGGAGGAGAAGGATCATCAGCCTTATGCTTACCAGAAGTGGAGGAAGCATTAAATAAGCTATGATCTTCGACCCAATCACTTGGACCACCTATACCCTGTGCTTGT
>JBDOIW010000065.1:0-55779 GCA_047404175.1 Legionellales bacterium | reverse complement strand
TGCTGGCACAGTGGCTGATTCAATGCCAATAAAAGACCATACCGTCATAGAAGCTGTAGCCGCAAAAGCAGAAAGATTGCTTTCACCACTAATATTATACTCACTCAAACCACCCACATCCATATAGAAAAAGCCCAAAAAAGCCATTCCTAAAATTGGAATAAACTTCATCACAGCAGTCACCACCTGCACAAAACCGGCCTGCTTCACCCCTGAGATATTAATCCAAGTTGCCAGCCACAACACACCGAGGCTACACATAATGGCATAAGGCTGAACTTTAAGGATGGGAAAGAAATAGGCAAGCGGCCCCATTAAAGCCACCACAATAGCAGCATTACCTACCCATGTCGCAATCCAATAGCAGTATGCGATCTGAAAGCCTGTAAAGTCTCCGAACGCTTCTCGACAATAAGCATAAGGACCACCCGACTTAGGGCATACTTTTGCTAAACGAGAAAAAACCAAAGCCAAAAAGATAGCACCTATTGCTGTTACTACCCAAGCAACAAGACCAATAGAACCGTATGAGGCAAGAGATGAGGGCAACATAAACATACCAGACCCAACCATATTACCAAACACCAAAGATGTTAGCGCAATAAATCCCAACTTTTTTTGACTAGCCATGTCGATCAACTCCTCTCTTTAAAGCAAATAAATTAGCAGAAAAACCACCAATACTCAATCTTTTATTCTATTTTTTAAAAATTTTATCCTCACGTAGTGCGTACAAAAGTGCCAAACTTGGTAAAGCAACAACGACCGCAAGCATATAGAAAGCTACCCACCCATGTGCTTCAGCAAAACTTCCCGCAAAATAGCCAGTGAAGACCCGGCCAAGTGAAGCCACGGAAGTCAACAAAGCAAATTGTGCAGCTGCAAATCGCTTATGGCATAAGCGCATAAGTAAGGCCACAAAGGCGACAGAACCCATCCCACTCATAAAAAACTCAAGAAAGACCACACTAATCATCAAATAAAGATGGTGTCCACCAATCCATGCATGATAAGCAAACCCTAGATGCGCGAATCCTTGCAGTAACCCAAACACCCACAAGCACCGATACAAAGACCACCTCTGCATGGCAACTGCAGCACCAGCAGAACCCAACAAGGCACCAAAAATACTGGTCATCTTCATGCTGGCCCCCACCTCAAGTTTGGAATAAGCCAAACCACGCAGTAAAAAAACAGTATTAAGAGACAAGCCAAAAGCATCAGTGAATTTATATAAGACCACCAAAGCTAGCCAAAGCATACAAGCATGACGACTTAAAAAATGACGAATAGGTCCCCAGTAGGCAGAAGCAATGCTCTTAGGGCGAGCATAACTGACAAATGGCTCTGGCATTTTATAAGTAAACCATGCATTCATCATCATCAATGCTGCCATTGATCGGTAAGTCCATGCCCAGCCAATCAAATCACTCATAATAATGGCAAAGCCACCCGAAACAATCATAGCCAAACGATAACCATACTGAACCGCTGTAGCCCCAACACCGTAATCCTTTGTATCTAGTAAATCAATACGATAGGCATCTGAGGCAATATCTTGTGTTGCTGACATGAAGGCAACAAAGAAAGCAAAGAAGACAATACCATACCAATAGGGCTCTGAACCCAAAGACATTCCCAAAAGACCTAATGTAATGCCAAGTTGGGCCATTACCATCCAGCCGCGTCGACGACCAATCGCACTAGGTAAAAATCGATCTAAACAGGGTGCCCACAACCACTTCAAAGTATAAGGCAACCCTACTAAACTTAAAGCACCAATTGCCGTTAAGCTCACAGAATCAAACTCACTCAACCAAGCTTGCAGTGTAGAAGCGGTAAGCGATAGAGGCAAACCCGAAGTAAAACCACAGACCACAACCACGATGATGGTAGAAATACGCGAATAACTTACTGCACTATTTTTGACATTGGACACGATACAAAAAATTCATACTCTCTCTTTCTATCAAGTGTACTGCAATGCATACGGCTTGTCACACGAAAAGAACACCCTATCAAGCCATCTCATATTAAAAAAAACAAATGCACTTTTGGTGAGTTTTCATGTTCAAGATCTCAATCATTGAGGCAACAGGCACCTCATGTTTTTATAATCATCATGCGTATTATTTAAGAACAAACATTCGCACAATGGCAAAAACAAGGACAATCATCAATAAGCACTGGGTATATTTACTTCTTTATTTTTTTTTATTACAGTGAACGATTAAGAGGCTACAGGATATAAAGCATGAGCCACTTGAGTTTAAGCGTATTTGACCTATTCTCTATTGGGATAGGCCCATCAAGCTCACACACTGTAGGTCCGATGGCTGCCGCAAAGGCATTTACCCAAGCGCTACAACAAGCCTCCTTAAACAATATTAGATCTGTTACCGTTGATCTTTATGGCTCATTGGCACTCACAGGCGAAGGTCATGGCACGTTGAAAGCGGTCATTTTGGGTCTAGAAGGTGAAGCACCTGATACCATTGACGTCAAACAGATGTCACTTCGACTCAAAAAAATCAACCAAGAAAAAAAACTCAGCCTCAATCTTCAAGGCACTATTAGCTTTGACCCTGATAAAAACATAATTTTACACAAAGAAAAAGCCCTCAAAGAGCACCCAAATGGCATGACATTTACGGCTAAAGATTCTAGTAACCAATGTTTTTCTGTCACTTATTTTTCAACTGGCGGAGGATTTATTGTCACACAAGATGCTTTTAACCATCCTCCAAGCACCCCTCTAGCTTTAGAGCCCTACCCTTTTGATACCGCCGCAACGCTTTTTGAGCTTTGTCATCAACATCAGCTTTCTCCTGCACAACTCATGTGGGAAAACGAAAAAACTTGGCGCAAAAGTCAGGATATCCTGACCCAGCTGAATGCTATTATCCAATGCATGCAAATCTCCATTGATCATGGCCTTAATGGTGAAGGGGAATTACCCGGTGGCTTACACGTAAAAAGACGAGCGCCAGGGATGTATGACAAGCTCATGCAACAAGGCAAACCTAGCCCCAAGCACCCTGACATCATGAACTGGCTCAATGCTTATGCCATGGCTGTGAACGAAGAAAATGCTGCAGGACATCGCATTGTTACAGCCCCCACTAATGGAGCTGCAGGTATCATTCCAGCAACAATGCGGTATTTAGTTGATTTTTATCCTGAAACAGACCAAACCACCCTACAAAACTTTCTACTCACAGCAGGCGCCATCGCCATACTCTATAAAAAACAAGCGTCTATTTCAGGTGCCGAAATGGGCTGCCAAGGTGAGGTAGGGGTTGCCTGCTCTATGGCTGCTGGCGCATTAGCAGCTGTTATGGGAGGAAGCCTTGACCAAATTGAAAATGCCGCCGAGATTGGCATGGAGCACAACCTTGGCTTAACTTGCGATCCCATTGCAGGGCTAGTGCAGATTCCTTGTATTGAGCGTAATGCCATGGCTGCGGTTAAGGCTGTGAATGCAGCACAGCTTGCCTTGTTTGAATCATGCAAGAACAAAATTTCACTTGATGGTGTGATTGCAACCATGAAAGCAACGGGTAATGATATGCAAAGTATTTATAAAGAAACATCACTAGGAGGACTTGCTGTGCACGGCGGGCTCGATATCGTATCACTACCTGTGAACGTTCCTGAGTGCTAATGAGGCATATGCTCCAGTCTTTACCCCGCACAAGACACATGGACGCTAATCTAGCTCCATTAAACGCAAACTCAAATCGATTGCACGAACATGCTTAGTCATAGCACCCACTGAAATATAATCTACACCGGGGCGTGCCCAAAAAGAAATGTTATCAAGCGTGATATTGCCCGACAGCTCAATTTCCGTCTTACTTTTATCATAACTCAAGGCCTGATCTAGCATTGATTCGCTAAAGTTATCCAGCATCACCCTATCAACCTTAAGGGATAACGCCTGCTCAAATTCAGCAAGCGTCTCCACTTCAACTTCAAGCATAACATCAGGGCTTAAAGAACGCGCGCTCACCACTGCTTGCTCAATAGTCCCTGCTGCTTTTATATGATTTTCTTTAATCAAGATAGCATCGTACAAGCCTATTCGATGATTGATGCCTCCGCCACATCGTACGGCATATTTTTGTGCGAGCCGCAAACCTGGTATCGTTTTACGCGTATCAAGCAATCGCGTGCTACCGCCCTCAAGTGCTTTCACATAGTGCCGTGTCAGAGTGGCCGTACCAGAGAGTAGCTGTAAAAAATTAAGTGCTGTTCGTTCTGCTGTTAAAATTGATGCACACGACCCTTTAATCTCACAAATCACTGAGCCCTGATCAACAAAGTCACCCTCTTGAAAATTCCAATGAAGATCCGTTGATGAATCGATCTGAGAAAACACAGCATTAAACCAATCTTGCCCGCATAGCACCATATCTTCTCGTGTCACCACATGCGCTACAGCCTTTTTTTTAGGATCAAGTAAAGCTGCTGACAAATCTCCAGAACCACAATCTTCTTGAAGTGCTCTAGCAACCTCTTGTTCAAGATTAACATGCGCTATTGTGGTCATGCTGCCCCCTATTGCAACATCTAATCAATCCAAGTATTAATCCGTGAATAACATACAACGAAAAGAAAATGAAGGCTGCCAACTGTGGCGCCCAAGCAAATAGCACCATCACAATAACAACTGCCACCAAAGCGGTAAAAGGCACACGCCCCTTATCGCCAATTGACTTAAATGAGTAATAAGGAAGAGAACTTACCATGAGAAACCCCAGTATTGGCAAAATAGCGATATAAAATGGACTCAAAAAGTCAGCATCGAAAGGCAGATAAGATGCCTCAAGACACCAAATGGTTGATGCAAGCAAAGCTGCAGCAGCAGGACATGGCAGGCCCTGAAAATAGGTTTTCTGATCGCTAACCTCATTATTAAATCGAGCTAAACGCAAAGCAACACAGGCTGTGTAGAAGAAAGCGACACCCACTCCGAGCTTTCCAAGGCCTTCAAGCTGCCAAAAATACCATGTAATAGCTGGAGCCACACCAAACGAAATGACATCCGATAGACTATCGAGGTCAGCACCAAAATCTGTTTCTGTGTGAGTCAATCGTGCAACACGACCATCTAAACCATCCATGACTAGCGCTACAAAAATAGCGATAGCCGCATCATGAGGCTGACCGGTTGTTGCCATAACCATAGCATAAAAGCCAAAGAACATAGAAGACAACGTACACAAATTCGGTAGCAAGTAAATGCCTCTGTGCTGCAATAATGCTTTGATTTTTTCTGAATTAATCACCAAGACCAGTTTATAAAAAAAACCATTATGTTATACTATCATACTGTTTTTTTGATTGCACTATACCCCGTATGAGCAAAGATCATGACAAGATCATTATTGAAGGAAAAACCAAGGCAGGTAAAACGTTTCGTCCAAGCAACTGGGCAGAGCGCATGAGCGGCAAGCTCTCAACTCTGCACAAGCAGCGTGTCCGCTACTCTCCTATGCTCAAGCCCATCACACAAAATGGGACCCGCTGCGTTGCCATTGATCCAAAACTTGAGTCAAGCAATCCTGAGCTTTTTGCATCACTTATGCAGTTTGCAAAAGCAAACAGCCTACCTATTTGCAAACCAAATCAAGACTCTATCATATCCAATAGTGATCTATCGAACGATGAATGAAACTGTCTTTACTAGCGGAAAGCCCTACTTTGACTATCTCATCGCAGCCATCGATAGCGCCCGCTATTCGGTTGATTTAGAAACTTACATCTTTAGCCTAGATACAACGGGTAAGCGTGTTGTTGATGCCCTATCTCAAGCTGCACAACGAGGCATTAAAGTGAGACTTCTCATTGATGGCGCAGGTAGTTTCGTGAGTTGGAATCACGCTACTCATGAAAACTTAGTGAGCCAAGGGGTACAAGTACGTATTTTTCACCCTTTTCCCTGGCACCCACAAAACCATGACTGCCACACACCAAGCTTTCCTGATCGTATCATCTACATGCTACTCAACTTAAATCGTCGCAACCATCGCAAAACTTGCATTATTGACAAGTCAATTGCATTTGCCGGTAGTATGAACATAAGTCATTGTCATGTCGGCCAAACGCCAGAACAAGGATGGCGAGACACTGCCGTTCAATTTTCTGGTATTGATCTTACTCCATTAATCAAAGCCTTTGAACAAGCCTGGTCACAAACTCGATTTTATCAATTTTCCAAGAAAAAAGAGCAGGAAAAGCCCTTAGGTAATCGTATTATTCGACTCAATGACACTTGGCGCAACCGAAAAGCAATGGCAAAATCTTTGCAATCACGCCTTAAACACGCACAAACTAAAATCTGGGTTACCAGTGCTTACTTTGTGCCAGACCATATCACATTAAGACGGCTTATCATTGCAGCTCGTAGAGGTGTTGACGTTCGTATTCTAGTCCCTCACACATCAGACATCTTTTATATGCCCTGGATAAGCACCAGCTTTTACCCAGTCCTTATCAAATATGGCGTCAAAATTTATGAGTATCATCCCAAGATGCTACATGCAAAAACCATCGTTATTGATGACTGGGTAATTGTAGGCTCAAGTAATCTTAATCATCGTAGCTTACTTCATGACCTTGAGATTGACATTTGTTTACAAAAAGCTATCTCAAGGCAAATCATCGAAACCCAGTTTTTAGAAGATCTTAAAGAATCACATGCCATTGACAAAAACAACCTCTATGCAAAACCCTGGTATAAGAGAGCGATTGGCTTTGTACTGTCACAGTTTCGCCACTGGATATAAACCAGCCAGCTTTATCTAGAACTAGCTAACCTACCTCGTGTAAAGCAATCATCACAAAACCATACCTAGGATCTCAACATTCACTCAATATTCACATCTTCTGCCTAGTCGCAAGAACACGCTCTATCAAGCTACCACCATAGGGCTATGAGCATAGTATAGAGAACAAACCCAACAAAAAGCAAAGTCCCCTCTAGGCGGGTAATAGTATGCTGACGCCCTCTCCAGCCGTAGGATACTACAAACATCAAGCCACTCATCAAAAACATGACAGGAATATCACGGTTTAGAAGTGCATCCGGCACTGGGCCAGGGAATATAAGCGCAGGCATAGCAAGCACAATCAACATATTAAAGAGATTTGAGCCAATCACATTCCCCACAGCAATATCATATTGTCCACGCTTGGCCGCCACCAAGGTCGCCGCCAACTCTGGCAAACTCGTTCCTATTGCCACAACAGTAAGACCAATGACAAAATCACTGATACCAAAAAACTTAGCCAAATCTGTGGCGCTACTTATAAGTAGTTCTGACCCTAAAAACAACCCTAACAAGCCCAGAACAAAATAACCCCACATCTGTGCTTGTCCTAGTTGCACTTGATCTGATTTTAACTGATCTGAAGATAACTGCGAACTACGTTTTTTTGCGAGCGAGACCAACCAAAAGATGAGCAGCATAAAAGCCAACAGCAAAATAAGGCCGTCAATAAAATCTAATGAGTGATCCCACACGAGCAAAGTCACAAGCATCATCGATAAAAAAAGTGCTGGGTACTCATGCCGAACCATTTGTGAATAAATCGATAATGGCACTACCATAGCCGCCCCACCTATCACCAAACCAATATTAGCGATACTAGAGCCCACCGCATTGCCCACACTCAAACTGAGTTGTCCTTTAGATGCTGCCAAAGCCGAGACAATGACCTCAGGCATAGCTGTTGCAAAACCTAGCACAACCATACCAATGACCATGGGATGGATCGAAAAACAACAAGCCATAGCAATAGCACTATCAACAAATTTATCCGCACTCTTAGCAAGCACCAGCAAGCCAAGAGCAAGCACTACGACCGCCTCAATGATCACTCAACAATCACCCACAACTCGTGAAGATGACGCCAAGGAAAGACCCAAGGTGGGCTGTATGCAGCGTGAATTGCACTCTCTAAACAACGCTGCTTGGCAGCCTTGCACTGAGCCTGAATAGTCTCAAAGGCCTTTGTGATATGAGCCTGATCAAAATCCCCTCGCCACTGGTACACCCAATAGCTCGCCTCATGCAACACCTCAAGTCGCACCTTGCTGTCTTTCGGCTTAGGATAGTGTGACCACTCACGATCTTTTGGCAGAACAAAGGCCAACGTATTACCTCCTGATTCATGAGTCTCTAGCTGAACACCAAACTGTAACACTGGTGTCGTCATAGGGATTTTTTCCTCAGCATCGTTTCCTCCAAAAATATAGGAGGCTAGCACACCAAACCCTTGTCGCATGGTTTGATCTTGTGGGCCAGAGACAGTAGTTGAGGCCATCAAAACGGAAGGATATCGTCTCAGTTCAAGTGCGTCTTTTTTTTCTACCACGGTATAGGCTGTTGTTTCAGCGGTACTCCATAATCCAAACCCCACCACTAACCAAATAATAATCCCACATACAGCCAATCCCCATAAGAGATATTTTACAGGTTGGTATGATATTTTTACTCCAACCATGATTAATAAGACAAGTATAGCGAGACTGCCTAAGGTATAAAGCATAACGTTTCCTTTTCATTCGTACCATACCTACTATAGCATGACCACATTAGCTCGACAATGCAGTCCAGATAACTTGCAAAGTGCAGGCGTTTTTTTGTAAGATAAAGTTCTCTTTTTACAAGGACTGTATCATGGGACGAAAGCCAGACTATCTCGGACAAATCGACAAACTCAAAAAAGAAATCACACGCCTTAAAGCGATCATTAATCGTAACGAAAAAACCCATAAACAAGATTTCACCAAGTGGGCCTCTACCCTAGAGAAGGAAAAAGTTAAAGCCTATCAGCTGGGGGCACAAGATACCCTGCTTGCTATTGAGCATGAAGAAACTGCCTACATGGAGTTTATGCGCAAGGCACAAAAACAATTTGAAAAACTCTATCGCAACAAGCTCAAAACTAAAAGGAAAACTCGTTAGATGTCCCGATGTTCGCTTTACTCGCTCATAGTATCAGTCTTGTTTCTTTACCATCCTATGACAACTTATGGAGTAGAAACACAAGAGTCAAAGCACCAAGTAAGCACTGTCGTTGAGGCAGGTCCTAGTTATAAAGTGTTTGGGGCCAAAGAAGATAACAAGAAAATCATCAACTCCTATCTTATGCAGAACTTTGGCTTGCTTTTTCATCAACTTAACTTAGGCGGATGGATCGGCGGCACCAAAACTGGCGGTGTATTTAGTTATAATGTAGGTATCAAAAGCAAATACTTTGGCGCTTATGGGGGCTATAGTTATTTTTCAGAAAAAAATGATTCTATTGGCACGCACTGGGGGTTTAGCCTAGGCGCCTACACAGAGCTCAACCAAGTTATGATAGGCTTCAAGCACTACTCCAATGGAGCAAAAGCCTTTGACCATGACAAAAAGCCTAACTATGGCTTAAACTTTATAACACTTGGTGTTCATGTTTAACGCCTAGTTAACAGCTTGAACCATTTGCCATGCAGCTGAATCCCAAATGATCCCGTAACATCTTTTACAAACGTTGTAGACACGCACCATTGAATAGTGCAGTAGTAAAAATAAGCTCTGTTAGAAAAGCAACAGCATAGAAAAACCGCTATTAGTAATCAGGAGACCAAAACTGGCGCTCTATTTCTTGTGAAAAATCACCGTCAAAACCAGCATAGCCTTGTTCTTTCACCGCATAAGCAACTGCTAACGCAATCGATTTAGAAAACTCTGGGAACACGCTGATAGGCGGTAATAACCTGCTATCTTGAGGGTGATCTTTTGCATAAGCCGCCAGAGCCTGACTGGCTTTAAGCAAAATAACAGAATCAAGCTTTTGGGCCTTTGAAGCAACCAGACCGAGGCCTAAACCAGGATAAATAAAAGCATTATTACATTGTGCAATAGCAATCGATTCACCAGCATATTCAACCGCAGGGAAAGGACTCCCTGTTGCTACTAAGGCGCGCCCTTCAGTCCACTCGATAAGATCCTGAGGATCTGCCTCTGATTTACTACTAGGATTGGAAAGAGGCAATATAACTGGCCTATCAACATGAGCTGCCATATTCTGAACAACAGCCTGAGTAAATGCACCTTTGACTGTTGAGCAGCCAATTAAAATAGTGGGCTTAACATGATCCACTACTGCCGCTAGATCGAGCTTCCCCTGATGCCCCCATAGCTTAACTTCACTGTCAGAGTGAGCGTAAACACGCTGCTCATCCGAAAGCCGATCCATGGACTCGGTGAGCAAACCACGGCTATTGAGCAACCAGAAACAAGCACGTGCTTTTTCTAAAGGCACCCCCTCTTGCACCATCGCATCAACCAGTTGATCCGCGATGCCTAGTGCCGCTGCCCCAGCTCCATGAATTACAATGCGCTGATCAGATAACTGACCAAGCTCACCCTTTTCAAGTGCCGCAAAAATAGCAGCCAAAGTAACAGCGCCTGTTCCTTGCATATCGTCATTAAAAGTGCAACCTTGATCTTGATAGCGCTTAAGAATAACACCCGCATTATCGCGGTCAAAATCTTCCCAGTGTAGCATTGCGTTAGGATACAGTTGACGTGCATGCTCGACAAAAGAATCCATGAAGGTTAGATACTGCTCACCTTTCACACGCTCATGACGCCAGCCCAAATAACTTGGGTCATCAATGAGATCGGCATTATCTGTTCCAACATCAAGCTGAATGGGAAGTAAGCGCTCAGGATTGATCCCTGCGCACAAAGCATAAACAATTGATTTACCAACAGAAATAGCCATCCCTCCCACGCCTTGATCACCAATACCAAGGATTGCAGCGCCATCAGTGATTACCAGGATATCCACGTCGGGATTCACTTCACCACCTAGCATCTCAGACATAGAGCCTTGATGGGGATAACTAATATAGCGACCACGCTCCCGTCGAAACTGCAGACTATAGGCTTGAACAGCTTCTCCCACTGTTGGCGTGTAGATGATAGGTAGCATTTCTTCAATATGCTGAGCAACAAGCGCATAAAAAAGTGTTTCGTTGGTATTGAGCAGAACATTCAGATAAATATTTTTTTCCATGGCTGTTTTAAAAGCCTGGTACTGAAGGTAATGTCGCTCGATTTGTTCGTCAAGGGTCTCAACTCGATAAGGAAGCATCCCTAAAAGACCAAGATCACGTCTTTCTTGCTCACTAAAGCCGCAGCCTTTGTTGAGACTTGCGTCACTCATCACTGCTTTTGCTTGCTTTTTAGAATTACTCATACCGTACCACCCTGTTTTTTTACAACTATAGCAGACTTATTAAAAACGTCTGCCTTTCATTTTATTATGCCCAAAAACGCACAAAAGTTCAATCCAAGCGAGAATACTGAAGCCCAAGAATAGGCAAAGCTTTCAGCAAAGCTAAACCCACCGTCAAAATACTGCTTTGGCCTTATCACTCATAAAGGCACGCAAGATAAGGAGACATGCCCCTACACAAATAGCCGCATCAGCAACATTGAAGACATACCAATGCCAAGAACCAATATAAAAATCAATAAAATCAACTACATAGCCATAAAAAACACGGTCATATAGATTACCTATAGCACCTCCTACAATGAGTGCTAACGCGCAATTTTCCATCACCAAACGCGCTGAATTAGTGTACAGCCAATACAACAAATAAAGCATGATAACGCCAGCTAGTGCCGTGAGCAGCCAAGGATTTTGCCGAGTAAGCTGACCAAATGCCACCCCATAATTTTGCACATAAGTGAGCTTAAGCGAAGGCAAAAAAGGCTTCGATTCATAAAGGGAAAAGTGCTCAAGCACCCATAGTTTTGACAAGTAATCAAGCCCAAATACTAGCAATGAAATCCACAGCCAGCATAACCCCGAAGCTTTGATTGATTGTTGATCGCGCATAAGCGTCCTTAGATATTACTGGGCATCAATACAATAAAGCACCCATTTATTTAGTCATGATAGCATAATAGAAGTATTGATCCTAGCCTACGTAAGCATCATAGGTATCTTAAAACCAAGCATCCAGAAGCACATGCCAGAGGGCCATTAGCATACTGCCACACCAACCTCCTGAAAGAACCTATTAGCCCCTCTTAACTCTAACCTTCACGGAACTACTTCAGAAGATCATTACGACACTGTCATACCGACACTCAGAAAAACCTTGTGAGCCCATCTGGCACTAACCTTCATGTGACTCAAGGGTAAGCACAACTGGCGTATGATCAGAGGGTCTCTCCCAACCACGAGGATCACGATCGATCAGGCAAGCACTTGCCTTTTCAAGAACAGAGGGCGTCACACATAGATGATCAATCCTAAGACCTAAGTTACGACGAAATCCTGCCTGACGATAATCCCACCAAGTAAATCGAGGCCCTTCTTCATAAAGCTGATCAAAACTATCCTCAAGACCTAAGCCCAAAATAGCTTGGTAGGCCTCTCTCTCTGGCGGACTAACAAGCACATGCCCTTCCCAAGCTTTAGGATCATGCACATCACAATCCTTAGGTGCAATATTGAAATCTCCGGCCAAAATAACCTGATCATACTGATCAAGTACCGAGCGAAGGTAGCGCTGACAGGCCTCTAACCAAGCCATTTTATACTGGTATTTTTCTGAGCCCACACTTGATCCATTAGGCACATAGACATTCACTAAACGCAAACCTTTAACAGTCGCAGCAATCACCCGCTTCTGCTCATCCTCCCACTCTGGAAAACCATACGTTACTTCGTCAATGGAATCACGTGCGATTATAGCAACACCGTTATAGGTTTTTTGACCCATATAGGCCACATGAAACCCCGCAGACTCAAGCGCCTCTTGCGGAAACTTATCGTCTGTCACTTTCGTTTCTTGCACCATTAGTACATCAATAGCAGCACTTTGCATCCAGGTTAATACATGTTCGAGACGCACAGTAAGCGAGTTAACATTCCAAGTGGCGATACGCATTATAAGCTCCTTATCAAGAAAGTAGTTGGCGAGCAGTTTGGATATCTGCCTGCATCGCAGCGATTAGTTCGGAAGTCTGGTGAAAGTGCTCTTGGTTTCTAATTTTTTGGACCAAGCTCACACGGATATGCTCACCATAGATCATACGATCAAAATCAAGCAAATGTGCTTCCAAAAGACGCTCGCCACCGCCCACCACCGGACGATGCCCCACACTAATAGCTGCATTCGCCTGCCACCCATCCCCCAGCACACGGCCGGCAAACACACCAGATAGGCCTGGATTATGACGTAATCTGAGATTAGCCGTTGGCACCCCCCAAACACGACCCTGCTGCTCACCCTGCACCACGATGCCTGAAAAACACAAATCACGCCAGGTTAAAGCGTGATACAAGGCACAATCACCTTGAGCCAGTGCCTCACGCAGCCATGTACTGCTGATACGCTGCCTCTGATAGCACACAGGCTCGCTGACACAAGTCGTAAATCCATAGACATTCTGTGCTTGTTTTAGTGTTTCAATAGAGCCTTGGCGCTTTGCACCAAAACGAAAATCATGGCCCACTAACACAGCTTTAGCCCCTAGGGCCGAGACGAGCTCATCTTTAATAAAATCAGCTGCACTTAAACCGGCATAGCAGGCATCAAAACGACGCACCACAACCTGAGAAATACCAGCATCAGCAAGGGCTTTTAGTTTTTCCGCAAGCGACATAATCATCCTAGGCGCTTGCTGGGGATTAAAATAGTGACGAGGATGAGGATAAAAAAGCAACATAGTTGGTGTCGCATGGTAGTCTTTCGCCAATGCTTTTAACTGCTTGATTAAATCCTGATGCCCCACATGAAACCCATCAAAGTTACCAATGGCCACCACACTGGGCTGCCGATCCACTTTGCCGTGCCTTATCACCCTAAAGGACTTCACTTGCATGATACATCTCCTTGTGTCGCCTGATTCACTTGCTGGGGATAAAGAGGACCAAAGCCTTTTAAGCCCATCAAAGTGAATAGATACACCACAACAGCAACGGAAATGAGCGCAAAGAGATTCCACCACGGTTGCATACCCTCAAGCTCCAACCAGTGTTCTAGCGTTATATCTTGACTTAAAAGCACCGCTACTAAAGCAGACAAGCTCACCAAAAGTGCACATAACCAACGCATCCAACCAGACTGCACTTGCCACCAACCACGTCGCAATAGTACTAGCGCCAAACAAGATGCATTCACACAAGCTGCCAATGTCGTCGCCAAAGCAAGTCCTGCATGCTGCATAGGGCCCACAAGTGCCATATTACCAATGATATTAACAACCAGGGCTAAAGCAGCTATTTTCACAGGAGTCTTGATGTCTTTACGCGCATAAAATGCCGAAGCTAAAACCTTAATGAGCATAAAAGCAGGTAATCCGGCACCATACGCCATGAGACTAAATTCGGTCATCTGAACATCTTGCATGGAGAAAGCACCATGATGAAACAAGACCATAATAATCGGGCCAGCAAGTAAAACGAGACCAATCGATGCAGGCAGCCCTAAAAAGAGCACCACTTTAATTCCCCAGTCGAGTGTTTTTGACGCATTATCACCCCTAGTATGGGCTTTGGCAAGACTTGGCAGTATCACGGAGGCAATGGCAAAACCAAAGATACCCAAGGGAAAATAAGTTAAACGGTCGGAATAGTATAACCAAGAGATACTACCTGTAGGAAGATAAGAAGCAAACCAAGTATCAATCACCATACTTATTTGGGCAACAGAAACACCAAACAAACCTGGCACCATTAAGGCAAGCACTTGTTTTACCCCGGGATGCTGCCAATCAAGACGAGGCCGGAAGGTGATCTTTTCTTTACTTAGAAAAGGCAATTGCAGTAGCCATTGCAGAACACCTGCTAGCGTCAAAGCTAACGCCAAATTTTCAATCAGTAACCAATGACGAACAGGCTGTATTAACACAAAACTTATTAAACACGCATTAAGCAACAACGGCGTGATGGCCATCACGGTAAAGCGATTGAATGTATTGAGTACAGCACTAGAAAAAGCAACCCAAGCAATAAACAAAAGATAAGGAAAAGTCATTTGCAGCAGATGACTTGCCAACTGCCACTGTTCTGGGTTTTGTGCCAAACCAGGGGCAAACCACAGCACGCATGACTTAGCAAACAACATGCCCAAGGCAAGCACTACAACTAGCCCAAGTGTGAGCAAACCTAACAAAGACTGTACAAAACGCTGAAGATCCTTGGGATATTTTTCTTTATATTCGCTCAAAACTGGCACAAAGGCTTGTGAAAAGGCGCCTTCAGCAAAAAGCTGGCGCATAAAGTTAGGGATTTTGGTGGCGACAATGTAGGCATCGAATGCTAAATTCACCCCAATGAGCTTTGCAAACAGCATATCTCTTACAAAACCGAGCACTCTAGAGATGAACGTCCAAAATGACACTGTCATAGTTGATCGAATCAAGCGTTTTGCATTCATGATAAAACTTACCCACTAAAGATCATCATCATAGCATAGGCAAATCCCAAACCCAATATTTTAGCTTTAGGTATTGACATTAAGTCATTTTCGGGGCACAATATTGCTCTTTTAATTGATTACTTGGAGTATTGTCTTGGCCAATTCACCTCAAGCAAAAAAACGCATTCGTCAAAACCAAAAAGCTCGTCTTAGCAACATCATGCTAAAATCACGTATGCGCACCGCCATCAAAAAAGTGATTGCCTCTTGCAACGATGGCAAAAAGGAAGCTGCATCCGAAGCTTATCGCGCAGCACAAAAGCTTATTGACGGCATGGTAACCAAAGGCATTCTCAAGAAAAACACTGCCTCACGCTACAAAAGCCGCCTTAACGCTAGAGTAAAAGCAGCTTAAGAGCTTTATTTGCAAGAACACCTTGTGCGGCAAGCTCAATTCATCTTTTTCTTTTTTTAACTATTCTCATTGTTAAGTGTGAAAACTAAGACACACACTTAAAGTGATTAATTCTTAGCGCACAAAGCCAACAGCCACAAAACAAAAAAAGAAATACTAAGCTTAAATCCATACTGAATATCACCATACTAATCTTACTTGTAGCAATGAGCAAAGACCAAAGCTACTTCAAAAGCACAAACTCCAAACGATATAAAAAGAAAAAATCATAATAATGTAAAATAAGTGCCATACCACCTATGGCAAGCTCTAGGCATGCATCCCCACACACCCCATCATTCTTCGACCTATGTTTTTACTAGCTCTTTGCCCTAACCCCTCTCATAGAAACTCAGCAGAAAAAATAAAAAAACTATCTACACTTTCGCTAAGATAAATTGACTGAGAAGAAATATGCCAAGCAAAAGCAATGCAAAACAAAAAGCACAACAAGAGGCACTTGCCATATACACTGGCCTTAATTTGAACGCAATCAACGCTATAAGGCAAGGTCGCACATCACCACCCAGCCAGGACACAGTTCTTGCTTATGCGCTATTCAGAGTTGATGACCATAAAGAGTCTAAGGATCTCCTTAAAACATGTGGGATCATTGATGAAGGTGGCGTTCAAGTACCTCAAAACCTTGATTTAGATCGAGCATTGAATAAAAAGCAAAATGATTACAAAATGTTTGATGAAAGTCGTTACACAACTATTATGAGAAAGGTAGATAGCATCCAAACGACCACACCTACAAAACAAAACCTAAACCCAAGCGAAAAACTGTTAACAATGGTGATGGATAAACCACAGGCACTACTCAAGGGACTAAATGTTCAGATCACTCCCTCAGCTAAAGGAGTAAAAAATAATAAATACTTGCATACCCTCTCTCAACTTAAAAATCATCCGCTATTCTCCTTACCAAAAGCTCAAAAACTTGTCGATGGGAGTATAGCTATTGTAAAGACGAGTCTGGCAAAAAAGAGTGCCAAGAGTGCTCAAAAAGCTACGGTTGTAACAGCTGATGAGGAGAGTATTAATAATATTGCACTAGCTATTTTAAACACGGACAGTAAAAGCTTTCAGACACTAACAGGCTTAGAAATGTCAAGCGAAAGTAAAGGTAAAGATTATTTTGATGCATTAGATAAAAAGTATGGGAAGTCGAACTCGAAACTTTTAGGCCAGATAAAACAGAGGTTTGGCGAGCTTAGAGTTGCTGTGCATAAGCATGCAAAAGAAATGGTTAATAAGTCGATAAATATTACAGAAATTAAGTCAGATTCTATGGGCAAAACAACAATCTCTTGCACAACATCAAATGGAGAAACCTTTAATATTGAGGTTACCAACCAAAGATTGGCTACCTATTATGATCAGGCAGTTAAAGCCAAGGCCAAGGAAGAAAAAAAGCTGGCCGATTCAACAGCTCCAACACCTAGACAAAAAGCTCAAGAAATTGTTGATAGGGTATGGCCAAAAACGTCCCAATCTGGAAACATGACTCCACAACCAAGGACGGCAGATACGGGACAACTGGAGACCTTCTTTAATCACGTCAATCAAGACCCTGACGTGGCCAAGGCTATCTTGGGCATAATAAGCGACAAGCTTATAACACCCATAACCAAAATTCCAGGCCCATATGGCAATGAAGTCAGTCTAACAAAAGGATTAAAACAGATAGTGAATCAGGCTTCACCTACGAGTGAAACTACCCCAACTAAAAAAAATGTGAGTGGAGCCGGCAAACATATGGATGATGATGCTGAGGTCATGTTTGAGCCTACTATAAAACTGAGCGAGGATATAGAACAGATTCATGGATATGATTTCAATGATTACCTAAGTCTAGAATACGGAGAGCACAATGGCCCAGGAACAAAAGAAGAATCTATTTTACTAGCTTTAGTATTAGGCAGGAAAGCCAGATATCATGTAATTCCAGAGGATGAGGATGAACCTGACTATTGGGTACTCGATTCATTAGATACTGTTATAACAGAATATCTAGAAAAATCTGATAAAGTAGAAGGAAAAAAAGGCAGCAGATCTGAATACCAATGGAACAAAGCAGCAAAAATAGGCTTCATGGATAGCCTTAATATTACGGAGCTTTTTGTAGAACATCCAGAAAATTGCTTCAAGTTAAAAGGTGGAGCTCAAACACTCGAGGATAATTTGGACAAAATCAAAGCCACTCTGCTAACATTTTTACCAAAACCCGCGCGTGCTGAAGCTTACGTAGAACTACTTAAAGAGGCAAGCATACCAACTGACATGAATGATGCTATTACTCATCTCATCTCATTAGAGGATAAGGAGTCTCAAGAGGCTTCAGGAAAAGGGACAAAAATACCATCATCACGAGAGGTTCTTAGTGAGCAATTCCAGATTAATTTTCCTGATGGATATGACCGTACTAAAATTCACATGTATGAGTGCATACTCATGCATGGTGGCTACAATGAATTAGCTAAGCTAGAAGAACTTGTAAATGCAGATACAAGTCTAACCGGAGGGACATTTAAAAATCCGTTACTAACGGCTATTCAAACATTAAAAAACACCCAAAAAAATGAAGAATTTTATTCTATATTGCCTCAAATATTAGTCGGTCAAGATTTTCGGACTCTATTATCTTTTGCTTGTGAATTTGAACTTACCAAAAAGCTTAATGAGGGAGAAATGAAATCAAAGTATGATTATCTAAAACAAGTTAGCAAAAGCGATGAAGCAAATGTGGAATTATTCGAGATGGCTAACAAACACTATGATATGAATATGCCTGAGCTAAAAAATATAGATGCAATCATTCAACACCTGGTTAGTATTCATACAGAGGATCCAGATGCTCAAGAGGGGCTTACAGAATGTCTTAAACAAATCCATGCAAGAGTTATGACCAACGACGAGGTACAGGTAAGAGAGGAAGATCATGTGAAAAACCCGGTTGTAGTAGACAAAGCATCTATTGATGCTACAAAAGCCGAGATTATTAATCAATTTTACGAAGGTCATTTAAAACGTCATGAAGCCGGAAGAAATTTTGGGGCAAACCTCAAATCGATACAAGGTGATATCCGTGACTCAGGTTTAACATCACAACAATTTCCACCAGAAGAAATTCAAAGTAAACTAATACAAACAATACAACAAAACCGGGGAAATAGAGAATTCAATCATGAACTTATGGGCATCTTTAGACGAAAACATCAACAACCAACCATACCATGCTCAGATGAAACCAAACAGATGCTAAAAGAGTGCATTGAATCTCAGCGATCCAGCTTCACACCAAGCTAAAAGCAGAAACAACTCTGCTGCACTCATACTCAAATACATGCTAGATCTTAGGACCAAGGGCTTCCACTTGGTACTCGCTAAACTACCGCAAGATAAAACCATCTGATCGCAACGAAAAAAAAGCACGTTTTATCAGAAAAAATAGAAAAACTCTCTATACTTAACGCATAATTATTCATTTTAGGCTGCCATGGACCCCTACAAAAAGAAGTCCGACTTCAACGCTGGCATCAATACCAGCAAAACCTCATCAAAACCATTAAACACAGCGAAGAAGCTACCCAAAACACCAAGTAAGGCTAAAAAAAGACCTTCCTTGTCACCCAATAGCTTTAGCACTCCTCAACAAGAGCCCTTCAAGGCTATCGATTTTACTAGTACAAAATCTGTAGTAGAGAGTCTCTTAAAGATGGTTGTTTACCATCCAAGCATTCCTTTTCCTGTCGATCAGGGAAAAAAGTCAGCACCATTACTAAGCAAAGCGCACAAACAAAAAAGTTCTGACAGTGCTCATCGCAAGGCTTCCAAAGCTATTGATGCAAAACAAGCAGGTCCTGCACAACAGTCCGCAGAGGCTCATCAAGACACCAGTGAAGCAATTTATGCCTCATTAGAAAATACCCTACCCAACTTGCACGTTATGGATGAAGTGAAAGCACTTCGTGCAGATAAAGAAGCAGCTCAAAGCAGCAAATACACACTACGGCAATTTAAATCTCTGGCTAGGCGGTTACGAGACTATAACAAAATGCATCAAGGCGATAGCCCACCTGAGCGTCAAGAAGCTTTGGACTGGAATCATTATGAAGCCTTATTGAATGAAAATAAATTCGAGCACAATCCTGATAAAGCCAAACACGAAAACACAGCCGTTCAAAGCTTATTTGCACAAGAGAAGCAATTAGATCAATCCTCTGATGGTTACATCCACATCGATACCGACTCTGAGAACGATGACGCCACACCGTAGGCATCAATCTCTTCCAGTCATTCATAGCATCTTCTTAGATGAAGACCATTAAGACTATTTCCCTCCTCTACTACCGAGCCCCTAAACTCCTTTAATGATCCTTGTTTTGACGCTCTCAAGATCCTGAGCCAACAACCAAAAAAATAAAAAAACTCACTATACTTAGTTTATTCAAAATTAAGGGGAGATTAGATGGGAAGTAAACAAGAATTAGCTACTAAGATTAAACAGCTGTCAAAATATCGTAAAGATATACGTAAAAGTAATCCACAACAACTAGACAGTTTACAGGCATATACCCCACTCGGCAATTTAATAAAAAAATCTATTGGTAAAAGAAATAAAGACAATAGTGCTACACAAATCCTCAACGCCCTCAAAGAGGAAGGTGAAAGTAAGGTTCGAAGCTCTCATCTCAAAACTATATTTAATGCTATTAATGCGCAAAGAGAAACAAAGATAGATCCTCCAACCGATGAGAGACAATATAAAAATATTGTTAATGCCAAATTTATTGCCACCATGGGTGAATCATACGTGAAAGCACAAAAAGCACAAGCTGCAACGGCAAAAAAAGCTAAAAAAGCAGCGGCTAAAAAAGCTACAATAGCGAAATCAGCAGCCCCCCCTAAGACAGCAAGTGCACCAACTACCGCCACTGCCACTGAATTTAGTAATATTAGTTGGCCAGGTAAACAAGCACTAAAGTCTCTAGAGACTGCTGTGCATGAAAATAACTTTCTTGAGGTAGGAGTATTTTTGGATGTAGAGACAAAAGAATCAAAAGACATGAACAAGGCCCTTGCGCATATGTTTGCAAACAAGGTACAAGATTTAATAGATACAGAGGGTAATACCTGCACAGACTTTGCAACAGCCTGGGAATATCTCCTCACGATAGATAAAGATGCAAACAGTAATCCGCTGGCAAAAGCAGATCAAGACACAGGTGCGCAAACACCACTTGACAGCTTAATAGGGGCTGCAAAGCGTTTAAAGGATAATGTACAACGATTAATCGATGCGAAAAATATACAAGCGGCGCCAAAGCAATCTCAAGGAAGAGCAGCATCCAGTGGGTCTCCTACGCAACCCCCTAATGCTAGCGGTTCTACATATGCTACTGCTGATGGTGTTATCGCGAGTGGCGGTTCAGGTAAACCTGACGCGGGAAATGCTGCAAATAGTAATGCTGCAAATAATGGTATTTTATATGAAAGTGTTAGTGATACTGGCATCATAAAAAATAAGCATGGTATAAGTACAAGACAGCCAGGGATAGTTTTAAATAATCAGCAAGAGTTTGTAGATAGTGACGGAAAACTTGTAATGATATTTAAAGATGAGGACGGAGAACTTGTAAATCCGAGAGGACAACTTGTAAATGAGGACGGAAAACCTGTAAATGCTGAGGGTGCTCTACTAGAGGAGTTGTATGCTTCTGTTACCAAACCATCTCGGGCAGCAGCTACCTCTGGTGGAGGCCTAAAGGCTGCTTCTGCTGGAGGCCCAAATCAACGTAAGAAAGCTACTGGTGGAGGCCCAAGGGCTGCTTCTGCTGAAAGACTTGGTCGCCGTCCAGGCGGCTCAAGGGCTGCTGCTGGTGGAGACTCAAATCCTCACTCTGCTGGAAGAGCTGGTCGCACTCCAGGCGGCTCAAGGGCTGCTGCTGTGAATTATAATGGAGATTTGGTTACTAATATTATAAGTGCGACATCAATTAATCAGCAACTTATATACAACCATGAAATACTAGACGGGGCTATATCGGATAGAAATAAAAATCAAAAAATCATGCAAGAGAACAAACAGTTAAAGATAAAAAACCAGAGATTAAAACTTTCTATAGCAGACAATATACAAAAACACCCCCCCCCCCCAAGAGGGAACTAGGCTTATGCTTATTAGTGTTATGAGTGATTTGCAAGAGCGCACCGGAGATAGTCACACGCAAACAATCATAGAGGCCATCCAAGAGGCCATCCAAGAGGCCCCAGTCTTCATCAATGATGATATTAATACCATGGGTAGATTGGCAGAAATTATCGAAAGAGCCCGTGAAATGATGCTAGATAGAAATAGAAGTAAACAAAATTCAAGTACAGCTGAGCAATACCAAAATGAATACCAAAAAAAAGCTCAAAATCTGGCAAAGCTTATAAAACGCCATGTAAACACTGCCGCAGGGAGAACAGACCTGATTAAAGCTATTAAACAAAAAACAACGTGTGCACATTTACTCAAGAGTCTATTTGATGCTGTTAATAGCGGTAGTAATGAAAGTCGGAAATTACCCCCCCTACAACAAGGTCAAAAATACGCCAACATCGTCGATGCAAATTTTCTCCAAACCAATGGTGATTCATACGTAAGACAAGTTGCAGCAAGACAAGTTGCAGCGGTTAATCAAGCTAAAAAACCAAATGCAATGGAAATTCAAATTGACCCTAGCAAGCTTATGATATTAACGGCACGTCAATTCGAATCACTATTCCAATTACTTGATACTGCTCAAAGTGAAGTAAATTTTAAAGCCATTCAGACGATGCTTGGACTAGATGTAAATCAAAGTAATGTGAATAATGTTTTTACACAGTTGCTTGTACAACTAGCACTATTCCAAATGCAGGATGATTCGTTCACAAAACATAATGACTTTGAATCATGCTGGCAGTTTGTCAATGATGCTATGCTCTGTGATACTGATGGAAATCCATTTGAAAATCTAGTCCAGATAGCATTGGAAGTCAAAGAAGATGCAAGAATACTATTTGAAACGAAGGTATCTCAATCTTCACCAGCTCCAAAAGCGAAAACAGGTGGAGCAAATGTAAGACTTCTAGGGAAGCAAATGCAGGCGCAAGTGGCAAGAGTCAATCCGAGCGCAAAGAAAAGCCCTGGGGAAAATGGAGGGCTTGGGTCAGATCCTGATATTTCAAATGTAGTTGACCTAGATGAAGATGCACAAAACGCCAAAAATAGAAACGAACCCGACTATCATCAACGACCAAGGCTAGGAGGAAAAGGACGCTGATAAACTTGAGAATATTTCTAGAAATGCACCAAGAACAGGTGACGGCAAAACTTATAATAAAACTGCCTACACCCCTATGATAGGCTATTATAGGCCATGCCCGCTTGATAAAGTGCCACAATTGCTCAATGAGGCTCACCCATAGTTTATGCTAATTGTGGAGGTTTAAGGCCTACCTTCAGCTACTAGCCGAGACCAGCTTCATGATATCATAGCACAAGGCCTCTAGGCCCTCACCGGTTGCAGCCGACACGACATAGTAAGGATCATGCCAGTTTAGCTCTTTTATGATGGCTGCTACATGCTGCGCACACACCTCATCAGCTAATAGATCCTTCTTATTCAGCACCAAATAACGAGGCTTTGCCTTCAAATCATGATCAAAAGCCTCAAGCTCCTGCTCAATCTGACGAAAGGCGGCCACTGGTGAACTGCCATCCTGTGGCGCTAAATCTAAAACATGTAATAACACAGAAGTTCTTGAGACATGCTTTAAAAACTGAATCCCCAATCCATGACCTTCAGAAGCACCCTCAATAATCCCAGGGATATCGGCCATCACAAAACTTTGATAAGCTCCCACCTTCACAACGCCCAAATGGGGATGCAAGGTGGTAAACGGATAATCAGCTATCTTAGGCTTTGCTGCAGAAACAGAGGAAATTAAAGTTGATTTACCTGCATTGGGCAAACCTAACAAGCCTACATCAGCTAGAACGTTCAGCTCCATACGGATTTCTCTAAGCTCACCTTCTGTCCCTGGTGTTGTGCGGCGTGGCGCTTGATTCGTGCTGCTTTTAAACCGAGCATTGCCCAAACCATGCTCGCCACCTCGCGCCACCATCGAGCGCTGACCATCTGTTGTGAGATCAGCAATCACCTCTTCTGTCGCTTCATCAACGATACGCGTGCCACATGGCACCTGCAGCACCAAATCATCACCTCGTGCCCCAGTGCGATTACGCCCCATGCCGGCCTGGCCATTTTTTGCTTGATGACGACGCGCAAAACGGTAGTCCACCAAGGTATTTAGAGCGCCTGAGGCCTCACAAAATACATGACCACCATCACCACCATCACCGCCATCAGGGCCTCCAAACTCTACGAATTTTTCACGACGAAAACTCAAGCTCCCCCTGCCACCGTTGCCTGCCTGAACAACAATACTGACTTCATCGACAAATTTCATGGCCTAACTCCTCTAGAAAAAAAAACCTCGTAAAACGAGGTTTCTTTTTAGCCTAATGATGCTGACTTATTCAGCAACAGGCTCAATACTAACATGGCGACGCTTAGGCAAGCCTGTCACACGAAAAACAACTTTTCCTTCTGTCAACGCGTAAAGTGTGTGATCACGCCCTACACCTACGTTTGGGCCCGCATGAAATGCCGTACCTCGTTGACGCACAATGATAGAGCCAGCTGAAACATGCTCGCCACCAAAGGCTTTTACCCCTAAATACTTGGGATTCGAATCGCGACCGTTACGGGTACTACCCCCTGCTTTTTTATGTGCCATGACAAACTCCTATCTAATCAATCAAATTACTTATCTTCAGTTTTCTTTGCAGCTGGCTTTTTAGCTGCAGGCTTTTTAGCTGCTGGTTTCTTAGCTGCAGGCTTTTTGTCTTCTGCTGCTGGTTTCTTAGCGGCTGGCTTTTTAGCTGCAGGCTTTTTATCTTCTGCTGCTGGTTTCTTAGCCGCAGGCTTTTTATCTTCTGCTGCTGGTTTCTTAGCTGCTGGCTTTTTCTCATCTGATGCTACTTCTGCTTTAGGAGCAGCTGCTTTTTTCTTAGCGGCAGGCTTGGCTTCGGCCTTATGATCACCAATTTGAGTAATCTCAACAACCGTGAGATCCTGTCGATGCCCCATACGCTTCATGGAGTGCTTACGACGCTTAAACTTGATGATATTGATTTTTTTGTCACGCATCTGCTCTTTGACAACTGCTTTAACCACAACGCTTTCAACTAAAGGTTGACCAACTTGCACTTGATCACCCTCGACAACTAACAAAACTTCGTTAAACGTCACTTCTTCACCGACATTGGCTTTTAGCTTCTCTAACTTCAACGTTTGATTCAGTTTAACTCGGTGTTGCTTTCCACCTGAAATAATGACCGCGTACATGCTTTACTCCACAATTGTGATATTTCTTATCAGAAGACTCAGTATTTTAGTGAATTTTAAGCCATTAGGCAAGCTTTTTAACAGAAAAAACTCATCTCGCTTATTTAAGACTTGGAATCGCCTCTATTTTTCTGCAAAATAAACCAAAGTGTTCATCGTCAGCCTTATGTCAACTCTCTCTTTATTGCGTCTTAAGCAAAAACTTAAGCCCCAGCTTGAGCAGCTCAACCAAGTGATTAGCGAGTCTCTTAAGTCCAATATTGCCGATATCAACACCATTAGCCAACACATCACTGAAAACCCTGGCAAACGCCTCCGCCCTCTTCTCACCCTACTGTGCGCCAATCTATTTCATCCTAATCACCCTAAAGCCATTGAGCTTGCAGCCATTATCGAACTTATCCACACGGCTACACTCCTTCATGACGACGTAGTAGACGATTCCACCCAACGCCGTGGTAAAATTACTGCCAATGCCCAGTGGGGCAACTCCATCAGTGTTTTAGTGGGCGACTTCCTCTACTCACGTAGTTTTCAGCTGATGGCCCGACTTAATCACCCCCAGGTATTTGCCACTCTTGCCGACACAACTAATATTATTGCCGAAGGTGAAGTCATGCAGCTGGTCTACAGCAATGATGAAAAACTCGATGAAGCCACACACTTCACCATCATCGACCACAAAACCAGCGCTCTGTTTGCTGCAGCAACAGAATTAGCAGGCATGATCACAGGGGCTAACGAAGCCCAACAACAACACTTACAAGCGCTAGGACGCCATTTTGGCATCGCCTATCAACTGACTGATGATCTACTTGACTACAACGGCGATAGCCAAAAGCTGGGCAAGAACACCGGAGATGATTTTCATGAAGGAAAAGTGACTCTTCCTATCATACATGCCCTACAACACGCCTCAGGGGCACAGCAACAACATTTGCGTCAACACTTTAACGGTGAGAAAGCATGGGACTTTCATGACTGCCTAAGTTTACTTGAGGAACTTCAATCACTTAACTACGCCTACGACAAGCAACACTATCACTTTAGCCAAGCACTCGATCACCTTAACGCACTACCCCAATCAGACCATCACACAACACTCACCACTCTGATTGAACTTATGGCCACACGAAGCCATTAAATTTAAGACAAAATTAACAATAAAAAAGCATAATATTACCTTTGTACATCGGTAACAAGGTAACATTCTTATGTGTCAGTCTAATCATTTTCAGTGGCTTAAACTTCATGGGAAACTCAACCTCTCGTCACACAGCTTTGTAGAAAAGCACATCATCGATCGAGAAGGTGATGCCAAAAACTACCTTTATTTCAAAGTGCATCAACCACTGGAAGGCCTAGACATACAAGAACAACACGTGAGCTTGCACCAAAACTATAGTGAACAACAATTTGACCTATCCGAATATCATTACACCTGTCATTTTCAACAAGACGGAAATAACTACCGTTTACATAGCTATAAACAAATGGATGATAGCTTTGTTCATCTTTTTGAGTCTGTAGACCTAAACTCCGAGCCCCCTACTTATACCATCATAAAACTCAATCACCCTGCACTAAAAGCACGAGCTGAACAAGTCGTCGATACTCTCATAAGTGATATCCAAACCGCCTATCTTGCACATGCTAAAAGTATTTATACTGACTACGAGACTCAAAAATACGATCTTAGCTCCCTATCTGATCCACAAGCATGGTATACAGCTACACAAAAAATTGTGTCGACATTCAGCACGTCTGCAGTATGGATGCCTGATGACTGGTTCATCGGGCCAGAGCTCTCTTTTATGCGATCACTTGTTGCACCAACATCTCAAGCTTTGGGTCAAAGTATAACGGAAGATAAAGAAGCATCAGAAAAGGCACGCTCAAAACCACAAAAAGAGGGAAAAGGCAAGAAAAAAGGGAAAACAAAAAAACATTCAGCCAAACCACAAAGTACTGCTAAAAGCACACTCACTGACGAAGCAATACAACCGTTGCTGAAAGAAACACGTGATCTTATGGCCACCTTAAGCACCACTACAAGCCTATTAGAAAAAGTAGGCATTCTATACAATAGCTACCAAAATGCTACTGCCCTTGCTGCAAATGCAGAGGACTCTGTCACACAGGACGTCTTAGATTCTATTCGTGCACTTATCCATACGATTAGCGCTGAGAAGATTAGTTTAGTCAGGGATCTTTTTGAGGCCCAACACTACTTTCTTTTAAGTAATTTTTATAGTAAAGCCGAGTGGTCACTCATAGGGAAGCAAGGGCATGGCTTAGACATCATCAAAGCACTGCAAAGAAAATCACCCGAACCTGATACTCAGGGACTTGAGTTTGCTATGACTAACATACCAAGCTTACTCACAGAGACTTATCGTAAGATAAAGATCAAAGGCCAAATTGTAGAGCTAAGTCATTTACTTCATGCTTACTATACTACTGTGGATAAACCAGCTTTCAAGTCTATTTTTAAAATTTGGATTGATCACTACCAGAAACAAAACAAGATAGAGCAACTCGCACAAGAGCTCTGTAAATCTGATCTCAACGACGAACAACAAAGACCTGTGCTGTTACAGTTGCTGAGTGGACGCTCAAAGGCAACGCAAGATTTATACCCTCTTCTGCCTTTTACTAATCATCGTGTAGAGTTATTTAAACGCTTATCTGAGGCAATGAAATCCCTTCTTTTAACCATAATGCGCTCAGGAGAATCCTCCAGCACTTTGCAAAGAGAGCTTAAACACATCCAATTACAGCAACGAGCATCTGAAAGCAAGGCGGATCCACGAGGTCGTATTTTAACCCAGCTTGAGCACAAGGTAGAAGACCACCAAAATCATATTATCAAATCAATCGGCTATAAGAAAATGTGGGAGATCCAGACTAGTCCTGCAATCCTCAAAGAACAAGATCTCTTCACAAAAGAACTTATTAGCGCAAATAATGCGATGTATGCGAAGAGTCGTGAAACAAGAATCAATGAGCTCTATTGCAAACAGTTCATAGACGATCTCATGCAAGTACAGAACCAACTATTATCTGAAGACACCTTAGCACTAATTGCACAGCTGGATATGAAGGTGGTACAACAGCAAACCTTTGCATCTATGAAATCCCAACGCGAGCAACTACCCTTGATGGTTGAAGCTTTTAATATCTATTGCGCAACTCGAAAACAGAGGGAAAGGCCATCAGCAGCTCATATTATTGCAGAATTAGCGATGAATCAAACGAATGCTATGGCTGAGCGATCACCTCTTGAACTAGAGAGTATGTTTAGTCAGACATCCTCAGCACTAGGCATCAATCCAGAGATTATGGAGGAGATGGAGAAGAGCGGCGAATGCAGCATCTGCTAAGCTGGAATCATGCTGCAGCTTAAAAAAAGAAGCTCCTAATCACCGCTAGTAAAGGGTAAAGATCTAGTGTAAACTCATGCTTTTAAGGTTATTCTAAGACATGCCAAAACACGCGATTAATCCAACACGCCAAGAAAATTACCCCGAATGGTACCAACAAGTGATCAAAGCATCGGATCTTGCCGAAATATCACCTGTGCGTGGCTGTATGATTATCAAGCCCTGGGGTTATGGTATTTGGGAGCTTATCCAAAGACAACTAGATCAACAAATTAAAGAGACTGGGCACGAAAACATTTATTGCCCCTTGTTTATTCCCCTGAGTTTTCTTGAAAAAGAAGCCGATCACGTAGATGGTTTTGCTAAGGAATGCGCTGTTGTCACACATAGCAAACTTGTACAAGATCAAGATGGCAAGCTTATTCCAGCAAGCCCCCTGGAAGAACCGTTAATTGTTAGGCCTACTTCTGAAGCGATCATTGGTGATGCCATGTCGCGCTGGGTTCAATCATGGCGTGACTTACCTTGCATGATCAACCAATGGGCTAATGTTGTTCGCTGGGAAATGCGCACTCGTATGTTTTTACGAACCACTGAGTTTTTGTGGCAAGAAGGACACACCGCTCATGCCACTGAAGAAGAAGCACAACACGAAGCTGAAAAAATGCTGCAAGAATACGTAAAATTTGCACAGGAAACTCTTGCCATGCCTGTCCTCGTTGGCGAAAAATCAGCATCAGAACGCTTTCCTGGCGCAAAAGCTACTTATTGTATTGAAGCGATGATGCAAGATAAAAAAGCTCTTCAAGCAGGCACTTCACATTTTCTTGCACAAAGTTTTTCCAAAGCCTTTGATATTCAGTTTACGGATGCCGAAGGACAACTACAGCATGCCTGGACAACCTCATGGGGCGTCTCGACGCGCCTTATTGGTGGCTTAATCATGACCCATAGTGATGATGATGGCTTAGTACTGCCTCCCAAAGTAGCGCCTCAACAAATTATTATTCTCCCTATTATTCGTAAAGATGCTGATGAACAGGCTATCCTATCCTATTGCGATACCATCGCTGCAGCACTTAGCAAAGTGCACCTTGACGCGACCCCTTTGCGTGTTCATGTTGATCGAAAAACACATCTCAAAGGAAGAAATTGGCATTGGATAAAAAAAGGCGCCCCCATGCGCATTGAAATCGGCCAACAAGAGCTAGAACAAAACAAACTTTCCGTGGTGATGCGCCATGAATCCCCCAAAGATCGCCAATCCTATACGCTAGAGCAACTGACACTCAAAGCTCCTCAGCTCTTAGCAAGCCTACAACAACATTGCTTTGACAAAGCACTTGCTTTTCAACAAGACAACACCAAGCTTATCGACACAAAAGAAGACTTTTACCAGCACTTCGCCGATAACAACAAAGAAGGCAATGGCTTTGTACTCGCACACTGGGATGGCAGCCCTGAAACAGAGGACATCATTAAAAAAGAACTTAAAGTCACAATCCGCTGCATTCCATTTGAGGCCTCTGAGCCAGGCACCTGCCCCTTTTCAGGGCAACCAAGTCAACAACGAGTCATTTGGGCAAAGTCTTATTAAACGCCACAAGTAATCAAGCTGAAAAAGTCTCTCTGTGCTTTATTACTTTTGCGTATTATTTATCCTCAAACCCCAATGACTGCTCTAAATTATTTTTTTCTAATTCTTGCCTGGCCGCCAAGATTTTCAAAAAGAGCTTTGATTGAACATGAGAGGCTGATTCAGAGTTCACATGAACACCTTGAAAATCATCTTTCTCATTGAGCTCTTTATCTAGATCAAAATCAAAGCCTAACTCGTGATATAAAGGCTCAATACTTTTTAAAGCAATCAAAGGGGAAAGTGTCATGCGATAGACTTTTTCATACTCATGTTCGATCATTTCAATCAACCCTTGAGAACGACATGCTGCGCCTTTTGGAATCAATCGATACACATGCTGCCGCTCATCCAATGTTCCTGCCTGGCTTGATAACTCTGTATACGTCATACATAAATCACCAAAGGCATCACGCGTTTCAACATCCATTTTATCCACAAAGCCAACAATACGCTCGAGCGGAGTTAAAAGATCGCCAATACGCTCCAAGTAATCCATTTTAACTTTAACTGCATCCTTGGCTAAACCTGATGATTTTAAACCAGGCATTAGCTCACGCTCAGCAGACAACACAAACGACACCATCGCTTTTCTATCTTTCACAGTATGACGATCAAAATATCTTAGCTTGGGTAGATCAAAAACATGATAAAGCACAGCTCTCTTAACTGCCTGTTTTAACTCCTGATGACTAGAATGAGCCTCAACATAGTCAGACACAGTAACAAAAGCTCCTGAAAATAGGGCATGTCCGAGCTCATCAAAACATTGATAGGCAGGTACGCCATCCCAAGAGACATCGAGCAAAGGACAGTGCTGGAGATCATAGTCTTTCAGATTAAGTTCACTCGATTGCAGTGCCTTACCGAGTGCCGCACCATGCTTCATCAGTAATTGAATTAAGCCTTGATCCTGTAGCAGCAATGCTTCTTCCCAAACACTATGACCATGGTGATCAGTGAGTAGTACATTTGCACCGGCTTCTAGTAACATTTCAATACTTTTACGATCATTTAAGCACACAGCATGCATAAGAGCAGATCGGCCTGAAACACGATCTTGAAAGTCAAGCTCCGCACCATGATGAATAAGCGAATGAATCAACCGATGTTGACCTGCCATCACTGACATCATCAATAAGGTTTGATTGGTATGAATAAACGTGTTATCTAAATTTGCGCCTCTATCAATAAGAAACAATACTGTATCTAGTTGCCCCAATTCATAAGCGAGCTGAATGGGAGTCAAACCTTTTTGATTAGGTAATTCTAAAGGCACCACTTTTTGGCATAATACTTTCAAAATATCAAGACGCTCATGCTCAATCGCATAATGCAAAGCAGTATTTCCCCTGTGATCAATGGCATCAAGCTCAGCTTTAGCATCCAATAATACCGAGATCACTCGAATACGACCATGACGAACCGCATGCATAAGCACCGTTCGACCTGATAAAAAATGTCGCTTAAACAAATCACGACAGACGCCATCACGTCGTCGGCATTGATGAATATAGGCCTCTATATCCTCACAAAGATAGTTTTCATCGCCAATCATTACGTACAACTTATTTTGATTCCACATCATTATTTCCGTTAAACTTTTCGTCATAACTATAGTCGAACAAAAAATTTTTTTGGATGGTAGGATTCAAGTTTATATTTAAAGTGAAAAAGTCAAATTTTTTAATATATCCATGGAGTTAAAGCATCTACCACAGCTTGTGCTCCCTTATAACTTAAGTGATGGTGATCCTCGTAAAAAGAGCTCTTCCCATGAATAGCTTGACAAGAACCATCTGGACACAAAAGCTGTGAAGGATGAAAAAAGTATGCATCATCTTTGAGCCTGCTTGCTGCACGAATAAAGCTACTGGACGCAGCATTAAGTCTATGAGATTGACATAGTTTAGTCTGCAAAGCATACGGTCGATAATTAGCTTGCTCGCAATCAAAATCAACGGAAGGAGCACTACCTACAATAATTAATCGCTTGGAATGGATACCAAAGTTGTAAATGCGATCTTGAATTGGCGCTGTAAAATCTTGCTCCTTGGACCAGCCATATCCCTCCCAGCGCTGACCAGTAATGACGGTATCATAGTATAGCCCTTTTTTGTGCTTCAGATAATCAATTGATGCTTGGCAACGCCTACGTCTATCCCCCTGCAAATGGCCAGCCGACACCCTATCCCCCATAAAACAGGCTCCCTGCCACACCAATTCTATACGATAGTTGTCAGAGAAATGATCAATAAGAGCTTGTGATAGATGGCCTACATGACTATCACCATAAATCAGCATAGTTTTTTTTGCCTCTTTATTGCCCAAATGACACACTATTTGTTTTTTATCACAAGCTTGAGCAAATCCTGTCTTTAATCCCTTGAACGCACCATGTATGCGATAGGGCAAACCCTGCTTGATATCAACAGCCGCGGCTAAAGCTACAACACTAAGAAGTAAAGTGATTAAGTAAAAGCATGTCTTACGCTGATTTTCCTGTCGTCTAATTTTTCTTTCCAGACCATAAGTCATACACGTGGCCACAAGCACACTGCCCAAAAGTGCCAATATTTTTTGCGTTGATGAAGGTGATCCCGCATAAAGAATCCATAAATAAGATAATACGGGCCAATGAACCAAATATAACGCATAACTTATACGACCAAAAAACTGACAAAAACGTCGCCGTAAAAGCTGACTATTATTTTGTACCATAATTAAGCAAGACCCAAGCAAGATAGCCATTAAGAAATAGATATGGTAAGCGTGCTCACGAGGGAAAAAGAGTGGAGTAATCATCAAGCTAGCAATGATTATAGGCATAAGATTAATACGATAACTACTTAGTTTCTTACAGAGACCTAAACACCTCGTCTGCAACCACAAAGCATTGGCAAGTATCACCCCTAAAAGTAATTCCCACACCCGGCCCCAAGGCAAGAAAAAGACTGAATCTAAATGGGTTTTATGAAAAAACGCCATATATAAAAAAGAGCTTATAGCCATCACAATGAGTAAAGTCATATACTGAAAATTGCGTTTGGTCAAAAAAACCATTAAGAGCGGAAATATAAGATAAAATTGCTCCTCAATACTCAAGCTCCATAAATGCAATAGTGGCTTGTACTGAGCTATAACATCGAAGTAACCCACTTGGTCGTAGAGCTTGAAATTAGCAAAAAAACCAGAGCCAGCGATAACTAATTTACTTAAGCTTTTATACTCCTCAGGAAGCAGCCATAACCAACCAGCAATCATGCAACCACAAAGACAAACAATGAAAGATGGGAACAAACGCATGATGCGACGCTGATAAAAACTTGTCAAACAAAATTGGTCCTGATGTAACTCTGCCATGATGATGGAGGAAATTAGATAACCACTGATCACAAAAAAAACATCAACACCAAGATAGCCGCCAGGAACAAGCTCTGGAAATGCATGATAGATCAAAACTGATAGAATCGCAAAGCCTCGTAAGCCGGTAATGTCATGACGATAAGAAATTGAAGACATTGTTTTTCTTCTATGGTAATAATAGATATAGTATATACTTGTATTAACACTATGACTATATCCCCCCCTCTTATTAAGCCCCAAAGAATAGAGAAAACAATTGATCAATAAAAGAAAAATCGTATGCTACGAACTCAACGAAGTGCCCTGGCGGGTCATTGATTTTTATACGCAAAACTATCCTCATTCAGCTCTCGCTAAGCTATTAACCCACTCCTTTCAGTGGGAAACGCATACCCGAGACTCTGGAGAACTTCACCCTTGGTCAACCTGGCCAACCATGCACAGAGGTGTGACTAATGACCAACATCACATTCGTTTTCTTAATCAAAATTTAAACAACGCTAAAGACTACCCCCCCTTATGGGATCTGCTCCTTGAACAAGGCAAAAAAGTGGGACTATTTGGTCCGCTACAAAGCTACCCTGTCAACTCACACCCACTCATGTGTTTTCATCTTCCCGATACTTTTTCCCCTGAAGCCACAAGCTTCCCACCTCACCTTTCAGCTTTTCAAGCACTCAACCTCAAAGCGACACAATCCAATAAGGGCATTAATCGCGATATAAAACTAGCAGGGAATATCAAACACCTGTGCGCTATCTTAACGCAGCTTTCACTCAAAACTATCACTAAGATTGTGCACCATCTCTATTTGGAAAAACGCAATTCCAAAATGCGATCTCGCCGTGCATTAATGCAACCTCTTTTAAGCTTTGACCTTTTCATGCAGAGTTTAAATAAAAACAAACCGGACTTTGCCACTTTTTTTAGCAACCACGTGGCTGGTATAATGCATCGCTACTGGCGAGATTCATTTCCAGAAGATTTCAATACTAGTCCAGAGGAGACAGACCCACTACATCGCTTTTCTATCATCAAAGCCATGCATATTTTTGACCAACAACTCAACCAACTTTTATCTTGGAGCAAAAAGCATGGTTATGATTTGGTCATCGCAAGTAGTATGGGCCAAGAAGCTATTGATCGCGGCGAATGTGTTTATGAGATTATGATTGAGGACACACAAGCATTATTAAAATATTTACAGTTGGATAGGCTTTGTCAAGAAAAACCCTCGATGTATCCTGACTTTGTGCTTGAAGCCTATGATGAAAATCAATGTGACAGTATCATTGAGAGATGTTTAAGTCTTAAACTTAACTCAGGAGAATCCCTATTTTCACTGAAGTACTCCCCCACACATACGGCTATCAATCTAAGTATTGGTCACACAAACTCCCCAAAGAGCTCCTGCCAACTTGGATCGGAGATAGTGGACTTTCAAACCTTAGGGCTAAAGCCAGTTATGCGTGACCAAGGGACAGGCTATCACCAACCTTATGGATCTCTTATTTGGCATCCACATAAAAGCCCAACCTGCACTCTAGCTCAAAGAAAAATGATAGATTCATGCCAATTTGCGCCCAGCATTTTGACCGCACTAGGGGTTATTACTCCTGATTACATGATGCCCGCTTTAAAAGAGGTTACAAATGCATAGTCTTCTTAGACCCAAAATACGTGTAATCTAGCGTGATTGGTAGCACATTAAAAGACACCCAATGTCAATTGAGCTTCAGGACTCATCATAGCTCGCTCCCAAGGGGGATCAAACACTAAATCAACCTCTACAGAGCTTACCTCTTTTAGTTGACCACAAGCCGCCTTGATATCTTCTAACAAAATGGGGCCCATGCCACACCCTGGAGCAGTTAATGTCATGGTGACTTTGACATGATGTTCAAATTTTGACAATGGTGAAATATCAACGTTATAGATTAAACCTAAATCGTAAATATTCACTGGGATCTCTGGATCATAGCAAGTTTTTAATAAAGCAATTATTTTGTTATCAAGGGTTTCATGCTCAGGGATAGCAGGCATAGGCAAGGGATCTAAACCAAGCGCATCTGCGTCTTGATTCGCCACTCGCACCATATTACCGTAAACATTTAAAGTAAAGCTGCCTTTCGATTGCATGACAAGCACCTCTGTGCCCTTTTTAAGCTCTATCTCAACGCCAGTGGGCACTAACACTGCATCACAATCACGTCGTACCAAAACCATAGCAGGCTGGGTTTTTGCTTCACTTGAGTTTTCTGCTTTTGCTTGTTCAGAATGATTGGCGGAAGACACACCCTCATTCATAGATTTGCTATTCTTTTGTGTTGCTTGATCACTCATTGGTTATCCTCTGCCACCTGAATTGAAAAACTCTCACCACAACCACATTCACTTGCTGCATTGGGATTTTGATAAATTAATACTTTCTGCCCTAAGTCTTTAGAGACAAGGTCAATGTGAGTACCTTTAAGCAGTGGCCATACCTTCGAGTCAACATAGATGGTATAATCATCATGCGTGATGGCACTGATCTCGCTAGACAATTCGTCAATAATATCAGGAGCATACAACCAACCGTTGCAACCACTTTTTTTAACTCCTAAATAAAAGCCCAAACCAGGCCCTTCATTTCTTTCTTCACGAATCGCAGTAATATGAGCTCTTGCCGCAGGAGATACAGTGATGGTCTCAGTCATCCTCTCCCCCTTCCGTACTTATACAGGCCTGCTGCTTCTCAAGTGCTGCAATTAATGTATGCCATGCTAAACTTGCACACTTCACCCGCATAGGGTATTCAGATACACCCGAGAGCACTTGTAATTTGCCTAACTCTAAAACAATCTCTTCTGGGTGCCCTGTTAACATGGCATGGACATCATCAAAAAGTAATTTGACTTCATCGAGTGTTTTGCCCGTGATGGCCTCGGTCATGAGAGAAGCAGAGGCCATAGAAATGGCACAGCCCTCACCGTCAAACTTAATCTCTTTAATGATATGATCTTCTACCACAAGGCTTACTTGCAATTGGTCGCCACACAAAGGGTTTTTACCCTCTTGCTGATGACTTGGATTATCACAGCAACCAAAGTTCCTGGGGGTTTTGGCATGATCGATGATGATTTCTTGGTATAAATCCATATTCAACCTCGCTTAAAAAGAGTAATAGCCTGCTCTAATGCCTTTATTAACACTGAGATTTCCTCTAAAGTGTTGTAGATTCCCACAGATACCCTCAAGGTGGCTGGCACCTGGAAAAAATGCATTAAAGGCATGGTACAGTGATGACCTGCTCGAGATGCCACCCCATGGTGGTCTAAAAGACTCGCTAAATCATGCGGGTGTACACCATCTACCACCATAGACACAATACCTTTAGGCTTGTCACCAAGCACACGCACTGCTTGAATGGTGTCTAGTGCCTCAAGTAGATAACGCGTGTAAACCGCTTCATATTGTGCAACACTTACCATCGAGAGTTTAGTAAGATATTGACAGGCAGCAGCCAAACCTACCGCCCCAGCTACATTAGGAGTACCTGCTTCAAATCGCCCTACACCTTCAGCAAAAGTCGTTAAAGCTTCACTCACAGTGTTAATCATGCCTCCACCTGTTTGATAGGGCTGCATCAGCTCTAGTACACTTTTTTTGACTACTAAGCCACCGATCCCCATCGGAGCATACATTTTATGACCAGAAAACACGTAAAAATCGGCATCTAGTGCGTCCAGATCAACCGGCTGATGCGGAACAGCTTGAGTTCCATCGACTAAAACCTTAGCCCCAACCTCATGGGCTTGTGCTATAATACTGTTGATAGGTGTTTCAATGCCTAAGGTATTAGAAACATGTGTCATTGCTACAAGCGCTGTTTTGTTCGACAACAATTGTGAGTAAGCATGCATATCGATCTGTCCTGACTCAGACACAGGACACACATGCAAGACTATCCCCTGTTCTTTTGCAAGCTGCTGCCATGGCACCCAGTTAGAATGGTGCTCTAATAAAGAAATAATAATTTCATCACCTGGTTTTAGCTGCGCTTTGCCATAGGCAGCCGCGACTAAATTAATGGACTCGGTTGCGCCTCTCGTAAAAATAAGCTCATAAGCATCACCCGCGCCTAAAAAGCTCTGCACTTGAGCTCTTGCTTGATCATAGGCCAGTGTTGCTTGCTCACTTAAACTATGAACGCCTCGGTGTACATTGGCATTGGTATGAGTATAGTAATGCATCAATTGATCAAGCACAGCTTTTGGCTTTTGTGTACTGGCTGCATTATCCAGATAGACCAGAGGCTTTCCACGCACAGTTTGCTCGAGGATGGGAAAATCAGCACGAATCGAGTCAATAGGATAGGCTACACTCTGCTCTTCTTTAAGTAACACACTCATCCACTACCTCCGTGATACACATAACATCTTGATTAAGATACTCTCGGACTAAACGATCTAACCATGGTTGATTCCAAGCAGCTACTAACTCATTAACAAAAGCCATCATAAGTAAAGATTGCGCTTGCTCAAGACCAAGGCCACGACTTTGGCAATAAAATAATGCAGCTTCGTCAAGCTGACCCGATGTGGCTCCATGTGTGCAGGTGACCTCATCACAATAAATAGTCAAAGTTGGCTTTGCATGCATCCTTGCTTGGTCGCTAGTCATTAGCTGTCGACACATTTGTGTAATTGCGCAGTGAGGTGTTGCTTCATCAACATGCGCATGCCCCTGCCAAGAGGCTTGAGATTGACCTCCCATAATAGCACGAAAGTGCATATCAGATTGGCCATGCGCCGCCCTATGATTAACTTGCCAGTGCTCATGGTGCTCAGCACATGCCTTGCCCATGAGTAAGCCAGATAACTGTGTCTGTGCTCTCTCTCCAAGCTGATCGACTGTTATATACGTCTTTTGATGGCCTTGCGAAAGCACTAATGCACGGTACTGATAATCGCTAGCTTGATGCTGCTTCACACGCCAAGCATAATGCAAGTTAGCCTGATCTTGATGAACCTGTACATGACGCACTACTGCATTTTTGCCCAGTTCTAGGGAGCATTGCTGACTCATAAAGGCTTTTATACCAGGTTTAACTAAGGTACGCTGCTGGAATTCAAACTGACCTTGTGCAACGGCATAAGCTGCACAATGAGCTACTACCCCTGGCTGGCTCACAAAATGAAGTAGCTGTATGGTTTGTGCCTTATTATCACTGAAGACATATTGATCGAATTCTCTTCCATAACACAACGGCAGTAATGCAGAAACAGTTTGCTGACCTGCGCCTAAACTTGCAAAATAATCCTGCAGAGAACTCAACTGTTGAGTCTCACTTAAGGATTGTCGCTGATAAGATGCCGTGCTGTACTGGGCTTGAAACATGCCATCTACCCATACCAAGCAAGGATTTTGGGCATAATGTTTGAGCATAGATTCAACCCAGGCCATATCAGAAACTAGGTCATTCGTATGAGTCAAGGCTTGGGCCCAGACCTTTTGTGAGGCCTGTTGCTTTGCACCGTCAAAAGCCTCTTGCCATGTTGCATCAATAGGCCATACAGCAGTCTTCATGCTAAGCACCTTCTTTTTCTGTTAACCAACCATAACCCTGTTTTTCTAAGGTCAAGGCCAGACTTGCATCCCCGGAGTGAATAATTTGACCATCCGCTAAAACATGCACAAAATCGGGCTTAATGTAATCAAGTAAACGCTGATAATGTGTAATGACTAAAAAACTTCGCTCAGGTGAACGCAGGCTTTCAACCCCTTTTGCTACTGTTTGCAATGCATCGATATCAAGACCAGAGTCAGTTTCATCGAGCACACCAAAACTAGGCTCTAAAAGTAGCATTTGTAGCACTTCATTACGCTTTTTCTCTCCCCCAGAAAAACCATCATTAACATCACGATGTAAAAAGGCCTCATCCATACCCACACTCGCCATACTGGCTTTTACTTTTTCAAGAAAATCCATGGCGTCTAGTGGGTCTAAACCCTTAGCTGCTCGATGAGCATTCATCGCAGCTTTGAGGAAATAAGCATTTTTAACACCAGGGATAGAGACAGGGTACTGGAACGCCTTGAACAAACCAAGATATGAGCGATCCTCTGGAGATAAATCTAGAAGACTTTTACCATTCATGAGAATATCGCCCTCATCAACGCGTAAGTCTTTGTGACCAGCAAGCACATTGGCTAAGGTGCTTTTACCAGCACCATTTGGCCCCATGATGGCATGGACTTCTCCAGGATTCATCTGCAAAGAAAGACCTTTTAGGATAGGCTTGCTCGTCTCTGCAATAGACACATGTAAATTGTTAATTGTTATTGTACTCATAAATTATACTCTCTAACTTTCAGGCTAACCAATGGCCCCTTCTAAACTAACTTCTAATAACTTTTGCGCCTCTACTGCAAATTCCATAGGCAGCTGCTGAAACACATTCCGACAAAATCCGTTCACAATCATAGAGACGGCATCTTCCTCGTTAATACCACGCTGTAAGCAATAAAATAATTGCTTGTCACTAATTTTTGCCGTTGATGCTTCGTGCTCTACTACAGCATCAGAACGAGCAGCATCAATATGCGGAAAAGTATGCGCTCCACAACTGTCTCCAATTAAAAGAGAGTCACACTGTGTAAAATTACGTGCGTTTTTGGCAGTTGGAGCAATACGAACTAGCCCCCTGTAAGCATTTTGTCCACGCCCTGCTGAGATACCTTTTGATATAATCGTGCTTTTAGTATTTTTACCTAGATGGATCATTTTAGTGCCCGTATCAGCCTGCTGTTTCAAGTGACTTAAGGCAACTGAATAGAATTCTCCAACGGAATCATCCCCTTTTAGCACCACACTAGGATACTTCCAAGTGATTGCAGAGCCTGTTTCGACCTGAGTCCATGAAATATGGCTTTTTACTCCGCGACAAGCGCCCCGCTTGGTTACAAAATTATAGATACCACCACGGCCTTCTTCATCACCAGGATACCAGTTTTGTACTGTTGAATATTTGATTTTTGCTCGATCTAGAGCAACCAGCTCAACCACAGCTGCGTGGAGTTGGTTTTCATCACGCATAGGTGCTGTACACCCTTCAAGATAACTGACGTAACTATCGTCTTCAGCAATAATTAACGTTCGCTCAAATTGTCCAGTATTAGCAGCATTAATTCGGAAATAAGTTGATAACTCCATGGGGCAGCGAACCCCTTTTGGAATGAAAACAAAAGAACCATCACTAAATACTGCAGAGTTGAGCGCAGCATAAAAATTATCTCTGTAGGACACGACTGTGCCTAAATACTGTTGAATAAGATCGGGATAGTCTTGCACTGCTTCAGAAAAGGAACAAAAAATAACGCCTGCTTCTTTAAGCTTATCTTTGAAAGTCGTAGCCACAGAAACACTATCAAAAACAGCATCGACTGCCACACCTGCTAACGCAGCTCTTTCATGTAACGGGATACCTAGTTTTTCATAAGTTTCAAGAAGCTTAGGATCAACTTCGTCTAAACTTTTAGGTCCATCCTTTTTCGCATGCGGTGAGGAATAATAGGAGATTGCCTGGAAATCAATGGGCTCTTGATCAAGATGTGCCCAAGTTGGTGGCTCCATGGTTTGCCAGTGCCGAAAAGCCTTTAACCGCCATTCGAGCAAAAACTCTGGCTCATTTTTTTTATGAGAAATCCAGCGAATGGTGTCTTCACTCAAACCTGGCGCCAAGGTATCTGCCTCGATATCTGTAACAAAACCGTGGGCATAGCGCTGTTCTAAGTGTGACTGGATAGGTGCTTCGATCGTTGTCATGATATGGCTAACCTTTTTGATGAACTGGATTGAAATAATGCGTGCAAAGGATGGTGATGACAACCTTGAATCATATCAGCAATTGAGACTTGTTGTGTCATCGAAACCAACCAATAGTGAAGGGTTTGCCAGCTAGACTGTAGCTGACATCGTGCCTCACTCATGCAATGCTGATGATCAAGACATGAAGCTAAAGTATTAACGCCTTCAATCGCTTCGATCACAGAAAACAAACTAATATGAGAAGATGCCTTTGTTAATACATAGCCACCATTGACTCCTTGCTGGGCAACCACTAGCTCATGCTTGCTGAGCATGGCTAACACTTTGCGGATGGTTGCTAATGGTAAGTTTGTTTTCTCGGCTAGCTGTATGGTTGAGAGCAAAGCATCACGGTCATCAGAGAGTGATGCCACAATCAAAATAGCATAATCAGTTAGACGGCTCAGCTTGAACATATTTTCTTAGGTTATCCCCACTTAATATACAACCATTTTAGTCTAATTTAGACGCATTGTAAAGCACAAACACCCTAGTAAGTAATTCAATTTGATTGGTTTTATCACGCCTTCACTTTATCCTCACACAATACAAACAAAAGCATAATTTTTTAAAATAATCCTTTACATTAAATTTTGTTAGCGATTTAATACTTTCTTAATAATAAATTAATAATATCAAATGCACTTGGTACCTAACATTGAGACCTCACGTCATGCCACATGATCCGCAACCTAAGGATTGCAATGAGGCCATTGAAGCGTTTCTAGTAGGAAAACTTCCTTCACCTTCTCTCAGGTATCGTTTCAGCCAGTATCGTTGGCACACAAAAGCTATTGCGGTAATCACATCGCCATTTTGGCTGGGTATTTACGGCATATCACGCCTCACCTCCTGGCAGTATAATCCTGTAAGAACACCACAATTACATGTGCAAACTCGGCAACTATTATATTACCTGAGCACACTCCCAATAGCAGAATCCAATTCTTTAGATGACTTAGCTGACAACGACAATAGCAAATTAATTCTTTCCCTGATCTATAATGAATTCACGCAAGCACTTCGTGATAATCAGTTACGCATTGGTCGTTATATTTCAAATCAAGAAAAAGAACACATCGCCAATAAATTACAAGAGACTCTGTCTACTGGAACTATAGAGGAATTAGAAACGCTTGAGCCCAATCAAGAAAAGAGTGCTCAACAGGCTTATGTTTATGCGCTGAAGAAATACAAGAGCTCTAGTGCTTACATCCCCTTCATGCTTGGAAAGACACTCGCTTTTATATGCGCCCTTGCTGCAGCTATTGCAACCTTTGGTTATGCCATTTATATCATGCCTGGCCTTGCTATTGGCTATAGTATTGGATTAGTTTGCTCAATGATTAGCGCCTACATTACTTTTAAAATGTATCACCATGAAATGCCTGATGTGATTAGTAAATTTACACTATTTAGTATCAATACTTATTTACGCAAGACAACTAGCGACTCAAAGACGGCTCTGATCAAGGAAAACTATTCATCTAAACAAAAAATTGTCAGAGCCATATCTTCTGTCCCAATCCTTATTTCTTCTACTTTTGCTGCGGTTATGACCTATCAAGGCTTACTGCACAGTCTTGTTATTCTAGGCCCCATGCTAGGTCCAGTAGCAATGTTATTAGCAGGCGTGACATTTATTGGGACAATTATTCTAAGCTTCAATAGCTATACAGAAGCTATTGAGCAAGGTTTTGGCTTTTGGGAAACAGAAAAAGCGGCATTCCTAGGCAAAAGTGATACTTTCAGAACCTCAGCAAACCAAAGACAGAAAAAAATCATTTTTTTTACCACACTCACATTCTTTGCCCTGATTGTTGTGCTTGGTAATATTTTATCAGACGTACTTTCAGCCTTAAGACTTGAGCATAAGTTAACATGGATTCCCAAGTATCTAGCTTCTATTGGCATGACGAGCATCAATGCCGTAGCCATGCTAGCCTTTGTTGTGAAGTCCTCCGCGAAAGCGGCAAGCGTCTTATCACAAGAGATCTTTAATCTACTCGATAGCTTAGCTCTCATGCATGATAGCAATAACCCTGCTTATCTTTATTTCTTTATCCCAATCGCATCATGTATTGGAGCGCTAGCTGTTTTGGCGATAGCTATTGTAAACTCACTATTGTACCCATTAAAAAGAGCCGTTGAACTATTGCAAAACTCGGACTCTTCAGAATCAAATGATAAAATAATGGAAGTTACGAGCGCTTGGGATAAGTGCGCGACTGCTGTTCACAACATAATCAAAGGCATCTCTCGCATGGGCCAAATTCTCGAAGCCGAACTAGCTGCGGGAGTTATGCATGATGGGTTTAGCTTTAATGCTCTTTTTGGTGGCATATGGACCATACTTAAGTCTAATATTAGTTTTGCACGAATCATTTACAAACCTAAAGCCACAGGTCAAAAAGCCCCAGACGTAGACTTCAGTGACGCCAACCGTGATTTATTTCGTGACAACGAATTATCTACTAGCGCACAAAAAAACTCTTTTTGTGATGGCAAGCCAGGAATCACAAACCAAGACCATATATATTCACCCTTCCCAACACCAACACCAACACAAACAACTCTCAAACAAACCCCATAAACCTTTCAAAAAAAAATGTTTTTTTTGACTCAATGCTAACCATCCTCCAAATAATCACTTCTTACCACGCATATCTCTCCGCAAAAAAACAATTAATTAATCTAAAATTAACAATATTTTTATAAAATAAAGCCATTACCATAAGTAAAAGGTGTATAAAAATGGCATTAAATGATAACTATATAAATACTTATATAAATCACAGCGAAAAGCTAGCCACCCCAAAGCTTTCTGATTACTGGAACACGTGGTCTCTATCCAACAAGATAGGTCTTTCTGCAGCTGCCGTGATATTTTCACCCATCACGCTTATTCTTTTAGCTTCTTATGGGCTTGATAAGATAAAAAAACACTTTGATAACAAAAAAACAGATAATGAAAAACAGCTTAGAGCACTCCTAGATTTTGCTTTATTGGATAAAGATCAGAGATCTAACCCTAGTCAAGATGCTCTTGGTACATGTGATAGCGCTAAATTTTATGGCGCATTACAATATCTCTTAGGCCAGAATCAGAATAAAAAGCTTTTTCGCTATCTTAGCCAAAGTGAACAAAACCTTATTAAAAGTCGGCTATTGTCAGTCAAAATGGATATTACAAGCGCCCTAAACGATCAGGACAAAGATGTTCTCATAAGAGTATTCAATCAGTACAAAAGCCCAAAAGCCTACTGGACCGTGATGCTAGCCAAAGCTATTGCCGCAGCTGTTGGTATAGCAAGTGGTGTTGCTATCCTTGGCTTTGCAATTCCAGCCTTACAAGGCATGGGGATGTCTATTCTTGTAGCTACCATTCTTGGTGCTACATTGGCTACTATTAATACCCTACTGAATATCAAATTATTTAAATCAACATCGGGGTTCTTACATAGCCTAATGCGTGGCCAAGTCAAGCAACTTACCCATTACTTCAAGAAAGATACTGATAGCTTAGAAAGAAAAGTCATCAGTCCTACCAAAATGACAATAGCTTCTGTTTTTGTTCTAGGAGCAAGCCTTGTGTCAACTTTTTTTGCTTATAAAGGCATTAGTATGGCCTTGGTGAGTGTTATGGGCATGGGCTCACTGGCAACCCCTGTAGGCCTAGTGCTTGCGGGATGCTTATTCATAGGAAGTATTGCACTTTACGGCAAGGCCTATATTGCATTTTTCAAGAAAGGCTCATCCGTGCTTAACTCCATCAAAGAAATATATAGCAATGCCACGCAAGGTAAAAGCAAAGGCTACAAGGCTATCTTTTGTTTTATTTCGGCTATTGTGTTCATAGTTTCTTTGGCGATGAATATCTTAGGCGGATTACTAACAGGAGCAGACTTGGGCAGCTTAACTGGCCTATCAACGCCAACGGCAACAACTATATTAATCTTTCTTAATGTTGGCGCCCAATCTGCGTTTAATCTTGAAGTAGCATTTAATTATACAAAGGAAGTTTTATCTACACTAGGAATCGACGATAACACACCGCGGTGGTTGAGCCCATTTATCATATTAGGATTTCCCTTCTTGGTTGCAGCGCATCTAGTCAAAAAGATTTCAATGCCAAAAACATGGTTAATTATTGCTAATAGCTGTGCCAATGGACTTGCAGCCTTCTGCGCTAGCAGTAACGCATTTGGTGCATCAGCAGCTGTAGCACTCGCCCCAGCAGCAGGATTTGATTCTGCTACAACATTTTTGTCCGATGATGACGTCAAAAATAATGCTCAAGAAGCTCAAGAAGCTCAAGAAGCTCAAGAAGCTTTTGGAAGCCGCACAGGCTTAAGCAAAGAAACTATCGATCAACAAAAGTCCAGCGCAAACACTCAACTTTTGCCTAGTACTCCATAGTACTAGGCAAAAAAATAAAAAATTCAGCCATACTCTATGAAAACGAACAGTAAGATCATTGCGATGGCACAAGAAATTAAACCCACAATAAATAAAGCAACGAAAGTCGCTCAAAAGAATCGTGCTTATTTCCCAAAAACAAAACAAGAAGCGATTGATTTATATTTGACAGGTCAACTTAAAAAACCTGATGGTCGCTTCTATTTTCGTCAGTTTGGCAAACAACATCCGGGCTGGTCAAAGCTTTTGAGCCTACTAAGCCCAATATGGATTTTAGGCCTTGGTGCCAATCTCATGGGAAATCTCCTTAAACCCTATCTACCTGGCCACAAACCTACACCTTTGTCACAAACAACCCGCGCCCTCAGCTACTATTTGATGAAATTTTGTAATGAAGAAGGCAGTTTGAATGAAAGCAAGATTCCAAAAGATCAACAAATCAACCAAAAAAAAGTAACCTATCTGCAACTTCAAAAAGAAGTACTAGAAAGAGCCAAAGCTATACAAAAGGACCAATGTAATCGTATTGGGCATTATATTAGCAATCATCGGAACCGCAAAAAAATTCTTTTAGGATTTAATATCAAAACGGATCCAGATAACAATGGCAAACCCCACTACTCATTACAAGAAGAGATAGAAATACCAGATCAAACAGGCCTTAAACAAGATACTCAAACCAAAGAAGCCATTCATTATAGTTTAGGCAAAGTGAAATATGGCGCTTTACAGATGGCTTATTACCTTGGAAAAATACTCGCATTTACAACAGCTGTCGCTACTTTTATTTCTATTTTTTCTACATTAGCTCCAACATTAGGCCTTTTAGCAGCACCCATTGGGGCAGCCATTACTGTAGCCACTGTGATTGGCTTATTTGCCTCTGCTAATAGTTTTGGGAAGTACAACACCATTCTTTCGAATAGTTTTTGTGCACTTTTATTTTTTCGTGACTTTCGCTTCAAAGATAAAAAATCGGGCGAATATAAAAAAATGGACAAAACACAAATCACAGCAACCTCCATTTTTGTTCCCATCGCACTTGCCTCAGCCACCATCACCGCCGTAATGACTTACTCTACTTTACATGGTATTTTAATGACAAGTTTAGTCGCTGCAGGTGTCGCATCACCACCAGTTGCCGGCATTTTAGCTGCAAGTGTTGGAATCTGTCTTGCTGGGCTAATCATTCATAGCGGACTTAAAGTCATTCAACAAAAATCATTTGGCATTAAAAATAGCATGAACAAGTTTGTCCAATCTTTGGTAGGCAAGGACAATCAAATGCTTGGGGACACGCAACTTAAAGCTATTTTTATAGCTAGCTTTTTACCTGCAATCACTCTTTTAGTGCTAGGAGCCGTTTTAGATAGTTTCAATCTTTTTCAGCAATTACCAAGTACTATTTTAGGATTCTTGCCTGACCAGGTGATTAGTTATTTTGGAACCAGCGCACATAATATAGCCGCTATTCCTTTACTTATTGAAGGATCAACGCACCTTGCAACTAAGCTTGCTAGTGTCACCACCAAAATTTTAAACCAAACACCAGCAAGGTATATTCGCCAACCCATACTGCTTGGAGCAATAGCTCTTGCAGTCCAGCCTGCCACTATAGCAATCATTACTGTTGATATCACAGTAAAACTAGTGAAATCAATCATTCTTTTACCCGTCATACTAGCCTCGAAACTAATCAGCAAAGTAGGAAGAAAAATTACCAATCCATTTCACAATGCTGGTGATTACTCTCTTCATAGATTGACAAAACTCTCTGAATCAACACAATCTATACTTTCTTTTGATAAAATCCACACCATGCCGTCTAGTGTTGAAGTTGCAACGGATATATTGAATTTGGATGCGAAAGATAGCAATAACGATGTAGTTGATGTTAAGACTTATGGCGATACTATGCTTTTGAGCCGCTAACGTCATTGAAACCACTCAAAAAAGCAGGTATCATCATACAAAAGATCAAAACTTTCGGCATGGTCACACCTACAATCTTCAGCGGCATTCAACCCTCTGGCCAACTGATGCTGGGCAACTATATTGGAGCAATCAAGCCCTGGCTTGGGTTTACCCAAAGTCACTCCTGTTATTTTTGTCTTGTTGATCAACATAGCATCACTGTTAAGCAAAACCCAGATGATCTGCACAAGCAAACCTTGGATGCGCTAGCTATCTACTTGGCATGCGGCCTTGACCCAACACAATCTTGTTTATTTTTACAATCACACGTGTCCGAGCATAGCCAGCTTGCCTGGGTACTGCAATGTCTTGCGCAAATGGGGCAGCTAGAGAGGATGACCCAGTACAAAGATAAAAAACAAATTCACACAACCAATATCAATGCCGGCTTATTCACTTATCCTGTCCTTATGGCAGCTGATATCCTACTTTACCAAAGTACTCATGTGCCCGTTGGAAAAGACCAAAAACAGCACCTCGAGCTTGCCCGTGACTTAGCCACTCGTTTCAACCATTATTATGGTGAAACCTTTATTGTGCCTGAGCCTATTATTTCCAAGGTGGGTAGCAAAATCTTTAGTCTACAAGACCCTAGCAAAAAAATGTCAAAATCTGATCCTAATGATAATGCTGTTATTAGGCTCCTTGATCCCCCGGAAGTGATTGCCAAAAAAATCAAAAGAAGCGTGACCGATTCATTAGCATCCATCAGTTATGATCCTGAGACACAACCAGGCGTGAGTAATCTTCTTGTTTTGAAGGCACTTGCAACATCAAGCACACCTGATGCTGAAGCTGAAAAAATGGCAGGCCTTGGCTATGGCGACCTAAAAGCACAAACAGCTGAAGTCATCATCGAGCTATTAAAACCAATCCAAGAGCGTTATACTGAATTCCGCAAAGATGAAACCATGCTACACTCTACGCTGAAACAAGGAGCTCAACACGCAAAAGAAAAGGCTCATCCGGTACTTGAGCGTGTTTATAAAGCCATTGGCTTTGTATTGCCATAAGGGATGATTTTATTATGGCCAAAACCTTTTTGTTTTATGATCTTGAAACAACAGGGCTCGACAAATCCTTTGATCAAGTGCAACAATTTGCGGCTATTCGAACAGATCTTGATCTTAATGAACTAGAACGTCACGAAATATTTATTCGTATCAACCCTGATGTCATTCCAAACCCAGAAGCTGTGTTAGTCCATCGCGTGTGCGTAGATCAATGTGAAGCCATAGGCTTGTGTGAATATGAGGGCATCAAAGCGATTCATGCTTTGCTTAACACACCTCAAACCATATCCATTGGCTATAACACACTTGGTTTTGACGATGAATTTTTACGCTTTAGCTTCTACCGAAACTTACTCACCCCCTATACTCACCAATACGCCAATGGTTGTGGTCGTGCAGATTTATTCCCAATCACAGCCTTATTTCGTTGGCAAGAATCCGAGTGTCTAAATTGGCCTGAACGAGAAGGGAAACCCACACTCAAGTTAGAATGTATCAACGAAGTTAATCAGTTAGCTCAAGGACAAGTCCATAATGCGCTTGTTGATGTTGAAGCCACTATTGCTTTGGCAAAAAAGCTTAAACAGCAAGACAGTCAGTGGGACTATGCTCTTCATTTTTTTGATAAGACGCATGAACAAAAACGGCTGAAAAAACTATCCCCTCCACAAGAATACCCTCATTTACCCGTGATGGCATTGCTTATTGATGGAGGGTTTGGACCCAAAAACCACTATCAAATGCCTGTTCTTTTGCTGGGCCATCATGTTCATTACCGCAATCAAACTATGTGGTTGCGGCTCGATGATACTCGTCTTACTGCATTTGGCCATGATGAGTTTCTTGAACATGCTCGTATTATTCGAAAAAAACAAGCAGAGTCCCCTTTCTTTCTGCCCTATCATCCACGCTTTTGTCAAAAGCTTTCGACTGAACGCCAGGCCATTGTACAAGAGACTCTAAGATGGCTTGCAGAGCACCCTAAGTGGCTTTCTTCACTCACAGAAAAAGTAACGCATGCTTGCTACCCTGATATTGACAATCTTCCCATTGAAGCAAGCCTCTATCAAAACCCATTTCCAGATCAAGCCACATCAAGAGCACTTGTACACTTTCATCAAGCTCAAGACAAATGGGCCTCTATCAATAAACTATCAAGCCCTTATCGTGAACTAGGCTTACGCCTGATGGTACGCAATTATCCTGAACAGTGCGACAAACAACACCTTGAGACCTTTCATCAACACTGTCATAACGTTTTTGCAGGTCAAATCAATCATCAAAACAAAACATCAAGAAGTCTCAGTGAAGTCATTGATGACCTTAATCAGATGGATACTCAACGCTGGGATGAGGCTCAAACACAATTAATGAGCACACTCATACACCATCTAACCCAAAAAAAATCGATTCATGAGGCTTAAATTATGGCAAAAACCCCTTCCAACATGCTTGCACTAGGCACCGAAGCTCCGCATTTTTCTTTACTTAACCCTGTACTTAACACACAACAATCCTTATCTTCACTCAAAGGCGAAAAGGGAACCGTTATTGTCTTTAGCTGCAACCATTGCCCATTTGTGCATCATATTGAAGATCAGTTGATTAACATAGCACATCTCTACCGAGCCAGAGGCATCGAGTTTATTGTAATCAATGCCAATGATAGTGAAACTTATCCTCAGGATGCCCCTGAGCACATGATTCAGAGGGCAAAAGATAAAGCCTACCCTTTTCCCTATTTGTTTGATGACACACAAGACACCGCAAGAGCTTATCAGGCTGCATGCACGCCTGATTTTTATCTTTTCGACCCGAACAGTCGATTAGTTTATCGAGGTCAAATGGATGATTCAAGACCAGGAAATAATGTGCCTGTGACAGGAGAATCACTAGTCCTAGCGATGGACGCTTTACTTGAAGGCAAAGCCATAGACCCCCATCAGCAACCTAGCCTGGGCTGCAACATCAAATGGAAAAGCTAGGCAAAACATTTTGCGTTAACCAAAAGCGACCTGTCCTCATGAGTAAACAAGCTAAAATCGCATTATCAAGCGAAAAGACTAGGGAAAACATTATAGTAAATATTAGCTTGAGCAACTAAGATGATGACACCAATAATCTTGTGGTGTAACACAGTAAAGCCATTCGGAAGGAAATAACCAACACAATAGTGCGTCATAAAATCGACCTGCATGGGAGCTTCTTTATTATGCAACCGATCTTCTAATTGCGTAAGAGGACACGGAAAATTAGCAATCTCTACAAAAACACTCCATAAGACACAAGGCAGGTGCACCCAGGCAAGTGATGGGTAAGTAAACAGCAAAAAGCCACCAAAAAGCGAAAAAAGAATAAACGCCGCATGCAACCATGCAATAAAAGTTCTCATGAATTTAGCTCATCTTACTATTGTGCCAAGCACTTGCGTGAGCAACCCGGTATCATCGGTACTAGAGGGAGCGGATGTTTCTATCGTTGCGTCTGAGCTTGTTGATTGCGTCTCATGCGGCGTGGCAGAAACGCATGCCGAAAGACTTAATAACATCAAAGTACCACATACCAATCTATGTCTCATACTCATCCCTTTGTGTGTAACACAATATTAAGGATAAAACATTTGCGCTCAAATGCAAATAATTTAAAAAGATCAACAAATGAAATACTGATTGGGTTTTAAGCACAAAAAATATATAATTAACAAAAAGCCAAGGAAAAGACATATGTATCAATCACATCACTACACATGGCTGAAGCTTTCCGAAACCAAAATCCAAGGCCTTGATTGTTCGTGTAAAACACTTGCTCGAAGTGGCCAAGGTACGTCAGAATATTTTCTTATCTCAAGCAACAGTCAACAATCCTCTTTCGACGATATTACTGTGGCCGAACAGCATATAAGCCTTCACAAAGAGTATAATGATCAGCTCTCAAAAGAAACAGAGTACCACTTCACTTGTTCTTTTCTACATCATGAAGAACCTATCCGCCTACACTCGTATCTGAATCAAGACGACTCTATTACACATATCTATGAGAAAAGAAACGATCGGGAATATCATCTAACAACCCTATCACACCAAGAGTTAGAGGATTATAGTGAACAGCATATCCGTCGTATATCAGCTACCATAGAAAATGCGATGCAAACGCATTACAATCGAACGTATGAGCAATTTCAAGAAAAATGTAAGGAGCTTTACAGCAAAACTGAGACTAATGATTGGGTGACATTGGCACATCAAATTGCCCAAGATTTTGACAAGCAAACCAAGTGCTTCCCAAGCGACTTCCACCTATGTCAAGAAACCAGATTTTTACAAAATACATGTCATCTGAATAATGTTGTGCCTCACGAGACAGCGCCCAGTCAAGAGGAAGCACCTAGAATCGTCAAACACAGCATTTTAAACAAACAGTCGCATGGTGCTAAAGCAAATCATAATTCTAGCAAAGCCTCCCTGTCAGAGGAAGATCTAAGACCTCTCGTGTTACTTATCGAAAGGATTCTAGCATTAGATGCAACAAAGGACTATTTTGACATCACACAAATGACACTGCTTTATAATTTACAAGAAGAACTTTCACTATGCCCCATAGCGAGTTGTATTCCCCCAGATAGATACCAGGCATACGAAAAGGCACATAACCATCTGAGTACACTAAAGTTGAACATGTTCACTCGCATAGTCAAACAAAAATCACCTATCTTATTTCAATACTACAATCACCTAGAGTGGAAAAACATCAACGAAAGTTTAATAATCAGTAACTCTAGGGAAGAACTAGTCCTCAGCGGCCTCCTCAAAGGCCTAGTCGAGGGCAAACAATATCAGCTCATATCTGAGCTTGTCGAGAAGATTGGTAATCTAACGACTATTCGCATCTTAATCTTTCACGATACAACGCGATACGATATGGGGCATACTTTTTTCGCTGAGTATCTAGCCGAGCATATCAGCGAGCAGCTGGACGCTGGCGAAGAAGAAGATTCGCTCAGAAAACTATTAAAAACCTGGAAAACTTGGGTCACTACCAGTTATAAGAATAATCCTGAGTTCATGAGTCAATTACTTAGTAAAGCTATCTCAAATGATTCCAGTTTGTTTACAATATTGCCTATATTACCTGAAACACGTCAGTTACTGAGCGCAACCTCCCAGTCACTTCGACTCGTTCACAATATAGAACAAAATCAAGTTGACAACTTGCAAAAAGAAGCTAATAGTTTATTAAATTTAATAAGATCATACAAAAAAGAGCAAAAAGAAGTACCAGAAGCAACCAGACGAGATTATCTCGCAAAACTCAAAGCTATTCAGCCTATCATCGAACGCAAGAAAGAACACGAGAAAACATTAGAAATACTAGAAACTTTACAAGAGTACCATACAGCATTGAGTCAAACTGGAAAAGCCTATCAATTACTTACCAAGGATAGAATTATCGACCCTATGGTGTTTGTATCACGTTTTTATAACATACCAGAACAAGCGCCTCTCAAGTATTTAAAACAACTCCATGAAGCACCAGCAGTTGCAGCAATATTCAAGCAGTCCTCCCCGGAGGAAATAGAAGAGCTTCAATCATCCAGCTGGGCTGATAAACTAGATCAGATAAGATTTTCATCAGCAGTTATAAACGGGGTCCTAAACGATGACTCTGGAAGAATGGCTCGTGCTGTTGTTGAGGAAGATGAGAATGCGGGGTTCGAAATATTGTGTGACCTAGTGACATCACGCCGCCCTTGACCATACCTGCTTAATAAGCTGGTTTTCTAACCAGTGAATAATTGCTGGAGGTTTTCCTTGCTCATGACCATGCCAAAAAATTGCTCCCATGGCATGATAAGGATGAAGCAAATGCTTATAAAGCAATTGTCGGCTATCATGACTTAAAGAAGATAAAGCATCGCTTTTCACTAGATCCTCTAGTTCATCTCTGTGTTCAAGCAAAGATGTAATCAAGTTATCCTCATAGTGAGAATGGTCACTTAATGCAGCACTTTGCTTCAACAAATGCAAAAGTAAACTTGACCGAATCGCATCTTGCTCAAATTCATTGGCTAAATCCAGCTCATGATGCTGCCCCATTGAGATATATGCCCCATGATCTAGCACCTTATCGACCAACTTAAGATTTTGAGTTTTAATCGATAGTGTCAAAGGCGTTTCTTCATCGAGATTCTGATGCTCTAAATCACACCCTAACTCAAGCAACAAACTTGCTATATCAACATGATGCGCTCTAATAGCTAGCATTAAAGCATGATCGCCCTGATCATTTTGATCTGATAGCTGGGGACAATGACCTAAAATGGTTTGTACCATCTCAAGACTTCCTGATAAAACAGCATGCATGAGAATATTGCACCCTTCAAAATCTTTTTCATGAATAGACAAATCATGCTGAGCAATAAGCTCTTGAGACTCACGTGCATTTCCCTCTTTAACCGCATTGCGTAATGCCATCATGGCTTGATCTCTAGCATATTGCCCCTCTAGTCGTTGTAATTCCACCTCTAATAAATCAGGTCCATGGAGCTCAGAAAAGCGTTTTTTCCACATAGACAATAAATCTTGTGCTACGTTTTTTTGAGCTTTCTCTTGATTTCGAAGCCATGTGACAAACCCTAAAAAGATAGCTGCATAGTCATGATTTAACCGTTCCGACACTAGATCTAATAAGTCATCATTTGATGTAATCAAATTAAGATGCAAGTAAAAAGCAGCATAAGGGGGCTCAATATCTACATGATTGGCAATAGCCTTTTCTTCAACTAATGGCAACATCTGTTGTAAATGATCGATACAAAAGCCATCATCTAGCAATTGTGGTAAAAAGACCTCTGGAGTCTTCTGAAGCCATGCCTGCACTGCACTACTGTCGTTGTGAAAAAGTTGGCTTAGGCCAACCGCTTGATGCTGGTGTTCAACCCACCATGCTTGTGTATCCATAATGATCTCAATGGTTTCAATGGAGAGCAAGTATAGAAAGAATTTTAATTTATGCCAGACATCTTTGATTGATTTGAATCAATGGTTCATTTAGTAATGTCGCCAATAACGACAGATCTCTTCTTGCAAACGCTTCACTTGGTCAGAAGAGTGAGGAGCATGATTGATGAATAATGTAAAAGCATAACGTCTGTTCGTACTACTTTGTAATAATCCCGTTAGTGTTGTGACATGTTTCATACCACCTGTTTTTGCCTGAACAAGGTGCTTAAGGTCTTGGTCCTTCATTCTGTATTGCAACGTTCCATCTTCTCCAGAAATAGGCAAACCCTCAATCACAGCATGCATGTTAGGGTCTGAAGCTATTTTAGCCATGAGCGTTGTCATTTGATGAGGTGTCACCAAATTATAATTTGAACCTCCAGAACCATCGTACAAATCAGCATCGGTTAAATCAAGATCTGCATAAGATTCCAGTAAACTCGATCGAGTACGCAAACCCGCAACAAAAGACCCCTCACCTTCTGCTTGCTGACCTAATGTTTTTAAAAGCGACTCTGCAAAGATGTTATCTGATAGTTTTAGCATTGTTTTAACCAGCTGATAGAGGGGAACAGATTGATGTACAACCAAACGCTTAAAATGTGTAGGTACCTTTTTATCGCTTAAAATAAAACGGCCTTTTACCTGAATACCAGCTTTGTTGAAAGCTCTAAGTAGTTTTTCCAGTGCCACTTGGTTAGGAAAACGATAAGCGAACTTTAAACGTGCTTTGCTTTGTGTAAGAGGCCAACAGCCTTTAAGACGAACCTTATTCCATTGAGGCATCTCTAGAAA
>JBDOIW010000064.1:0-3349 GCA_047404175.1 Legionellales bacterium | reverse complement strand
AACACCTATACAAGAATACAGGTAGGACCATTATACAAGAATTGCGCAAACTAGATGTAATCAACGATGATAATCAAGTAGAACAGTATCTTCAAACCGTAATCAAAAAACTCAAATATGCCTTTAGTAAGAATTCATGTACACCTGACTTGAGTGACTTTCAATTTTCTAAGGCAGGCGAGCGCATGATAGAAAAGAATAAGCGGTCTTATTGCTCAGATATACAAGAAAATGTAGATTTTGCTCTCAGTTCCATTTTAACTAATGGACTATGTATGGTTGATAATTCAGATAATTATCGGCATCTTGGTACTAATGAGTTGAAAAGTTTTCAATTGTGCATCGGGTCTGAAATAGCTAATTATGAGTTTTGGATGCTATCGACGACTAATTCATGCTGTTTAGCAGTTGGCGGTGAGTTAAAAATTGACATCACTAACTTACCTATGTGGGCTAATATTCGCTGGAAGCCTTTGAACCATCATCTATCTGATCTATCTGATGTAAGTAAGTTTACTCAGCAATATGACAACATAATGCTTTCTCGTAAAGATTTAAAATTAAAAGCTGGTGAAGTAATAGACAGGTTCCATTTTAAAGACAAGGTAACTACCACAAGCATGAAAAAATATTTTTCTGATATGTGCATGATTCCAAGGACGGCGAGTACATGATAGCAAATAATAAGCATTTCAATTGCTCTGATATACAAGAAAAAAGCTAGAGGTCAGTTAAGAGTATATATCACTGTTACCCTATGGGGGCTGATCTTCGCTGGATGTCTTTGAGCTATGATCGATCTAGCGCATCTGATGCAATTGTATTGAATAGAATGATGGATAACAAGCTAGCTCAAGCCGTTGTTGACAGTGATATTGTCACAAGCATGAAAAATTACCCTTCTGATATGTGCATGAAGAAGATTAAAATAATAGAGTTAAGGACGAGCTGATTACAAGTCCTGCAGTATTTTTTTACATCCCCACTAGCATGTTTGAAGCGTACTCGCTAAAATAGTAAGAAATAACGCAATTAGGTTACTTATGACAAACGCATCTCAACATGCATTAAAGCCATCCCTCAAAACATGGTTGCAGCAAAAACGATTATGCAAACAGTATTTACATGCTTCTATCCAGCTGCAACAGGCCCTGGTGAACGAAACAGTGCAAGATAAGAAAAAGCAATTAGAATCTAAATTATTTGAATACATGCAGTGTATGCATAAGCACAATGCCAATCAAGGAGACATTCGTAATCAACTTTTGTTGCGTGGAGCTGGTGTGGCACTTGTTGGTTTGGCTCTTTTTTGGTGCTTTGGTTGAAGTGTTCCAAAAGATAAACTTGTAATCAAGTTTTTGAGACAGTTATCGGGGTCGATACACCCCGTTGCATTTGTTTATATAAAAGTCATGACAAAATAAAATATTCTTCTATGGTTTCCTAGTGATTATAACCAGGGTGGTTTTTATGTCAAAAGTTCCTAGTTTCTCAGAGTCCCGCCAAATAAGAAAGCAGTTGCGTGAAGAGAGAAAAAAATTGAAGCAAGCTTATCTAGAAATCATGATCAAGCGTGAAGAGGAGCCCTCTCTTGCGCAGCAAAAAGTTTATGATAAAGAATTAGAGGAAATAAGTGACAAGCTTATCTCCCTTGCTAATCAATTTTTAGATCTGCGTGTTCAAATGAAGTGGAGGCTTATCAAAATTCTAATGATTGTGATGGCTGTACTTTTTGTCATCTTATCTGTTATGGAGCATTTGCTAGTCTAAGAGTCTCTTCTATCACAGTAGGTATCAGAAAAAATCGGAGTGGTTTTTGCATGCATGATTGCTTTGCGCTAAACTGATTGAAAAGGAATGTGTCGCCTGCATATGGATATTTTAACACTTGAAAATTTTCTCAGCTTGGTGGATCGTATAGGCGTTCACTCTCTCATAGAAGAGCTTGCCCACTCGATAGAGAGTCACTTTGTGCAATGGCATGAGTTTGAGAAACAGCCCCGTTGTTGTATGAAAAACCAAGGGGGTGTTTTTGAGTTAATGCCAACTTTAGGTAAGGATTATTACGGGTTCAAATACGTGAATGGCCATGCCCATAATACCGATCATGACATGCCGAGTGTCATGGGGCTCGGGATGCTTTGTGATGCAAAAACAGGGCAGCCATTATTTTTATCAGAAATGACTTTACTTACCGCATGGCGAACAGCAGTGGTGACGGCACTAGGGTCCAAGTATTGTTCTAACCATGCAAGTTCCACTTTAGGCTTAATTGGCTGTGGTGCCCAGAGTGAGTTTTTGGCTTTAGCTCACGAGCGCTTACTCCACATGGATTCTCTATACTTTTATGACATAGATGCAGATGCAATGACCAAAATGGCTAGGCACTTGGAGCATATATCTTCGCTCAAACTTGTCGCTTGTTCATGTGTTGCAGAAGTTGTTCAGCAGAGTGATGTTGTTGTGACTGCAACAACCGCGCATGGTGATGAACCTATCATTAGTCAGGAGATGGTAAAGCCAGGTTTGCATTTGAGTGCGATAGGGGGCGATAGTGCGGGTAAAACAGAGCTAGACGCAAAGATACTTGACCAAGCAAAATTAGTGGTTGAGTTTGCGCCTCAAACTAAGGTTGAAGGGGAAATTCAACAAAATCTTAGCGTGCCCATCTACGCAGAATTGTGGGAGCTTATAGCTGGGCATAAAGTTGCCCGAGCATCACAGGATGAGATTACTTTATTTGACTCAGTAGGCTTTGCCATTGAAGATTATGCAAGTTTGGTATGTGTCTATCAGCTAGCAAAACAACATCAATTATTAGAGCATTTGCCTATGGTGCCTTCACTTGATCATCCTAAAAATCTTTTTGGCCTGCATCAGTCATACAGTAATAGAGATATGAAATGAATTGGCTGCGAGAGTTAAGTCAGTTACGAAAGCAAGAGCGTGTTTTACTTGATGCTGCTTTTGGCAAGATGAAGCAAGCTCATTCTTCACCATCATTAGCAGAAAAAAAAGCCTTGCAGGTCGAGGCAAATGATCTGTTAGAAAAAGCTAAGCCACTACGGCAAAAGATCTTCAAGATTAAGTGGAGCTTGACCTATATTTTGGCAGGATTAATTATTTTAGGTTGTGTTGGAGGGCTTTTTTAAGCTAGCACAGTGTGATTTGATAAAAACCAAGTTGCGGTGAGGAAATTAGATTTCTTGTGCGGGGGTTGCTGTGATAATTTGTGTAGCTTGCTTGCCTTTAATTGATTGAATGGGGTGGGTGGGATCTTTACGTGACATAATGCTTTTGTTGCCTGCGTAGTGTCTACAAAAAATTAAGTCATAGCTGTTTAGTGAGC
>JBDOIW010000063.1:0-1036 GCA_047404175.1 Legionellales bacterium | reverse complement strand
TCCGTAGAGTGGGTGTAAGGTAGTATTAATAAAACCATTTAAACTATTTATTGGTTCAAGATCGCTTTGCGGCTTGCATAGTTAATTAATTCTACGTAGAATTCTACGTATATATGCTTTACCTTTTTATACTAAAAAGACAGCAGTTCAGCATTCTACGTCGTCCATTCCGGCGTACTCGTTGGTTGCAACCGCTGTATCTACATCACTGCTCCTCGCAACAGGGATTGGCTGCAAGTATATGTTATTAGCAACGCTTGCACTTTCTTCATCGATTCCAGCATACGATTGTTCGCCATCGACATCTTCTTCTTCGTTTTCTTCAGCAGCTGAACTTCGTCGGGTTTTGATGGCGAGAACAACAATTTCCTTTTAAGTTCTTCAAGCGTAGATCTATGATCATCTCCAATTGGATTGTCTTCCTTCTTTTCTCTCTTTTCTTGAAAATAGCACACTAAGTACAAGTCAAAATGAGAAATGGCGTGCCTTCCACCCACCAGCTATGCGGCCAAAATGTTTATCACTGAACTCACCAGGGCGATTAAATTTCCGGCGTCAACGGCGCGCGCAGGTTTCAAGTACTGTACGCTCGTAACTTTCATCAAAAAATCGCTCACGTGGTGACGATATTTTAAGATTTTTATGGGAACCGTCATTTAATTGCCTCACCCGTTGGAGCAGAATTGTCGTGTGCGTGGTGCGGTAGGGGTGTAATTATTTATTTCTAGATGCTTCGGCATCTGCAACAATTATAATAAACTACTACTCTAGCAGAAGCAATAAATTTCTGGTTGTTGTTATACATATGTTGTTTTTGAAGGGAACGTGTATTGACACTGCTCCTCTGGTAACATAAAAGAATCTGTATTTGAATCAAACAACAACAATAACAACACCAAATAAAAGCAGCACGCTGTCATCCTGGTGAACGGTAACTTAAAACTCAGCAGCTTTCTAAGTTAACTTTTTTAATCTCTTTGTCTGAAAATATTTAGAGCAATGCCAGATTACGAAGGGTTTAAAGTAGGCGCAGTGC
>JBDOIW010000062.1:0-7341 GCA_047404175.1 Legionellales bacterium | reverse complement strand
GCCTATCCTTATGGGGATAAGCATGTTTTTGCAGCAACAAATGAGTCCTAAACCTCAGGATCCTATGCAGGCGAAAATGATGATGTTTTTACCTGTAATGATGACTTTCTTATTTGTAAGTTTCCCAGCGGCGTTAGTGCTTTATTGGTTTGTGAATAACATCCTGTCTGCGCTTCAGCAGTGGTATATTATGAATAAGCATCAGACAAAGAGTGCTTGATGAATAATCATCAAGAAACCATTGCTGCCATTGCGACTGCATCTGGTTTTGGCGGGATTGGAATTATTCGTATCTCGGGGCCAAAAGTGACATGGTTGATGGAACACTGGCTCGCTGTTTCTCTAAAACCTAGGGTTGCTCGTTTTCATACGCTTACTTTTGAAGACGAAGTGATCGATGAGATTATTGCTTTGTTTTTCCCTGGGCCTCATTCCTTCACTGGCGAAGATACTTTAGAGCTGCAGGGTCATGGAAGCCCTGTTGTGTTGGCTCGAATACTCGAAGTACTGCATGGTTTTGATGTGCGTCTTGCTAAGCCTGGTGAGTTTTCAGAGCGAGCTTTTCTGAATGGTAAAAAAGATTTATTAGAGCTTGAAGCCATTGCTGATTTGATCGAATCAAAGACGCAAAAGTCAGCACAAATGGCTATCCGTTCACTTAAGGGCGATTTTTCAAAGGCCATTCGCCAACTAGGACAACAGATCACAGATTTACGCCTTTATATCGAAGCTGCTATTGATTTTCCTGAAGAAGAGATTGATTTTTTATCTGATCAACAGCTTCATCACCGATTTAAGGTATTAAAAGAACAAGTCAATATAACCTATCAATCTGTGCAAGTTGGAAGCCTTATGCATGAGGGAGTGAGGGTTGTTTTAATGGGACGCCCCAATGCTGGAAAATCTAGTTTAATGAATGCACTGAGTGGAGAAGAGCGCTCAATTGTGACCGACGTTCCTGGGACTACTAGAGATATCATTGAGCATAATATTGTGGTCGAAGGGGTGCCTATCACCCTAATTGATACAGCAGGTCTGAGAAACACAACAGATAGTATTGAGCAAGAGGGTGTAAGTAGGGCTATGAAGGCCTCAGAAGACGCCGATCACGTTTTTTGGGTGGTAGACGCGTCATCAGTAGGGCAGGGCGATAGTGATGCTTATATTGATCCTAAAGAGCTTCAAGCTCCCATTACTATGATTCAAAATAAAATTGATCTTGTTGGTGAGAGTGCAGGCCTCACTCATGGGGATGCTTTTGACACGATTACATGTTCTTTTAGAACAGGAGAGGGTGTTCAAGCTTTAAAATCACACTTACTTCAACAAGTTGGTTTGGCTCATCTTGATGAAGAGGGCGTTTTTCTAGCAAGAACTCGTCATAAGCTGGCTCTTAAAGAAGCTGTGAAAGGCATTGATGATGCCTATTTATCTCTACAGCAAGGGCAGGGCGAGCTATCGGCTGAATCTTTAAAGTTTGCCCACAAAGCTTTAGCTGAAATGGTAGGTGATGTGAGTTCTGATGATCTTTTAGGCATGATTTTTTCTTCATTTTGTATTGGTAAGTAGAACAGTTTCAAGATCATAGCTTCAATATAGCAAAAAAAAACCCAGCGAACTGGGCTTTTTTAGAATGATCTTGATTAATACGGACCCATTAGTGCTCCTAAATCAAAACCAAAATAGACTAAGGCTAAACCATATAGCATGAGGATCAGCCCCATAACAAGTGGGCCGTGTCCATCTTTGACTTTGTGTAACATGCTGACCCAGGCATGACTAAATAGGTAGCGAAATACCCCTGTCAAAAATAAGAAATACCCTAAAGCTGTCACTAGCACAGTCCAGTCTTGTGTCACCATGGGGTGAATGGCAACCACAACACTACCAAGCAACAAGTGCACAAGAGCAAAAATAAGCTGTGTTCCGGGGTGGTGAATAGTGTCTTCAATAACCCCTCGCATGTGTTGTCGTTTAGCCACGACACCAAGACCGAAAACTGTGAAAAATAAGCCAAAAATCTTGGCTAGAATAATAGCATCCATCGTATCTTCCCCGTATTATTAATTAACGGGGTAAGTATAGACTATTTTATTATTTTTTTGTGTTCACAAGTTGATCCAGTTGGCACACTGACGCACAAAGGTGAGCAACTTTTGCTAGAAGAGCAAGGCGATTATTTTGTGTTTGAGGGTCCTCGCACATGACTAAAACTTTGTCAAAAAAGGCATCAACTGGTGCTTTGAACTCGCTGCAAAGCTCTAGTGCCTTAGTATAATGCAGGTTATCTAGTGCTGTTTTTAGCTCTTTTTCTAATCGCTCAGCACAGTTGAAGAGCTCTTTTTCTTCCTTTAATTCAAATAAGTCTTGAGCTACTGGTGTTTCTTTGAGCTTATTTTTCTTTAGTAGTTGGTAAATTCGTTTATTAGCACTTGCTAAATCGAGTAAGTCTTGACTGCCTTGCATAGACTCTAGGGCGTGCAAGCGCTGATACTGATCATAGGGGGTCGTGTTGATTACTAAAACAGCTTGAATTGCATTACTTGTATGCCCTTGATCAAGAAGGGTGGTTCTGAAACGCTCCTGACAAAAGACTAAGGCCTCTTTGATTTTGTCAGCTTCTACCGAGGGGTAGTGCTTTGCAGCGATTTGTAGCAAGTTATTCAATGATAGTGAGTATTGGCCATCAATCATAATACGAATAATACCTTGAGCCATGCGTCGTAATGAGTAAGGGTCTTTTGTACCACTCGGTGCCTTTCCAAGACTAAATAGGCCTACGAGTGTATCTGCTTTGTCTGCTAAAGCGAGTGAGCAGGCTAAGTCGCCTTTGGGAATACGATCCCCAGAGAATCTTGGGTGATAATGGTCACTTATGGCGTTTGCTACCACATCATCAGCGCCAAAATGCTTGGCATAGATGCCCCCCATGATGCCTTGCAGATTGGTGAACTCGGTGACCATATCTGTGAGTAAGTCAAATTTACACCAGTGGGCAGCAAGTTTTATAATATTTTGATCTAAAGAAAAGCAAGATCCAAGTTCTGACATGATTTTTTCTATACGGAGTGTTTTTTCTTGGATGGATCCTAAGCCTTGTTGAAAGGTAACTCTCTCTTGCATCTGTAAAAAATGCTTCACCGTTTGTTTGGTATCTTGTTCATAAAAAAAGACAGCGTCTTTCAACCTAGCTTCAAGCACCTTTTCATAGCCAGCAATACATTGTTTCGGATCTGTACTTTCAATATTAGCAACAGTTAAGAAGGTGGGGAGTAAGCTTTGATCACTTGCTTCTACTGCAAAGTATTTCTGATTTTTCTTCATGGATGTCATGAGTACTTCTTTGGGTAAGGCAAGAAAATTATCCGAAAAGTGTCCTTGCATCACAACGGGCCATTCCACTAAGCCTGTGACTTCATCAATCAAATCTTGATCCAAGATAACGTGGTGATTTTTTTTGCTATAAGATTTTATGGATTGGGTGATAGTTGATTTTCTTGTCTTGGTATCCGCTATAACATAGGCTTTTTCGAGCGTTTTTTCATAACTACTAGGAGAGGCTATAGGGATTGCTTTGGGTGCATGAATGCGGTGCCCATAGCTAAAATGACTTGATTTAAGGCCAAATAAAGAAAGTGCTAGTGTTTGTTTTCCCCATAAGGCACAGATCCACCTGACTGGACGTGGGAAAGCACTTGCTGTTTCACTCCAGACCATACATTTCCCTAATGGAGTTTTTTTCCAGGCTTCTTGGATAAGCTCGGGTAAAATCTCTAGGGTAGTTTTACCTTGTTTGACACCTTTAAACATTAACCATGTGCCTTTTGGTGTTTCAACTCGGTCAAGTTCTTCAGGAGTAATTGATAGAGATTGGCAAAAGCCTAAGAGTGCCTTAGTGGGCTGTCCAGAATCATCAAAGCCATTGGCAACACTAGGACCTTTTTTTTCGATGACCTGATCTTGCTGCGTTTCACTTATGCCTTCAAAAATAACGGCTAAACGTCTTGGGCTTGCAAAAGTTTTGTGGCGATCAAAGTGTATGCCCATACTATCCAGCAAGAGCGATAGTTGATGACTAAACTGATCAATCACACTTTGTTGTTTATGGTGAGGAAGCTCTTCACAACCTATCTCTAGTAAAAAGTCTTGTTTCTTCATGGGGTTCTATCCTTGCAGAGAGGAAAGGATAATGCCTCTCGTGATTGGTGATAACACTCTGCTACTTTAAAGGCAAGTTGACGAATTCGAAGAATCATGGCTTGTCTCTCCGATACAGAAAGAGCTTTTCTTGCATCTAAAAGGTTAAAAAGATGTGACGCTTTTAACACTAACTCGTATGCAGGTAGAGACAGTGCTTGCTCTATAAGGTTTTTGCAAAGCTTTTCATGTTGATCGAACTGTTGATTTAAATCATCGATGGATGCATGTGAAAAATTATAATGAGATAGTTCTTTTTCTGCTTGTAAAAAAATGTCTCCATAGGTGACATCATTCGACCAGTGAAGATCATAAACCGATTCTTTTTGTTGCATCACCATCGCCAAGCGCTCTAAGCCATAGGTGATTTCCCCCATAACAGGTTGGCAACTTAACCCCCCTACTTGTTGAAAATAAGTAAATTGAGTTACTTCCATACCATTTAACCAAACTTCCCAACCTAAGCCCCAGGCACCTAGAGTTGGAGATTCCCAGTTATCTTCAACAAAACGGACGTCATTAGCTTTTGTATCAATACCTAGCTCTTGGAGTGACTCGAGATAAAGGGTTTGAAAGTTTTCAGGCACAGGCTTCATGACGACTTGAAATTGGTAGTAATGACTAAGGCGGTTGGGGTTTTCTCCGTAGCGGCCATCTGTTGGACGCCTTGATGGTTGAACATAAGCAGAGTGCCAGGGTTCAGGGCCTATGGCACGAAGGAAGGTCTGAGGGTGAAAAGTACCTGCTCCTACTTCAATATCAAGAGGTTGTGCCACAAGACAACCCTGATTGGCCCAAAAGGTTTCTAGAGTATGAATGATTTCTTGGAATGTTTTGGGCTGACTCATTGTGATAGTTTTTATGTTGTTATGTGAAAAATCCTACCACAATCCTAGGTTTACAACAAGATTTGACTTTCAAGCTAAGATAACTTGAGATGAGCGAAGGCAGCTTTTATGAAGAAAGTTTCGGATTGAAAAAGTTTTTGTGTAAAAAACAAACACTATAGTTAACTTAGAGAGGAGAGCCTATATTTCTAGTCGTTGATTAAAAGAGCTTTATGGCGCGTTTGTTTAGTTGCACTATTTGGCTTTAGGGAATGCGGAGATTAGGACTAGGTCTTGCTATGTTGCTATCATCGCTTTCTTGATTAAAATTAGTGTGTGTTGCTAGCCCTCTCTTTTTAGAGGGATTTTCAAAGTGCTCATGAAACCACTGTTTGACCTCTTCATTATTTTGCTTACTTGCTAAATCCTGCGGCGTATCTCCTCCTTGGTTTTGCTCAAGAAATAATGTTTCATCGTGTTGTTTGCACCAATTAAGGGCCTCTACTTTCCCACGCGATGCAGCCACGTGTGCGATTGTGAGACCATATTTGTTTTTTTCCTGCAAAATAGCTGGATCGTAATTCTTACACCATTTAAGGACGTCTACCTTCCCACCATCTGCAGCGAAGTGTGCGATTGTGTGACCATTGTTATCTTTTTTCTGTAAAATAGCTGGATCGTAATTCTTACACCAATCAAGGACTTCTATTTCTCCAAACTCTGCAGCAAAGTGTGCGATTGTGAAACCATTTGTATCTTTTTTTTGCAAAATATCACTAGCATGAGTTCCACACCACTTAAGGATTTCTACTTTTCCATAAACTGCAGCTCGGTGTGCGATTGTGTGACCATCGTTATCTTTTTTCTGTAATAGCTCAGGACTATAAGTTTTACACCAATCAAGGACTTCTACTTTTCCATATGGAACGGCTGCGTGTGCGATTGTCTCGCCATCGTTATCTTTTTTCTGTAATAGCTCATGACTATAAGTCTTACACCAATCAAGGACCTCTACTTTTCCTTTTCTTGCAGCAGAGTGTGCGATTGTGTGACCATTGTTACGTCTATCTAGTAAAATATCTGGTGCATGATCCTTACACCATTCAAGGACTTCTAGATTCCCAATTCTTGCAGCATACTGTGCGATTGTCGTGCCATCCCAGCCTTTTTCCTGTAAAAGATCTGGTGCATGATCCTTGCACCACTTAAGGACTTCTACTTCTCCGCCGTTTATAGCTATGTGCGCGATAGTGTTATCTGAGTTATGTCTCTCTCGTAAAAGAGCTGGTGCATGATCCTTACACCAATCAAGGACTTCTACCTTCCCAAATGTTGCAGCATACTGTGCAATCGTGTGACAAGGCATGAATGCTCTTTTTTTCAAAATACTAGGAGTATGTTTTTTACACCAATCAAGAACCTCTATTTTTCCATACGCTGCAGCTATATGAACGAACCGTGTATGGCCTTCGACCACCCATGGACAGTTCTCTGGTTTTGTGTATTGTAAATATTGACTAAGTTCTATGTTTGTCAAATATTTTAATAGTAGTTTAAAGTCATCTAGGGTAAAGCTTTCAAAGAAATTAACATCCTCAAAAAAATCTGCATGTTCATCTGCATGCGTGGTAAGGCATTGAACAATACATTGTTTGATCAATATGGATGGCTTGTGAGTAGAAGGGTCAAAACTTACTATTTCTCTAGTCGTAGGGCACTGAATCTCTCTAATTTGGCCAATTTGATTGGACAGAAGCCATAGGCGAAACACAGTTAGAAAGTCATAAGTATGGCCTGATGACAGCGTAATCGGCCGAATCATTACAGTTTTATTAATGGGGCAAAGATACTTTTCTATAGACATAAGGGAATGTATTTGTTTTTATGAGTAAATTATGCGTTTTTTTGAAAAAAAGTCAAAGGTATCTTAAGTTGCTTGCCTTCTTAAAGGGTGGTTTTCTGGTGCAGGACTAGGCGATGCGGTGCTGTTATCATCTCTTTCTGGATTGAGTATTGAGTGTGCTTCTAGCCTTTGTCCCTTCATAAGTAATAAAAAACCCGCTAAATGCGGGTTTTTTATAATCATGGTAAAATAATCAACGCATACGTTTGATCATTTGTTGCATGCTCTTGTAATCTAGGCCACCTGGTATAAATTCAAATTGGCTGGCATCTTTGTTGCCAATCACAAAGATTGGTGTAAACACATAACCAATACTATCCTGAAGAAAATCTTGTGCTAACTTCATATTCGCATCAATTTGATTTTGAACTGATTTAGAGTTCATATCTTTTTTCAGTTTAGCAATATCTAGAC
>JBDOIW010000061.1:0-2001 GCA_047404175.1 Legionellales bacterium | reverse complement strand
CTAGCAAGTGCACACCTTGCTGCAGCTGTTTACTATGTTCGCCTACAAACTTTACCTTCAAGTGAATGCAAACGTATGGCTGTACTCATGCTTGCCGCAGTTATTGTTTCATGGGGCATCATGATGCCATCTTCGTATCCATACACTATCAATCAATTAACACGAGCCGAACAGCTCAGTGAATTACAACATGATAACTGGATCAACGGTGAAAATAGCCTCCCTCACTACAGAAATGATCGCCTAGGTCTTCCAAGCAATCCTTTCAATATTCAAACAACACTTAACTTAGATACAATAAAATCACAACTTAAAGCTGAACAGTGGGAAGAGATACCCATAGCTCATTCAATCAAGTCACGATTGATTCGACATGATAATCAAGCCAATGAGATGCCCTTTCTAAATCTTCTGCACAACAATACCCCCCCCCGTTCTAATTATGAGTAACAATAATACTCCTCCCGTGGTCCTGCGCTTATGGAACAGCGGTTACCAAACAAACGGTCAAAGCATTTATCTTGGCACTATCAATGAAGTTCACCCATCACATCATAAGTTTCTGCCGCAACTTCGTTATAAACGTTGGGAAGATTTTACTGATGGCCTTGATGCTTTGCAAAATAACCTTGAAGCACACTTCAAGGCTCTTAAAAGCGATCATTCACAAAGAGCTGAGCGCCTACATTGGAATAGAGATATCCTTCTTGTCGAGTAGGCCTAAAAGTAAAATCACCATAGATTTTATGAGCTAAAAGCGTTCTTGAGCCAATCAGTTGAGCGATTGCTCATCACTAGAGTAACTCTATCACTACCAAACCAGCTTCTGGGAACATGATCCTGAAAAAACTCAATGCTTTTATGTTGAACGAGCTTTGCTTGTAAGCTTGCATTGGCATGCAATACTGCCACTCTTGGCATCGTTAGAACCAAAGCACAAAGAGCCTCATCATGCACACCCATTTTCATGGTATTAGAGCCACATTCAATCACAACATCGATAGCCTTTGTCCCATGACCGCTCAAAGCGTTATAACTTGCCTTGATTGCACTGGGGTGGTGAGCGAAGTCTTCATAAATATGAGTTGCACCTTTCGTAAAAACAAGCTCCATACGCCTTTTTACACCTTGGTAGGTACTTAAATCAGGTAATTCTGAAAGCTCTTTCTCAGTCGATAGCCACGCAAGTACTGCTAATTTAGCATTATCAAGCTGATAACTCCCTCTATGAGGCCAAACTATCTTTGTTGTTTCATACGTGTCACGAAAGATGACAGAATCCTCATTACTTTCATGGTGTAAATGCTCATCTGTTTTTAGCCAATCACACCAATGATGCTCTTGAATCAAGTCATTCATGCCATGATCTTTGCTATGACTAAGAACTCGTCCATTAGGCGGCACTAATCTTATTGCGTAACGAAACTGTTGCTGAATAGAGGCCAAATCGTTGTAAATATCTGCATGATCAAACTCACAATTATTCAGTAGCAACACATGCGGTCGATAGTGCATCAACTTAGGTCTTTTATCAAAATAAGCCGTGTCATACTCGTCACCCTCAATGATAAACCAGGGAGAGGTACCCAGATGAACTGATGAAGGTAAATCACGAGGCACGCCACCAATCAAATACCCTACATCATCACCTGACTGATGAAGGAGCCATGCAATGAGCGCTGTCGTAGAGGTTTTACCATGAGTTCCTGCTACAACAATAACCTTTCTTTCCTTCAAAACATGCTCTGATAGCCATGCAGGTCCTGACACAAAGGTTTTACCCAGGCTAAGTAGTTTCTCAACAATAGGCATACCTCTTTTCATAATATTGCCAACGACATAGAAGTCATGGTCTAACACAGCAGGATCATCAAAGTGATTCACTTTAATGTTGTGCTGTTTAAGTAGACTTTTCATAGGTTCATAAATAGCCTGATCGGATCCTGTTACTTGATAGCCTTTTTGCTGAGCAAGGATCGCAAGGTTTCCCATGAAAGTTCC
>JBDOIW010000060.1:0-1532 GCA_047404175.1 Legionellales bacterium | reverse complement strand
ACAAGCACAGGGTATAGGTGGTCCAAGTGATTGGGTCGAAGATCATAGCTTATTTAATGCTTCCTCCACTTCTGGTAAGCATAAGGCTGATGATCCTTCTCCTCCTTCAGTTAGCGCTGCAAGAAGGGGCTAACAGATAGCTTTGCGTTGTGTTGGACCACTTGCGTTAAAAAATAAAAAATGATCTATAGTTAAATTATTAGATTGAATGTTTGGTTAGTATGAATAGAGATGAATTTATTGAAGCTTATAAGCAAGGTCGTAGAGATTTTGCAAGTGAGAATTTTTCTGGGGCGAACCTTTCTGGGGCAAATCTTTCTGGTGCGAATCTTGAAAGGGTGAATCTTATTCAGACAAATCTTGAAGGAGCGAATCTTTCTGGAGCGAATCTTGAAAGCGCGTATCTTTCTGCGGCGAAACTTGAAGGGGTGGATCTTAGAGGGGCGAATCTTCTTAGGGTGAGTCTTTATAAGGTGAATTTTAGAGAGATGAATCTTTCTGAGGCTGATCTTGAGGGGGTGGATCTTTCTTTGGCGAATCTATCTGGCGCGAATCTTGAAGGGGCGAATCTTAAAGGGGCGGATCTTCAAGAGGCAGATCTTTTTCGGGCGAATCTTAGAAAGGCGGATCTTAGAGGAGCGAAGCTTAAGGAGGCTAATCTTAGAAAGGCGGATCTTAGAGGGGCGAATCTTCTTAGGGTGAGATTTTATAGGGTGAATTTTAGAGAGGTGAATCTTTCTGAGGCTAATCTTGAGGGGGTGGATCTTTCTGTGCAGAATCTTGAGGGGGCGAACCTTTCTGGTGCGAATCTTGAGAGGGCTAATCTTGAGAGGGCTAATCTTGAGGGGGCGAACCTTTCTGGGGCGGTGCTTAGAAGGGTGAATTTTAGAGAGGTGAATCTTCCTGAGGCTAATCTTGAGGGGGTGGATCTTTCTGTGCAGAATCTTGAGGGGGCGAACCTTTCTGGGGCGAACCTTTCTGGGGCGAACCTTTCTGGGGCGAATCTTTCTGGGGCGAACCTTTCTGGGGCGAATCTTTCTGAGGCGAATCTTCAAAGAGCCAATCTCCAAAATGTAAATCTCCAAAATGCCAATATCAACGGTATAAAGGTGGATTCAATCACACAATTTTATAATGAAGGTTATTTTCAAGATACCCATGGTCAGTTCAATCAGCTTCAAGGAGACAATGCCACAAGAAACAAGGCTCTTCTTCGTAAGCTTTCTCAAAAATGGGTACATTTTTCTATTAAATCTAACGAGCAGTTGTTGCTGGAACTTATTCACTTTTGTCAATCTAATCCAGAATCGAGACAAGCACAAACGTTCTATCAACATGCGCCATGGACCAAAGTCCAGTGTATGCTTTTAAATGGTTCTTCCATAGATGCCTATATTCCGTTTAGGGTGGTTGATGGTCCAGATCGTATTTGTCATGCAAAAGTTAATCCAGAGTTTTGGCAAGAAAATGATTATCAATCTGATGAAACACATTATGTCCGACTAGGGCCTCTTGAAGAGGAGGACTATTAC
>JBDOIW010000059.1:0-1641 GCA_047404175.1 Legionellales bacterium | reverse complement strand
ATGAGTCAGCAATCGCTCAAACATTTGCTGTTGCATTTCGGCAGGGGCTGCTTCCATAAGACTAGCAAAATTGTAAGCATTGTCGACCAAACGCGCCCACTCGCCTGACATATGCTCTAAGCGATTGAATACCAGATGTAACTCAGACAACTGACAAACTTTTAGCAAGCTTATGAAAATGTCTAGAGAGGAAAATGCCTCTGAAAATGCCTCTCGTGAGCCTAACAGCTCTACCAATTGATCTTGCCTCTCTGCATCACTTAATGTTTGGAATATAATTGAATCAAATTTCATATCTTATACCTCTAATGACGACCTACTGCACATAACTTAAAAACTAACAATATCATACCAAAAAAACATTAATATAAACTTAATAGTCATCATAATATTGGCACAAATCACATAAAATCATTGACCGCTAGTCGTATTGAAAGCTCTTACTCCCATAAAGCCTAAGGCGTCCTTTTCTCGTTTGAGGCTGGAATGTTCGTAACCTGCAGCATGAACAGAAATTTTGGATAAAAGCTCTAAAGGCAAAGACCCTAGCAAACATGCCTCCTCATTTAGCTCTGTTGCTATTGCTTCAGACTTAGCTTCTATTTGATCACATAGAGGCTTCTAGAGAAGAACTGGAACTGGAACTAGAACTAGAACTAGAACTCAAAGCTTCTACTGACTCAACTGTAGGCTTACCCAAATGGGTCTCAATGATCTCGTTAACGTCTTTGTTTGCAATATTAGGAGCTGCAAAGCTCCCTATATGTTGAAGTACCTCTAAAGGCATGCTACCAAGATGACATGGCTCTACTGCATCCTCACCTATAGTAAGCGCGCCCTCTTTATTAAGATGACTATCAGCTGTTCTCTCTGCCTGGCCAAATAGTCGCCCTAATCTTCTTGGTTCACAAATCTTAAGCTCTGAAATAGCTTCATCTAACTTATTCTTGAATTGCTCTAAATCTGTACACTCTCGCAATAATCTCAAAGGACTTCCTTCAGAACTTATATCTACAATTAGAGCATGTAGATCATCTAAAGTACGATCCAATCGCAGACTAAGCTGTCCTTCATCATCTCTCTGGAAAAGGTGGCGCAAAAGCTTTAACTGACTGTTCAAAGGTGAGGCTTGCATAATATCGCTAAAATCATAATGGCCACGGACCAAACGCGCCCACTCGCCTTCCTGAGTCAGCAGTTGATTCATCATTTGCTGTTGCATTTCGGCAGGGACTACTTCAATGGTACGAGCAAATCCGAAACTATATGTGACCAAACGCGCCCACTCACCTTCTTTAGTCAGCAGTTGATTAATCATTTGCTGTTGCATTTCGGCAGGGACTGCTTTCATAAGCTTAGCAAAATCATTAGCATTTTTGACCAAACGCGCCCACTCGCCTTCCTGTGTCAGAAATCGCTCAAACATTTGCTGTTGCATTTCGGCAGGGACTGCTTCCATAAGAATACCAAAATGGTAAGCAGTGTCTGCCAAACGCGCCCACTCGCCTTCCTGAGTCAGCAATCGCTCAAACATTTGCTGTTGCATTTCGGCAGGGGCTGCTTCCATAAGATCAGTAAAATGGTAAGCCCTTTTGACCAAACGCGCCCACTCGCCTTCCTGCGTCAGCAATCGATCTAACA
>JBDOIW010000058.1:0-2020 GCA_047404175.1 Legionellales bacterium | reverse complement strand
TCCGATTACATCTGAAAGCCAGTGCACTCCAAGAAACATGCGCGATAAAGCCATGATGATTACAGTTGTCCAAGAAAACGCAAGGATCATTTTTGCTTTGGGATGATTCTTGAAAAGAATAGAAAAATAAAAAAGAAAAGCAGCAGTAATACCTGTATGTCCGCTAGGGAAGGAAAAGGTTGTAACGATATCACGAATCGCTTCAGGTCTTAGGTGACCAACACTATGTTTACTTAGCTTAATGAGAGCAACCGCAATAAGAATGGATACAATAAAGCAAATGGCTTGGTAAAATCGTTTTTGATACAATGCAAAAAGCGCTAAAAAGACCGCGGCTAAGATAAAAGTTTTATAGTAGCCCAATACGGCAAGTGCTGCGCTAACCACAAAGCTTGTGTCTGTTGAGAGGGAGATAATAAACGCATAAGCATAGTCATCAAGATAAGTAAGTAAGCCTTGGCTATGAGAGCTAAAACACATCCATAAGAAAATAAGCGCGAATAGTGAGCCCTTGGCGAAGTTGGATAGAACCTTGTCAGGTGTCTGAAGATATTTTTGTTGCCAAGATTGCATAGTTTGAGCTCCATGGTTGAGTTGCAGGGTGGATTGAGTGGTCATTTGATCAATAACTCTAGCAATCATACGACTAACAGTGGTGATCATATAGAAAAGTGACCAAAGCACAAACATAATCACACAGCCTTCAATAAGAAACTCGATCGCAAGTTGCTTGGGGAAATTGGCTGAAACAGCGCCGATGATAATGCCGGGTGTTAAATACACAATAGACCAAAGAATCGCTGAGGGTACAATACCTAGTAAGAAAAGCCGACTTGGCATTGTTAGCATGCCTGCCACAAAAGGTACCATGGAGCGTGCTGGACCAAAAAAACGGCCAATTACAAGGGCCCAAACACCTTTGCTAGAGAAAAACTGTTTACCTTTTTCAATCCAGTGCGGAAATCGTTTGAGTGGCCAGATATCATATGCACGGTCTTTGAAGTGTAAGCCAAAAAAATAGCTAATATAGTCACCTAAAAGTGCACCTATCACTGATGAGGAAAAAGCAACAGGGAAATCTAGGATGCCAGTGCCTATTAATGTTCCCGCGGCTGTCATAGTGATAGCACCAGGGATGAGTGAGCCAATGACGGCTAAGGATTCAATGAAGGCAAGAATGAAGGTCATAGTGTAGCCAATAGAAGGAGATTGGCTCATGGTTTGAATAATCGTTTGAGTTAAACTCATAATGAAAACACCTAATAAATATGGGTGTATTATGACACTATCGTTATCTGCTTTTCCAGTATTTTTTAGTCACCAGTACGGTGATGATAGAAAGTTTGGTTTAGAGCGCTGTTGCAGTGGAAAGCCCATGGGTTCTAATAGAGAGGTATATTGTCCGTAACCTTAGAGTGAATGTACTGCTTTGCGTAGTGTTAGAGGCGGCAATATTGCCACTAAGTCACAGCCTCACCCTTGGCTTGAAGATCTGCATGATAGGATGAGCGCACAAGCGGACCAGATGCGACATGACTGAACCCCATAGAAAGTGCTTCAACTTTGAAAGCATGAAATTGCTCAGGAGTAACATAGCGATGCACGGGGGTGTGATGAGGGGTAGGCTGGAGGTACTGGCCTAAAGTCAATCTATCCACATGATAGTCCCTTAGGTCACGTAGTGTTTGAATGACTTCCTCATCAGTTTCACCAAGGCCAAGCATAATGCCAGACTTAGTGGGTATAGTGGGGTGACGCTGTTTGTGCTCTAAAAGCAACTTGAGAGAGTGCTTGTAGTCTGATCCTGGTCTACAGGCTTTGTAGAGTCTTGGTACTGTTTCGATATTGTGGTTGAAAACATCTGAAACTATCTCGTTAAAACAATCGAGCGCCTTTTCTAAACGGCCACGGAAATCTGGAACAAGAATCTCAACTTGAGTTTTTGGATTGAGTGCTCTTACCGCCTTGATGCATTCTACAAAGCCTGTAGACCAGGATCAGACTACAAGCACTCTCTCAA
>JBDOIW010000057.1:0-1235 GCA_047404175.1 Legionellales bacterium | reverse complement strand
GATCTTTACGTGACATAATGCTTTTGTTGCCTGCGTAGTGTCTACAAAAAATTAAGTCATAGCTGTTTAGTGAGCCATAAGAAAAACTTGCGCTTTGCTTCTGTTTTGTGTAATATTTTCTTTCTGGTGCTGGCGTAGCTCAGTTGGTAGAGCAGCTGATTTGTAATCAGCCGGTCGTAGGTTCAAATCCTATCGCCAGCTCCATTTTTTTCTGTATGTTCCCTCCTTTTCGTGTATACTTAATCCAAGTAAGATCAAAAGGAATGACTTATGAAAAATCTGAAGCAATCAGTTCTATGTCTATCGGTCATGTTGTTGGCATCCTGTGCTACCATTAAGCATGGTTCTAAGCAAAAAATCCCAGTGCAGTCTAACCCTCCAGGAGCAAAAGTCTATGTTGATGGTGCTTATGCAGGTGTGACTCCTACAGTTTTAAAGCTAAAGCGTCGTGAAAATCATAAGGTTGCTGTGAGTATGGTAGGCCATGAAATTGGTGTCTATGAGCTCGAGCCTAAGTTAAGTGGTGATGTTCTTTATAACTTACTACTGTTCCCAGGTGTCTTCGCAGGTTTCTTAATTGATTCTTTGACTGGCGGTATTTATGATTTAGACAAGGATGATATTTCCCATCGCTTGGTAGTTGAGATGGATCGACCCTTGGTGCAGTAGTGTTTAGCCTATGCTATACTATGCCTTTATTTTAATGTAGGGAGATCGCATTATGCCATCATTTGATATTGTCTCAGAAATTGATCACCACGAAATGGCTAATGCCATTGACCAAGCGAATCGTGAGTTAGATAATCGTTTCGATTTTAAAGGCGTTGATGCCTCTTACCAGCAAGAAAAAGATCATGTCCTTTTGCGTGCACCGAGTGACTTTCAAGTGCAGCAGATGTTGCCGCTTTTACAAGATAAGCTAGTGAAGCGAGGCTTAGACATTAAAATTTTAGAGGTGCAGCCACTTGAGACAAACTTAAGTGAGGCAAGACAAAAAGTGCTTATTCGAGAGGGTATTAGTCAGGATATGGGTAAAAAAATGACTAAGTTAATCAAAGATTCCAAGTTGAAGGTTCAGTCTTCTATCCAGGGTGATCAGGTGCGTGTAACGGGCAAGAAGCGTGATGATTTGCAGTCTGTGATGAGTTTGCTTAAGGAGCAAGCCTTAGATTTGGCACTTCAGTTTAAAAACTTTCGCGACTAATCTGTTATTTTATTCTTTGTTTATAATATAA
>JBDOIW010000056.1:0-1417 GCA_047404175.1 Legionellales bacterium | reverse complement strand
TTCCAAGGCTGAAAGACTGAGCATGGAAGGCGAGCCAAAGAAGAAAACGAAGAAGGAAAAGAAAGCTGCCAAAAAGAAAAAGCAGAAGAAGAAAAAGGCATGGGACGATTGGTACGTTCAACTCCATGATCTCAAACTACATTGCACTTCCTTTTTTTTTGGCAAGCATGCCATGTTCTATCTTATGTCACCTCACCATTCATCGCACTGCCTCACCACGTGTTTTCACACCAGGGGTGATGATGACGACTACGATGCCTTTGATGATATGGATGATGATGGTTGGGGGGATGAGATGAATCCAGAGGAAGCTTTTACCCACCGTAACAGCTGGAACGGAGGAGGAGAGGGGGATTGGGATGATTACGGACAAACCCGAGAGACCCATTTTTCACCGGGTGTTGGAAGAGATTCACCAAATGATGGATACTCGCAAAACAAGAATTATTATTGAGGGGTTAGGGTTTGGAATAATTTAGTGATAGGGGAGTGTATTCATTCATCCACAACAAACGGCGGGATTCCCGTTGGAAAGCAAAGGCACACTCTCTATTGTCCAGGCAGAACATAAAACATCCGAACAAATGATATAATCCCTATAACTGATTTTCCCTTTGCTACCAAAAATGAGATTTTTAATGAATTTTTCTAGGTTTTTAAAAATGAATAACTTTTCTGTCTCTATTCGAAATGCATATGAAAGGCCAAGGAAGATGCCATGCACACCATGGTATCAAGAGTGGGTGTTTTTTTTTGGTTGTACAGGCTCTTTCCTGTTTTTATCTTCTCTTTCCTTTTTATATACTTCTTTTCTTACTTTCTTTGGAAAAAACGGTGAAAAACGAATCCAACCCACCGTCATTCTTTGTATAAACATTGAATCATATTCAGCAATCTCTCCATGGACAGATGCGGGTGGCGATGTGGTTAGAGGTTCCTAATAGAAGATCCTTATTCTTCTTTTTTTCTCCTCGAACCCACAGTAACCCGAAGGACAGTAAACTTTCATTCATTCATTCATTCATTCATTGAATCATCTGAGTCGTTATCAGCTACCTAATCACTCTAAACATTGAATCATCTTAGTAGAACACTTACAACAACTTGTCAACATATATATTTATACATCAATCTCAGGGATTCTCTCTTTATAGAGCTCTCACTCTTTATCTTTCTTAAAGCCGTAGGTTCCGCTCGGGTCTCATAATCAATAATCAATATAAAATTATCTCAGATTCTATGTCATTATCATAGCACCAAGAACACTCTTCTGAGCACTCTTGCTCTATCGTGGACTACTGATAGACTTAGAACATATACATTAATTAGGGATTCTCACTTCATAGAGCTCTCACTTTTCTTATACTCGTAGCTATGCTCGAGATGAATCATAATCAATATAAAATCATATTAGATT
>JBDOIW010000055.1:0-42984 GCA_047404175.1 Legionellales bacterium | reverse complement strand
AATTAGACCTCAAGGACAACAAGTCCTTGTCACCCTCGAAAAAAAAAGTTCTTGCCTCAGAACATCCACATACCCAAACCGAAACGTCAAAAGCAAACACAAACACAAACACAAACACAAACACAAAAAAAGTTACATTTAACACCATGACCAAGCAAGAGCAACAAAGCTATCAAGACCTTAAGCATTTCATTCATGACCATGACAATTCCACAAAAAATCTTTCTCTCAACTCGGAAGAGAAAAAAACCTACAACGACTTAAATCATTTCATTGAAGAGAAAAAGTTATCTCAACAAAGTCACTTGTCCAGCGATGAAAAGTGGCTCTTAGCAACCCCAGGAAAACTTTTTACTATTCAGATTTTTGGCGCTCCGGATGAAGCAACAGCCAAAACATTCGTAAAAAAGCACAACATCAAGCGCTCTCACCTTTTTCACACTTACTATCTTAATAAACCGTGGGTTGCCGTTGTAGTAGGCAAGTATGCAAATTACAATGAGGCGCTAAAGCACCTTGCTAATTATCCTCATGGTGACCAGCCTCCTTGGATACGCCCCATATCAAGCATTCACTCTGCCATTAAGCTATATCGCTAAGAAAGCTAATAGACAACAAAACCACATATAGTCTTTAAGTGCTCCTGTTTTTTGAAGTCCTTACATGGCTAAAGGCAAAAAGCCGTGATGCTAAAATGTCAAAACCATGATGATAGAGCTATACATCACACCATCTCATTGAGATTTATTTATGTCTGGATGCGAATCTCTACACGCGCATTATAAAGATTATCCCCTTGCTGAGATACCATAAACTTAGAGCCATGGGCCTGAACAGTCATATCTTCCATAGCAATGCCATTGACCCACAAAGCTGCCTGAATGGCTCTGGCAGTGTCCTCTGCATAAACTGACTGGTGTTTTTTGGAACCTAGTCGATCGCTAAAACCATGGATCGCTACCTTTCCTCTTGATTGCCCTTTAATAAATGTTGCCAGCACATCAAGCATAGGCTTTTTACCTTCATGCAACTCTGTTGTTCCCGGAATAAAAAAGAGAACAGAAGGAATATAAACTGTGATGCTATCTCCTACTATAGAGACATCCACGCCAGCGTCTTGAAGCACTTTGATATATTTGGATTCTTCTTTTAATCCTAACTCATGAAGCTTATTTGCAATGTCCGAAAAAAGAACACTCCCCTTTTCTTTCGCTCCTTTGATTAGAGCCAAACGGCCATGCGAGTCGGGATCATCAACAGATGTACCAGGAAAATTCGCAGCAGTTGCTCCCACCACATAGAAAGCGAGTAAAGTAAGACTGTAATGCTTTAACTTGAACATATCATTCTCCTAATGATCACTGTGTGCATGAAGTGCTTCTAACACTTGCCCATACTCACTTGAAAAACTTGTTAAGCGTCTGGGCTCTGAATGATAAAACACCTTGCTACTCCCCCCCGCGTAAGCATTAAGGCCTTCAATCGCCTGTACATTAGCCCTAGCATCATTAGAGGATTGCACTGTTAACTCATTACAACGGAGCCAGCGCGCATCTAAAGTTGCGTTATCAGCAAGCTTTAACTCACCAGAGCTACAACGCCCACTAAGAGTTACTTTTGTTTTATCCCGCATCTCTAGGAGAAATTTATCTGAATCTAACCAATACAGATTTACATCAGATTCTCCCACTGTAACAAGATGCTTGATTGGAATAGGCCCTCTAATCATACCAGAAACCTCACCTGTTAGTGCCACCTCAAGGTTTTGCGCACGATTCAAGCCTTTTGCGGATAAGTAACCCTCTCCTACAACCTTAACGGACTCCAAAACCGAGGGTTTGACGATCACATGAACACCTTTCGGTGCTTTGATCATTAGCTCACTATTGTCAACCGAGCGACTAACATATGGAAACAAATCAGGATCCCCTGATAAAACAATAGAGGGGTGCTTACTACCACCAATGATTTCAAGATCAGATTGGTATTCACTTGATACTTTTGTGAAGTCAGGCAAATCAAACGATTGAAAAACACGCTCGCTAGCAAATGAGGATACAGAGGCAATGAAGAAAGCACTGGCCCATATTGGCTTGAGTCTGATCATAAAGACACTCCTTGTTCTATAGCTACCAGTTTAACCAAGATTCCTAGTCAATTGCAATCATCGTTTCATGATTCCACATGAACGGCTAAAACATCACACTTAGCTGCATGCAAAATAGCATTAGCATTTCCACCGTGAAGTAATGCACCACCATGATGCCCATGCGCTCCCACCACAATCAAATCACAGCCCTCACTTTCGGCACAACTGATAACACCACGTTTGATAGATCCTTCCACCATGTGCCAGCTAATTGACTCATGTGCTAAAGAATCGATCATCGCTTGCATTTGACTTTCAGCATGAGCCCTTAAACTTGTCTCCAAACTATTGTCTATAGGCAGCACGTGTTCACCTCCTATAAAAGCCATTGGCATAGGCTCGAGAACATGAATAAAACTCAGCTTTGCCTCTGCTTTCTTAGCGATGTCTACTGAACGTAGCGCAACCTCATGACATTCTGGAGAAAAATCAACCGCACATAATACATGCTTATAATGATACATAACCACTATCCTTCTTGCTTATTTTTTTCAGTATAAAGCAGATTTGCTATTTTAACAAAATCTTCCACGCTAATTTCTTCAGGACGCAGACCTAACCAGGGCGTTAAGGGTTCTAAATTTGAAGTAAACTGTCGCAGTACTTTTTTAATCATTTTGCGCCTAAACGAAAAAGCTTTCACCGTAAGATCCTCTAGAAGAGACCATGAATCGATCTGGTAGCGCCGTGAAGGCACCAACCTGACCACACTAGAATAGACCTTAGGTGGGGGAGAAAAAGCGCTAGGCGGGACCTCAAGGTAACCATAAACAGAAAACTGTGCTTGCAACATCACACTTAGGCGACCATAAGCTGAGGTTTTTGGTATTGCACAAATACGATCCACCACTTCTTTCTGCAAAAGAAAAATCATTGACTCAATATAATCGCTATATTGCGCCAAGTGGAATAGTAATGGCGTTGAAATATTGTAAGGCAAGTTACCCACAATTTTTAATTGACCTTGCTGAGGCACTAAAACAGAATAATCAAAGCGCAAAGCGTCTTCTTCTAAAATTCTAATGGCTTCTTGTGGGAACTTATGATGCAAAATTGGAATTAAATCACGATCTAACTCAATGACTGTAAGAGAATGTGGTCTGCTTGCAATAAGCTCTTTGGTAAGCGCACCCTGTCCGGGACCAATTTCTACTAAATAATCTGTAGAGCAAGGCGCCATGACCTCAACGATTTTATCGAGATAGTACTGATCACTGAGAAAATTTTGGCCAAACTGTTTTTTGGCTTGATGCATCATGATACCAAGTATTTTACCCTCAATGCACTATAAGAGCTTAACAATGAAAATACAAGGATATAGGAACTTATTACGGGTCACACTTTGAGCGATCAAGAGGACGAAGTATAGGCCTTAATGCGTTGAGATACCTATCACCCTTCATCACAGCGTCAATGGCACGCCAATCTTCTTGACTCAGTTGAGAGCCATCACTGAGCACATCAACACCTCTAGGTGTAAACCATGTTGCATCAAAAGCAATGATCATCCAATGCTTTCCTCTTGCGCTGATAGCCCAATCGCTAGTCACAAAAAACAACCATCCGCTACCACGCCAAGTTATTTTTGCTGGGTTGTCTAAGCTTTGAGTATCAACACCTTGAATGTATTCTTCTCCTTGATTAGTCTCGTAAGAAACAAGATCACTCCACCTTCCTTTTTCAATTAAACGATAGTGCAAGCCTGGGCAGCGCTTGTCACCCTTAAGCCACATAGGAAAAGTAGTGGCAACAATCGACCAATCACCACTAAGAAAATCTTCTTCTGAAGCTATAGGTTGATCAACGGGTAATTCAACCACCTGCTTTGGCATCAAAAAAACAAGAACCACCACGACAGCAAGAATAGTCCCTGTCACTTTATAAACCATCTTCATCTTTCCTTCCCCTACACTGTGGCTTCAAAGGCCATCCTTACAAAAACTTCGGTAACATGAAGCTTATGATAGACATGACTACACATTTAACATATCAGCATGACGAATAGCTGTCACAAGACTTTGGCAACTGGCTTTTCCTCTGCCTGCTAAATCAAGAGCCACCCCATGATCAACAGACGTTCTGATCATAGGTAACCCCAATGTAACATTAACGGTATCCCCAAAATCTTGAGCTTTAATAGCAGGAAGGCCCTGATCATGATACATGGCAAGAATCGCATCAACACCAACAAGGTGCTTGGGATGAAAGGCCGTATCTGCTGAAACAGGACCACGAATATCTTCCCCTCTTTGACGCCACTCTGCAATCACCTTAGCGATAACTTGTTCATCTTCTTCCCCCAAGTGCCCACCTTCTCCGGCATGAGGATTCACTCCACAGACGTGAATTCTTGGTTTTTTGATTTGATACATATCATGAAGACAATGAACTAAAGTAGTAAGCGTTTTATTTAAACGCTCAGGGGTAATGGCATTCATTACTTGAGTAAGGGGGATATGAGTTGTATGCAATGCTACTCGCATTCTTGGAGAAGCTAACATCATAACCACAGAATCAGCATGGGTTCTCTGCGCAAAATACTCAGTATGGCCAGGAAAATGAATCCCAGAAGACATGATAATAGCTTTCTGCACGGGACCTGTAACAGTTCCGTGGAAATCACCTCTCATACTCGCAGCAATAGAAAAATTTAGGCATTCTAGAACGTAACCAACCTGTTCAACTTTTGGTATTCCAATGGTCTCCACACCAACTAGGGGCTGGTTAATCACTGGCAAACAACCAGGGCGATGCACTTGATGTCTATGCTTATCGTAAGATTCTATCTTTAGAGGTAACTGCAGCATAGCTGCTCTACGCCTTAGTAACTCTTCATTTGCCACGGCTACTACAGCCCTTGGCAATGGCTGCATGGCGGCCTGACACATGATATCTGGGCCAATGCCTGCAGGCTCACCAGGAGTAACAAGTAAAGCCAGTTTTTTCACTCAGACCTCATATCTTTAATGAAGGCCAGTGCTCGCATCTCACTGATTATTTTCTGCCTTTTTTTTGCAAACCTCTGATTCAATAGACTATTTCTTGCTTTGACAGCATCCATACGTTCAATAGATTCCATCCATAACACATGATAGCCATTTGCAAGATCAATCACCTCACTTGCTTGCTTCGATGCCATATGAGGTATTGCATCATGAAAAACCATAGGAATTTGCGAGATTAATCGCTCACCCAAATCTTCGTTTTGGATAGTAGAAAAACGCGCATCTTCAGACTTGATTCCTTTGGCGGCAGTTAGTTGCTTAGCAAAGTCCTGCATCATTTTTTTAGAATCATCTGTTTTTGTCTCAATCCAAAAGTCGCTTAGGTGATAACGAGCGGTCTCATGCTGTGCTTGTCTTAAAAAATCTTGTACATCTTGATCAGATACAAAAAGATCTTGGTTTAAAGCAAGATGAAGATATTTTTCAACATGTACTTGTTCACGAACATACCGCTTGAAGCGATTGAGATTTACCCCCTGAGCAGCAACTTTATCGTAAAGCTGACTAACGGTAAGATGATTATTCGCAGCCATCTGCTTTATAGCGTGATCAAAATCAGCGTCTTCAACGTGAATATCGTGGGAATTAGCCTGTTGAATAACCAATTTCTTTGTTAACAAATCTTGAAAGATTTGATCCTCAAACTGATTTTTTTCTTTTTGAGAAACCCGATCGTACTCCTCTTTCATTTTGGGCTCCATATGGAACAACAATGATTTGGCATGATCAAATTCACTCTTGGTGATTACCTGGTCTCCTACAATGGCAACCAATTTATCTAACTCTGCAAAACTGACTGTAGATGACAAAGCAAGACATAAAACAAATAAGCTTGCCCACCAAGATTTTTGACCCAATTTCATGTTAATTTCCTAACCCTATCAATTTATGATGATTATTGTAGCAAAAAAATGCTTATGTTCCCAGTAGTCCTGCTCCATAAGGATCTTGATACTGTGGATTAAATTTCTTCAAGAGCGTGCCTGCTGAGGAACCAACGGTTCCCAACCCCTTCAGCATAATTTGAAGCTTCGCTCCATAGTCATAATCTGTCCCTAGATGCTCATGATCTGTTTTCAACTCACGAGTAAACATAAGACGTGAAGCCCAACAACAACTTTCATAGTTAAACCCAACATAAGACTTTTCTGGGTGATGCTCAAAGAAATTATAAGACATACCGCCAAGGGCCTGCAAACGAGGACCAAGACTACTGATCACTCCCAAGTCAACTGTATGCTTACCCTTAGTATCGATGTCACTTACTCGTTTGTAGTAATAGCTAAGGTCAATAAGCTGATGGGGGCCGTGACTGTAGTGCCATGTCAATGATCCATTATCGACGTGATTTCTATCTGGCAACCAAGCCCAACTTGCCTGTAAACTTTTTTCACCACCCAACTGCACATTGATATCAGCTACAACTGGAGAAAACTGGTCATGACTAGTGTCATCATCACAAGGCTGCTCCAAGCATACCAAACGATTTCGAAATGCTAAACCAGAGCCTACTTGCAATGATGCAATTGCTTGCTGATCATCTTGACGCTTAAGCTCTGACTCAAAACCATAGGCAATGCGAGCTTCATCACTAACTCGATCATGTCCCTTAAAGCGATAGGGTGAAAAAAGTGAGTCATAACTGAATGTTTGCCACTTACTATCAAATTGTGGCAAATGATCCTGATCTCGATAAGGTGTCCACAAGCCAAGCAGTCTTGGCATGAGTGTTTGTGTCCATTTATTTTTCTTCCAATTGCGCTCAAAGAGCAAGCTCTGATCAAGCATGAGTGAAGGCACGCCTTTATGTAAGTTTTTGCCCTGTCCATTAACCCCCTGATAATCAACCCCTCGTAGTAAAACTGAGGGCTTCATCTTGTAGTATCCTACATGAAGAGGCTTAGCCCAATGGAACTCACCGTAACTTCGGTCTGCAGTGACCGAAGCCTCTCTAGAAAAGGGGTCTACACTCTTATGGAAATGCGTCCACTCACCAAGCCAAGTGACCTCCCACTTAGAACCAAGCTTAGTATAAGCTAAATGCATCTGAGGCAATGCATTATACTGTTCGTCAATAGGATCCTCATCAATGCGATGTAGGGTCTGGAAACTTTGCCACAAAACCCCAGAAGACCAATGATTTTGATGGTAGTTCAGATCAAACTTTGACTCTAACTGGTCTGAGGTTTTTTTTGGCTCATCATCACTTAAGTCTCTGTACACATAAGGATCAGACACATGCTCAAGCTTCCATGTAAGCGACCAAAAGCGGCCTAGATGGTAGTCACCATCCCAGAGAATAGAGGACCTTGTTGGGTTAGCTGCCTGGATTTTTTCAAGATAGCGATTTCTGTGCGCCACTTTACTAAACTTTGTGGGTGCATCTTGCTTAAATTGAGAAAATAATCGGTCATGGGCGATCACATCAAACCTCAAGTGGCTCATTCCATACTGACTGAGAGTGCGCCACTCCAAGCCATGCAGCCAACCTTGTGCCTGACGGTAATTAGGATAGTATGTCGCATCCATATTGGGTGCTAAATTCAAGTAGAGCGGCAAAGTTACATTGACTTTCGAACCACTCGCATAACTAAAGGAAGGCATTAAAACACCAGATTCGCGCTGATCTGAGATAGGAAAGCGGTAGTAAGGGAAATAGAAGATAGGCACTCTGCCAACATAAAAACGTGCATGAGTTACACTCGCCCATCCAGTTTCTTGGTTCACAAATAAACGAGAAGCCTTGATATGCCAAGGGGGATCATTCACAGGACAAGTTGAGTAACTAGCTTGCTTTAGTGTTACTTTGCCTTGCCCACGTTTTTTAATGGCTTTAGCTGTGCCTGCGCTATCGATGGTGCCGCCTTGCCATGGCTGCTTAAAGTGATATAAAACCCCATTCAAGTTAGCGGCCTGAGTTTGCAAATTGTAATCTGCAAAATCACTGATAAGAGTGAACCCAGGGAACCATAAACGAACGTAGTCTTTTACTGCTAGATAGTAAAGTTGTTTTGATTGCACATCACGTTGAAGCTCTGCAGCACCTGAAGTGACCTCATAAGGGCCTTGGCGAATGGATACATGTCCTGACAGTTGAGCCTTACCCTCTTTTTCAAAAATATCAGCTTCATCAGCATCAAAAAGCAGTCCCGCAGCAGGCTCTTTAGGAGCAACATCTGCAGGGATGTAAGCACCAGGGCAAATTGATGAGGACAATGTCTTTTGCCATCCGAGCAACCTTGCTTGCTCCTGCCCCGATAGTGATAAAAGATTTGAAGCAGAGCTCTCCGCTGTTATGACTATGAGCGCAAAAAGCCAATAGCGATTAAGTTGTGACATTGTTTAGTATCCTTATTTTCTCACTCTGCTAGCTTAACCAAAATACACCTGCTTGGCTAGTGTTTGGCATCTCCTGCCTGCTGTGGCATACTTTACGAAAAACCGTAAGAACGATGCATAACCTACCCTACTCTATTGTTGAGCTCATAACTGAACACTTACAAGATAAATCCATTTCAATTAAACCACTTAAAAGTGATGCTAGTGCTCGACGTTATTATCGTATTTATCAAAAAAACACTAGCTTTATATGGATGGACTTACAAAATTGTCCTGACGTTGCACACCCCTTTATCAAGATCACAAACCTTCTTTCATCAAGTCAAATTCTCTGCCCAAAAATTCATTTCCACTGCGCACAAGGACTTTTAATTGATGATCTAGGGGCATCTACTTTTGAAGATCATTTATCCCCTCACTGTTTTGAGCCTTATACCCACTTACAGCCAACTCTAGTAAAGCTAGCAACTCTGGACCATCATCCATCACTCCCTCTATTTAGTTGTGACCTCATTCGCCAGGAACTATCTCTTTTTACTGACTGGTACCTACCTCTTGAAACCTCTCATCCTATCACAACCCAACATCGCCACCAGCTACAAGGTTTATTCCAAAAACTAAGTGAAAACATGATTCAACAGCCCCAGTGCTTTGTGCATCGTGACCTTCATTGCCGCAACATCATGATGCACAATAATCAAGCTACGCTAATTGATTATCAAGATGCAGTAGTGGGCCCCATCACTTATGATGCTGTATCACTTTTGAAAGATTGCTATATCACTATTCCACGTCACATTCAGCTCAATCAGATGAAAAACTTATACCACTCCTTAAACCCTTCTTGCTCTTATGATCAATGGATTGAATGGTTTGATTTAACTGGACTGCAACGTCATCTTAAAGTGCTAGGTATTTTCACGCGTTTGAAACACCGCGATAGAAAACCTGATTACTGCCAATATTTTCCAAGGATTAGAAGCATGATCTCGTCTGTGATTGAAGATCACCCTCAATTCAACCCCATTGAAGCTCTTCTAGACACAAAGGAAATGATCGCATGAAGGCTATGATTTTAGCTGCCGGAGAGGGTAGGCGCATGCTGCCTCTAACACTCACAACACCAAAACCTTTGCTCTCTATCAAAGGGATAACTCTTCTCGAGCGACTATTAGTCCAACTACATGAAGCCAATATCACAGAGGTGATCATTAATGTTCGATATCTTGCTGACAAATTTCACGAAATAGTAGAAAAAAGAAGAGAAAACTGGCCAAAAATCACGATCAGCGACGAAAGAAAATTTTCAAAACCACTCAATACGGGAGGTGGTATTATTGCCGCCCGCTCGCTCTTAGGCAGCGAGCCCTGCTTAATTATGAGCGGCGACATTTACACACACTTTTCGCTCAAGCAACTTCGCTTAAAGCCGAAGAAAAAAGGACATATCATTCTTATTCCCAACCCCCACTTTCACCCCAAAGGCGACTTCAACATCAGCCCCCAACAAGTAGTTGGCGCAACAGGCATAACACCTTACACCTACGGAAATATTGGGCTATTCTCGCCAAACCTATTTGACAGGCCTCTTGAACCCATTGGGCTTGGAACACTCATGAAGGAATGGTCGAATCAAGGGCTATTGACAGGAGAAGTATTCCATGGTTTCTGGGATAATGTTGGCACACCAGAACAGCTGCGCGCACACAACGAAGTATAAACTTGACCCAATCGATAAGAATCACTATGATCATAATAAAACACAAGGATTTCCATGCAGTGTAATATTAGCCAAAAAGATCGCGTAACACGCATCGGCTTTGGCCTCTTATTATTGGCAGCCTACTTTGCTCAATGGAGCCGCGAAGCCTTTCTTTTGATTGGATCCATCATGATACTTGAAGGCATCATCGGCTGGTGCGGGATGGCAACGCTTGTTGACCGTTTCAACCAGAGGAATTCATGATTTCATCTTATTTTACTGACTCAATTGATACGCTTCGCCAACTAAAGAAGCTAATCGCAACTTCCATCGTTTTATTTTTTACCGCATCGATTCTTGGAGCTATATTTAGTGAGGATCTCTACCCTAACATTCTCCCAATACTTCAATCAATTCTAGAAGAAATACAAGACGCTAATTTTGTAGAACTTTTTGCATTCATACTAGGACAAAATTTATCCGCCACAGCCACCATCATGTTAAGCGGCATTGTTTTTGGAATTCTCCCATTTGTAAGTATTGTAAGTAATGGCATCGTATTAGGCGTTGTTTTAACACAGCTCCAACAGAGCACGGGAGCGTCACACTGGTGGGAAGTTGTTCCTCACGGAATCTTTGAGCTACCAGCCCTTTTTATTGCGACAAGCTTAGGTTTTTATCTTGGCGGGGCACTTTTTGCTCAGGAGCGCTGGCAAACAGTCAAGCATCGTTTAATGAAAAGCCTAACCACTTATACTTTTTGGGTCATGCCCTTATTATTAATCGCAGCCATTATAGAGAGCGCACTAATCACTTCAGCGACATAAGCTTTAAAAGCCCTGTCCTAGTCTATCAGAAGCTATCAAGAACGATGCATTGAAGTCAGCCATTGGCTAATATCATTAATTTCATCCAAAGAAATACTATGGTCTATAGGGTACTCATGAAAACCAGGAGCAAAACCCCACTCACGAAGCTTGTCACAAGAACGCTGCCCCCACTCAGGAAAGACAACATCATCATGGACACCATGCCCCATGAATATGGGCATCTCCAAGTGGGATATAACATCTTCATCAATCGCATGCATCATGGGTAAATAAGTTGAGAGAGCCACCACGCCACCCAACGGTGATGGAGAATGTAGACCCGCATATAGAGCCAAAGCGCCTCCTTGAGAAAAGCCCACTAGAAAAATATTTTGCTGATCCTCTCCCTCACTCTCTAAGTGCTCAACAAGCTGAAATAGTTTATTAGCAGCATACTGAATACCAGGCTCATCTTGATCATCTTCACGATTTAAACTCAGAATATCAAACCACGCAGGCATGACGCAGCCATTATTCAGTGTTACAGGCTGAGTGTCTGCCTGCAGCGTTACACATCGCACTGCCATATCTGAAGGGAATGTCATTGCCTCCATACAAGGGATTAAATCACCACCATCGCCCCCTAAACCATGAAGGCCCACAAGCACAATTCTATCTTTGACATTTTCACTATCATGAGGAAGCACCCCATCGTAAGCAATCTTCATTACACCCCCTTAAAAGCCAAAAACACTCATTAAATGATGGACCTGACCTACAACACTATCAAGAAGCCCAAGGAACAGGGCAACACCACCCAAGACAAAACCAACAAAAAATGCGCGAATGCGCACAAAAAACAGAGAAGGGGGCGGCGTGATTACAGTCTGAACAGGTTCATGCTGTAATGATTGATAGAGCAAGTCTGGCATATCTAAAACATAGTCCTTCCAATAAGGCAACTGCTTTGACATCTGTTTAAAAAAGCGCTTAGGGCTACGCTGCTCTTTCATCCACTCCTTGAGCAAAGGTTTAGCTGTTGTCCATAAGTCCAACTCTGGATAAAGCTGACGCCCCAAACCTTCAATATTAACCAAAGTTTTTTGGAGTAAGATTAATTGCGGCTGCACAGGCATCTTATACAGCTCAGCAATGCCAAGCAAGCGCCCCAGCAGGCTTGCATATGAAATTTCTGCAAAAGGCTTCTCAAAGATAGGCTCACATACTGCACGAATACTATCAGCAAAATCCTCCGCACAGGTAGACTTAGGAACCCAGCCAGAACGAATATGCATAAGTGCGACACGCTGGTAATCCTGCTCAAAGAAGGCCAAGAAATTTTCAGCAATATAACGCTGATCCTCTTTGCTTAAGGAACCCATAATGCCAAAATCGACGGCCACGTACTTAGGTCGACCTGGTTCCTGACAATCCACAAAAATATTGCCGGGATGCATATCAGCATGAAAAAAATTATCACGCAACAATTGGGTAAAGAAAATGGTTACACCATTTTCTGCCAAAACTTTAAAGTCAACACCAAGACCTCGCATGGTGTGAATATGACTTATTTTAACGCCCCCAACCTTCTCCATGACCAAAACTGTCTCACGCGTATGCTCCCAATGGACATAGGGCACATGCAACAAACCAGAGTGCTTAAAATTACGCGCAAGATGAGAGGCATTGGCACCCTCTTGCACTAAATCAAGTTCTTTTCGCAGATGTCGCTCAAAGACGTCAATAACCCCATGAGGATTAAAGCGGTTAGCACCAGGGAAGACTCGTAAAAACGCATGTGCACAAAAACGCAATAGAGCCAAATCTTGCTCAATATCAGCTTTAACATTGGGGCGAATGACTTTAAGCACCACAGACTCACCTGTCTTCAAAGTTGCCTCGTGCACTTGGGCCACGGAAGCTGAAGCCAATGGCTGCTCATCGAAATGTGCGAGAACCTCATCCAGCGGATGCCCCCAAGCCTCTTCAATACGAGCCCTCGCCTCTGCACCACAAAAAGCAGGCACCCTATCTTGCAGTAAGGACAATTCCTCAATTATTGATTCGGGAAAAAGGTCCTGTCGAGTAGATAGCGCCTGACCAAACTTGACAAAAATTGGTCCTAGAGACTCAAGACTTTGGCGAATATGCGTTCCCTGCGATAACCCTTTTGGCTTCTTACCCCAAAGGCGTGGATTCCCCCAATAAAAAGGACGAATAAGGCTACGCAATGGCCATGATAAAAACCAGCGATCTAGATCATGATATTGAAGAAGACCAACCAAATGTAACACACGACCATAAGTTTTAAGCCTCATTTAATCCTCTCCAGACTGTTTCATACGGGCAATGCGAGCCTCAAGACGATCCACTGCAAGCTTGAGCGTATCAACCTCTTGGCAAAAATCATCCACTGCTTGCTGATGTGGACAAACCTCCAAGCCTGTTTGTAAACTGCGCGTAAAACTAACTCCGAACTTTAAGGCAAGATCATCTCCTAATCCTTTTATTTTTGTGCCTAAACGAACAACATCATGCGCAGCAGTTCGCCCTATAGGCTTTGCCAACAAAGCTTCCCAGTCGACACGCAACTGGGCAAAAGCTCTGCTCAGCGCCAGTGCTAGCTCAAAATCTCCCTCAAGAGTTAAATGTTTAAATCTACTTTTTCCCTTATGAGTTGACTGCTTAAGCATAGAAATCAAAGCTGAGGACGTCCCTGTCAAAGTCACATCTGCATCAACCAATTGTGCTTGCATTAATAGAACACCTTGCTCATTGGGCACAAGATCGAAAGACATATTGAAATCACTAAGCACAACACGCACAACACGCCCTTGATGACAAACAATCTGCTCTTGCACATTTGAATCATGAGCCAAAACCGTATTGACCACCGGCTCAATACGCCTAAGAAAAGCATCAACAATCAATGTTTTACCCCTTTATGAACTGCAACAACGCCTTGCGTCAAGTTGTCATAATGGCAATAATCAAAGCCCGCTTCCATAAACATAGCTTTGAGCGCTTCTTGCTTTGGATGCATACGAATTGATTCAACCAAATATTGGTAACTGTCACGGTCCTTAGCTAGGTATTCACCAAGAGAAGGCAGTATATTAAATGAATACCAATCATAAAGTTTTGAAAAAGCCTCATGAGTAGGATGCGAAAATTCTAAAACCATAGCAATCCCACCGGGCTTTAATACACGATACATTTCTTTTAAGGCATGCTCTTTATGGGTAACATTACGTAAACCAAAGCCAATCATAACACGATCAAAACTGTGGCTGGCAAAAGGTAAGTGTTCTACGTTGACACGTAAAAATTCTAATCCTTGGCAAACGCCGCGATCCAAAAAACGATCACGACCACCACTAAGCATTGAATGATTAATGTCGGTCATAACAACCTGCCCGGCATCTCCAACGATTTGCACTGCCAAGCGGGAAAGGTCTCCTGTACCTGCAGCAAGATCTAGGACGCTATGCCCACGTCTGAGCTGCAGTGAGGCTATGGCCTGACGCTTCCACAAGCGATGAACACCCAAAGACATAGCATCGTTCATTAAGTCATATGAGCTAGCGACAGAATCAAACACATCACCGACAAGGCCTGCCTTATCATCTTCGGAAACGGTTTTGTATCCAAAATGTGTTGTTTGCTCAGAAGCCACGAAAGACCCTTTAACTGTCATGAATCAATCATATAAGCAAAGCACGGTCGTTGCAAGGTCTATCCAGAAAGAGCTTTATAAAATATAGCGACTTAAATCATCTTTGCTTGTGTCTCGAATATTGGCCAACTTATCTTGTACATAAGACTCATCGACTTTCACTTTTTTACCCGAGCAATCGGTTGCGTCAAACGATAAATCACGCAATAAAAACTCCATCACAGTATGAAGCCGCCTTGCGCCTATATTTTCATCTTGATCATTAACCTCAAATGCAACATCAGCAATTTTCTTCAAGCCTGAGTTATCAAACTCTAGTGTGACACCCTCTGTCGCCATTAAAGCACTATATTGCTCAGTTAAAGACGCTGCCGGATCGGTCAAAATACGCAGGAAGTCAGCGGCAGTAAGCGACTCCAGCTCGACACGAATAGGTAATCTACCCTGCAACTCTGGCACTAAATCTGATGGTTTAGACAACTGGAAGGCTCCAGAGGCAATGAAGAGAATATGATCTGTTCGTATTGTTCCATGCTTTGTAGTGACTGCACACCCCTCAATTAACGGCAACAAATCACGCTGCACACCCTCTCGAGAGACCTCACCACTACTATGCCCACCTCGGACACGCACAATTTTATCCATCTCATCAATAAAAATTATGCCATTTTGACTAGCATTAGTCAGAGCAATTTGACGAATCATATCCTCGTTCAACAACTTAGCAGACTCTTCCTCAATTAATAATCCCATAGCTTCATCAATGCGCATACGCTTTTTCTTTTTACGATCATTACCGATGCTCTGGAACATTTCTTGCAATTGGCTTGTTACTTCTTCCATACCTGGGTGCCCCATAATTTCAACTCCAACAGGGACTGCTGCAACATCAACATCTACCTCTTTGTCATCCAACTTGCCTTCTCTAAGCTGCTTACGCAAAAGTTGTCTGCTCTCACGGTGCTTCACCCTCTCTTCTTCACTCTCTTGAGAGTGTTCCTCCTGAGATAATAAAGCATCAAGCAAGCGATCTTCTGCCATTTCTTCGGCTCGGATCTTCACCTTGCCCAACTCCTGTTCACGTGTCATTTTCATGGAAACTTCTACAAGATCACGAATCATTGATTCACAATCGCGCCCGACATACCCCACTTCTGTGAACTTTGTTGCCTCCACCTTTACAAAGGGAGCCCCAGCTAGTTTGGCTAGCCTTCTGGCAATTTCAGTTTTACCCACCCCTGTTGGGCCCATCATTAAAATGTTTTTAGGTGTAATTTCCTCTCGTAGCTGGTCATCTGCCACCTGAGCACGACGCCATCGATTTCGCAAAGCAATAGCCACTGCTTTTTTCGCCTCGTCTTGACCAATAATCCATTCATCCAGCTCAGCCAAAATTTCTCTAGGCGTCATTGGAGGAATCATTTCTGATGCGTCCATAACATAATTAGATAGTACACTCATGACAACCTCATTTTGATGATTCACAATCAAGCACTTCAATGACCCGATTATGGTTAGTATAAATACAAATGTTCGCCGCAATTTCCAAAGATTTTTCCACAATAGAAGCGGCATCAAGATCAGTATTATGTAGTAGGGCCTGCGCAGCAGAACGAGCGTACTGACCCCCTGACCCTATGGCCATCAAGCCATCCTCTGGATCAATCACATCGCCTGATCCTGAAATGATTAACGATGATTTAGCATCAGCCACTGCCAAAAGAGCTTCAAGCCTTCTCAGTATTTTGTCAGTTCGCCAATCTTTTGCTAACTCAACAGCCGAACGCATCAGGTGCCCTTGATGACGCTCAAGCTTGGCTTCAAAAAGTTCAAACAAGGTAAATGCATCCGCAGTACTTCCAGCAAAACCAGCAATGACAGTATCTTTGTACAACTTCCGTACTTTACGAATATTGCCTTTCATCACGGTGTCACCTAATGTTGCCTGACCGTCCCCGCCAATGACAACCTTGCCATTTTTACGCACAGAAACGATTGTAGTCCCCTTAATAGCTCCCATTAAAGTACCCTCTCAGTGGTTTAGTCCTATAAGTAATATGGTGATGTTTTTTATTTTTTCAAGCATTTGAGAGATAAATCTTTACAAGTCCAAATCAAAGCTACCAGACCAGCTGGGCCTCAAGCCCTATATGAGTGAGCTTATCCTGGTAAGCTAAAGCTTCTTTTTCACTCGCAATAGGGGTCACCAAGACGCGATGCCATAGAACACCTGAACGGTCTACTTGACTGATCGCAACAGGCATTCCCATTCTCTCAATGCGACGCAGTAATTGCTTGGCCTGCAAACTACTCGAGAATGCGGCAGCTTGAAGTGTTAACGCGCTACTCTTATCCTGAGGTGAGAGCTTAGTCTCTTTCTGAATGTTGACTTTAGGAGCTTGTACCACAGATTGTTTGGCTTCTGTCTTTTGACTGCTGACCTGAGATGATCGGCTTAGCAAGTGATAAAACTCATACTGTGGAGAAGCGACTTGTTCTTGATCTGGCAAACTCGAAGCAACTGTATCAACCTGGTTCATGTTAAGGAAAACCACAATCAGCCCCCCTAAGGTCATACCTGTTAATAGCCAATGCCAACCCGGCGTGGCTGACCTCGCACGCGACCGTGATGAACGCTTACCTCGGGAGCTCGAAGACTTACGTCTTGTAGACTTTGATCGATATCGACGAGGCATTGATGCTTCCTTACAAAAACAAACAGTATATTCAAGACTACCATGATAAGTACAGGCTTCCAAGTCTAATTCATCGAAACAAAATCTATTTTTACATAAGAAAAAGAGGGCCTCTGCTAATAGCAAAAAACCAAAGCCTACGGCTATAAATCCATCATTAACGATATTGTTTTTGGCTCACTGCATCATAAATTTTTGATGGGCCTTGACTGGAGCCTACAGTACCATCAACGCAACCATCAACTTGTTCTAGCCAGTCAGGATGAACATCATCATAATGACACCATGCATCCTCCCCACTGGAATTTGCACTCGTGGAGACTAAGGGTCCACCATAAACTTCACAGATCTGCTGGACTATAGCATGAGCAGAAATCCTAAGAGCAACAGATGCATTGGCCTGCAACCATGAAGGCGCATGTTCGCTAGCGGGAAAAACCCAGGTTGTAGGTCCCGGCCAAGTTGCTAAAATAGTCGAGAGATCTGGTACTTTGTTCACATCAACCCATCGACTCACCTGCTTCCAATGTGCTGCAACACAAATGAGTCCCTTTCGCGGATCTCTTACCTTTAAAGCCTTAACGCGCTCTACAGCACGCTGGTGACAAGGATCACAACCCAAGCCTAAAACACCCTCTGTTGGATATAAAATTACACCTCCATCATGCAAACACTGGCACAAAGGCTCAGCATCTTTGGGCAAAGAGAAAGTGGGGACATTAACCACAACTATTCCTTCTTATCTGACTTAGCTGTTTTTTTGCGAGCACCAGATTTCGTGCTTTTCTTGGCGGGCTTTTTTGTTGTCTTCTTGGTTGGTTTTTTTGTCGTTTTTTTTGCGCTAGCTTTGGCTGCGGATGACTTTGTAGATGCCGCCTTACGCCCACGCCCCCATTTTTTTTCTGGCGCTTCTGCAAGTATCTTTTGGCAATCAGCTAAGGTGAGTGTTTTAGGGTCTGTTTCCTTGTCAATCTTCGCATTCTTTGAACCGTCAGTGATGTAAGGGCCATAGCGACCATCAAGCACCTTAATGCCCTCTTCTTCAAAATGTGCGATAAGCATTTTTGCATCTGCTTCTTTTTTTTCTTTCACCAATTTCAGAGCAATTTCTCTTGTCATGGTGTAAGGATCATGCTCTTTAATTGAAACATACTTACTGCCGTATTTAACATAGGGTCCAAAACGCCCGATATTGACGACCATTTTTTCACCTTCAGGTGTTTCACCTACATCCATAGGCAAGCAAAAAAGAGCCAAAGCCTCTTCCAGTGTAATCTCATTCATTTTTTGGTCTGGCTTCAAGCCAGCAAACTTCGGCTTTTCTTCATCGTCTTTTGTTCCTATTTGAACAAAAGCACCATAACGCCCTATACGCACAGTCACTGGTCGTCCTGACTCTGGATCGTCCCCCAAAGGTCTCGCTAAACTTACTTCTTCACGTGACACCTGATCTTCAACCAAATCGACTAGATGCTTGAATGGCTGCCAAAACTCTTGCAACAAAGGCTCTCTTAACTCATCGCCCAAGGCTACAGCATCCAACCTTGCCTCAAGCCGTGCTGTAAAATCATAGTCAACATACTGGCCAAAATATTCCGTTAAAAAATAATTAACTACACGCCCCACGTCTGTTAAAAAGAATCGCTTACTTTCCTGCTCGACATATCCTCGCGACTGAATTGTTCCTATAATTGAAGCATAAGTAGAAGGGCGTCCGATTTCATAATGCTCTAGAGCTTTTACCAATGTTGCATCTGTATAGCGCGGTGGAGGCTCTGTAAAATGCTGCTTTGTTTCAATAGCTTTGAGCTTAATGCGATCGCCTTCACTCATTTCAGGCAACAACCCTGACTCTGGATCTTTACCGCTATCATCACGGCCTTCTTCATAAACAGCTAAAAACCCAGGAATAAGAACTGTTGAGCCACTCGCTCTAAATTGATGCTTAGCACCACAGGCCAAATCAACACCTACAAGTGCCATGGTGGCATGAATCATTTGGCTTGCAACAAAGCGCTTCCAAATCAGTTCGTACAACTTGAGCTGCTCAATTTTTAGTACGCTTTTGAGTGAATCTGGGGACCTAAAGACATCTGTGGGTCTAATAGCCTCATGAGCTTCTTGGGCGTTTTTAGACTTTGTTTTATACACATTAGGCTGCTTAGGCAGGCTATCAGCACCATATTGCTTTGCTATAAAAGCCCTACAACTCTCTTGCGCCTCTTTCGCAATTGCCACCGAGTCGGTACGCATATAAGTGATCAGGGCCACACTCCCTTCTCCCTTGATTGTGATCCCCTCATATAATTTTTGAGCAATGCTCATTGTTCGCTGTGCTGAATAACCAAGCTTTCGTGCAGCCTCTTGCTGCAAAGTTGATGTAATAAAAGGCGGAGAAGGATTGCGCTTACGCTGTTTCTTTTCAACTTTCTTAACAAGAAGCTCACCTTTTGCTGCAGTATCTAACGACTTTTTGATTGTATCTGCTTGCTCAGCATCAGTTACAGTAAACTGCTCGACCTTTTCACCGTTATAAAGGTTCAAGCGCCCAATAAAGGCTTGTTTTTTATGATGGCAGCTTGATGTAATAGTCCAATACTCTTGAGGAATAAAGGCCTCTATAGCCTCCTCTCGTTCAGCAACAAGGCGCAAGGCAGGGCTTTGTACCCGACCTGCCGATAAATTAGGCGCAACCTTTTTCCATAACAAAGGAGAAAGATTAAAACCAACAAGGTAGTCAAGCGCTCGCCTTGCTTGCTGTGCATCAACAAGTGGTATTGAAATATCGCGAGGAACCTCTAATGACTTGAGCACTGCACTTTTTGTGATTTCATTGAAAAAGATACGTTTGATTTTAATTTTTTTTAAAGCGCCAATCTCTTTAAGGTGCTCACATAAATGCCAGGCAATTGCCTCCCCTTCCCTATCCGGGTCAGTTGCCAAATATAGACAATCAATACCAGACTTGATCACATCCTGAATCTTTTTTACGTGAGGAATGTTACGCTCGATAAGTTCGTAACTCATGGAAAAATGCTGACTAGGGTCAACCGCTCCTGATTTAGGAGTTAAATCACGGACATGGCCGTATGAGGCCAAAACCTTAAAATCCTTACCCAAATATTTGTTCAGTGTTTTACACTTTGCTGGGGACTCTACAATAACTAATCCAATCATAACTAGTGCCTAACTACTCCTTGATTATTCTCCAAGCGGACGAAATAGTCCATTTTTGACAATGCCTCTTCGCCCTCTGGATAAGAAAACAAAACAAATAACACTACACAGCGCACATGATACGCAAGAATAGTTGCTTCCTTAAGGGCTAGCAACCTTGATACCACAATCTCACGCGTACGCGGATTCAAGATACCTTTTTGTTCAAGAGATATCAGGGTATTAATTGCCTGTGTACCCAACACACAGTACTCTTTTTCGCTAAAAACACGAGCTCCACACTGCTGACGATGGTATGCTGCCGTATGCAACTCATGTGCATAATCCTCGAGCCATACACGCACATGCTCAATTTGCTCTAAAGAAAAACCTGCTCCGCTTAAATCATGCTCAACGCTGCTGAAGCTCGCGGGCACTCCCTCATGCGATCGAATACAATTTTCAAAGACGTAAAGCAAAGCTTGTAACATGACAGATTTTTATTTCCCTAAATGCTTGTAGTCTTAGCTTATTTAATTTTCATTGTCAAGAATCAACTTATTTGATTCCTATCCAAAAACTCCTCTTCTCTTTGTTCAATTAACGTCATCTGAGCAAGCGAGCCCTCAAAATCACTCATCGTATAAAGCAAGTAAAGCTGTCCCCCTTTGCTATTTCGTTATCTTCAGAACTCATAATAAAAGACAACAGTTTTTGCATAGAACTATACAGTCATTTTATCATCTATCTCTCTAACTTCCTCAGACATTTACTTATTTGTTATTGAGCCAAAACATAACACTCTTTTCCATAGCAACTTGTGTCTAGAAAAATCTGCCCCGTACTTAACAACTGCGCCAAAGTCATCATAATCATGTCTTCTGACTCATCTATCTTGCCTACTAAATCAGATTGGCAGAGTGGGCCTGTGGTTAATAAGGACAAGATAGATCTGAGCACATGGTCCTTGCTGCTCACTTGCAGATGACCATACAAAGAACTACCTGTATTCGATACGTTCTTACTATCAAGATCCTTATAACATTGTTTTTTCTTCATAAGAACCTCCACAAAGTCTTCTGCAATGTCTTTGGCGTCTACAACACATTTTGCCCCTTGCTGAATAAGCCACAGACCACCTTTTGCATGAGGATTATGCACCCCCGAAGGCATCACAAAAATATCTTTGCCCAATTTTAATCCTTCATTAACCGTGATCATGACACCACTTTTTCTTGCTGCCTCTACCACCAAAACCCCACACGAAAGAGCACTAACAATCCTGTTACGTTGTGGAAAATGATAAGCTATAGGTTCGGTACCAAAAGGGTACTCACTAATCACCGCGCCCCTTGTGTTTAAGATATCTGCCACTAGTGATTGATGCTCTTTAGGATAAATCTTATCGCAAGAAGAGCCAAGAACACCCACACTAACCCCTTTCGCATGATATGCAGCTCGGTGAGCGGCCCCATCAATGCCCAAAGCCAAACCACTAACCAACGAGAAACCTAATCGAACAAGATCTTTTACAACCATATCTGTTGATAAAAGTCCTTGAACACTTGCTTTCCTTGAGCCAATAACAGCAAGCATAGCCGGATCGCGCAGAGACTCCTGCGCCCCCATTCCAAATAATAGTAAAGGCGGCTCCGCTAGATGCCTTAAACTATCAGGGTAATACTCACTATCATAGAGAATGCACCAGTGTTGTGAAGAGGACTCAAGCCATTGGTTTACATTAGATAATAACTTTTCATTGGGAGACTTGAGTCCTAATCTTATCTCATCAGGCAATCGCCCGTATAAAGGCGTATCCCAGAACTCTTGGTTAAAAATATACTCAATCCCTTTAGCATGAGTCGACAAAATACGCCACCACTCAAACCTTCCCCGACAAAGCAAACTCAACCATAACTTATGCATGTATTTTGCTCCTATTATTATTTGCGACTCTTTGATCATAGAAAATCTTGATCGCTCATACATGCCGTGCCAAACACGATGTTTTTTTGAGCTACAGTCATTACCCGTTCAAAACAGCCAATAAGGATAGATTGCTGACTTTGTGTTTTTCATCGATATATGCAACAACTGGGATCAAAGTCGTTCTTGCTCTCTGTTTAGGTAATGCTATACTGAAACAAATATTCATTAGGCTTACTATGATCGCACTCCTAAACTCTGCTCAAAAACAAGCAGTCACATCAAACAATCAGCATATCCTTGTTCTTGCTGGCGCCGGAAGCGGAAAAACCAAGGTTCTTGTTGAGCGCATTGCTTATCTTATCAGAGAAAAATTTGCCTCTCCTATGGAGATTATCGCAGTAACCTTTACCAATAAAGCTGCCAGGGAAATGCTATCAAGGCTCAATAATGAGCTGGATTTCCCTAGCCAAACTATGTGGGTTGGAACCTTCCACGGCCTAGCTCACCGATTTTTACGTATGCATGCGAGCGAAGCCAGCCTTCCAGAATCCTTTCAAATTCTTGACTCTGACGACCAGCTTCGCCTCATAAAACGCCTCCTTAAAGAGCTTAAAATCGATGATGAACGCTTTCCTCCAAAACAAATCCAATGGTTTATCAACAATCAAAAAGAAAACGGCCGTAGAGCGCAGCATATTCAACCTGATGGACAATATTTTACCGAAGTGATGCTCAAAATGTACACTCACTATCAAACTCACTGTGAACGAAATGGATTAGTTGATTTCACAGAACTACTCCTTCGGTGTCATGAAACTCTCCGAGATAATCCTGAGCTTTATCAACATTACCAAGCAAGGTTTCGGTATATCTTAGTTGATGAGTTCCAGGATACCAACACTCTACAGTATGCCTGGCTGCGCCTTCTAGCTGGCCACGAAAATGCACTTCTAGCGGTTGGAGATGACGATCAATCTATTTATAGCTGGCGCGGCGCTAAAATTGAAAATATCCATCGCTTTAGTCGTGATTTTCCAAATGCCGAGACCATACGACTTGAGCAAAATTATCGGTCAACTGAATCAATTTTAGGTGCAGCGAACGCACTTATCGCCAACAATACACAAAGACTTGGCAAAACCCTTTGGACACAAGACAATCAAGGGCAAAAAATTGATTACTATCAATCTTACAATGAGTTTGAAGAAGCTATGTTTGTGATTGAGCGTATCCAGCAGTACCAACAAGACCACTCACTCGATTCTATTGCCATTCTTTACAGAGCCAATGCCCTATCCAGGATTCTTGAGGAAGCTCTTACCCGGGCTAACTTACCCTATCGGATTTATGGGGGGCAAAAATTCTTTTCACGAGCTGAAATCAAAGATGCTATTGCCTATCTTCGCCTAGTTCACCTTCATGATGATGACCCTTCTTTTGAGCGCATTGTGAATATGCCTCCTCGAGGCATCGGCATGACCACTGTAGATAAAATTCGTGATTTTGCTCAAATTAATAGCCTTAGCCTATGGCAAGCTAGTCAAAAAATGGTTGCAGAAAAAGCCCTTAATGGTAGGGCTACCTCTGCCCTGTCTAATTTTCACCAACTTATTGCAGATCTTAAAGAACAACAAAGAGATGCTGATTTAGCCACCCAAACAGAAAACATGCTTGCAGCATCCGGGCTATTTGACATGTACAAGGATGATCGTAGTGAGCGAGGACAAGCCAAACTAGAAAACTTAGAGGAGCTAGTCAGCGCTGTTAAAGAATTCACACCAGAACAATCAGAAACGATGAGTATTATGGATGAGTTTTTAGCCCATGTATCCCTAGACTCACCTGATGATGACAAGTCCTCTCAAGAATGCGTTCAAATGATGACACTGCATGCCTCAAAAGGCTTAGAATTTGATATTGTCTTTATGGTGGGTGTCGAAGAAGGTATTTTCCCGCATCATATGTGCATGGACTCCGATGAACAACTCGAGGAAGAAAGGCGCTTGTGCTATGTAGGTATGACTCGAGCCAAGCAACACTTGCTGATTTCAAATGCTGAGCAGCGACGCATGAATGGACGCGAACTTTTTCACAAACCCTCAAGGTTTATTAAAGAAGTGCCTCCTGAGTTTATCCATGCAATCAGAGCAAAAAAGCAAGGCTATGCAAAGTCATACTCATCTAATCATCGTGAAATTGAAGAGACAGAGTTACGCCTTGGGCAAATTGTTTATCATCCGAAATTTGGCCCCGGTACTATTCTCAATGCTGAGGGTCATGGTGAAACCGCAAGGATACAGGTTGCATTCGACACTGCAGGCACTAAATGGCTTGTACTTGAATACGCCAACTTAAGCACAGACCCCTGCTGAAACAACAAAAAACCTCTAAACGATAAAGAGTGTCTTTAAGACTCTTTTATGTAGCGATGGTAATAAAACCCAAACACATGAAATACAACTAAAGTCATATAAAATCCTACCAACCATAAGAGCAACGACCACTCAGATGAAAAAGGGGCAGCCTCCGAACATGATGATACATCTGCAGGCATCAAAGATGAAAGCAAACTTGAATCAAGAATCTCTTGCCCTGCGGCACAAAACCCCATCTCTTCCATTGGCGACTGTTGCTCAAGATATTGTAATGAAGCTAAGTTCAACAACACAACACTAACCACCATCCCAATAAAGTAGCGAAGGGACAACCAAGTCCGTAACATAGGAAAATAGTGCGAAATACCCCACCAAAAAAGTAGTATAATGAGACAATAGCGCTGAATCAAACACAAAGCACAGGGCTGCTCATCGAGACCATACTGCAAAAAAAATGAACCAAAAAGCAAACAAAAAACGACCAACGCAATCACGTAGGGAAGCCGTATAATCCATAAAGAACTATTGGAATTAGCATCATCGGTACTCATACACTCTCCCTATTTACCCCAATAAAGATTCACCCACAGCAAGAGGCTTCACACGCAAATAAGAAGCAAGAGTTTGCCCTACATCAGCAAATGTTGAACGCTCGCCTACACTCATTGTACCAAGCTGTGGCCCCCATAAGACAACAGGAATATGCTCACGAGTATGATCACTACCAGGCCAAGTTGGGTCACAACCATGATCAGCTGTAATAACAGCAATATCATTCGGCCTCATGATTGATTCAAACTCGGGAATAAGATGATCAAAGCGTTCTAGAGCATCCGCATAACCTGGCACGTTACGTCGATGGCCAAAGTGACTATCAAAATCAACGAAATTTGTAAAAGTCAAACTTCCTGGCTGTGCGCGCTCAGCAGCCTCAACGGTAGCAGCGAAAAGCCCCTCAATTCCCTCAGCCTTGATTGATTCGGAAACTCCACGATGAGCAAAAATATCGGCAGTTTTGCCAATAGCTATCACCTGTCGACCCGATTCAACAAGATTATCAAAGAGAGTGGGAGCAGGAGGTGGGGTTGCCCAATCTCTGCGATTGCCAGTTCGAACAAACTTCTCACTTGTTTCACCGACAAACGGCCTTGCAATAACACGACCTACGTTGTACGGATCAATGAGGCGTCTTGCCATTTCACAGAGGTTATAAAGTGCTTCTAGACCAAAACTATCTTCATGTGCAGCAATTTGGACGACACTATCTCCAGACGTATACACAATGGGCTTACCTGTGCTAACATGCTCCTCACCAAGCTCTGCAATAATAGTCGTGCCTGACGCACGACAATTACCTAGCACCCCTGGGAGCTTAGCTTCTTCTATTAAGCTAGCAATAAAATCTTCAGGCAAACAAGAAGGTTTATCCTCAAAAATGGTCCATGGATCTAAAATAGGTACCCCCATTAACTCCCAATGGCCACTCGGTGTATCTTTACCCACACTCTGCTCAACTGCATATCCATACACACCTTCGATCTGGCTAGGTTGAAGCACAGGCAAATGCCTCCCTGAGCTTTGGTGATAGGCGGCTCCAAGTCCCCACCGCATCAAGTGTGGAATGACCAAGGGACCTTTGCGCAATCCATCTTGATCAGCCTTACCCTGTTCGCAGGCCCTAGCAATTGCACCAAGTGTATCAGCTCCACGATCAGCACCTGCATCTTTAGATGCACCAATACCAAGTGAGTCCAGCAAGAAAACAAAAACTCTACTCTTTTCCATGTCTAAACCTCCTAAGAATCCGAACCTGACGCCTGGGTAGGCTCTGTGATAAACATAGTGATTAGATAACCCGTTGCAAATAAAATAGGAATTAACCAAAGCGCGAACTGGAAATCACTTAATAAATAATCCTCGCTCCCGGCCTGAGCACCATGGTGATGCTGCACCAAAAAGCCAAATAACTTATCTAAAATAGAACCACTTGAAATCACGGAAAGAGAAACCACACTGACAGAGGTTGCAGTAAGCATTTGTGGACTTGATTCTGCAACAACAGGATAACTCAAAACTTGAGCACTTGTGATCAAACCTAACCATAAAAATATGATAAACATGAAGACTGGTGGAAGCGAGCCTAATAATCCAAAGAGAAGAAAAGACACTAAAGAGAGGCCTGCTCCAACTTTCATAGGTATTACCCTACATTTCAAGCGGTCAGACAACCAACCAAACAAAGGCGCACCTAACGTTGAGCCAATAAATAACCCCGTCACCACAAGAGAACAAGTTTCACTTGAGTAGCCTTGAGATAATCGCAAATAAAAATTACCGTATAGTCCTCCAAGAATGAAGATAGGCGCGTTCAATGCGCACGTAAACACACCACACAGCCAGTTTTGGAGACACCCAAAAGATGATTTGAGGCACTGCAAATAACCATAAGTAGAGAGTGCATCACGCGCATTTATCTCTTGCTCGTGACTCTCTTTTGGGTAATCTTTCACCCATATAAAAATGGCCAACCATACCAGACAACCAAAAAGAGCGTCTACTAATATGGCTTCACGCCACCCATAATGAATTCTCAGGTAATCAACAGGCCATTGTGCCACACTTCCTCCGGTCATCCCTATAGCAACAATAACGCCAGAAACAAATGCCAATCGATGGGCAGAAAACCAACGAGAAGCAAGGCGAATACAACTCAAAAAACAAAAAGCGCTACCAATCCCAGTAAGGAAACGACTCCAAGAAATCACCGCAATGCTCTCTGCCTGACTAAAACAAAAATTACCCACGATACAAATGGCAAGAGCTACAAGAATAACATACCTAGTAGAGAGGCGATCGAGCATAAAGGCAGCAGGAAGCAGAAAAATAACATTAGCATTGAAGTAATATGCGGAAAAATCACCCAACTGTTCGACGTTGAGTCCAAAATGGCGCATGAGATCCTCGCCAAGAGGATTCATCATATTCATTTGAATAAACTCATAAAAAAAGAATAGAGAAGCAACCAAACATACTCGCCAAGATTGGCGGGAGTTGCGACCCGTTGGAGGCACAGAGTTTAAACTCATAACCGCAAAAGCTGTCTGTTATACGTTAGATTGTAACAGAACGCGCAATAAAATAAAACCGTTCATATGGCTATTTTACTCGACAGGACAAAATGCTTCCGAGTTCATTAAGCACTGATACCACCCATGCGCTCGGGCAAACTCTTTACGAGAAACAGAAGTGTAACGGTCGTTGCCCCCGATATCAACTTGCTCACCTTGTAATACAGGCATACCATCTGCGTCAATCCGCATATTCATAGTTGCTTTACGCCCCGAACTGCAAATAGTTTTAATCTCAACCAAAACATCGGCCCAGGCAAGCAGAAAGAAACTTCCCTCAAAAGGTTCTCCCTGAAAATCACTACGAAGACCATAGGCTAAGACAGGTATATTAAGAAAATCTGCGATGCAGCAGAGCTGTTTCACTTGATCCTTAGTCAAAAACTGAGCCTCATCCACTAAAATACAGGCAAGCCTTGGCTGCTTTTTGAGGGTCTTTGAAACGAAGCTCGCGAAATCAAAATCTGCATCAAAACAAGTGGCCTTGGCCTTCAAACCTATTCTTGAAGCGATGCAACCCTCGCCACCACGATCATCAAACCCTGGCAAGAAAAGCAATGTTTCCATGCCCCGTTCGTTATAGTTATAGCTCGACTGCAGTAAAGTAGTACTTTTTCCTGCATTCATCGCAGAGTAATAGAAATGAACTTTTGCCATAGTACGTCTGTTATTTACAAGTCTTACTTGAAGATTGCCACAAAAAAATTCAAAAAAAAAGCTTTGCTATAAGAAAAAACAGCAAGCTGAATACAGGCTCGTTGAAATAACACAGCGTAAAACAGCAAGAACTGGGTAAAAAAAACCTATGAAAAACACCTTAATCCAAAACTATTTTATTCACAAATCATTAGTAACTTTTGGAATAGTAACACTGAGCATTTATGGACGATACAAACTTGGCCTTACACCAAAAAAGGTCTTTTCATTATTTATCTTATGGCGAAACCCTTAGCTCTCAAACTAATAAAATGTAAGATTACTCATGACATGACATCATTATTTCGCTATTCTTGTAATAGCAATAAACTTAAGGATAAGTGATGGACAAAAACAAGCAACCTTTGCTCATTGCCGCAGCAGTCGTTGCCGCAGCAGTTATTCTTTTAATCATTTTTGGCGGGCCAGGTGGGGGCAATACCTTTAGACCAGTTCCCTATAAAAAACCAGACTCAAATTTACTTAGCTCAAAAGATGTTACTCGAAGCTTTTGCCCAAGACCAAGCTCTATGCGCTTCGACGGCACTCACTGGAAAGCGCTGGGAGGATGGAAAACAATAGATAAACCTCTAACAAAACAAGTAGGAACATTCAGAAAAGCACAGTGGCAAGGGGTTAACCTTGGAGAAGTCATTTGTCAGTACAATGGTAGAAGACCTGGAGATTTCCCCATAAACCTTCAACGTCTATCTGGTAAAACAGTACTGGAACCTCAAGACCCTAACTGGACAAAAACTTCTGATTCCAGCAGAACATGCACAAGCAGCTTAGTCACATCATGTCCATTTTTCGAGCTAGTACAAGAAGACGCCAAATCATACAAACAGATTTATGATGATATTTTCAAATAGCAACGCTATACAAGGATAAAGCTATCACTTATACTAAGCAAAAAACTGCTTTTGAAATCATCAGTGACTAAAACACTCACCCTTGCGACAAGAGAAAGTCCGTTAGCCATTTGGCAGGCAGAAGCGGCAAAACGCACCATTGAGAGGCATTTTCCTTCTGCTCAAGTCAACCTACTCCCCCTGAAATCTAAAGGCGACGCTATTCAGGACAAACCTCTAGCTGACTTTGGTGGCAAAGGACTTTTTGTCAAAGAAATTGAGCAAGCATTACTTGATGGTCGTGCAGATATTGCTGTTCACTCAGCAAAAGATATGCCACCAGAAGACCCTCCACACCTAACTATCGCGGCCACACTTAAGCGAGAAGACCCTAGAGACGCATGGATTTGCACCCAAGCATTTCATAACCAACTGCCAGCACTTGTTGTAGGGACGGCTAGCCCACGAAGGAGCGCTCTTCTAAAATATCACGCTCCAGCAGTGAAACCAGCTGTGATTCGTGGCAATCTTTCCCGCCGTATCGAACGCTATGAACAAAATGACTTTGACGCAATTATACTTGCTATGGCAGGCATCAAGCGCCTCGAACATCCCATTTTAAAGCACGCATTAGCACTTGACCCCGAGGTATTCATCCCTGCTTCTGGGCAAGGCATTATAGCCATGCAGTGTCGTACAGAAGACCAAGACACTATCGCAATGCTACAGACCATCTCAGACTCTTCAACCCAACAATGCCTTCATTTAGAACGCGCCCTCGTGCACAAAATTCAAGGCAACTGCCACTCACCCATTGGTGCATTTGCAACGATTAACGACCAGCAGATATCTTTACACGCCTGTGTTTTAAATCCAAAAGGAACCGAAAAGATCCAAGTCATGCATCACTGCCCTCTTGAACAACAACAAAATCTTGCGGAAAAGACTTTTTTGTCATTACGAGAAAAAGGTGCGCTTCGGTTACTAAAACAAAGCTAAAGGTTGCCTATGTTTTTTTTATGCGTTTATGTCCCCGATGATCATGCTGAAATGCTTAAGCAAGCCTTATTCTCTGCGGGTGCCGGTCAAATCGGAGACTATCAGCAATGCTGTTGGCAAAGTGCAGGGCAAGGGCAATTTTTAGGGAATGCATCATCTCAGCCAAGTATTGGGCAGCCTAATACACTAACTCTAGTCGAGGAAGTAAAGATTGAGCTACTATGCGACACCGATCATATGCCTCCCATTATTGAAGCTCTTATCAAAGCACATCCTTACGAAACACCTGCTTATGCATTTTGGCCAGTGCAAACATCTATGCAGCCAACCTCTCCCTCTAATCAATGTGGCAGCCTATGAGTAGAACCATCATACTGACCCGACCTGAAGGACAAAATCAACAACTCTCGGACTATTTTCAACAGAAGGCCTGGCAGGTGATAGAAAAACCTTGCCTTCATATTGAACGCAACCCTGAACTTTCTTCTGAAGAGATGGAAAAACATCTTCTATCATGTGACATAATGATTGTGACAAGTGCAAATGCACTTCGGTTTGAAACGCTACCAAGTCCACTACCCAAAAGCTATGCAGTAGGTCCTGCAACTCAGCGAAAGCTTGAAACTCTAGGCCTTCAGTCTCCCCAAATTCCTGAGCAATTTTCTAGCAGAGGCTTAATAGAGTTACTTAAACATCAGCAGGTACAGCAAAAAGATATAGCTCTTCTCACTCGCTTACATAGTCAGAGCCCTATTAGGCACTTTTGCGAAAAAAAAGCTAAGTCTTGCACAGTGTGGGAAACCTACCAAAGCACTGCAGCTATAATTGACTTTTCATCTATCTCTTCTTCAACACCGACAACCATTGTTTTTACCAGCGCCTTAGGCCTCAAATCCTGGCTAGATCAACTACCTCCAGCTTATTATGATTGGTTTAAGCAGCAAAAAACACTTGTTGTAAGCGAAAATATGCTAGCCTTTTGTCAATCTTGGGGTATGATGAAAACACCACTACTTGCAGACAATGCGACTGACCAAGCTATTATAGCGTGTATCAATGAACATGATCAAAGGATCTAGCCATGAGCACAACAAAAAAAAATATACAAAAAAAACGCTCTTCTTTGTGGTTACCCCTGCTCTTTTTCACAGTACTTATCTGTGCATTTGCCGTCTTATACCAACAAGAAAATCATGTCCACCCATTGTTGACTGAACGCGCACAGCAACAGCAACACGCCATTCATGATCTTAAGAACACACTAGCTAGCCCTGCAGTGGATGAGCATATCACGACAACACAGCGTCAAACACTTATCAACCTAGCACGCATTGAACTTTTGATTCGTAAAAATACAAGCCACTGCGTAAGCTTGCTAAAAGAAGCTCGCTCACTAACACAGAGCCAAGCTCAAATAGAAGACATCAATGCCATGATCTCTTCCTTAGAAGATCATCCTTACTCCCAAAGATTGGGGCTTATTCAAACACTAGAAAAAATCAAACAAATGTTATCTGTTCAAACGATTGATAAACCTCATAAATCTGTCGATGTAGATCATATATCACAGCAGGAGAATCATTCACCCAATTTACTAGATGCATTAAAGCAGAAACTTGAAACTGCTATCATCATTCGTAAGACAACAAGAACCGTGAACCCCATTTTTGAAGAGTATGATCAAGCAGCCTACACTCAAAATATTAAATTTTTGCTTAATATTGGACAACAAGGTTTACTTGAAATGGACAATGCTCTATTTCACTATGGTATTAACACAGCCCATGACCTTTTACTTCATCAAGGGCAATTATCACAACAAGAAGAGGAGGCCTTAGAATCACTTGAGTCTCTTCAAACCATCGATTTAACTTTGCCCTCCATTGATTTTAGCAAGCTAAATAATCTTGATCTAGACCAGGAGGCATACCAATGAGACGAACTCTACTCATAAGCTTACTTGTTATATTCAGCATCAGCCTTGGTCTGTTAATTCAAATGGATCCTGGCTATCTTTTAATTTCTTATCAGTCGGCTACTTATGAAACAACACTGTGGTTTGCCTTTTTGAGCCTAGCAGCTGTTGCTATTGTCCTGACGATCTTGTTGAAACTCATTAGACGCGTTATCTCTTCACCAGCAAGAGTGAAGCGATGGATGAACTATCGGCAACAAAAACAAGCGGATTCTTGCACACATCTTGCGATTGAATCTTTTATCCAGCAAGATTGGCGCAGCGCCGTTAATCACGCTAAAAACGCAGCCAAATCAAGCAAAAAACCCGAGCAAATGCAGCTTTTCTCTGCGCTATGCGCAAGCATGGCTGATCATCATGAGGATGCTAGAGAACTACTTCTCAACCATGGCCAAATTAATCTTAGCCAACGTATTGTTGATGCCTCGCTTCTCATCAATGAAGACAAGCTAGATTTAGCTAAGTTACAACTACAACAGCTACAGCAAGAAAAGCCTTATCACGCAGGTATCGCACGCCTTTTATTACAAACCTACAAAAAACAAGCAGCATGGCAAGCCATGCTAGATCTTGCCTTAATCGCGAGAAAACACCAACTTTTAGAACCTCAGGAACAAACCAAATTTGAAACATCTGCTTTGTGGCATTTATTTAGTCGTACCGAACACTATGAAGATATCGAAAAGTTATGGGTAAAAACATCAAGAGAACTTAAAAAGGATTCTATTGTTATAAGTGCTTACCTTGAGGCACTTGGCCGCAAAGAACAATGGAGCATCCTAAGTAAAAAAGTAAAAAAACTAATTATCAACCCGCACGACAAGCTCATGATGAAGGCAGCCCTCCCTTTGTGTCACAATGATAGCAAAAATACGATGAAGTGGCTTTGCAATCTTGAGAGGAAACATGACAGTAGCGCTCATATCCATTGGCTCAAGGCAGAATGCTTAAGCGCTGAAAATTTAACGGCCATGGCAAGTGAAGAAGTAAAAAAAGGCTTACAAAGTGACCCTAGTCACCAAGACCTTATAAAACTTCAGGATTCTATTTAACATAGATAAAATAATAGTCGGTAATGCCTGACCACCTATGAAAACAACCTCCTGGCCTTTCATATTTTTTGTAACAAAAAAAGAGAGATGGCTCTAGATTTTTTTCCACCCATGAAAGAAAATAATCCTTGTACACGACTTATCAAGATTCAAAACTTAAGATAACAAGACAACTATTGGCATAATACTGAGTGTATTTTGATTGCGTAAACACCTTTCTGAAGCCCCTGATGACTTCTCCCAACAAGACGTAGTCCCACAGACACAATAGGCTCCTTGGGACCTATCTGACGCACAAAATCAGGCATCCTCTCTCGGCCTCGATAACTCGGCTTAAATTGATCTCTCAACAGAGTTATCTCATGTTGCTCTTGGGCCATCAGTGTTGATGAACTTATATAGCTATACCCTTTATCGTTACTATACTCAGTTTCTATTAAAACCTGGTAGTGCACCTGATCTACTGATAAGTTTTTCAGATTTAACTGTATTGTATCACAAAGGCTGGGTTCAAGAGGCAAGATAACACTTGCAAACGCGGCGCCGTTAGGCTGCGGCACTAATGAAGCAAAAAAGATAGCAGTGGTTTCTTGTACGCCTTTCTGTATACTCAGAGTAGCGTGAGATTTACCTTGAGATCGCTCTGTTGCATCACTGAGTGTTCGTACTAAATGCTGTCTCTGAAATAAAAGTGGTGGATCAATACGCTGACTCGTCAAAAAAAACTCGTCTTCACCATTTTTGTCCATAAAGCACGTCCCGCCAAAGTGTCCCAAAAAGAGCCCCAATCCTACCACCAATACTAAAGTAGCCAACCAATAGTAGTTAATGATGGTATATTTTTTCCAAACGTCAATCATGGCGCCCGATCCTAAGCCATTGATTATAATAATTATTCTCTATCATGCTTGCTCAAAAATAGAGTAGCAATAGATGATACAAACTGCCAACATAAGTACATAAATCATTGAGCCAACCAGCATAAATTTCACTGATTCGTCACCAGATCAGTCAACTTTACCTTTCATGTCCTCAAAAAATGCCTCGTTAGTTTTAGAGCGCTTCATACGCTCCAACAAGAATTCAATAGCATCACATTCTGTCATAGGATGAAGAATCTTACGTAGAATCCACATTTTCATTAGCTCATCTTCTTTAGTAATAAGCTCTTCACGTCGAGTTCCTGATCGATTGATATTAATACTTGGGAACACACGCTTCTCAGCGATCTTACGATCCAAATGGACCTCCATATTACCTGTGCCCTTGAACTCTTCGTAGATCACCTCATCCATTTTAGATCCAGTATCAACCAACACTGTAGATAAAATAGTTAAGCTTCCACCCTCTTTGACATTTCGAGCAGCACCAAAGAAACGCTTAGGTCGATGCATGGCGTTTGCATCCACCCCTCCAGTTAAAACCTTACCAGAAGACGGCATGGCTGTATTATAGGCACGAGCCAAACGTGTCATTGAGTCCATAAGAATCACAACATCTTTTTTATGTTCAACTAATCGCTTTGCTTTTTCAATCACCATCTCGGCAACATGCATATGGTTAGAAGCAGGCTCGTCAAAAGTACTAGCCACAACTTCACTTTTTACCATACGTTTCATTTCTGTCACTTCTTCTGGCCGCTCATCCACAAGCATAATAATCAGGGTTACCTCTGGATAGTTTGCCTCAATTGACTGCGCAATACTTTGCAGCATAATAGTTTTACCCGCTTTTGGTGGCGCAACAATCAAACCCCTCTGACCAAAACCAATGGGTGATGCTAAGTCTAGTACTCGTGATGTTAAGTCATCAGTTGTGCCATTATTTCTTGCCAAAACCAGGCGTTTATGAGGAAACAAAGGTGTCAAGTCTTCAAAGAGCACCTTGCTCTTTCCTGGCTTTTGTCCTGAAACAGACTCAAGCTGCTTTAGTGCAAAGTAGCGTTCATTATCTTTGGGCGGACGAATAGTTCCAGTGATAACGTCCCCAGTGCGCAGGCTAAAACGTCTAATTTGGTTAGGAGAAACATAAATGTCATCGGGACCTGGCCGATAGGAACAACCAGCGTCCCTTAAAAATCCATAACCATCAGACATAATTTCAAGTACGCCTTCCCCGGTAATGACTTCGCCAGCAGCAATCTTCTTGCCTAGTACCGCAAAAATAATATTCTGTCGGTGCGCGGCTTGACCAACTTCAATCTCCTCTTTTTTTGCATAGGCATGCAGATCAGGAGTACTCATTTTTTTTAATTCGGATAAATTCATAAATTATTTCGACTTACAATAGGTTACTGAAATAGAATGATGCGCCTAAGAATGCGCCAGATGGGATACCATCATCTCTAATTCTAGTGATTTTTAAGATAAATGCAAGTCTTATCTTAGATTTATTGTCTAATCAATGTGCTGAGCAACCCACTCATTAAGCTGGGTAGGGTTCATCGCACCTGCCTGAGTTGCCACGATCTCTCCCTTTTTAACCAACATCAGTGTTGGAATGCTACGAATACCATAGCTTACTGCTAACTCTTGATTATCATCAGTATTTACTTTATAAGCCACCATTTGATTTTCATAAGTTTGCGCCACAGACTCAATGACAGGTGGCATCATTTTGCAGGGACCACACCACGGGGCCCAGAAATCAACAAGCACTAGCTTGTCCGACTGTAGTACTTTTTCATCAAATTCATCCGAATTTACTGCCGTAAGCCATTCACTCATAGTTATCTCCATCATCATTTGTTGTCACTAGCATAAACCTATTGTTCGCCTAACACAAGCGGGCCAAATGCTAGAGGATAGTCGCCACTAAAGGCGCCAGAAATACCTCATTAACCAACTGAATACTTAAAATAGCAACCAATGGTGCAAAATCAAAACCAGAGTCGCTAACAGGCATAAACTTATAAAATGGCCTCAGTACAGGATTTGCAACCATTCGAATCACATTCGCTATAGGGTTATTTTGCAAAGAAGGAACCCAGCTCAGCAGCACATGGGCCAACACAGCATAAAAGCAAAGATTAAGCATTAAAGACAAACTCTCAAACAAAGCCATGATAATAAGCACAAAGACGGAAGGGACGCCTCCATAGGTCAACATATACACCAATACACATTTCACAAGTTCAATCGTAACAATCAAAGCCATTACAACCGTGCTTGTTTTTGTTGCTGTAAATACTGACTGCTTAAATAGATCAATCATAGGATTAGTCAGCTTTTGAATTGAATCAAAAACAGGATGCATCACTCGTACGACAGAAAGCTCCATAAAAAGACGCAATAGTAAAGCGAACAAAACAAAACCCGCAACACTTGTGATTAAGAAAACCCCTGCTGAACTTAAAACGCTCACACAAACCCCCGTGCTCATATTAAATCAATTAAAATTGTATCAAAAAATGAAAAAAATTGCTAGTGGGAGGCCAATTCATGCGCTTTAGCGTAGGCTGCGTGAATCGCAGCCTCCCAGTCAAATACGTCACCTTGCACTAAAAAACCCGCCTCCGTTGTTCCCTTGGGCGCTTTGACTTTGTCGATTAACGCCTCTGCAGACAAATGAGCTGCCTGCATATATTCAAGCGTTCCTTGACACATTAATTGCAACCACGTTGTCATCAATGAAGCATCCACATCATAAGTTTGAGCCAACCGCTTGGCCATGCCATCTACCATAGCCGCCATAAAAGCAGGCCCACTCCCCACAACTGCAGTGAATAGTGGCCACTCTGACTCACTAAGCCATGCCACACTTCCTAAATGCTGCAGCAATTGCTCACAGAGCGCCTTATCATCGTTAGATAAAGCTTCCTCAGCACAACAAGCCAAAATGCCCTTCCCAATTTCTGCAGAGACAGTAGGCATCACTCGTAATAATGAAGCCTTCTCTGATAGATGCGGGCGCATTTGATCTAAAGAGATTCCTGCCGCCATGGATATCACACAGGTCTTCGCATGAAGCACCTCTGAAAGCTGATCTAAAAATGGATTAATAGCTTTGGGCTTAATGCACAAAAGTATACATTGGCTACCCTCAATGGCTTCTGCAAGATCAAGCGTACCATGCATTAAAGGATGTGGCAGCAAGCGATCTAAGTTGTCTTGTCGATGCTCTAACACTGCACAAGGATAACCACAATCAAGTAACCGCTTAAGCAACACACATCCAATCCTACCTGCCCCCACAAGGGTAATCCTTGGCTTCTGATGAGTCATGGTACTCTCTCCCCCATAATTAACGAGCCAATACGAACCTGAGTCGCACCTAACTCAAGCGCGTCAATAAAGTCACCTGACATTCCCATGGAAAGTGTGTCAACATGCCTACCATATCGCTTTTGCATCGCCATAAAAGCATCCTGAGCCTCTGAGAAGGTCGCTCTTAAAGAAACTTGATCAAGCCGTTGCTCCGGCATCACCAAAAGCCCGCGTAAAACTAGACACTCAGTGACTACCACCTGATCTGCTAGTGCAAAAAGCTCTGCCTCTTTCACACCCTCGCGATCTTGACAGCGATACTGCAAACATACCTGGATACGACGACTACAAAGAGTCGCTTCTCGATCTAACTTCTCAACTTGCTTACTTTTAGTTAATGTTTGCACCCAATCAAAATGTTGAGCCAAGTCTTTCATCTTATTACTTTGAATCCGTCCTATAAAATGCCACTGGGCACGTGCATCATTGAGGCATTGCTTTTTTTCGAGCGCTTCTTGGACATAGTTTTCTCCAAATGATTGCTGACCAAGATTGAGGTAAGGCTTTATGTGATCTGCAGAGTGCCCCTTGGTGACTAAAAGCAAACCTGCCTCTGGGTAAGCACTTAAGCTCGATTGCAGCATTTGCCAACGCACCAAAGCGTTCTTATCAAACACAACTATGCCTCTCTAGGGCCTGCTTGCCTAATGGACTCGTCCACATCAAATCGTTTGAAATTATCCTGAAATAATGCAACCAATTCTGCTCGAGCAGTAGCAAAAGCCTTGACGTCTGTCCATGTTTTTTTAGGATTAAGTAAAGCTGGATCCACTCCTTCGATTGCCTCTGGTATTGCAAACCCAAAACCAGGATAAACTTGCCAACTCACTTGCTCCAAACAACCATCAACAATCGCCCGCACAATGCTTCGAGTTGTGGGGATAGCAAAGCGCTCCCCTCCTTGCGCATAGGAACCACCAGTCCACCCTGTGTTTACCAAGAAAACCTGTGCTCCTGTTTCTTGCAAGCGTTTACGCAATAAATCGGCATACACTTGAGCGGGACGAGGAAAAAACGGAGCGCCAAAGCAAGTTGAAAATGTTGTCCGTATGCCTGAGCCTGAACCAAGCTCTGTACTTCCCACCAACGCAGTATACCCACTCAAGAAATAATAAGCAGCCTGATTATGATCTAGCTGGGCAACTGGAGGTAAAACACCATAAAGATCACAAGTTAGAAAGATAACGGCTTTAGGGTGTGAAGCTAAGCGATTAATTTGTCGTTTAGGGATATGCTCAAGCGGATAACCCACACGTGTATTTTGCGTATACCGAGCATCAGAAAAGTCAGGCAAGCTTTGATCATCAACCACAACATTTTCCATGACAGCACCCTCACGGATCGCCTGCCAAATCACGGGCTCTTTATCTGGGTGCAAGTCAATACACTTGGCATAACAGCCGCCTTCAAAATTAAAAATGCCCTCATGACTCCAGCCATGCTCATCATCGCCTACCAATAGGCGACCATCATCGGCAGATAAGGTTGTTTTACCCGTGCCTGACAGGCCAAAGAAAAGCGCTGAGTCGCCACTATCTCCAACATTAGCAGCGCAATGCATAGGCAAAATAGATTGCTCCGGCAAAAGGTAATTTAACACTGAAAACATAGATTTTTTCATTTCGCCTGCATAGCCAATGCCACATATAAGAATCTTTTGCTGGCTAAAATCTATAGCAACTACTCCCTCAGAATGAACACCATCACGCTCACCTTCAAGCAATAGGCCAGGAACATTGATCATCTGCCAATCTACTTCACGCCCTTCGGGCACTTCTCTTATAAACAGATTGCGCACAAATAACGCATGCCAAGCATATTCTGTTTGAACCTGCACAACTTGCGTAGACGCCAAAGCTTCGCCAACACGTAATACCTGGCCAAACCCACCCACTTCAGATAAATAGGCCTCTGCTTTGTGCCATAAACAGTTAAATACGTCCACAGATAAGGATTGATTAACTGGCCCCCAATCCACGGATAGCGCTGTTTTTTCATCTTTAACGATGAATTTATCCTTAGGAGATCGTCCGGTACGCGCCCCCGTATTGACCACAATAGCACCATTAGCACAGCGCTTGGCCTCTTCTCTTTGTAGAGACTCATTAATCAACTGCTCATGATTTAAGCCATAACGGATGGCTGAGATAATTTCACTCAATGTAACTTCCTTAACTGGCATTTGAGCCTTTATTCTGACACTCATCGCAGCTAAAGTACAGACACTTACTTGCACAAGCACTACCATGCCGATAAACTAAGGCATTTATCCCAGACAATAAATCCATGACACATACGCCGCAAACTTTTCTGGGATTTGATTTTGGTAGTAAAATCATTGGCGTTGCCAGTGGTGAAACTCTGACCCAACACGCCACTCCACTATCGCTCTTTACGGTAAAACACAACACTATTCCTTGGGCTGATATTCAGAGCATGATTAAAGAGCACCAACCCAGTGCTCTTGTGGTGGGCTGGCCATGTGATGCTACAGAGCAGCCCCTCCCTCTAGCAGGAAGAGTAAAACACTTTGCCACACAGCTTCACGAACAAACACAGCTTCCTATTTATCTTGAAAATGAACACCTTACAAGCAAAGAAGCCAGGTCACGCATGCATGGTCGTTATGGTGCAAACGCAGTTGTCAACCACAAAATTGATAGTATGGCAGCCTGTATCATTCTTGAAAGCTTTCTCTCACTCTACCCCAACTGCAAACCTTTTTTACCTAAAGAGTAGCCCCCTTCTAAAGACAAAATACCCATTCAGACTGAATTCTCATTGACAAAATCTAATTTCCAAAGCATGCTGAAGCATTGTTTTATCAGGAGTCACTACTATTTCAGAGGTAACCGTAGAGCCCCAAGATCAGACTATCCACCTGTCCGATCTCGATATTGACAGCATCTGGCCCGATTTTTTAGCACATATGCACCAAAAGTCAGGGGACGAGTTTCCTATGTACATCACTCCGTTGCAGCCTCAACTTGAGGGTAAAAATTTAACCCTGCTTGTACCTAATGATTTTGTATTCGATGCAGTGCAAAATAACTATCACGCATCTATCCAGCAATTTTTCCAACCCTGGGTTACGCGGAAGCAGCTAGATCGGGTACAGATTCAAATTGGATCGAGCACAGAAAAAGCGGAAACAGACGCGTCTAACAACAATGCATCATCAGCATCCGTTACTCCGAATGATCATCATACCAGCTACCTTAACCCTAATTTTACTTTTGATGCCTTTGTTGCTGGAAAATCAAACCAACTGGCAAGGGCCGCTGCAGAAAAAGCATCTATTGAGCTAGGCGCCTATAATCCATTACTCATCTACGGAGGGGTAGGTCTTGGCAAAACCCACCTCATGCATGCAGTGGGCAACCAAATTCTCAAACAAAAACCTAACGCTAGAATTCTCTACCAATCCTCTGAAGGTTTTGTCGCACAAATGGTCAAGGCTTTACAAATGAACGCCATTGATAAGTTCAAAACCAAATATCGCTCGCTTCAAACATTACTTATTGATGATATTCAATTTTTTGCAGGTAAAGAGCGATCTCAGGAAGAGTTTTTTCACACCTTTAATATTCTTTTTGATCGGGGCCAACAAATCATCTTAACCTGTGATCGCTACCCCAAAGAGATCAAAGGCTTAGAGGACAGGCTAAAGTCACGTTTTGGCTGGGGACTTGCCGTATCAGTCGAACCCCCTGACCTTGAAACTCGTGTGGCTATTTTGATGAATAAAGCAGAGCAAGCCAAAGTACGCCTACCCGATGACGTTGCCTTTTTTATTGCCAACCACGTCAAATCTAATGTTCGGGAGCTAGAAGGTGCATTGAAACGCCTGATTGCAAACGCCCACTTTACCGGGGGCGTCATAAGCGTTGATTTTGCTAAAGAAGCGCTTAAAGACCTAATTGCCGTCTACACAAAACTTATCTCTATTGAAAGCATTCAAAGAACCGTTGCTGACTTTTATAAAATAAAAGTTGAAGAGTTACTCTCTAAAAAGCGCGTACGTACCATTGCCAGACCAAGGCAAATCGCCATGCATTTATGCAAAACCATGACTTCAAGTAGCTTACCTGAAATCGGCAAGGCATTTGGTGGTCGCGATCACACCACTGTTTTACATGCTCATCGATTAATGATTGATTTAATCGAGCAAGACCCTATGATTAAAGAAGATTACAATACACTTGTGCGGATATTATCTGCCTAAGCCAAACTGGAGGTACTTATGGAACTTACTCTTACACGCGAACAAATCCTTACACCACTCAACCAAATTATTGGTGCTGTTGAACGCAAGATGACATTCCCTATCTTAGCTAATATCAAAGTTGATGTGTTAGCAGACCAAAAGCGTTTAGTGCTTACTGGCACAGATCTTGAGGTAGAGCTTAAAAGCACCTGCCTGCTTGAGAGTGAAATGAGTGAAAATACGTCGGTAACACTTCCAGGAAAAAAACTAGCAGAAATTTGCAAATCATTACCTGAAGATACAGAAATGAAACTAAAGCTTAATGGCAACTTGATGCATATCTCAGCCAACAAGAGCAAATTCAAGCTCACAACATTACCTGCAGAAGAATTTCCAGCGGTATTAATGAGTGACGCCAACACCAAGCAGCTACAATTAAGCGCAGCAAATCTCTATAGCCTTATTCAAAGAACTCATTTTGCCATGGCACAACAAGATGTTCGTTACTTCTTGAATGGCATGCTCTTTGACTTTGATGGAGAAACCCTCACCGCTGTGGCAACTGATGGCCACCGACTTGCCACTAACGCGGTGAAGCTTCAAAGTGAAACGCCTAGCGAGCCATGGAAAGTAATTATTCCTAGAAAAACCATCTCGGAGCTGTTACGTCTTATTTCCCCTGATGACAGCGAACTAACCATCACTCTTAATGAGCAACATATTGGCTTTAACAGCCCTCTATTCACACTTACATCAAAACTTATTGATGGCAGCTTCCCCGATTACCGTTGCGTTATTCCCAGTGATTGTGACAAAACCATTGCGATAGATCGTGATTTACTTAAGCAAGCCCTTGTAAGGACTTCTATCTTATCTAGCGAAAAGCACCGCAGCGTTGTTTTTCATCTAGAAAACAACGCGTTAACGATTACAGCAAACAACCCTGATCAAGAGGAAGCAACTGAATCGTTACCC
>JBDOIW010000054.1:0-3186 GCA_047404175.1 Legionellales bacterium | reverse complement strand
GAGCAGACACGGGCTGTGAGTCATTACCCTCAATATAAAAATGTCCTGCTTCAATAGGCCCTTTTATCGTAAAAGGCGCGTGGTACGGTAAGCCATGCGTAGTAATATGTGCCCCTTTTTGCTGCAATGCTTCTAACAAGGGCTTCATCGGACGATTATGGCGAATAGAGGCATCACCATCCATGGTGACAGGTGTCGCACTACAGGCGAGCAAGGCGGTGATAAAACGAGCTACCTGGCCTGAATTACCTGCATCGATATGACTTGAACACGCATAAATGTGCCCTGCAACCCCCTTCACATGATAGGCTTGCTTTTCTTTACGTACCGTTGCCCCCAAAGCACGACAGGCTATTACCATTGCATCAATATCAGGTGATGGCAATAGATCTGAAAGGATACTCTCTCCCTCAGCTAAGGCTGCAAATAGCAAGGCGCGTATACTATGAGATTTAGAGGGAGGCATAACTAGAGTCTGCGACACAATCTGACTGGGGTGAATATGCTTAAACATAGAATGATCCACAAGCAAACAATCCCATCACTCTACAAACTGTTAAAACTTAATGCAACAGATGAACACTGAGCTTAGCACAAAAAATACTGTATTTAAGCTATGGGCCACATCTAACCGACCTAATATTAGATGCTGTGCCCCGCACTGAAAACAAAACGACGATGATTATTGAGTCTAAGTTGTTTTGGGCTGCCGATAAGGCTCTTGATCACTAGATAAGGGCTTGCCAAGGTTTGATTCTTCGAGCTCAAAAGAATCAATACGCGTCGATTTATAACTGGGACCGTCAACTTTGCCTGGCTCATCCGGGGGCGCATAATCATAACCTGAAGCTTTATCAAGGCAATACAAACCAGTAACCACAATCGCCATAGTCATAAGCCCTAGCAGGATAGAGGAGACCAAGCCCGCGCTCACAGCAAGTCCACCAAGAGAAAAAAGAATGGTTGAAGCGGTTGCAAAGAAACTAAAGGGAGTACCAAACCCAACGCCCAACCCGACAGCAAGTCCTACCAACACCCCCAATCCCCATCGAGAATGAAGAATGCTATCGAAGTAATCTTTTTTAGTAGTACACACCAACTCACGACGTTGTCGATCGATGGGAACCTTACCCTTGAGTTTATTTGAACTTTTTCCCACAGACGTATCTAGATTAAGCACTTTGTCTGACTTAAACGCTTTAGGGGTTTTGGTGTGCCCATGAACAAAGCGAACATTGGCAGGTAATGCGTTAGGGTGCTCGTAAATGGAAAAGTCTCCATTCCATAAAATAAGCTCTAATACGTTGTCACGTGATATCGTATCAGGGGACAATGTGCTTTTCTTATCTTGACGACGACGCACTGATGCTTGTCGATGATCAGAGCCTTTTGACCCTGTAATCATAGTAAAAATATCTTGTTCATTTATCTGTTTCTCACCACGCACAAACAGCAAAAACTCAGTATTAATAGCCTCAATCAACTTAGGGAGCTGAGAGAAGCTGTTGATCTCAGTTGCGAGATTAAGATGACCATTGTCCAAAAAACTAGTATCACTTTTTTTACAATAACTAGAAAAATTGTCAACACCTAATATTTCCGCCACCCCCAAAAGCATAGCAATGGAGACAGGCGCATGGGCGTAAATCACATGATCTCCCTCAACCATTTCGTAATCCACTAACTTTAGATACTTGAAGTAGACATCGTTACAAAAACTTTTAGCATATGTGCGTGGATCTATCTCAATAAGTTTACAATAAGCTTTGTAATTGTTGAACGAATCACTAGATATTTTTGGATCTGTAGCTTTAGATGCACAAGCATAACGCATAAATTCAAAACCGTGATTGGAACAAAGGATAGAAAAGTTGTTATGCTTTTCATGTAAATGCTGCAAAAGACTTATCGTGATATAATCATTTTTACCTCGATCACATAGCTCATCGCCTATAAGTCTAAAGGCCTGATTAGGATCACACTGCATTTTAACGGCTTCAGGTGCTGAATCTGACCGACCAAAGCGATAGGGGCTTACAAAGCTATCGAATGCCTCTTTATTCATAGTGATAACATTGTACCTCAGAAGGAAATTCAGTAGTTTCAGAGTGTTGCCATGCATATCTCCCACAGTCACAGCCCCTTTTTGGCGCAACATAAAACGTTTTGTGGGGAATTTTGTAATATCTATAGAAGGACTATGAAAGCGTTTTTTGAACAAGCCCAATGGAAAATCTCACTTACGTGGCACAGTGTATTTTACTTTAGCACAGGCTGCCCTATCACCTCAATCATCAGATTGCTTTGCAAATTGGATACGTCGTTTTATTTTGACTTAGGTGTTTCAGAATGGCTGATAGCCTGGGTAAACAGACTCGGATGATTAAAATCACCACTATAAACCTGTAGCGGAGGTATAGTAACAAGACCAAAGCCTCTTCGACTTCCTGTAAAAAAGTCTGTTCTACGCTTATCCACAACGCTTAGGGGGCTGAAGCTTCTCTTTACTACAGGAGCTGAGGTTTTATACCTATTAACAGGACCACTATCTCGGCTCACAGTACCATTGGGTAAGGCGCATAATGGTTTACCGGGAGGTGAGCTAGGAATGGATTTTACCCCCCTATAAACAACTTGTCTTGGGCTACTAGTTGATGCAGCAGCTAGGAACGGCTTAGCCTCACTTGCCGTAGGACTTGATTGGACCACTGTAGATACTTCCTTTGGATAAAACCCTACTTTTGGAGGAGGCATGACAGAGGAAAGTACGTGTCTGGGTTCTTTTTTTATTGGATAAGAAGCCTTTGCACAAGCATCACTCTCTGGTATTACTTTTTGTTTTACACAATAATCTTCCCAATCTAAAGCTAGACTGTTTATCTTGTATTGACTATCGATAAGAAAAACAAGAAATTCATCTGAAGCACTATCAATGAGTTCATGCAGCGCAAAGTGTCTTGAGTCTTGACGCTTATAACCTAGTGCTTTTAAGAGGCTTTCATAGAAATAAGGCTTATATTCTAAAATAGATAATATCTCTTTATTAAGTTCATTAAAGCTATCAGACCAGGGTTTGGGCAGTGTTTTTAGCCAGTGCTTAATGACTGTAGGTGACCTCTGAGGAGCCAACCACAAATGACGTTGAGCAAGTAGCTGGTCAACACACCAAAGTGTAAATTCCTGGCT
>JBDOIW010000053.1:0-1011 GCA_047404175.1 Legionellales bacterium | reverse complement strand
CAGTGGAACTACTGGGAAAATAATGAGCCTTGTTTCTAATGAAGACCTCCTGTCCAAGTATGCCAGCAACACTTTGTCTAAAGAGGTTGATGGAATAACGTCCACGGATATGGAAGCTGCTTTAATTGCCTACACTTCTCCCACAAGCACAGCTTATAGCGCCGATGCAAAATCTGTTGTTTCTACTCCCGGAAAATCCTTAACTGCTACAATGATTGACGCTTTACGGACCAGAAAATTACAAGGCCTTAGCGTTCCAACAGGAGTGTATTTCCCACAGGATAAGATAGACGCCGCTGTTAACGAACGTTTAGGGCTTAATCAGGGCTTAGACAACCCCCCTCCCATGACCGAGTTTTTAGGTGATGCCGCGTGGGGTTCTAAAGCGTTTGCTCAGAATCTTGTAAACAATGGATTAGAGTTTTTTCAAGCTCCAGCGTACTTTACAGAAGCTAAAGACGCCATAGAAGCTGTAAAGAACTTAAATCAAGAATTTGAAACAGTGTTCTTGGCTTCGCAGGAAATAAGAGACAGTGTCTATCAAGGTAAAAAATTAGAAGACTTGACGCCTAAACCAGCTAAGTTTTGGGGAACAGGACCTGACGCGGCCCGCGCTGCGGCTCTAAACCTTTACGAGCGTTTAAAGCGTCACATACAGATAACAGAAGCTCAACTTAATGACCCGAGCATTCCTATGCCGCAAAATCAGCCACAACTTCTCCACGTCTCATAGTTGGATATGTTTCTGGAGTAGGAAGTGTTTTTTTCCCTAAGAATAACTCCCCGAATCCTTCTCCAAAACCGTTAGCATAAATACTTGAGCCAATACCTGTAACATACGGCAAAGCAAATCTACCTGCGGTATAGGCCGTTTGCCCCACAGCGGCTATCTTATCGATAGCAGGATTTCCTGTAGTTATTCTTTGACTTAACGGTGGCAAAAAACTTTGCATTACTTTTCCTGATTGAAAACGTACCTTCTGCGGCAGCGTTTGGTGCAGGTTTTAAATC
>JBDOIW010000052.1:0-1659 GCA_047404175.1 Legionellales bacterium | reverse complement strand
GGGATAGTGTCGCTGCCACTAAAGTCTTCAACCGGTATATCATGATTAGTCAGGGCAGAACGTGCTATTTGACTCATGTTGGCAATTGGAACGATGAAACTTCTATTAATTTTAAGCAGCCTATGCATTTGTGCTTGTACACCAACCGAGTATCCCAGCACACAACACTACTGTCAGACCATCAATGATGCTTTAGAAAAAGAAAGCTATACCTCGCTAAAAGACTACCAAATGCAACAGCACGAAAAGCTAAGACTTATTAAGCTGTATCAAGATAGCGATTGCAAAAGCGTTCTGAATAACTCAAGCTCACTCAATTGAAATATTGGAAGCGCAAAGAACTCAAAGGCGAATCATCAATGAGTTGTGCTTCAAGCTCTCTGAAACTCTGCACTGAGATATCATTATAATCTAACGATAAACTCTGCAATTGAGGGTGATCATCCAGCGCTCTAGCAAAGTCCAGGGCACTCTTATCTTGTAATCTTGAATCAAGTAAATAAATATGCTTGAGCGATCTATTGTGCTTAAAACCATGACTCAAGATCTCACTATTACGGTCAAGCCATGTATTTTGACTCAAATCAATTTGTTTCAAATGATGGTGATTCATTAATAATTGGGCAAGCGCCTGTGTAGCATCGGATAACTCTGGGTTGCTAGCGAGTGAAAGAGATTCCAATTGTTTTATCTTATTCAGAGCCAAAAGAATAGGCTGCCATGATGTAATATGCGTATGGCTTAAATCAAGTGCACGCAAGGTACTTGCCTGACTTAAAAATTGCTGAAGTGAGGTAGACACTACTCCCCCTAAGGGATTTAATCTCAAGCTTAAATGCTGCAAATTACTTGTGACAACCCACTTGGATAACACAAGTAAACTTTGTTGACCCATACTGTTTTGTGACAAATCTAGCCAAGAAAGAGAAGCTTTTGGCTGTAGACCACGAATCAAGCTAGCAATAGAAGCATCAGACAACTGATTATTAAACAACGAGAGTTTTTTAAGACGAGGGAGCTTCGCCACAACAGGTAGTAAAATTTGCCACTGGGAATTTGATAAATTTACATCACCTAAAGATAGCTCCTTCAAAGATTCTATACGTTGAAGTAGGTGCAACAACAGAGTAAATTCCTCTTGAGAAAGGTTGTGATGATTTAAAATGAGCGTTTTTAAAACACTGTTTTTCTGAAGACTAACTAACCAAGTCTCTAAATCAAATGCTTGATTACCGTGACTAGATAAATCTAACCACTCCAGTGACTTTGCCAAAGATTCGAGTTTACGATGATGACAACGGTAAGAACCAATATTGGCAAGGGAAACCCTTTTGTAGTTTCCTTGAGCTAGCACCTCAAATCCTTGCTTACATAGGCCATGGCCCATAGGATTATAGCCTAAGTGTAAGGTAGTGACTGCACTCAGGGACTTAAGCGACTGCCATAATGAATTCTCCCCTCGCAAATCATTGCCAGCCAAATTTAAGCTTTGTATAGCATTAGGGCGAAGGCTCTGAAGCCACTGTGCAACCTTTTGATCTCCAAGATGATGGTTTGATAGGTCTATAGTCCATAGATCAGGCTTAGCAGTAATCTTTGTTACCGCTTCTTGCCAGCAATGTTGGTCCACTGTCTTGCTTTGCCAACGTAGTGTATCAT
>JBDOIW010000051.1:0-6165 GCA_047404175.1 Legionellales bacterium | reverse complement strand
AAAATTCGCTTAATGCAGCTCGATTTCATACTGGCAATGACTTGATTATTTTGTAAAATCTCTCGTGATACATTCAATGGTAAATCGTTTGAATCAACCACCCCTTTGACAAAACGTAAGTACATCGGCAATAACTGCTCCGCCTCATCCATCACAAAGACACGCTTGACGTATAGTTTTAGGCCTCGAACAACATCTCTATTCCAAAGGTCAAATCCTGCTTTTTCAGGGATATAAAGTAGTGTTGTATATTCGAACTTGCCTTCCACTTTATTATGAGACCATGTCAAAGGATCTTGGGGGTCATGTGAAATATGCTTATAAAGCCCTTTGTAGTCTTCATCACTGATTTTATCTCGAGGCTGTGTCCAGAGCGCTGTTGCTCGATTCACAACTTCATCCTCATAACGGACGATAGGCTCTTTGGGCTCCTCTCCTTCTTTTTGATCTTCACTTTGTGGCTCTTCAATGCGTTTTTTCATCACAATAGGCAACACAATATGGTCTGAATACTTGGTCACTAGCTGTTTAATACGCCACTCGTCTAGAAACTCGTCTTCACCTTCTTTTATATAAAGAATAATTTCAGTTCCACGCTCAGCTTTTTCGATTGTCTCAACTGTGTATTCACCTTCACCACTAGAAGCCCATGACACCGCTTGATCGGCTTTAAGATTGGCACGTCTTGAATTAACCACAACCTTACGAGCAACCACAAAAGCTGAATAGAAGCCAACACCAAATTGACCAATCAATGCTGAATCTTTTGCGTTATCGCCCGTCATCGCTGCCAAAAACTCTTCTGTTCCTGATTTAGCAATGGTCCCTAGATGATTCATAGCCTCTTCTTTAGATAGCCCTATACCATTATCTCTAATAGTTAATGTTCTTGCTTTTTTGTCTAAATCGATCCAAATTTGCAGTGGACTATCGTCTTTTTCCATGCTGGCATCTTCAATGGACTCGAAACGATACTTTTCCGCAGCATCTGAACTGTTAGAAATAAGCTCACGTAAAAATACTTCTTTGTTACTGTACAGCGCATGGGTCACCAAGTGCAGTAGTTTATTGACTTCGGTTTGATACTGATGCGTTGCTTTTTGTGACTCTGACATAAAAAACTCCTCTATAATGTTACTTTAGATAAGTGGGGATGTTTTTTATTTTTTCAAGAGTATTACATTCACGAAAAAATATTAACCTCATTATATAGCAGCTGACTATCAATAACCTCAACTAGTAAGACTTTCTTGATGTGCTCCCGTGGTGTCTCACTGCAGAGACGTAAGCTAGACCTTAGCCTTTGTGAGCTATCATCACCAAAGGAAGATTTATAATATGAGGCAATCAAGGATTTGTCTTTGTTTTCACAGAAATCCGTCATTAGTGTCATATATTGAGCAATAGCTGAAATAAAATCACGTACACCTTCACCACTTCTCATAGAGTCATTAATCTTCCAATACCTAATATAACCATCATTGTTATACGCAGACATCACATAATCTTGGGTTAATTTGTTTTTCTTATAACGACTGGTGCCTTCTTTTTGTACGCTATTTTTCCAGCTATTTAGTAATGATTTATGATTATTCCCCAAGAGTGTGGAGTATGCTTTATAGTACTTATCTAGGAGAGCATTAAAAGTTTCTAGACGAAGGGGCTTTTTCCCGATGGTGTCACTGATATCCTCACTTACTAGTGGGGATACATCCCCCACAAAGAGGACCTCTGACACTAATTTAGCGTATCTACTCCAAGTTATCTCTGCAACTGGCTTTGGCCCCTTCCTTAACGCCATACACTCAGCTAGCTGAATTTCCGTAAGAGCAAATGATATATCACGATTTTGTCCATTAAATCCTTTAAAATGAAATTCAGACTTATTAAGTACTTGATCATAGTAATCCCTAATCGGCACATCAAGCTGTAGCCCAACAAAAGTAGGACTTAACTCACCATTATCTACCTTAGCTTCTACACAAGTGAGTACATCACGATAACCCTCACCTAAAATTTCAACACCAGAACTGACCATATTAAATTTTGGTGATACCGAAGCCCCTGAAGAAGATCCTGAAGAAGATGAACAGCCAACAAAGCTACCGCAGACTAGTAAAGCTAAAGCTACTTTTTTGAAATGTGACATAACGAATTTCCTTTTCTATCTGTAGATAACAACACTGTATCAGACATTTGCAAAGATTAATAGTGTTCCCACTACCACTTTCTGTTACTCTAAAAGAAGGAAAACACTTGAGAAACAAGGATGCTACACAACACGAGCACACAGTACGGTTATATCACAAAAAATTTCCACTGGATTATGTCCATCTCTATCATTAGCCTTATTGCTGCAGGGTTTATTATGATCAACATGGATAAAAGCGCTCTGAAATATAGCCTTTATGATACCCATAAAATTGGAGGCTTATTTGTTTTAACACTGATTGGACCAAGACTTTTATGGCGTTTTTATACCATAACACCTAATTTAAACTTCGTTCCTAAGTGGGAAAAAGTCTCAGCGCGCCTGGGTCAATGGTTACTTTATATTATGATGTTTATCATGCCACTCAGTGGTTGGATTATGTCAACCGCTGCAGGTTACATTCCCAGTCTTTTTGGCCAAGAGATCGCTTTTCCTGTAGAAAAGAATGAACACATAGCCGATCTTGCAAAACAAGTGCACGAAATAAGCGCATGGATTTTAACCACCCTGCTTATCTTGCACATACTAGCCGCCATAAAATCACACTGGATCGATAAAAATCATATTCTTAAACGCATGCTTCCAGGCTCATGAATTCATCTATAACCATGTAGCTTATAAAGTAGTACTCCCTCAACGAAGACTATCAAAGATATGGATCATCAATCCCGTCAGCCTCAACAAGTCGATGAAGCTTTTTCAGGGCTGTCATTTGCACTTGACGCACCCTCTCTCGCGTCATCTTCATTCTTTCACCGACTTCTTGTAAGGTAAGCATACCAATTGATTCGTCTAAACCATAACGCAATGTCACAATTTTTTGTTCAAGAGGGTCTAGGCACTGCATCCACTGCCCCATACGCTCTTTTAAATCATCATGTAAAGTTATATCACAAGGGTTCTCTACTGCTTCATCAGGCACAATAGACATAAGAGAACCAGATCCCTCTTCAGTGCCTATGGATTTATCTAACGAAGACTCCGCAAGATTCAGATCTAAAACACGGCGAACTTCTTCTTGAGTCTTACCCACTCTCTCTGCGACTTCCTTGTAAGTAGGCTCATGATCGAGCTCTTGCGATAAACGCGCAGCAGCCTTAAGGTAAACATTCATCTCTTTTTTCACGTGCACAGGAATTCTTACATTTCGGCTATGACACATAATTGCACGCTCTATATTTTGACGAATCCACCAAGTTGCATACGTTGAAAAACGGAAACCCTTACTAGGCTCAAACTTATCCACTGCATGCATCAAGCCAAGGTTTCCCTCTTCAATGAGGTCCATAAAAGGTACACCTCGATTATAGTAACCTTTTGCAATTTTAACCACCAAACGCAAATTACTTTCCACCATAACGCGCTTAGCCTCTTGATTTCCCTGCTCAACCAAGAGGGCCAGCTGATACTCCTGATCAGCAGTAAGTAAAGTTTTATAGCCTACGTCATGGAGATACATCGCTGTTGGATCATATTGACTATTATTACACTGTTTTTTGTGCCCTAAAAGAAAAGTAACCGCATCATTAACATCACCTAAAACACTGGATGTAACACCGTTTTTTTTAACGTGATGAGTGACCATCCGATGAAGATCATTCAAATACCACGTTCTTGTTTTTTTCACTTGACTAATTCTTTGCCAAGCTGACTTTAATCGTCTTTTTTTAACTGGACGAATTTGTGTAACCATCCTAGCGACTCTTGATATCGTAAAGCGATGCGTACCATATGCTACACGTTTTCGTGATTGTATAATTAAGGGTGCTTTACGCAAAACTGTACGAATAGGTTTAGCTTGACGCTTGAGATCTTCCATGATCTTATCCTTGTTACTTCTGCAATATAGCTTGCGTATTCAAACGCTGAGCGTTTTTCCTTATTTCGAAGTGTATCATATATTGTCCATGATTGTCTTCTCCTAGATAACCCAAGACATCACCTTGGTGAATATATCGACCAACCGTCACATCAAGATCTCTCATCCCTTGATAAATAGAAAGATACCCTTGATAATGACGAATAACCAAATACGTTTGGTCCCACTGAGTCACATACCCTGCATAGAGAATTTCTCCTGAACGGGCTGCTTTGACTGGTAGCGCCTGATCAGACTTAAATAATAAAGCCTGCTGATCTAACTCAGCATCAGCATCCACAGGATTAATCCAGAGTGAAGATGACTTTATTATTTTTTCAGCAGGTTGTATGTGTTGAGATTTGATGTTTTGAGGTGCTTGCTCTGCTAAGGAATCAATCCAAGCAACAAAACTTGGATCATCCTGTTCTTTAAACAGAAACGTCTCTCCCCAAGATGGAACTAAAAGAGCCTGACCTTCACGAAGACAATCCGGATCATCTAAGTGATTTTTCTTTTGTAAGCGAGCAACTGTTGTACCGTAAATTTGTGATAACTGAAATAAATTTTGACCTTTTTCAACATGAATCTGCTGCCATTGACCCTCAGGCTCATTGACACACGCCGAAAGAGAGATAACAAGCATGCAGAGCAAAGCTCTTAGCATAGTAATTTCCTACAACTGGATATGTTTAACCCAAGATTGTAGTGTCTCTATTTGAGTCTGGTCTGTCAAATCAATTCGCAAAGGGGTTATAGAGACTTGGTTATGAAGCATTGCATGAAAATCTGTGCCCTCACCTGCATCTTGCTCCGAGCCCGCAGGCCCTATCCAAAAAATCTCATGTCCACGAGGATCTTTATCTCGAATAGTGGGTTCTGCAATATGTCGCGTCCCTAAACGTGTAATCGCAATTCCGTTCAGTGACTCGTATGGCACATCAGGAACATTGATATTAAGAATGGTATGACTTGTTAAAGTCATGTTTAACAAACTACCAACTACTGCATGTGCAACACGAGCTGCTGTGTCAAAATGCTTAGAGCCATTCAATGAAACAGCCACCGAAGGGATACCGCAAAAGCGTCCTTCCATTGCAGCAGCCACTGTACCTGAATACCACACATCATCACCCAAATTAGGATCATGATTAATCCCTGACACGACAAGCTTAGGTTGTTCTTGCAATATTCCGGTCAAAGCTAAGTGAACACAATCTGTGGGTGTTCCCTGAACACTATGAAAACCGTTTGGCATAGTCTGCATTCTTAGTGGACGCATCAAGCTCAATGAATTAGAAGCACCACTACGATTTCGATCGGGTGCAAATACCTCAAGGTCGTCTAGATCTTTTAAGGAGTCAGCCAATGCTTTTAAGCCATCAGCATGAACACCATCATCATTACTTAATAATAGCATTGGCTATCCTTAGCTTGTTGTGATTATTTTTCAGCCCAAATTAATTGTTTGATCTCATGAAAAACTTTATCCAAGTTATTGACGGACTTGGGGACCACTAAAATCGTATCATCGCCAGCAACTGTGCCCATAATTTCACTTTCGTTTTCACAATAGTCAAGTAATCTTGCAACAACAGGTGCAGCACCTGGGCTTGTGTGTACCATAATACATAATTCGTTTTTGTCGACTCGTAAAATCAAGCTTCCAAGTGTCGCTTCTTTACAAGGAGGCGCAGGCTCTTTAGGCAAGCGGTAAACAACATCGCCATGTTGATTGTATCCTTTAACGGCACCAATCGTTTGTCTTAACATCCGTGAAATTTTTGACTGATTCACATCGTGATGTCCAAGCGTCTCAAGTTTACTACATAACTCTTCTTGTGTGCCAACGATACCCTCTGTTAATAAATCTTTCAAATCTTCTACTAACGTTTTACCTGTGACTTCACTTCGTCTATGAACCTTGACCATGACTGCCCAAACTCCTTACTATAATGGTTGATTTGACAAAGCACAAAACCGCTATGTTGTTTTATGCTAAACTAAACATTAAAAATACAACTTAAGGCTGAGATGTTATCAAAACAAGAATTAGATGTCATCAACTTTATTAAAAAAAATCATATAATTGACA
>JBDOIW010000050.1:0-48642 GCA_047404175.1 Legionellales bacterium | reverse complement strand
CAACCAATTGATCCTTGCCAAAAAAATTCCATTCACAAGATCCTCATTTTGATCGCGAAAAAGCCAAGTACGACGAGCCTGTACCAAGTCGTGAGTGGCTACTACAGATCATTGCAGCAAAACCTAAGGGCCAGAATAAAAAGCAGCTTAATCAGAGGTTTGCTCTTTATGAGCCTCAAGCTCAGGAGGCACTTCGTCGACGACTAATTGCCATGTGTCGTGATGGGCAATTATATCAAGATGCTCGTGGTCGTTTTTTCACAACACAGTCATTGACATGCTTAGAAGGACAGGTTGTGATTAAAACTGATGGTAGTGCCTGTGTTTATGTGGAGGGTGACCCTATTCGTTATCAGTTGACAAGACGAGCCAGTCAATCCTTAATGGGTGGAGATCTTGTGCGCTTACTACCTCATGATCAACCCTACAGAGGATCAACTTATGCCGATATTCTAGATGTTGTGGCACCTCGTGCTAACATCCTTGTTGGACGAATAGTCGAAAGTAAGCGTGGTTACCAGTTAAAACCTTTTGATCGCTCCAGTCCTGATCCTATTCCCCTAGAAGGGGCTCAACTTGTTGCTGGTCAGTATGTGAGTGCAATGTTACTTCAACGCCCATCACGTCAACATCAAGCAAAAGCAAAAGTTATTGATATTCTGGGAGATGACTCCACGCCTGGTATTGAAGCAGCTGTCACCTTAGCAGCTTACCAAGTGTCAACACAATGGCAAGACGAGCTTATTCAAGAGGCAGCTAGTTTTCCACATAATATACCAGAGCAAGAACTAAAAAAACGACGTGATCTGCGTAGTTTTCCTTTTGTGACAATTGATGGAGCTGATGCAAAAGACTTTGATGATGCTGTCTACGCACAGCAATCTAAGCAGGGTATCGTGCTTTGGGTCGCGATTGCAGATGTCAGTCATTATGTTAAAGAGGGAGGGGCGCTTGATCAAGAGGCAGCGCAAAGAGGTAATTCGATCTACTTACCTCAACAAGTGATTCCAATGTTGCCAGAGGTGCTGGCAAATGACCTCTGTTCACTCAAACCTGAAGTAGATCGTTTAGTGATGGTGTGTGAAATGCACCTTGATCATGAGGGAGAGTTGAAACATTATGATGTTTATGAAGGTGTTATTCATTCGGTAGCACGATTAACGTATCAACAAGTCTCTGATTGGCTTGGTCATGAACATGCGGAAGCCACCCCCTATGCTTCATCAATCCTTGCTCTTAATAAGCTGTTCCATAGTTTACTAGAAAAACGCCAACGTCGTGGTGCTTTGGATTTTGCAACTCAAGAAATGGGATTAGTGCTTGATGATGAGCAGAAAGTATGTGACTTGCATCAAGTCGTAAGGTTGGATTCACACCGCCTGATTGAAGAGTGTATGTTATTGACTAATGTGTGCGTGGCAGATTTTTGTTTACGTCACCAACTAGTCGTACCTCATCGCATCCATGAGTCTCCAGATCCTAAAAAACTCGTAGATTTGCGCTCGTTTCTCCAGCATTATGGTTTAATCTTGGGGGGCAATGATAATCCTAGTCCTCATGATTATGCAAAATTGATTGCAAGCATACAGACTCAAGCGCATGCGCCTACATGTCAAAGCATTATTTTAAGATCACTTAAGCAGGCGGTCTATTCGGTTGAGTCGAAGGGGCATTTTGGTTTAGCCTATGATCACTATTTACATTTTACCTCTCCCATTCGACGTTATCCCGACTTGCTGGTGCATCGTGCCATCAAATCTACATGGCATGATCAAGTTTATACTCCAGAATCAGCTTTGATCAGTGCGGAGCATTGTTCACAAACTGAGCGAAAAGCAGATAAGATCGCTCGTGAAGTGCAAAATTGGATGTTGGCCCGTTTTATGGTTCCACATATTGGTTCTGTCTTTTCTGCAGTTGTCGTTTCGGTGAATTCATTTGGTTTTTTTATAGCGATTGATCCTTGGGGCATTGAGGGGTTGGTGCATGTCAAAGATTTACACGGTGGATTCTATCATTATGATGCTGCTGCCCATCAATTACATGCTGAGCGTAGTGGGCATGTTATTAGTCTGGGGGATGAACTAGACGTGCAATGTATAAGAGTCTCTGTTGATGACCGACAAATTGATTTTATGCCTGTACAAAAGCAGAATAAAAAGAAGAAAAAAAACAAAAAGAAGAAAAAAAATAAGATGTGATGCAATGTCTATCGACATAGATGGTTTATAGATTATCATACTATTTGACTCTACTGTGACTGATGTTTAAAGAGCCTAAGCGCTCAAATGACTCATGATGCCAGTATTTGTAGGTGCATGTGCCATCTTGGCAAAGCATTATTTTAAGATTACATAAGTGGTCGGTCTATTTGGTTGAGTTGAAGAGATTTTTCGCTTCATTTTACAAGCACTTGCAATATATTTTGGTGCATTGATAATTCGATGGTGTGTGCAGGAATAAAACAAGCTAGTCACACTGTTTAGCTTAGGTACTGGGTGGGATCACTTAACCCTGCTTCTGCAAAGCCTTGTTTACGTAGTACGCAACTATCGCAGGTTCCACAGGCCTTGCCTTCTTTATCCAGGCGGTAGCAGGAGTAGGTCAAGCTATAGTCAACTCCCAGTGCAACCCCTTTTTCAATGGTGGCTTTTTTCGAGAGTTGAATTAAAGGAGCAATGATTTTACATTGTTGCATTGTTGAACTGGCATCAGTTGCATGGTGAATAAGATTCTGGAATGCATTGATAAATTCAGGTCTGCAGTCAGGGTAGCCAGAATAGTCAATAGCACTCACGCCAATAAAAATTGCATCAGCTTTTAATGTCTCTGCCCATGCCATTGCATAAGATAGAAACAAAGTATTGCGCGCGGGGACATAGGTCAAAGGGATAGTGTCGCTGCCACTAAAGTCTTCAACCGGTATATCATGATTAGTCAGGGCAGAACGTGCTATTTGACTCATGTTGGCAATTGGAACGATGATATGGTCTTTAACAGCAAACTGTTTTGCTATCTTGCGTGCTGCAGTCAGCTCATGTTGATGACGTTGATCATAGTCAAAGCTCAGTGCGTAGGTTTCATAGGATTGGGATGCAATAGCAAGACAGGTGCTAGAATCTAAACCCCCAGATAATAATACAATGGCTTTTTTCATGTGCAACCTCTGTCACGGTTTGTGGTGAATGACGACATTGATAATTAACGTATTTTATGCTAATATTTATAAATGTTAAACAAAAAATTAAAGATCTTATGAAGAAGCGTTTCGTCCTATTTCTATGTGTTTTTTGTTTGGTGTCCCCATCCTTATTTGCAGAAGTTGAAAAGAAAGATGAGCCAATTTCAACAACCAGTGCAATTAAACCTATTGTGGTTAAATCAGATAAGCCTGAGTTTGATATTAGGCTTCCCGCTAATGCCTCTACGGGCTATAGTTGGATTTTGTTAGACGATGTAGCCAAGCGTTTTTCTTCCATTACCGAATCGTATAAACAGTCTGACTCTAGCGATTCCAAATTAGGTTCTGGAGGGATCGATACTTGGCACTTTAAGCTGAGTCAATCTGCTTTTCGTTATCCACACATTATTCAGTTACACTTCATTTATGCTCGTCCTTGGGAAGTAACCCATCACGATATAAGTTCTACGGACCAGAAAATATTTACCATTGTGTTACTTAGATCTTAAACTCGTATCACACTTGAGCAGCAAGAGTTGTTAATCATTTAGAGTGGTCTTTTGGCTCTAGACTATATTCTGACTCAAAGTGATTAAAGCATGGTTACGAGTTTAATGGAATATAATCGGCATAGTGTGGTTCCCAATAGCGCTCTTCAACTAACGCAGTAATGTCCGTTTTAGGATCTAACTCTGTGAGGCTATCTTTAATGGCTTGCTCAATGACCTTGATGGCAATATGTTTTGCTACAATGGGACTTTCTTGCATACTTGGTAATAGTGCAGGAGGGTTTGCTTGGTTGTTTTGGTAATCGACAATGGCTTGAGTTGCTACCCACAACATGTCATCACTTAAATGTTTAGGTTTGGCAAGACTCATCGCTAAGCCAAGGCCAGGGAAAACTAAAGCATTGTTACATTGACCAATAACAGTTTTACTTCCTTCGTAGTCAACAGGGCTAAATGGGCTGCCTGTTGCAATATGAGCGCGCCCTTGTGTCCACTCGATAAGATCCTGAGGGCTTGCTTCAACGCATTCATTAGGGTTGGATAGAGGGAAGATAATAGGGTGCTCTACTGCTTTACATAAGTCTTGGATCATTTGTTCGGTGAATGCACCAGAGCGTCCTGAGCAGCCAATTAAAATATTCGGTTGCACTTTATGCAAGGTGGTTGCTAGATCAATAGGGCCTTCAGACCAGTCTTTAACCGAGGCAAAGTCACGTGCAAAGGGGCTTTGACTTTCGGTTGAACTTGCTAGTTGGTCATGAATGAGGCCATCACGGTCAATGAGCCAAAAACATTGTAGGGCTTCGTCACGTGGCATGCCAAGATACTCCATTGCCCAAAGAATTTGGTTGGCTATACCACAGCCAGCATTACCTGCACCATAAATCACAATTTTTTGGTCTTGAAGCTTTGATTGGTTTTTTTGGATGGCAAAGAGTAGTGCTGCTAAAGTGACGGCCCCTGTGCCTTGGATATCATCATTAAATTGGCAAACACGATCGTTATAGTTACGAAGGAGTGTTTGTGCATGTACAGCACTGAGATCTTCCCAGTGCAGGAATGCTTTGGGAAACTTCTTTGAAACAGCAGCGATGAACCTGTCGATGAAATCATAGTAGGCTTTGTCATCAACTCGCGGCTTCCTTAGACCTAAATAAAGGGGATTATCCAGCAGTGCCTGGTTATTAGTGCCCACATCAAGCATGATAGGGAGAGTACTTAGATGGTGCATCCCTCCACAGAGACTATAAACCATAGATTTGGCAATAGGGATATCAATGCCCCCAATCCCCTGATCACCAATTCCTAGGATGGCTTCACCATCGGTGACAACAACCACATCAATATCTGGGTTTGTACGGTTATCAAGAATGTTTTCGATTTGATCCTGATCGTCTATGCTGAGATATAGGCCCCTGGCTTGTCTAAATTCATCACTATAGCCTTTCACTGCAGCACCAACAATGGGGGTGTAAATCAGTGGAAGAATCTCAGCAAGGTGATCTTTTGCAAGTTTATAAAATAAAACTTGATTGTAATCATGTAAGACATTAAGGAATATGTTTTTTTTGATATCTATTTTGAATGAGGTTAACTGTTTATAGGCCCTTTGAGCTTGCTCATCAAGCGTTTCAACCCGTGAGGGTAGTTTTCCTAAAAGGCCGAAGGCTTCACGTTCTTCATGTGTGAACGCTGTGCCTTTATTGAGCTGCGCAGAAGTGAGCAGTGCTTTTCCCCACAACGATGTTGCAATGGTATTATCAGTTTGATTGTAGGAGTAATGCTGGTTTTTTTTCATTGATGTCATGGGTTTACGTTTGTACTAGTATAGATCATATTATTTAAAATTGAAAGTATGCTGTTAATAAGTTAATGGTTACTTTGCTCTATCTACCGTTGCATATGGACCATGATAGTTTTGATGAATTCGCTCGGTTCATTTTTGATCATCAAGGGTGGGGATGAGTGGTTTATGCTTGGCTGACTCATGGCGCTCCTGACGATCAATATCAATGTACTGGTCGGTGATCACGGAACTTTCGTGGCCGGCATCATCTCGAACATGCTCTCTAGGACGATGCATCACATCTGCAGAGATGGCGGTATGGCGTAGCCAGTGGACAGTGGCAGCCTGTAAATCTTCAGCTTCGTGCTCAAGCCCTTTGGCTAAGAGTTGTTCTGTGGCATGATCAAAGCAGGATTGAATGCAATTGCGAATTTGTCTAGTACCAAGGCCGCCATCACCACGATTTTTGGGTATAAGGGGGGTATTCTCGTGACGGATAGGCAGCGAGCTTAAGCCAAGACTACGACGAAAACGTTTAAGAGCCTTGAGCATTGCATCAGGTACGGCGACATCGCGCTGTTTATTGCCTTTTCCTACTGTGGTAAACCACCAATAACCTTGGCGGTCAGGATAAAAATCTCCCATCGATGGTATTCGGCCTGGAGTTTCTGCACACTCAGAAATTCTAAGCCCTAAAAGATAAAACGCAGATAGAAGGAATAAATGTCTTTCATATAGCGCGTCTTGAGCTGCTCTTTGTTGTGTGCATTCAATAACAGAGCGCCACTGTTGTTCACTGAGCCTTCTTGTCACTAACGTAGTTTGTTGTTTTTGAATATAGCGATTTTTTTGTCTTAGTAAGGCGATGGGGTTAATGCGACAAATTTCTTGTTGTTGTAAAAATTGATAAAAAGTACTCAGCACAGCTAATACAGAGGCAAGACTTTTATTGGCTAGTTGATGCTGAGCAGGACGAGCTAAAGGATTTAATTTTTGTGTCTTGTGTGTTCTTACGACAAAAGGCCGCCAAGCTTCATTGGGGTACCGATTAGATTGACCTTGAAATTTTGCCACTTGTTTATCTGTAACCCAGTGTTTGGGAGGATTATTCACAAAATGCATGTAGTCGTGAATTTGGCTAGATTCTATTTCACATATAGACTGTTGCTCTATAAGCCAGCACCATTGACAAAAACGTTCTAGTTCGCGTCGATAGGTATTATAGGTATCTTGTGAACCTTGATAATTGTGTAAAAAAAGAACACAAGCTTCATATTGTTTATGAATAGTGGCAAGTATGCTTGCTTGTTGATCAAGCCACTCAAGAATACAGCCATGAGTGGGCTTAAGGTTTTCAAGTGTATCAAAGAGAGGGAAAGGGTTGGACTTGAGTGATGGCATAAGTGGTGTTAGCATAGCTGTTTCTTCATTTATCATAGCGTATGTCATCAGAAATACAACGAGAACTGCTTGAATACTGTCGTCGTATTCAGCCTCAAGAATCTCAAGCACAAATTGGCCTTAGAGAGGCAACCCTTGATCATCCCTACAAGGGTATGCAAATTCTACCAGAGCAGGCTCGATTGCTTGCTTGGTTGGTAGCCTCCTTTCAGGTAAAAACTATTATTGAGCTTGGTGTTTTTACTGGTTACAGTGCTTTATCTATGGCTCAGGCTCTTCCTCGTGATGGTTTTATATATGCCTGTGATCATAATCCAGATTGGCCAAAGCTAGGCTTGCCCTTTTGGCAGCAAGCCGGTGTGGATCATAAAATTGAATGGATCAGGGAAGATGCTCTTGTCTTTTTGCAGTCTCGCTCGCAAGATCAGGCAGTTGATATGATATTCATTGATAGTGATAAACGACAATATGATGCCTTTTATGAGGCAAGTTTATTGCAACTTAAGTCTGGTGGGCTTATGGTGATTGATAATGTATTTTTGATGGGGCGAGTTATTACTGACCCTGAACATAAAAAGACACGGCAAGCGATGCGTCTTTTTAATGAGAAATTAGCTTCCGATTCAAGAGTTGATGTGGTAGTTCTCCCAATAGCCGATGGTATGACTTTGCTACGCAAAAAGTAGCCTCTGGTTATTAAATAGGCCTTTTATGGTTACCCAAATCATCATTGTTGATAATATCTGATTTCCAAGGTAGATCTTGATAGTGCTTATGGCCTGTCACATCAAACATAGGATACTTAATGATCGCAAAGTAAGGTGATACATCAAAGTCAGCTGGTGTGTAGAGGCTAGAGTTGCGTTTTACAAACGCAAGCTTGTCGATCCCAATCGTCTCCATATGGGGTAAAATGGGGAAGTGAACTTGATTGAACGCTTCTGCAATCATGGCCGAGCAAATGACTTGAGCAGTTTCTCGATCAAGCTTGTAAAACCAGCGCGCCATTAAGCTGCGTGGCAAGATGCGATATGGCATTAAAAATACCAATAAGGCAACAATATGCCCGACATTATAGTCTTTGCCTAATTGATTCGCGATAAATGATAAGATTTTTTGGCGATCAACTTCTCGTAATCCTCTTGGGCGACATATTCGAAGATGATCATCATGGTAATCTGTTAATGGTCTTACCACTGTACCTACACCCAGTTCACTTTCAGCAATAAGCGCTGTGTTGGCAGTAATATTCTGTAGTGATGATATTTCTTTGCGTAAGAGTGGGTCTTTGATCTCCTTAGCGAGACCTAAATAAATTAAGCTATGTGACCATGTGCTTTGAGTCATGGTTTGAATAAAACTACCCACACGAGTGCGCCCCTGAACGAGCAATACATCACAAGGCTGCACTTGACTTACTAGAGTGTCAAAATGACATAGATAACTTTTATTAACTTGGGTAGGGGTTGTTAGCCAGCTCACAAGTTTTGTTTTTATCCAGCGCAATACTTTTGTTCATTGAATGAATTTGTCTAACTATAGCCGAAAAAAATATTCCTTGGGGTTTCTTTATGTTTTGTCAAGCTACGGAGCGTATTTGTTACTCATGGCCCTGGCACAACACTTTTAACAAGCCAGGGGACATACTTGGCGCTCATAGTCACGATCTATTGGCTGTTTAAAGCCACAAGAGCTAAAGTGCTTATGACATTTCTGCCAGTGTTTCAGCATAGCCAGTATAGGATAAAGGTGTCAGAGTAATAAGGGTTTGTTTTGCCTCTTTAGGTAAATCAAGATCGTTTACAAAGGCTTTAAGGGTGTCTTGATTCACTGTTTTGCCGCGAGTGAGGTTTTTTAATTGCTCATAGGGTTGCTCTAATCCATAGCGTCTCATGATGGTTTGAATGGCTTCAGCTAAGATGGCCCAATTAGCCTGGAGATCTTGTTCAATGACATCTTGATTAAGATCTATTTTATGTAGCCCTTTCATCATTGATTGATAGGCAACTAAAGCATGCGCAATCGCTACACCCAGATTACGCAGTACAGTTGAGTTGGTGAGGTCTCTCTGCCACCTAGATTGAGGTAACCTATCAGAAAAGTGGCTAAGAAGACAGTTAGCAAGGCCTAGGTTTCCCTCAGCATTTTCAAAATCAATAGGATTGACTTTATGTGGCATAACCGATGATCCTACTTCTCCAGCAACTGGCTTTTGTTGAAAATAGTTAAGTGCAATATATCCCCACATGTCTTTACTAAAGTCACTTAGTATGGTGTTGAAGCGACTAATGGTCTGAAGAACTTCCACCATAGCGTCGTTGGGTTCAACTTGAGTAGACATCGGGCTGTAGTCCAGCCCAAGACTTTCAACGAATTGTTTTGAAAAAGTAGGCCAGTCAATATCAGGGTATGCCACTTTATGGGCATTGAAATTGCCGACAGCACCATTCATCTTTCCCATCATCGTACAGCGTTTCAATTGATGTTTTTGCCGTTCAAGCCTTGCTACTACATTGGCAAATTCTTTTCCTACTGTAGTAGGAGTTGCTGCTTGTCCATGTGTTCTAGAAAGCATGGGTTGTTTGGCATAATCATGAGCCAAGGTTCTAAGAATAGTGATGATCTCATCCATGGAAGGAATGAGGCACTGTGATCTGGCTGTGCGTAACATGAGTGCGTAGGCAAGATTGTTAATGTCTTCAGAGGTACAGGCAAAATGAACAAATTCACTGATGGCAGCTAATTCCGGATTGACTTCAATTTTTTCCTTCAAGAAGTATTCTACGGCCTTGATATCATGGTTGCTAGTTGATTCAATTTTCTTGACGCGCTGAGCATCTTCAAGACTAAATTTTTGACTGATTTGGTCGAGTTGTTTGAGACTTGCCGCTGAGATTTTAGGGACTTCTTTGATATCAGGATGGGCCGCTAGCGCCTTTAGCCAAGCAATTTCTACAATGAGACGGAAGCGGATGAGACCAAACTCACTAAAGAGAGGACGAATATCCTGGCACTTGTTGTGATAGCGTCCATCAATGGGTGAAATGGCATGAAGAGGGTCAAAATGTTCCATGGTTATATCTGATTTTGTCATATTGGTCTTTAGTATAATTGGTTTTGCTCAAACTGTCACCCACGGTAAGATGCCTTTAGTGCTTATCCTGGTGTTGATGATGACGAGTAGCTGTGTCAGACTATTTGTACGAAAATGATAGAGTATTTGCTTTATGAAGCGTCTTGTTTATGTGGTTAACAAGCTAGACTATTTTTTGTCGCACCGTTTGCCGTTAGCACAAGCTGCTATGCAGAAGGGGTATGAAGTGCATGTGATATGCCCATTAGTATCTCCTCCTTCTATTGAAGGTATTACATTTCATCGCTGGCACTTATCACGTAGTGGTCTCAATCCTTGGCAAGAGTGGAAGTCATTACAAGGTTTGAAGCAACTGTTAGTGGCATTGAAGCCAGGTTTAGTGCATGCTATCACCATAAAACCAGTGATTTATACGGGTATATTAAGGCGGTTAAAGAGTTTTACTTCACCATGGCTCGCAACGATTCCAGGCATGGGCTATGTTTTTGCTGAAGATCACTGGAAAAGAAGGCTCTTACAAAGAGCGATAGGCCATCTTTACCGTTGGGCATTAAACAAAAATCATGCCAAAGTTATTTTTCAAAATCGTGATGATCATGCTTTTTTTCTCCAACATCACTGGGTTTCACCGCAAGATGCTGCCTTGATTTTAGGCTCAGGTGTTTGTCCTCATACTTACCTTCCTCAAATTGAGCCTCCTGGCCCTGTGGTAGTTATCTTACCCTCGCGTCTTTTAAAAGATAAAGGAGTTGTGGAGTGGGTTGAAGCCATTAAGTTAATTAAGCACCAGGTTGATGCGCGTTTTGCTTTAGTGGGGGAGTGCGATGACGGTAATTTGGCTTCACTTCATCCGGAGGATATCGAAGCTTGGGTTGCTGAAGGTTGGGTAGAATATTGGGGGTGGCAAGAGGACATGATCGCTCAGTTTGCAAAAGCTCACGTTGTTTGTTTACCTTCTTATCGTGAGGGCTTGCCTAAAGTTTTGATTGAGGCTGCAAGCTGTGAAAAAGCTATTGTGACAACTGACGTGCCAGGTTGTCGGGAAATAGTCAAACATGAGGAAACAGGCCTTATGGTACCTGCTCGTGAGATTGAGCCACTGGCTGAGGCCATGTTGCGCCTGATTCAGCAGGCTGATTTGCGTGAAAAGCTAGGCAAGTCAGCAAGAGTATGGGTGCTAGATGCCTTGAGTCTTGAGCACGTTAATCAAAAGACCCTGGCACTTTACCAGACATAATTGCCATAGTCTAAGGTATGCAGTATCGCTATAACAGTTGGTTCAGTAAGAACACTATAGAGGCTCTTGATGCTATAAAGCTTGTATCTCTAAGCGTAAAAATTAGCGTTTTAATCTCAATTTTACTTGACGGATCCCCCTTTTTGGTGAGCATAAGTATTAAGCTTTAGCTCTAGTGTTTATGATCAATAAAGCTTGTATCGATAAGTATAAGAAAGAAGGTTTAATGCCAAAAGCTCACACTAATCAGGCAAGAGCACACAATGCTTGTGATGATGAAGCGGTGAAATAGCAGCCCTTTGTGAACCGTTTGTATAGAATAGTCCAGGAGTAGCAAGATAAGAAAACAAAGGCCTAGACCAAGCCATAGAGGGGTGGGGGTTAGGTAAGATAGCCATGCAAAAAGAGCAATGATGTTACTCAATATAATGATCCCTATTGATGAGTGTTGCCATAGGCAGCCTGCGAGAAAAGTAAGGATGATGCTGCTATAGCCACTAAGAGCAAGCAAAGCAGTTTGGGGTGAGATGATGGAGCTAGAAGGCAATAGCGCAGCATAACTAAGTCCTATAAAAGGTATAAGGCCCATGTACATCAGTGTAAGTCTTGTTGTTTTTTCTGATGGGCTCACAGTGCCTCCTTATATGTTTTTATCTTCTTATTGTAAAAAGATCATTTTAATATTTCAAATAAGGTTTAATAAAATAGAAGCATACAGTTAAGAGTTGTAGTATGCATGCTTGCCATGGTTGAGGCTTATACAGAGAGATACATATCTAAGCTGTGCGGGGTTGTTTTGACTATTGCAGCTTATAATCTCAAATAAGCTGATAAGTATCACTGGCACTAAATGGGAGTGTGAGCAGATTATCAAGCGAAAGCAAGGATTAAAGATTTTGTTTTGACCATTGCAGCTTATAGTCTTGAATAAGCTGATAAGCAACACTGGCACTAAAGGGGAGTGTGGGTAGATCATCAAGTGAAAACCAGTCAAGTGCTTCTAGCTCTCCCTCTTGTTTTTGAAGTTCACCACCTTTGTATTGTGCCGTGAAAGCAAGCATTAAGCGATCAGGAAAAGGCCAAGATTGACTATAGCGATAAACGGGGGCATGAATGATCAGCCCTGTCTCTTCTTTAACTTCACGATGCACTGCTTGTTCACAGGATTCCCCCATTTCGGTGAACCCTGCAATGAGGCTAAATAGTCCTTTGGCATGATGAGGCGAGCGCGCTAAAAGAATGTGAGGGCCATCATGTACCAGTGTAATTACAGCTGGTTTAATCAAAGGGTAGTGTGTTTTGCCACAAGAGAAGCAATGTTTTACCATCATCTCAGAATCAGCAACGAGAGAGCCACCACATGCGTCACAAAACAGGATAGAGCGTTGCCATTGGCTCCATTGAAGTGCGAGTGTTGCGAGTCGTTGCTGTGGAGGGTTTAGTTGTCCCAAGGCAACTTTGCCGGAGACAAGGCGATAGTCATTTGTTTGATAGTCTCGAGGATGTGGTGTTGTACAGGACAAAACTAACTCATTCTCGATCAGGCGGGTTTCTACTATGGTTAAATCAAGTGCCTTCAAAGCAGCATTAGGTGGCACTAAGCAGTTTGATGAGTGAGTGCCGTAAACTAGTTGATCTTCAACACAGATGACCACCTCTTTTTTGAGTGCAAGGTCTTGGTTCATGAGCTAGTTTCCTTTTGTTTCATTGATCTTGCAACTAGCCTGTAAAGCGAAAAAGGTAAAATACGTAAGAGCTTCATGATTGTGGTAAATAGCCAGGGTGAGGTAATCTGGAAGGCTTTTTTTCTTAGGCCCTTTGCAATTGCACTGGCAGCTTGTTCTGGGCTTATCCGCATAGGCATAGAAAAAGTATTTTTGTCTGTAAGTCTGGTTTTAACAAAGCCTGGACAGATTAATTTGATGTCAATATGATCGTCTACTTCAGTAGCAAGTGATTCTGCCAAATTGATTAAAGCCGCTTTTGTTGCACCATAAGGTTGACTTTGAGGTAAGCCTCGATAGCCTGCAACACTAGCGCAAAGAGCAATTTGTCCTTTGAAATTTTGATTCTCGTAGTATTTAATCATACACTCTGTTACACGAAAGGCGCCAAGTACATTGACATCAAATAGATCACGGTAGTGATGTTCTCGCATTGAAGCTAAGTCCATAGGGGTATAATCGCCTGCCATATAGATGACACTATCGATTTTTTCCCAACGACTTAAAATAGTCTCTTTAGCCTTTTCAATGGTTTGCATATCTGTTGCATCCAGTGCAATGGCAAGATGCGGTGCTTTAGAGTGACAGCTGGCAATTACTTCATGTAAGCGTTCAGTCCGCCTTGCTGAGGCAGCTATGGTATGACCTTGGCTGGCTAATTCTTGGCATAGTGCCGCGCCGATACCACTACTTGCACCAATGACCCAGATGTTTTTTTGTTGCTTCATAAGCTATAATCTCCCGCATCATATTGATGATAAGGGAGTTTTCTCTTTCTAGCAAGCGAAAGCTATAGGATGTATAAAGAGTCATCATGTGTAGGATAGACTCAATAGTTGACTAAAAGACTGTATTGCTGAATTATGTTGCGTTAAATAGACAGTCGTATGATTAATATGATTCTCTTTTACCTTGTTTTGTAATCAAAAAGCTTCATCTTCTAAAAGTGGACAACTCATTCACCCAAGATAAGTTTTTCTTTCCAGCAGGATAAGCAAAAAAGTGCACATGCTTTAATACAGCAAGGTACTAAAGCATAAGTAATGGCTAATGCTGAAATAGCATCGGTGTTTTGTAATTGCTGAGGTACATAGCCAAGCACACTTAGTAAGGGTAAGCTAGAGGCGGAAGCAATGGTCACAGCCCATTTGTTACAAAAGCTCAAGCGTCCAAGTGATATTCCTCCTGATATTTGTTGATGCTTAGATAAAAAATCTGTGAGTATCGCAGGTGGCATTGCAAGGTCGGCACCAACTGCAATGCCAGAGCTAAAGCATATAAGAGCATAGGCCAAAAAATCACCTTCTTTTAGAAAACTAGCACCTATAAAGCTTATGATAGCCAACAACATACTGGCCTGCCAGGCCAGTACCTTATTTGTTTTTTGACTTAGCTTATTCCAAAACGGCATAGAGAGTGCCCCAGATAAAAAGTACAGACTAAGAAATAAGCCATAGTACTCATAGAGATTGAGTTGGTCTCGAATATAAAAAAGAACTAATACACCAGGAATAGCACTGGCTAGTGCACTTATCCAATAGATCAGTAGTAATTTTTTCTCTGTAGTGTGCTCAATCGTCAACAAAGATTTGAAACTAAAGTGGTGCATTTGATTGGTACGTAATAGTGTTCGTTTTAAAGTATGGTGATAGATCCATTGAGAGAAAAAACCTAGCCACGCTAATATCAATGTGACAGCTAGCCATTGCTTTTCTGCCCCAAACCATTGGTAGGCAAGAGGTGGCAGTGATGATGCAAGTAAAATACTGACGAGAAGCATACCTTCTCGTGTAGTACTTACTTGACTTGGATGAAAGTCATGATGAGGGATTCTTGCGCCATCCGCTAGATAGGCAACCATCATGTAACTGTAGCCTGAAGTACAAATTATGAGCATGGCACAAAAATAAAGATTAATATAGCCAAATGATGGAGGATGGAATAAACCATAAAATCCCGCAATGAGGCTTAGCATAGCAATACTATGAAATATTTTTTGCCTAGATTGTGTGCGATCATAAAGCCAGCCAAAGAAAGGATCCTGAATGGCATCAAAACAACGCACCATGAGTAATAGTAGGCCCATCATGCTAAGACTGATGCCCTGTTGACTGACATAAAACTCAGGTGCTTGAATGTACAAAGGTAAGCCAGCAAATGCTAAGGGTAGTGCCAATGAGCCATATGCTGGCAATGTTATAGATTTTTCAGTATCACGCATGTTCTAAAGCCACTTGCATGACATTGGTTTTTTCGCAACTGAATGCAGCAATACAACTTGTTAAATAAAAACGCCACAAGCGCTGAAATTGCTGACTATAGCCTAAATCATTAATTGCTTCTTTATGCTTGTCAAAAGCCTCTAGCCAGTGGCTTAGCGTGCGCGCATAGCTGTCGCCAAAAAAATGTTGGTAGCTGACTTTAAGGCCTGCTTGTTCCGCGTGATGCTTGAAGATACTGGGGCAGGGCAGCAAGCCGCCTGGGAAAATATAAGTTCTAATGAGGTCCGTTGATTTAACATAACGCTTAAACAGATCATCTTGAATGGTGATGGTTTGGACCATCGCTTTACCTTTGGGCTTCAAAGCGGACTTAATCGATTTGAAATACTGTGGCCAATATTTTTTTCCTACTGCTTCAAACATTTCAATGGAAACAATACGATCATATTGCTTCTTTTCATCTCGATAATCTTGTAAGCAAAAAGCTTGCTCCTGTATTTGATCACGCATGCGCTCGATAGCAAATTGTTGTTGCTCTCTAGATAGTGTGATGCCTTTTTCATAATGAGCGCCTTGTTTGTGAGCATATTCTGCAAAACCGCCCCAGCCACAGCCAATTTCAAGGATGGACTGATCTTGGCACTCTATTTGCTTAAAAATATTGGCATATTTGTTGAGTTGAGCTTGCTCAAGTGTTTGAGTACCGTCGTCAAACAACGCAGAGGAGTAAGTCATGCTTGGATCAAGCCATAACTTATAGAAAGGATTGCCTAAGTCATAATGAACTTCGATATTTTTTTTGGCGCCTCGCTTGGTATTACTACGCCACCAATCACGCAGACGCCCAAGTAGCTGCATCATCATTTTGCCACTAATAAGCCCATTCTGGTCAAGGCTTTGCTCATTTTTTATTGCAAATAACATCAATGATGTAAGATCTTCTGTGTCCCAGAGTCCCTGACAATAATCTTGGCATAGAGCCACATCCCCTCCCAGAGCCATATTTTTGATGGCATCATGGCTATAGATAGTCATACTCGCTTTAGGACCTGGTTGACCGCCTGAGAATGTAAAGGTTTTGCCCTCAGGCGTTGTAAGTTCCATCGAGCCAAATTCTGTGCTCTCAAGACTGCTCAAAAATTTTTTAAGGAGGGTTTGTTTAAGTGTCATATTAATAAATTCCCTTTAATCTAATCGTTTAGTATAACAATCGTGCCACACTCATCAAGTCTTACCTTTCAAAAACCATGAGTAAACCTATGACTTCATTGTTGTTGGGTAGTCTATGATGAGGTTTTATCTTCAGGCATGGGACCTGATTGCTCTGTTAGACTTAGGGTGTTTGGATCCTGTTTTGGCAGTGGAAAGAAAGGTGTTTTTTTAATCCATAGGCGTAAAGCCTGGTAATGAATCATCATGATGCTTTTCACAGTGACCCACGGATACTGCCAAAACGCCAAGCGCAGTTTGTGACGGGATAGTGCTTCACCTCGTGCGGTAAGTGCTGTGGTTAATTGATGACGTTGGTTTTGATTGAAATAGTCGATTTTAACTGAAAACAAAGCATCACGAATGAGAAAATTAAAACGATAATGGCCTTCGCGTGGTAGAAAAGGAGAGACATGGAAACATTTGTGGCTTAAAAAAATATCGTCATCTTTAAAGGGGCGTAAGTCTTGGTGACAGCATAGATAGCTGTGTTTTTCGCCAAAGGTGTTGTGTACTTCAGCAAGGACCATAATCACCTGTTTTGACTCGTTGCGTCCTACCCAAAAGCTCACAGGATTGAATCCATAGCCTAGTACCCTTGGCATGGCGATTAACTCAATCGAATTAACTATGACATCAAGGTCTCGCTCATGCAAGATAGGTTGAATAAAATCATCTAAGCTCGATTCGTTGCAATGTCCATGGTCAGACTGATGAAAGCTTAGCCAATCTTGGCAATTAATACTTAAGCCTTGAACTTTATCTATTTTTTTTGTGTAGGGCAGGGGGAGGCCTAGGTAAAAAACTTTATAGCGAAAAGCATTGTCACGGGGGAAAAAGCGCTTGTGATAGACATTGGCATGATAAATTTTCAATGGCTGTGTATCATTCATATCAAAGAACCTTTGTTAGGCAAGGAAAATAAAGTGATTTATGAGGTCCAGGGAGGCTTGCCTCCTAAACGTTTAGCAGCTCTAATGCCACTGGCCAAGCCATCCTCATGAAAACCGTGACCCAGCCAGGCACCAGCAAAGTCGATACGATCTTGACCTTGTATGGCTTCAATACTAGCTTGATGGGTGCTAGTGTTGCTGCTCATTTTCGGGTGGCTAAGTGTGCATTGGTCATAGGTAAGCTCTGGATTGGGTGGTGATTGGGGGTTAAGCGTCACAAGTAATGGGGGCGTTTGTGGTAAATCTTGTAGATGATTCATCCAGTAAGTGAGGCTAATTGCTTCTGGATTGCTGTGATCTTGTAGGTAGACCCAACTTGCCCAAGCATTTTTATCGTTTGGCATGAAGCGAGTGTCACTATGAAAAACAACTTGATTACTCTGATAAGGACATTGTTGTAAAAGATTAGCTTTGTCAGGGTAGTGTTCTGCAAGACAGCTTGCGGCTTGATCACTGTGACACGCAAAAATAACGTGATCAAAGTCATCATGTTGTTCTTTGACATCAGTCAGACACACGCCTTGCTTTGATGCTTTAACTTGAATGATTCCCCTATTTTTATGGATATATCCATTGAATTTCTTTTCAAAGGCTTTGATATATTGATGACTGCCGTTTTTGATTGAATACCACTGAGGTTGACGAAACAGAGAGAGCAAACCATGGTTATCAAAAAATTCGAGTAGACTTTGCGTGCTAAAATGATCTATTTGTTCCAGTGGTGTGCTCCAGATTGATCCTGCCATGGGACGCAAAAAATAATCTTGAAACCACGTGCCAAATTGGTATTCATCAATGAAGTCTTTGAGTGTTTTATCCGCTGAATTGTTTCGTAAAAACGCTTTACCATAAAAATTAAAGCGAATGATATCCATTAGCATGTGCCAATAAGCTTTTTTCCCTCTAAGTTTAGGGTGCCAAAGTAGGTGTGGAATGTTGTCTGTTCCGTATTCTATTTCTCCAGCATTTGCACTGACCCCAAAAGACATATTACTCTTGCAGGTCTCTATGTCAAAATAGTTGAGCATGGCAGTCAGATTGGGGTAGTTGTTGTGGTTAAACACAATGAAGCCAGTATCTACAGCAAGTGTTCCTTTGTCGTGAGGGATGCTAATAGTACGAGTGTGACCCCCTAAGCGAGACTCTGATTCAAAGCAATGCACTTCATAGAGGCCATCTAAGCAAAGCGCAGCTCCAATGCCTGAAATGCCTGTACCAATAATTGCAACTTTTTTCATGCATGCATCCTTTCTTTAGGTCACAAGTCCAGCTTAATGTCTATCTTAGCTAAGAGATAGCCGCTTTGTTTTTTGTGTAGCGAATACTAGCACGCGTTGTAGAATAATAGGCTTGATACCACTGTACAAAAGCCCCAATGCCATCACTGAGCTTTGTGTTAGGTTGGAAGCCCAGATCTTTATGTGCAGAATCAATATTTGCGCAAGTCTCTGGAACATCACCAGGTTGTAGGGGCAGATAGTTTTTAATAGCTTGTTTCCCTAAGGCCTCTTCAAGTGTTGAGATGAACTGCTCGAGAGAATTAGGCTGGTTATTACCAAGATTATAAAGACGGTAGGGCGCGTAACTTGTATTGGGTGTGGGTGATGTTCCGCACCAATGAGGATCTTGGTTTGGCGGTTTGGCTAGAGCGCCTAAAATGCCCTTAATAATATCATCGATATAGGTAAAGTCACGCAACATCTGACCATGGTTATAAACATCAATAGGAAGACCCGCTAGAATATTATGAGTAAACTTAAACAGTGCCATGTCAGGGCGACCCCATGGGCCGTAGACAGTAAAAAAGCGCAGACCTGTGCAAGGAAGTTGATAAAGGCTTGCATAGCTATGTGCCATAAGCTCATTAGATTTTTTTGTTGCGGCATAGAGAGATAGAGGGTGATCTACTGAATTAGCAACAGAAAAAGGTGAGTTGGTGTTAGCGCCATATACGGAGCTGGAGGAAGCAAAAATAAGATGCTCTACACCATGGTGTCGACAGGCTTCTAAAATATTGGCAAAGCCACATAGGTTACTATCAATATAGGCTTTAGGGTTATCAATCGAGTAACGTACACCTGCTTGGGCTGCTAAATGAATACACTGCTTGATGGTATGTTTTTTGAGTAATGATTTAAGCTTAGTGTCGTTGATATCTTGGTGATAGAAGTGAAAATGAGGATCCTCGATTTGCTTTAAGCGCCATTGCTTCAAAGTGACGTCATAATAATCATTGAGATTGTCTATTCCAACCACATCATGACCCTGATCAACCAGTGTTTTGACTAAGTGACTGCCAATAAATCCAGCACATCCTGTTACAAGAATAGTCATTATAGCCTCCAAGTGATCGCTTGCGGTTTGTATTCAGTGATAGCAGTAGTATCAATGGTGTTTTTTAGGTCTGCAATCAATGCTTTGGGTGCAAGACGGTCTGCAATTTTGGCCGCTGACCATTCCACAAAGGTTTGATGTTTAACTGCAAAGATAGCAACATTGAGATCATGCATCTCATCTTCAGTACACAAGGTGATGCCATAATGCTGCTGAACTTCTTTTGCATCTGCAATAGGATCAAAAACCATTAATTGTGTCCCATATCGCGATAGTGACTCAACGAGATCTGCTACTTTTGTATTGCGCACATCGTTGCAGTTTTCTTTAAATGTGAATCCAAAGATTCCTACTTTTGCATCACGGATAGGGATGTCATGTTGAATCATGGTGATGATAATTTGTTCAGCAATAAAGCGTCCCATTTGATCGTTGGTTTTACGTCCAGCCAAAATAACATCAGGTTGGCAGCCGAGCATCTGGGCTTTGTATGTTAAATAGTAAGGGTCGACACCAATACAGTGGCCCCCTACTAATCCTGGTTGAAAGGGGAGGAAGTTCCATTTTGTCCCTGCGGCAGCAAGCACCTCGTGCGTATCAATGTGCATGGTTTTAAAGATCACGGAAAGTTCGTTGATCAGTGCGATATTAAGGTCTCTTTGCGTGTTTTCAATAACCTTAGCCGCTTCTGCTACTTTGATAGAAGATGCTTCATGAATGCCTGCTGTGACCACTGATGCATAGGTTGCCGCAATGATAGCCAGTGCCTCAGGTGTTGAGCCTGAAACTACTTTCACAATAGTTTCAAATTGGTTTTCAGGATCTCCAGGATTGATACGTTCTGGGGAGTAACCTACGTGAAAATCTTTGTTGCACTTGAGGTTAGAGTATTGCTCTAAAATAGGCACACAAACCTCTTCCGTGGCCCCAGGGTAAACTGTAGATTCATACACTACAATATCACCAGGTTTTAAGATGCGAGCAATTTGTAAGCTAGCTGCCTCAAGCATGGTTAGATCTGGTATGTTTGCAGTATCAATGGGGGTGGGTGTTGCTATGATATGAAAATCAGCCTGCTTCAAGTCATGAGGGTTAGAGGTCAGTTTTAATTGGCAATTTTTCAGCATTTCTGCTGAGCACTCACCATTTCGATCATGGAACTTTTGTAGTTCTTCAATGCGAGCTGCTTTGCTGTCAAAAGCAACCACTTCTTGCTTTTTTGCGAATGCAACAGCCACTGGTAGGCCAACATAACCTAAGCCTGTTACCGATATTTTTCTTGTCAATTTTTCTGCCATGGTAAACAAACCGTTTGATTCATCAAAAATTAGTCTATAAAATAAGCGAAGCAATCACAAGCCAGTTGATAAGAACAATGAGTTTTTTTACTGAGTCATGGATGGTGTTGGCCTTAGTGATCCTTCTTTCCATGATCATTACCCGTACTGCCTTAGTACGAGGAATACGCTTTGCACAGCACTATAAGCTTATAGATGAGCCCAGTGAGCGTAAGCGCCATGCTAAACCTACACCCATGCATGGCGGGGTCGCCATTTTTTTAGGACTATTTGCTGCAGGTTTTGCTTTTTCTACATCTTCTCTTCTGTTGGCAGGATTTGTGCTCTTGATTATGGGAATGCTAGATGATGCTCAACCAAGACCCGCTTGGTTACGGCTTGTTGTTCAGGCGTTGGCAGCCAGTATTGTTGTGATGCAGGGTATATCCATCACAAGTTTGGGGCAACTGTTTGGGGGGCAACCTTTAATTCTTTCGCATACGGGTCAATGGTTTAGTATTGTGGCAATTGTAGGTTGTATTAATGCGTTTAATATGCTTGATGGTTGTGACGGTTTGGCGGCTATGATGGGAGTTGTGTGCTTGTCAGCTTTGTGTCTTATATCAGGAGTTTTTCCTATTGATTATGGTCTAATGTTACCGCTTTTAGTGTGTTTTTTGTGGGATAATTTTCGCTGGATTAAGAAGCGGCCTGCAAGAGTTTTTCTGGGTGATTCCGGTAGTATGTTGCTTGGGTTATGGGTGGCAGCATGTGCGATACAGTTGTCACAGTTGCCCTGGGTTGATATGGGGCAAGATGTGGCGATGACATCATGGTTAACACCTGTGAGCGTGCTTTGGTGTCTGGCTTTACCTTTGTTTGATGTGGGGCAAGTGATGTTTAGACGTGTTTTGGCTATGCGAAGCCCACTTTCACCAGATCGTCAACACCTGCATTGCGCTTTGATTGACAGAGGGTTTGGCTTATACAAAACAGTTATGTTAATGATTCTTATGCAGTTTCTATTGGCATCACTTGCAACAATGGCCTTAGTTTTGGGTGTGAGTGAGGCAGAACTGTTTCTGTGTTTTTTGATTGCTTTTGTGGCCTATTTTGTTTTTGTAGGTTGGGTTCTCTCTCGGAAAGAATTAACGACTTAAATCTAAACAAGGATCGTTGTGATGGCATCACAAAATTTAAAATTGAATGTTGGATTGCGCACAAAGTCTGTTTTAATTGCTTTAGCGCTAGGCATGTTTTTTGGTCTAGGTCTTGATTTACTGAGTGATTCTATGCCCTTAGTGGTGGACAAGATAGTGGAGGCCATTGATAGCTTTGGGCAGCTTTTTATTAGCCTTATGAAAATGTTGGTGATTCCTGTTGTTTTTGTGTCTGTCGTGTGTGGTTGCAGTGCGCTGGCGGATAAAGCAAGTTTAAAACAGATAGGTCTTAAGACCTTGGTTTTTTATGTTATGACAACAGTTTTCGCCCTGTTGCTAGCTTTATCTGTTGCTTCCATGATGCAGTTTCCAGCTCTTGATTCTTCTAGTGTGGCCAGCTCAGTCCAGCTTTCGTCGCTAGATGATGCCACGCTACTTGCTATTGTGCCTGATAATTTTTTTGCAGCCCTGGTTGCAGGTTCAACGTTGCAAGTGATTTTTGTGGCACTTTTATTGGGTATATGTTTAACACTTGCTGGGAGCGGTGGTAGGCGCATTGCTCATTTCTTTCAGGATGTTAATCAAGTCATCACCCAAATGATCATGCTAGTCATGCTGCTGACGCCTTATGGGGTTTTTTGTTTGATAGCAAAGTTGTTTGCTCAGCTTGGTGGGGCCATGTTGACGCAGCTTTTAAGTTATTTCTTTTTGATTTTGGCTTTGCTTTTGATGCATGCAGTGCTGGTTTATGGGGGGTTGTTGCGTTTTATTGCTAAAGTGAGTCCTTGGGATTTTGTTCAAAAGCTTTACCCTGCTATGGTAGTAGCATTTAGTGTGGCCAGTAGCAATGTGGCTTTGCCTGTAACTTTGCAAATGGCTAAGCGAAGACTGGGTGTTCGTGCAAGTTTAGCAGAGTTTGTATTGCCTTTGGGAGCCACTATCAATATGGATGGCACTGCCATTATGCAAGCCACTGCAACAGTGATGTTAGCTCAATGGTACCACATTGATCTAAGCCTATGGCATTATCTCACAGTGATTTTAACGGCACTGTTTGCCTCGATTGGAACTGCAGGTGTCCCTGGGATTGGTATGATCACCTTAGCCATGGTGCTTAATTCTGTAGGTGTTCCACTGGAGGGGATAGGCATGATTATGGGCATTGATCGTTTGCTTGATATGGCAAGAACTGTGGTCAATATCACGGGAGATTGTTGTATTGCTATGTGCTTGTCGGGTAAGCCAGACAAAGATGTCTGTATGAAAGGATAAGAGCAGATTGTATGATGGATAAAGATAAACAATTGATTGGGCACCGGTTTTCTGCATGGAAGGTTCCTGAAAATACCTTGGCGGCTTGTGAGTATGCTGCTCAATCAGGCTTGAAGTGGGTTGAGTTTGATGTGATGTTAGCTCGGTGTGGCACACCGATTGTGTTTCATGATGTTAATCTGCGTCGTCTCACAGGAGTTGCTGGACGTATTAGGCACATGACTTACCAGCAGCTTAAACAGTTGACAGTAAAAAGCCCAGACGGTCTTGTTAGGGATGCCATACCAAGCCTGGCTGATGTATTGGCCTTGTGTGCAAAGCGCAATCTTCATATTAATCTTGAAATAAAGCCTTTACGTGGTCAAGAAACAAAAACAGCTCGAATAGCCTGGCAAACCGTGCAAAACTTATGGCCACAGGATAAACAGCCTCCTTTGTATTCTAGTTTTTCTTTACAGTCTCTGCGGGTGGTGCGTTACAACGATGCCTCGGCTAGACTGGGATTAATCATGGATCGCTGGCGTCGGGGCAAAATCCTACGGGCAAGACAGCTGTCTTGCCAGTCATTGCATTGTCATCAGCGGATTATCACACCTAAACGTATTCACTATCTTCATGAGGTAGGCCTTAAGGTGCTAGTGTATACCATTAATGATGCCAAAAAAGCGCATGACCTTTGGCAGCAAGGCGCAGATGGGCTATTCACTGACGATAGGCTCTTGATTTCGTGATATTTTTGTTAAGTTGCTGATTTTAATATTTTTTTAAGGTTTTTCTGGTGTAATGTTAATTGATTGACGTTGTTGATTTATCCTAGTAATAGACAAAGTTAATGCGAGTCAATCATGCACTTTAAAACCTAACAGGAATTGATATGTTTAAAACTTATTTGTCAACATTGGCTCGTACATCAATGCCATCTAGAGATGAAATAAAATCTCATGATAGTAACGCACATTTGACTGATGTTTTTATAGAAGCAGAAGCGGCACATAAAAAAGCGGAAAAAAAGCGTCATTTTAAAGCACACATGACTCAGATGGAATGGGTTTTACGTGATCTTAAGAATCATTTTGATGTACCAACACCAGAAGAGATTGAGGCTATTAAAGCTAATAAAAAGACACAAGCAAAAAAAGAGAACTTTAAATTTGTTATGGAGAATTGCGGTCCAATAGCTAAATCAAGATCACCAGAAACTATTTCAGTGTCTATGGACGATTTTAAAGGTGAGCCTAAAATTACGAAAGGCTTCCACCCCTGTTAACATGATTGAGAGTAGCCAAGATACGTTGAACTTATCTTCATTGAGCATTGCACGTAGGAGTGGACCACGCATAGATTTGGATTATCATTAAAGATAGTAAAAACTAGTTTCAGTCACAATTGTGATTGTGATAAACTGAAAGTGAACAAAGGAATGTTATGCTGCTCTCAATTTTTATCATATTTGCTTTATTGATTGCAGTGGTCTATTTTCAGTGGCCGCTGTTTTTCTTTTGGTTAGGGTGTGTTGGGCTTCTAGTAGCGTGCTTAGCTGTCATGCATCTAACTTGGTTATCCTATGCGGTGATTGCTTCTTTTCTTGTCCTTACCGCGGTTTTCTATACGCCTTTATTAAGAAAGCACCTTATTTCTAAACCTTTTTTTCGCTGGTTTGCCAGTGTCATGCCTGAAATGTCAAGTACAGAGCGCATTGCGCTAGAGGCAGGTACAGTGGGCTACGAAAAAAGTCTGTTTGCTGGAGATCCTGATTTTCAGCAATTAAGAAAGCTAAGGGCGTGTGGTTTGAGTGCAGAAGAAAAAGCTTTCATTGAGGGACCCGTTAAGCAGCTTTGCAAGATGCTCAATGATTGGCAAATCACTCATGAGCTTCATGATATGCCACCAAAGGTCTGGGATTTTTTAAAGAAAAAGGGCTTTTTTTCGATGATTATCCCCAAATCCTACGGGGGTAAAGAATTTTCCGCGAGCGCTCACGGGGCAATTATTAGCCGAGTGGCAGCAGTAAGTACTTCAGTAGCAACAACCATCACCGTGCCTAATTCAATTGGCCCTGCAGAGTTACTCCTTCGTTATGGTACTAAGCGCCAGCGAGATTATTACTTGCCAAGACTCGCCAAAGGCCTTGAAATTCCTTGTTTTGCTTTGACCTCACCTGATGCAGGCTCTGATGCTACAAGCATTGTGGACCAGGGTGTCATCGCTTACAAACGCATCAATGGTGTGAAAAAACTGGGTATTGTGCTCAATTTTTCAAAACGATATATTACCTTGGCTCCTGTTGCTACAGTAATTGGATTGGCTTTTAAATGCTATGACCCTGATCATTTGCTTGGTTCTAAGGATCAGCTAGGTATTACCTGCGCTTTGGTCCCAAGAGAAACGCCAGGTATTCACATTGGTGAACGTCATTTTCCTCTTAATTGCGCATTTGTGAATGGTCCTATTGTCGGTAAGTCGGTTTTTATTGAACTTGAACAAGTCATTGGTGGGGCGCCATTTATTGGCCAGGGCTGGAAAATGCTCATGGAATGTTTGGCAGTCGGTCGTGCTATTTCCTTGCCTTCGCTCGCTGTTGGGGGTGCTATGAAAGCGGTGTGGGCAACAGGAGCTTATGCCCAGATACGCAAACAATTCAAGCGGCCTATTGGCGATTTTGATGGCGTTGGGGCATTACTAGCGCGTATGGTAGGACGTTTGGTACGAGCCGAGGCTATGCGAGATATGACCATTAGCATGGTTGATCAAGGTGGTTCTCCTGCACTGGCCTCTGCCATGAGTAAGTACCATTGTACTGAGTTGGCGCGAAAGATGATTCAAGATGCAATGGATATTCATGGAGGTAAAGGCATCTGCCTTGGGCCAATGAATGCCATAGGGCGTTTATATCAAGAAACACCTATATCGATTACGGTTGAAGGGGCTAATTTACTGACACGTAATATGATCATTTTTGGGCAGGGTCTGATGAAAGGTCATCCCTATCTGTTAAAAGAAATTAATGCGGTAGAAAAAGGGGTTGAACAAGGTCTAGAAGAGTTTGATCATGCACTATGGGGACATTTAAAACATTTAGCTCAGGTGAAGGTGAGGGCATTTATTTATGGTTTGTCTCGGTCACGAGGTGTGATTACTCACCAGACACTTCCGGGTTTTAAAAAGTATAATCAATATCTTGTACGTTTTAGTGCTGCTTTTGCCTTTTTGCTAGAGATGATGCTTTTGCTTGAAGGGGGTAAGTTGAAGCAAAAAGAGCGTCTTTCAGCGCGTTTGGGTGATATCCTAAGTTATTTATACCAACTCTCCTCACTGCTTCGTATGGCAAGACACCATGCAAAAGAAGAGAGTTTATTAAAGGTTATACGCTGGAGTTGTGATGAACTGTTGGCAGAGATTGAGCAAAGTTTTGATCGTATTTTACGCCATATGCGTTCGCGTTTGTTGGCGGCATGTGTTCGTTTTATTATCTTCCCACTGGGGCGTCACTGTCAGCGACCTAAGGATCATAAGGATAAGGTTATTGCACAATTAATTCAAACTGACGTACGCTTGAGGCGTTGGGTTCAATCTCATATTCATACTGAATCAGCACCACTTAAAGATATTGCAAAAGCCTGGGATTTAGTCATGCTCAACCACAAAGTACAAGGGAAATTGACTAGTCTTTTGAAAGAAGGGGTTATTTCTCACGATGATGCTATCCCACAACAAATAAAGCAGGCTCAGGCGTTAAAGCGTCTTAGTCCATCAGATGCGAAGGCCTTATTACAAACGTACAGAGCAATCCGTCAGGTGACCGATGTGGATGCTTTTGTATCATTGTAGGGGACTTAAAATTCAATTAATTAAGTGATAGTATGGTGCTAATACCGTACTTTGCCAAAGGAATATTTTATTTTGGATACCAGTCATGATTTAAAATTACCAGGCAGTGCATGTATCAGTGGCAGTCTTTCAAGTTTAATTGAGGGTGAAGAGTCGCATCTACAGGGCTATAGAACGCGTTATCTGAAGGAGAAAGAGGATTCGTACTCCTCGCCTCTAAGGCGTCTCGATAGTCAGAATATAAGGCGACTTTTGGTAAAGCTTAATGATGCTTGCTCTAAAGATGACGAGAAAAACCAACTAGATCCTCAGCTTCTTAAGGAGATTGTTGTGGATATGAATACCATGGTAAGTCAGGAGATTCGCAGCTTGGGTTGTTTTGAAGGCTCTGAATCTGATAGACCTGTAAGATTTACGCGGCATGAGACTAAACAGCTTGATGCGACGAAAGCTCCTGAATCTGATAGACCTGTAAGATTTACGCGGCATGAGACTAAACAGCTTGATGCGACGAAAGCTCCTGATTCTAATAGTGGCTGGCAAAGTTATAAAGGCTGGATTATTGCAACTCTTTCAGTAGTTGCTGGTCTTGCGACTGGTCTTGGCGTGGGCTTTGGTGCAACACAGTTCACACTGTTTGGCTCTGCGAGTGCCACTGCATTTTATTTAGGTGCTACAAGTGTTTCCTGTGCAGGCGCTTCTGCTTTTTTGCTTGGGTTAATAGTTGCCGTAGGTTTCGCATTGACGCTTTTCGTAGTTGATTGGGGCGTGGCTAAATATAGTAGTAGCCAACAAACGACTACTATTGATTTTTCCAGTCTTCCTCCAGGCACACGGGCTAGCCAAACTAGTACGGGTTCCCGTCAGCGTTCACAGTCAATGGCCAGTCATAATCTTGGAGATAACCCTTGGCATAGTTGTATGAGAGATCAAAGGCGTTTTCGTTCACGCTCTCCCTCAGGTAAAGCACTCGCTCGATATCAACCTATGTCAATCCAGGCTAGAGATGAAACTACCACGAAAAATAAAAAACCAACTAGTACACTTAGGAACCCAAAAGGTTCAGAAAGCGAACCAAGAGATACACCTAAAAATCAAGAGTCTATTGATTATTCATGCCCATTTTAAGCAAAGCTTCAATTGATCCCTATCTACAGTCAATATGATTTACTTGCTGGAGCAAAGTGAGCTCAGTATGGTTGAGAGAGTTGTAACAACTTTTTGACTTACACTCCTGGTGATTGATGGTCATCCTTTGTTTTTTACAAAGTGTATACGTTTTTGGTATGTATATTTGACTTGTTTTTTTCTTCCATCGTTCAAAACAGATACGCTGCTATTTTTATAGTGTTTTTTTAATTTTCTATTAACATTTTGCTGTTATTCTTATCTATAGTAGATATTAAATAGGTATAAAAACACATGAGCGATGCATATAGTTTTAAAAAGACTCTTACTTTAAATGAAAATGAGTTACTGGCGCAAGGTGTAAAAGATTTGCCCCGCACAGCTGGCTTTAAGTTAAAAATCCAATATGGCGGAGTAACTTTAAAGACTGAAGCCTACAAAACTCTAGACGAGATTAAAAACACTTTTGGAGATAATGCTAAACTTGTTTGTGCCCCATTTCATAATGGTTTTCTAGGACAAGGGGTTAAATCACCTGAAATATATGCTTATGCTACTTTCCTTCAAGGTATTGAACCACCCTCATTTGAAGGTCAGGAATATTCAATTGAAATTAACGCAGTTAGTGACAACTCAATAAGTATGATCGTGAAGTCAGATGGAAACTACAATATTGAGCATCATTTAAGTATTTCGTGTTTGAGTCAAAAAGATGATGATGGTAAAACTAGTTACGAAACTCAAGTGACAGGAGAATATCGCACTACAAGTCAGTCAGCAGAACATATCAAAGAGTTTGTAAGATTTATGAATGCTAATGCCGATGCTACAAAGGCTAAAAGGGTTCTTGCTAGCCTTAAAAGTCAAGAACTTTCAAGAGCAGAGAAAGATCTGATGCTTGCTATCATGGATCCTCAGTCAGACTGTTTCGATCAGATCCTATTGACACAGTGCTCTAGCCCTCAGTCTATGCAAATAATGTGTGGGATGTTAGGTAATACAAGACTTAAGCATCTCACAGCGGAACAAATTGCCCAGAGGTCCATAGATCTATGTGGTAATGATCTAGATCAAATAAATGAAATCATTGAGAATTATGAAGATCATGATTTAGCTGATGCAATGAAGTGCTATTTTATTGGTAAGACCCAAAATAATAACAGTGACGAATCCAAGCTAAGCCCTCGCTCTATGGCGACAAGCACGGGCTTATTGGCGTCTTTGTCAGTTGGTTTTGGACTTGGCTTTGGTATGCCTAGCTTTACGTTTGCAAGCGCTGCAAGCACAGTATTATTTAAGGTCGGAACTTTAACCGCTACAGCAGGTTTGGCAAGTACACTAGGTGTGGCATTGCTTGCTGGGCTAGTGGTTGGAGCAGCTGTCTATTTTGGTGTTTCTCACTATAATCAAAGTGCATTAGCATCTGGATATAGTGGTCAATCAAGTACCTCTCTATCACATGCTCAGGCATATGATAGTGTATTTGCTGCTTGGGCTAAGGCTTCCGCTTCCGCTTCCGCAGATACTCAAGCGGCAGAACAGGATGGGCATGACAGAACCAGTAATGGTTTCAGTAATAGGAAGTAACAATTTTGAATCTTCCATCTATTAACAAAAAAAGCGCCCTAGGGCGCTTTTTTTATAGGTAGGCGCTTATACCTCTTCGTGATCTGGAAGGGCGACGTTAAGCTCAAGCACAGCTTCATCGCCTTCACGTGTCACATTCACATTGACATCGTCACAAGCCACTTGTGTATATTTGGCAATGACCTGCATGATATCATGCTTAAGTTGAGGCAGGTAATCTGGTGCGTGATTCCCAGATTGAGCAATAATGACTTGAAGGCGTTCGCGGGCAATCGAGGCAGGTTGCTCTTGGTTGCGGCCTAGTAATTTAGCTAATAAACTCATGCGTAGTCTTTCTCCTTATTTTTCTTTTTGAAAAGACGCGAAATAAAATTTTCTTTTTGGCTACTAACAAATTTCATGGGCACTTCTTCACCAAGGAAACGACTAATGGCATCAGCATAGGCTTGTGCAGCATCACTTTGGTCGTCAAGAATGACAGGCACACCCATGTTAGAAGCTTTTAAGACGGCGGTAGATTCTGGTATAACCCCTAAGACGGGTATTTGCAGAATGTCTTGCACATCATCAAGGCTTAACATCTCACCCATCTCTACTCTTTTGGGGGAATAACGCGTTACAAGCAAATGTTCTTTGATCGGTTCCAAGGTTTCAGTGGCACGCTGTGTTCGGCTTGATAGCATACCAATGATCCTATCGGAGTCACGTACGGAAGATACTTCCGGATTGGTCACAATAATGGCTGTATCTGCAAAATGCATCGCTAAATGGGCACCTTTTTCGATACCTGCAGGTGAATCACATATTATGAAATCAAATACAAAATCGTTGGTTAACGATGTTAATACTTTTTGTACACCTTCTTGGGTTAGAGCATCTTTATCACGTGTTTGTGAGGCAGGTAAAATATAGAGGTTGTTTATGCGTTTATCTTTGATGAGTGCCTGAGTGAGGGTGGCTTCTTCATTGATGACATTGACAAAATCATAAATGACACGACGTTCACAGCCCATGATAAGGTCGAGATTACGTAAACCTACATCAAAATCAATGACGACAGTTTTATAGCCTCGCGTAGCTAATCCTGCTGCAATAGCAGCGCTGGTTGTGGTTTTACCCACACCGCCTTTTCCAGAGGTAATGACAACGATTTTAGACAAAGTGGTTTTCCTTATTGTTATTGTAGTCCACACTCACTATAACCGGTCTTTTCAACGAATAAAAGCCTAAATCACGCTCAAATTTTTTCGATGCAAAGATGTTGTTGATCTAAAAAGATTTGTGTTCCAAATTGACTTTGAGGCACTCCTTGATCTTCTATTTCATCACGTAAACGATAGTGTCCAGCGATGGATATTAAATCAGCTTTGAGCACCTGACAAAGGATCTTTGCACTTTGGCGCCCTTTGGCGCCTGCAATAGCTTTGCCTCCTAAAACACCATGCACCATGATATTGCCATCAGCAATCACCTCGGCAGCAGAGCTTACATTGCCATAAATAATGAGATCGCAATGTTCGGCATAAATTTGTTGCCCTGAACGTACAGGCTTATTGATAATCATGGGCGCTTTATCACTTGTTGGTAGTGTAGCTGTCGTCTCATTCTTTGGTTTTTTTGACTCTTGCAGACTAGGTTTTTTAGATTTTGTTGTTTTTTTTCTTTTATCAGTGGCTGGGTGTAGCTCACCTAATCCTGCTTTGATTGCTTGTTCTCTATGTTCGTTAAGGCCGTTACGAAAGCCAACTGGCACCATACCGACTCGTTTGATGGATCGACATAGCTTCTTAAAGTCAATTTCAGGCTCTTTTATCAATTTGAGATCTAGAATAACAGGTGATGCAGCAAACAGTTTTGGGGTTCTTTCAGCCATGGCTTTGAGTGTTTTGCTAAAGGCCTCATAATCAAGTTGTTGTAAGTGAATAATAGGCACAGTTAGCATGCTGCCCTTGAGTGTGAAAATGTCTTGCACTTGTTCTGTCATAAGGACCCCCCTCTATTATGCAGCATAGTGCGAGTTTCAAAGTGCGTCAAGTAGATCTTTGGTTCCTGTCTATGCTAAACTTGAAGGACTATTCATCAAGGATACGATGATGCAAAAACCTTGGCTGCACCATTATGACAAAGGCGTGCCCCATCATTTTGAGCCGATTGCAAGCAATTTGGTAGAGCTTTTTACAAGCAAAAGTCATGATTTTTCAGGCCGACCAGCGCTGACTAGCTTTGGTGAGACGCTCTCTTACCAAGCGTTGGCTTCTAAAGTAGATGCTCTCGCTTATCAATGGCAAGCCTTAGGATTAAAACCAAAAGATCACCTAGGCTTGATGATGCCTAATTGTTTTCAGTATGTTATTGCTTTATTAGCTGGTTTAAAGTGCGGTTTAGTCATAGTCAACATCAATCCTCTGGCCTCTTCTCGGGAATGTGCCTATGAATTCGAAGATGCGATGTTAAAGGGTATTGTCTGTTTCGAAAATGCAGCAGAGCGAGTGATGCGCGCTTTACAACAATATCCTGTTCCAGTGGTGGTTGTCACACGTTTGGGGGACGAGTTGCCTAGGTGGAAAAATACACTCTTGCACTGGGTTCTTAAGGTAAAACGTCAAATTCCGCGTTGGACTATCCTAGGTGTGGTTCATTGGTGCGATCTTATGAAGCAAGGTGAGGGCCAAAGACCAAATCCCGTGACTATTGAGGGAAATGATTTGGCATTTTTGCAGTATACTGGCGGCACAACAGGTGATCCAAAGGCAGCTATGCTGACACATGCCAATTTAGTCGCGAATATCAGCCAGTGTCTTGCCTGGGTAGGCCCGAAATTACAAGAAGGACAAGAAAAAGTGTTAGTGGCGCTGCCTCTTTACCATATTTTTTCTTTGACAGTTTGCTTGTGGACCTTTATCGCTTTGGGTGGTGAGTCTGTACTTATTGCTAATCCTCGCGATACCAAGAGACTTATCTCAACCATTAAAGCTACAAAACCGAGTGTCTGGGTGGGGGTCAATACGTTGTTTCATGCGTTGTTACAAAAAAAATCTTTTCATTCAGTTGAGTTTTCAGCCATTAAAATTGCCATTGCAGGTGGCATGGCGCTGCACGAATCAGTGGCAAAAACTTGGCAGAAAGTGACAGGCACGATGTTGCTTGAAGGCTATGGCTTATCAGAAACAAGTCCGGTGCTAACGGTCAATCCAACGCATCTAACACAGCACAATGGCTCGATTGGTTTGCCAGTGCCAGGAACCGATGTTGCGATTATGGATGCAAAGGGGCATCACTTGCCATATGACGAAGTGGGTGAGATTTGTGCGCGCGGTCCACAGGTGATGCAAGGTTATTGGCATAATAACCAAGACCATGTTTTTTTTGATAAAGTATGGTTTAGAACTGGAGATTTGGGAACCATGAATGCTCAAGGTTTCATTACCTTAGTGGATCGACAAAAAGATATGATTTTAGTCTCAGGATTCAATGTCTATCCCAATGAAGTGGAGGCAGTACTGACAGCGCATGATCAGGTTTTAGAGGCAGGAGTCATAGGGTTACCTTGTGAGGCGTCAGGGGAAGAAGTCGTGGCTTATGTGGTGACAAAAGCCAAAGTAAGTGATCGGAAGCTATTGAAACACTGCCAAGCACAGTTAACGCGTTATAAAGTTCCTAAACGTTTTATCCGCCTGTCAGAGTTGCCAAAGACACCTGTGGGTAAAGTCTTGCGAAAAGCGTTAAGAGCACAAGCTTTAGATCAGCGTCAATAACAACGAAAACAAAAATGATTGAGCCCTGGAAGGCTGATTGCTTGATACTGATTCCATTAGTGAAGATTAGTACATATTGAGAACGATGGCAGCAAGCCATCTCCTGCCTTTGGCAATTCATGTTTTTTGTAAGCTACTCATTAAATTATTTACACTTCATCGTTGAGTTGATATAGTAAAAATATAGGTAAAATGGAGTTTGCCATGAAATTTTCGCGCTTTATACTTTCTTGTGTTTGCTGTTCAGCTAGCATTGCTTCTGCGTTGCAATCTTCAACAGATAGTTACGCTCCGATGCAGGAAGCTTATACCATGGTGGGATATGGGACAGCTAGTGCAAGAAAGGAGGCTGGTCTTAGTCTTTCTCCTCGCAACACTCCAATTGATGGTAAGTCTGCATTTACCTTTATCGATGGCTACCAGTTGGTGCCTTTATTCGGTATTGAGCTTGGCGTAACACATATTGGCGTCGCTTCTGATATCTTCAGTGGTTTTCTTCGTGCTAGAACGCCTATATGGAACCATTTTGCATTGACAGCCAAATATGGTGCTTCTCTTACTAATAACTTAGTACGTAAGGTCTATGGAGGCGGAGCTCAGTTCTACTTTACACCAGAGCATGCAGTCGGTTTAGAATACACCAGGCAATATGCCTATTTTCAGGAAGAAGTCCTAGACAATGAAAAAGAAGGTCGAGTAACTTTCCCCACAGATTGGAAAACTGATAAGCAAGGCATGTTGCCTATTAATCTGTTTTCGTTGCGCTACATTCACTATCTAAAAAAATGTGGATACGATTGTCAATTAGTTCGTGAGCCTGCCTACACTAAAGGCGACTATGTTGGTATTGCCGCAAACCACTTAACTCGGCACTTGACCTTTGGTCACTATGCTAATGTCCCTGTTGCTGAAGCACTGGGTACAGATAGTTACTCTACTCGGCCTCAGAATGATACACTCCTTGGCTTTTCTCTAGTGCATGGTAACCAGATTACGCCACAGTTTGCGATGGAATTTGGAATTACTGCAGCGCCTAAAGAGAACTATTTGAACTTCTATACCTTTGCCGGTCGCTTCACCTTCCCTCTTTCGAGCCGATTTCGGCCCTATCTTAAAGCAGGAGCACTTTACACCAACGAGACTGATTTTGGTTGGGATTTAGGGCTTGGAATGGATGTGTTTGTTGATCCAAAAACAGCAATAGGTTTAGCTTGGGATCGTTTGGACACTACTGACGCTGCTCACGAGCACTACTATGATGTGGCCGCGTTAAGTGTGCGGCACTATTATGGTGCAGACAGCGACGACCAGTCACTATCCAATACCATGAGTTGGCAAGAAGCCGATACGTTAACCGATCAAGCTCTTGTTGTGGCTAACCAGATTCAGCGTGGAGTTTACTACAGTATTCTCGTGGGTTCCGAGTCTGCTTCTTTAACAGAGAAAGGTCCGTACCAGACATTACAAGTGCCACTAAGTGGTGTTGGAGGCACAACCCTTGTGGGATACGGTCAGCCTTTAAAACATGGTTTTTACGCTGGTGCAGAAGGTTTTATTGGTCGAAGTGGAAGTGTTTTTAGGCCTCAAGCACAGGCTGGTAACAGTTCTTCCCATAATCTCTATGATACTATAGATTACAGTGGGTCAAGTTACTTCAAAGACTATTTTTATGGGGCTCGGCTACTTATTGGTGCCATTAATAAAAATCAAAATACCTTTTACGGTTTTATTGGGCCCGTTTATGGTGATTGGTCCATTAAAACAGTATTTGGTATTAATCAAGTCCCTAAATATCGAGATCGCGATACGGGCTTCTTGTTTGCCAATGCTGACGAGTTAAAAGGTGATGGATATCTTCAAACTGTTGGATATCAGCTCGGTATAGCTCATGAGCTCCCGATCACAAAAAAACTATTTTTGCGGATGCAGTATGATCACACACAATTTAGAGAAGAAAAGATCAACATTAAAAACACTTCGGCAACAACTGACGTCATTAACGGCGACTATACTTATCACCTCAGTAGTGACCTATTCCAGTTAGGTATGAAATACCACTTAGGCTCAAGCCATACATTATATGAACAGCCAAAGTTTTCTCGATATACAGATGGATGGTATGTGGAATTTGATGCAGTTAGGGATTTCCATCTGGTCAAACAACAGTTTGGCTTGGTTGAGCCTCTCAGTGTCTACTGGGATATGGATACTAGGACGACAGTAGGAAAGTTTGACGTTCCAAGAGATTACTTTATCAAAGGTCTAGGGGGGCAAATGCTACTCAGTTATCGATGGCTACGTTCTATTGGTTCTGTTGATGTTGTCCTTGGTTTAGAAGGAGGGTGGTCTGCAATGGACTCGAGCTTTGACTATATACGTAATATTAGTTATGCCTATCCTGATGCAAATGGAAATAGCACAGGTAGTGCTGATGTTAACTTCAAGTATCGGACGAGCAATAAAGGTATCGCTGGTGTTCTCTTAGGATATCAGATAAATCCTGAAGACATGCTATCAATGCAATTGGATTATGTCTCAACTTTATTTAAACGTTCAGGTTTTGAAGGAGATTTAGTGCCAGGAAGTATGAACGGAACATATCGTTATCGCTACTTTGGGCGCAATTTTAAACACCGCATTGATGGGTTAATGGTCACTTTGGGAAATGATATAGCGTTGACGCGTAACATGGGAGTCAAGCTGGCTTGCGCTTGGACACGCTATGGTAGTCTTCGTATTGAAGATACTCATGTGGTTCAAAGTTCTGCAGGTAATTCCACTATTCGAAATAACTACCACAACTATAGAATAACAGATATGAATTACCAACTTGGTTTGCGCTACCGACTCGGTTAAGGACAACATTGATGAACACAACATCCTTTCATAAAATTGCTGCCATAGGTTTGTTACTAACAACCTCGCTCGTATCTTTTGCTTCGGACCGGGGCTTTTATTCAGGAATTGGTGTGCAATATAGTAGTGCTAATGGAGAAACTCAGGGATCACTTTACTCGCCTGAAATGATACGTATTCCAATAATGCCTCCAACTTTTGCGAATAATCGTATCAATTCACAAGGCATAGGCCATCTGGACAAGCGTTTTGGCTTACATCTTCTTGAAGGTTACCGTTTTAATGCATTACTTGCAGCGGAAGTTGAAGCGTTTTTTTATGGACAATCTAGTGATTTGCTTGCAGCTTATGCACTTTATACTCCAAAACGTATTGATTCAGGCGCCTTCCATCTTAAAGCGGGTTTAAGCTACTCTGATCATGTGTATCTTCCTGGAGGTGGTTTTGTCATCGAGTGGTTGTCAAAGCCACAAGATACCATTGCTTTATCTGGTATTTATCAGCCTACAGTCACTTACAAAAATAATAGCTCTGATTGCGGTTTTTCAGAAAATGATGGTGTGGTTATTTGTAGTCAAAACATGAGTGACAAAAAAAGAAGGCTTGATGTTTACAATATAGCACTTACTTACCAGCACTATTTTTCTCCGCGCCAGTTTGACTTTAATGAAGATGATAGTAGGATCAACCACTATTTTTCTTTCGGTTTGGATCAAAGTGCAACCACTTATCCTATACATTACGATGAAAGTCAGAGCAATCTGTATAAATGGTCATATGATGCCGTTAACTTGAATTTGACACAAGGGTTTGGATTTTCACCCTATTATTCCTTAGAGGCTAGTCTTCACTACCTCTCTGCTCGAGGTGATGAATTACGCAAAAAACACTTCATGATGGCTTCTGTCGATCATAGGCTCATGACCCCGCGTTTTGCTGATGGTTTGTTTGACGCTTATGCTAAATTAGGTTCTTTTTATAGCAATGATCGCCGTGGTGGCCTTAGTTATGGTCTTGGTTTTGATTTCTTTGATGGTCCTCGTTCATTGAGTATAGGTTGGCAGCGTATGGACTATCGTAATGCAACAGTAGAGCCTGCTCCCCACTTCTATCATGATTTATTTGGTGTAAAGGCAACCTACTCGTTGAATCCTCAAGCCCTCTATCAGCTGGATGTGCCTCTGCCAAGTGATGAAAAGTCAAGTTTGTACTTTGATTTTTCTACGGCTTCACATTCTGGTGAGATTACTGAATCGAGTCAATTTGCTGTACGTGATTATGCCTTGTCGGGCTATGAAGGTCTTTTCTCACTAGGATATCGTGTTCCCGTTCATAAGTATTTCTTTGTAGGTGCTGAGGCTTCTTTGGGAACGAGTAGTGCTGTTGATTACCAAACTAAAAGGCCAACAGCTGCTTCTGTTTTCTCTTTTTATGGTTCGATTGCTCGTGATCTGGCTTACTACGCTAGTATTGTTCCTGGCTATTATATAGCGCCTCATGCAGCCTTGTTCGCTCGTCTAGGAGTGGCTCGCTCTTCTTGGTCGCTTGATTTACCTACAGGAGTAGTCTCTGGCAATCATAGTCATCAAAATGGAGGCATAACAGCCAGTACTCAAAATCTTGACTTAAATGGTGTATTAGTTGGAGTGGGTGAGCATATTAAACTAAGTTCTCATTTAAGTTTGCTGTTGCACTATGACCATACTATTTATCGTGGACAATTACTTAAAGCTATGCCTATTACCGAGATTGCAGAACAAGATCGAGTTGATTACTATGATACGAAGGATTTCCACTTTAAGCCCAAAGAAGATCGGTTTGGCTTAGGTGTTGAATATCAAGTTCAAGCTTATAGCCAGTCAACTAAGCCTGAATGTTTTTTACGTGATGGCGTTTATTTTGGTTTAATGGCGGAACGAGATTTTCACTATGTGAAGCGCCAAGTCGGATTTCCTGAAGGAAATGACGTAAGAGATGCTGATTTTCATGAGAATCACTTTTACCTTGATGGCACTGCTGCACGGCTTAGTATAGGTTATGAGTGGGTATTGCCTGAGAATCTTGTGGTCGCTTTAGAGCTTTATGGTCGTGTGGGTAATAGCGAGCATGTCATTGACAAATTATACAGAAAAGAGTCATGGCGCTATGCAACCAACCATAGTATTGGTGGAGATATACTATTGGGTTATGAGTATTCTCCAGGCATCATGCCCTATATTCATGCTGGCTTAGTTACAACAGAATTTGAGCGCTCAGGTCTTGAAGAACCCACGGATGAAATAGAATATAATTTTAGAAAAAATGTAGAAGGTTTTCACTACGGCATAGGAAGTGATGTGGCTCTAACGCAGCACTTTGGTCTTCGCTTTGATCTTAGTGCTTCTGAATATGAAGGCCTTGGTGATGGTGATGCTAAGCTAAAGGGCTCCAGAAACTTCATCTATATGAAAAACTCCGATGTAAACTATGCAATTGGTTTTAGATATTTAATTTAGTTATTTCATAAAAAGATTTAAAACTCCACTATAGTTCATGAATAACTAAGGAGTTTATATGGATAACAGTGTTTTTCAGCGTCACCTTGATGCGATCAAGGCAAGTGATGATATTGCAATTTTAGAGTATGCTCTAAAAGCTCTCATTGAATCGGAGCAGTCAATTGTATGGCGCACCCAGGGTAAAGAGCTTGCCGATGCTATAAGACATACAGCTAATGGTCTGCTCTATGAGCTTAGATCAGATAAAACCTGTGATTTTTCGAGACCACTTTGGATTAGAGAGCACGATACCATTGACGATGGAGCTCATCATCCTATTGATCCTATTAAAAATCGGGCATTATTTTATCGCTGGCACCGTTTTGCCGATGCAACTGAGTGGAAATCAAAGACTTTTATAAAAAAAATACACTGGCCTTTGCTTTCATCAGCTATTGTTTTTATGATGATTCTTTTTTTTAGTAGTTTCGTAATGGCTATGAGTGTTGTTTTTTCATCGTTTCTATGGATTTATGGGGTTGCTATGGCGGTTATCTGGTTTTTGGTTAGCTGTATTTGGATCTATACTAAAAATCGTATGGTACTTGATGCTTGGCATCAAAAGTTAGAGGGGTTATCACCAAAACAAAAGCATGATGAGATTGATCATTTAGAGCTTTCTCACTCTGGGCAACGTGAATCAATGCATAAGCAGCCTAGATAGATTAGATGTTGTTGTTTCAACATGTAATCTAAAGAAAATATGAACAAACTTTCACTTAATCTTGCGTACCAAGCTATGCCACATTGTAGGTGGTTTGGATGCGATGCTTTTATATGTAAGCAATTTCTTGAGAGAGCCCTATCGATGCTTAAAATAGCAAAAATAATTGATAATATTGCCAGGTCGTGGTAGTGTATTAGTGATTAATCTTGTGGGGAGATTCGTATGCCAATTTTTTCTGTCATAAATAAGTTATTTGAACCTGTAGAAAGTAAATCGTTATCTTTTTCAGATCATGCCTATTCATTTAAATCACTTTTTGTGTTGACTCTCATTGTTTCAGCTGCTGCAGTGACTACTGCAGTTTTGGACTTGCCTGCTGCATTTGGTTTGGTGGTAGCTGCATCAACTCTGGGAATTATGACAATATTATCTGGAATACGTGGTTTATGGGGTGTTAGCCAAGCAAGGTTGCAGACAGAACAGCAAGCAAAAGCAGAGAGTGCAAGATTAGATGAAGCAAAGAGGAAGACCATAGACACTATCAGTGAGGCTCTTGTAAGTATTGCTATACCTAATGGAAAAGAGCAAACAAGGTTGCAGGCAGAAGAGCAAGCAAAAGCAGATCTTGTACAGGCAGAAGAGCAAGCAAGGTTGCAGGTCGTTATTGATTTGCAGTCATTCGTTCGAGGCCATAAAGCCCGCAAGACATTCCAAGCACTGAAGGAAGAAAAGGCTGCCGCTACTGTTGTGCAGTCATTCTTTCGAGGCCATCAAGCCCGCAAGACATTCCAAGCACTGAAGGAAGAAAAGGCTGCCGCTACTGTTTTGCAGTCACTCGTTCGAGGCCATCAAGCCCGCAAGACATTCCAAGCACTGAAGGAAGAAAAGGCCCAGGCCCAGGCCATTGTAGAGTCATTTAACTTGGATAACCCCATATTTAGGAATGCATGTCAAGATCCTACATCAAATTTTGAATCCTTCATTCAAGAAAAAATACAAGGTTTAAGTGATGAGCAAATTCGTCTTATTAATAAAATTTGTTGTGAACAGCTTCAGGGGATAGAGGAACATTTGCGTAAAGATTATTTTAGTTTTAGTCCTAGGCCTAAAAAAACTTCTCGATTAGCGGGGCTGCTTAAGGCTGTTTCGCCAAGACGAGTTAAGCCTACAGTAGAACATGACGACCATTCTTTAACAAATGGTTCTTCTCTAGAGAAAAAAAATCTAGGGCAAACAAAGAAAAATTATGACCTTGTTATCAGATTGACAGAGGCAAGACTTAATCCTGCTATAGCTATGACAGCGCTTTAATGACCTTCTCTCGCCATAGAGCTGTTTTTTCAAATAGTTCATGAGGGTCAATCAAGCATAAATGACGATTACGCATGAGAGCTTGGCCTTGTACCCATACGTCACTAATTTGTTGTCTGTTAGCCGCATAGACAAGTTGAGAGGCTGGGTGATAGACCGGTAGTGTTGACCAGTCGTTCAGATCAACAGCAATAAGATCCGCTTCTTTTCCTGCCTCGATAGAGCCTACTCTATCCGCTATGCCAAGTGCTTTGGCGCCATTGAGTGTTGCCATTTTGAGAGCATAGTGAGCATGAATGGCGCTTGCATCTTGACTCAGATATTTGCTCAAAAGAGCAGTTGTTTGCGTCTCTGCAAGCATGTCAAGATCATTGTTGCTGGCAGCACCATCAGTTCCTATGGCAATATTCAAGCCTAAATCTGCTAGCTTTTGCGTTGGGCAAGCACCTGAAGCTAACTTGAGATTGGAGTGAGGGCAGGTAATAACATGAGGTTTATGCTTACTTAGTAAATTATAATCATCATGATTGAGTTGCGTCATATGGACACACTGGAATTGCTCATTGAGTAAGTCAAACTGATGTAGGCGCTCTAATGGGCGAATGCCATACTTGTGCATTGACTGGTCGATTTCGTCTTTGGATTCATGGACATGCATATGAACTCGTAGATTGAATTCATTAGAAAAATGATGAATTTTCTTGAGCGATTCATCACTTAAAGCATAAGGTGAGTGAGGAGCTAAGCCAAAATGTAAACGATCTGATTGCTCAGATTCATGTTTGAGGCAATTGCGTGCGCGGTTAAATTGCGCATCAATATCTGGCCCATCAAGGGTTGTGAATTCACCCAGCCAAAAGCCAATTTGTGCACGCATTCCATATTTTTTTGTAACACGGGCAATGACTTCAGCCTGAAAATAGTGCTCGTTAAAGCATGTTGTGCCAGATTGTATCATCTCAGCAATGGCTAGCTCAGTGCCATCAGCAATGAAGTCTTGGTCAAGACATTGGCGCTCGACAGGCCAAATCGTCTCGTTGAGCCAAGTCATAAGTGGGAGATCATCACCAAGGCCGCGAAGGAGTGTCATTGGGCTGTGGGTATGAGCGTTAACGAAGCCTGGTGTGAGTACATGAGAAGGAAGTGTATGACTAATGATACCTTTAGGTAAATCAGATGAGGGCACGATTTGCTTGATTTTACCGCATTCAATAATGACGCTATGGTTTTCCAAGCAGGTGCCTTCAGGAATGATAGGGATAATCCAGCGAGGAGAAATTGCAAATACGTTGTCCATGACTATTCATAGCACTTTTTAAACACATTAAGTATACATTCGAGAGAAGTTTTTTGAAAGGGATTTTTTCTCTTCTAACTATGCAAGACATAAAAAATTGATACACATTTTATAATAAAGAATAGAGTGATGACTCACTATCATTGAAATGAATATTCACAATTTTTTGTCTTGATGGTTCTTCTCGTGGTGACTTTATGGATGTCAATAGATTGCTCAATAGTAGAAAAAAGTGAGGGGGTAAGTGGAAGGTAACTTCCTTGCGTAATATATTTCTTTGTAATACTATTAATTCATATTATGACTGTTTTTTTGGACTATTTATGAAATCAATAGCTTATTGTTACTTTTACCTAGGTAATAGTGTTGATGAGAAGAGCAAGGCTGGCTCTAATCTAAGCATTGGTGAGGGCTTTTGGGATTCTTACCAGGCAGCATTATTGGCACTTACATTGTCGTTTAACCAGATGATTCATCAGGCTCATGGTTATTTGTCCTATTTCAATCCCTTGATGATAGGTATGGTCCTTGCTTCACGGATTGTGATAGCTCTTATTTGTTTTTTGAGTCCTGTGTGGTATCCAATCACTTACCTTATACGAAGTAGAGAGGGGAAGTTAACTAATAAAGCTGACAAGCCTAAGGCGCATTCCTCTGGGGATAGCCCTGTTTTGCCAGATAAGTTCACTTGTGATGCAAGCAAAGCGCCTAGCTCAAAGTTGAATTTTGCAGAACTCCGAAAACAATCAGATCTAAGGAGCTTTTTTAAAGATCATCCGGCGTTGGATGAATGGTTTCGTGCTCCTAAGAGAATGAGCTTTGCAGGTGATGAGAGATCGCTATACTTAATGTCTTCTTTGCAAAGTTACTCTAATGATCGCTTGTCCTACGGTTATTGGTGGCAGTTTCGACATAATTTGGTATCTTGGCAAAGTCAAGCGCCAATGCATGGTGGTTTTGATTTAGATACGAATAATTGGATGGAGCAAACTTTAGCTTATATAGACACAATATTATTTAATCGTGACCGTCATGTGGCTCTTCCCGAGGTAGGCGTGCTGGTTGATCCTTTGCGATCCTTAGGTTACGACTTTTCTTCAATCATGACGAAAGATCTGAGCTGTCTGTTTAGAGCATCTTATGAGAGAGCGAGAGAGCCTTTTGACGGGCTAAAAGATAGTCTATGCTTTTATAATGAATGGTCGACTCTACTGGCCAGGCTAAAATTTGAGCTAAATGAAAATAAGAGTAATAGCCTTGATAGTGCTGTTTCTCATGTGCGCTCCCTTCAAAATTCTGAGGGCTTTCCTGGTGAGCTAAAAGATATATTAACTAAGGATGGAAGTCATGAGGCGCTCTATCTTGAGGTTAAGAAGTATCTTGATGAGCTTCCTTTAGATTGTTTTTGGAAAGAGATTCTCTCTAAAGCCCTAAGTGATGTTCAAGCTCGGCTAGAACTTTTGTCAGCATGTAATTCTAAGCTTGATGAGTTACAACAGAAAGGTAAGCAGTCACTTCTAGCTTGGTTTGACTTCAAGGATGGTGTGATTGATTGCTATCAAGTTGCAAGAATTGAATCAGATATTAAATCACTTGTCTCAATGTTTAGAGGAGTTCCAGGGATAAGTAGTGAGCAAGTCTTTTCTGCAGTTATTCGATATTACTCAAGCTGTTACGCTTGGCTGAAGGATTCATCTATGAAGCCCCAGGTGTTTAATCTAGTCTGTCTTGAAGTGGCCTCCCTTAGTTCCAAAATGACAGCCATAGATGGCTGCAGTGCAAACGAGGCACACGAAAAATGGAAGTGTTTCGAAGACTTTGGCATCCCTGATCTTAAATCTATCACAGAAGGTGATTTTTCCTGGATAGAGAATACTGTGATTGAAATGCATGAACGAGAGGTTGCAGAAGCCATTCAAAATGCTCTGGAAATTGCTGATTATGCGACAAGGCCTGTCCGTCCCCCAATGGCGTTTAGGTAATGATCCTCCTCTAAGAGGTAATAAACTTGGTGAGATTATGACTTGTTTGTGTTAAAATAAAGCTAGTTATTATTTTATATGTTGATCCTTATGTCTGATTCCCAAAATTCATCTTCACAGGCGATTGTTCCCGTTACCATTGAGCATGAGCTAAAGCAATCCTATCTCGATTATGCCATGAGCGTCATTGTTGGACGCGCACTGCCTGATGTCCGCGATGGTCTAAAGCCAGTCCATCGTCGTGTTCTTTTCTCGATGAACGATTTGGGCAACGACTACAACAAGCCCCACAAGAAATCTGCTCGTATTGTGGGTGATGTTATCGGTAAATACCATCCTCATGGTGATACTGCAGTTTATGATACTATTGTTAGGATGGCGCAAGATTTCAGCATGCGTTATACCTTGATAGATGGGCAAGGTAACTTTGGGTCTATTGATGGTGATGCGCCTGCTGCCATGCGATATACTGAGATACGCATGACTAAGCTGTCACATGCGCTTCTTGCAGATCTTGAGAAAGAAACAGTAGATTTTGCTCCCAACTATGACGGCACAGAACAAATGCCAACCGTCTTGCCTACAAGAATCCCAAGCTTGCTAGTCAACGGCTCAGCAGGTATTGCTGTTGGTATGGCAACGAATATTCCTCCTCATAACCTCACCGAGATTATCGACGGGACTTTAGCGCTTATTGATCAGCCTGATATGACTCCACTCGAACTTATGGACTACATCCCCGGGGGCTGGGCCATGTCACGCTGCCGCTGCAGCAATGCTTGTCGCACCTGTGCTTGCTGCGATAATTCTGAGGCCTTTTGACTACAGCGCTCTTCTCTTAGCTGCTCTAGAATATCCACGCCCTCAGCCCACACTTCAATGCTTTCATCATCTGCAACATGCATACGCAACTCAAGGCTAACAAAACGCTGAAGGAGCCCTTCAATAGAATCATCTGGATAAGCCAATGCAATCCAAGCAATCACACGATAAAGTAAGCCACTATCAAGATAGTGCCAACCCAGATGTTTTGCTAAGCGCAAACTCACTGTTCCTTTACCAACACCTCCTGGGCCATCAATAGTCACCACAGGAATATGCTGAAAATCTTTACTATCCATAAGCTTTTATCCAGTTAATCAAGTGCTCGACGCCTTCCTCTGTCATAGCATTGTAGAGACTTGCCCTCAAGCCTCCTACAGTACGATGACCTGCCAAACCTAATAAACCATCACTTTCTGAGTGCGCAACAAAATCATGACTTGCCTCATGAGGGAAAAATACAATGTTATTGTGCGAACGATAGAGCTCATCAACAGGAGCATAAAAAACAGAAGATTGATCAATAACCTCATAGATTGCTTTAGACCAGGCCAAGTGACGCTTAAAGAAAACATCAATACCTCCCTGATCAAGGTGCCAGCGCACAATGGATAGCGCCAAAACCATAGCCATCATATCTGGCGTCACAGGAGTAGGATCTTGACGATAACTCTCAAAATCAAACATCGATGGTGTAGATGATTTAGCCTTCCCAATTAAGTCCTGGCGAACAATCACAACACTTAATCCAGCAGAACTAAGATTTTTTTGTGCTGCAGCATACACAACACCATATTCTTGGATATTTAAAGGCTGAGTGAGCAAACTTGAAGTCATATCAGACACGATTGGCGCTGACAAAGACGGAGTCTCATGATAGCGAAGCCCATGAGCTGTTTCATTGTCCACTGTATGCACATAACTATAAGATGACTCCACAAGCGAAGGGGGCATTGAAGGAATAACATGATAGCCTGTGGATTTTGCACTCACTACTTCTTGTGCGGCACCTTGATGCTGAGCCTCAAGAAAGGCAAGCTGAGACCATAAGCCTGTATCAATATAGGCGGCTCCCTCACTCGAACGCTCAATGAGATTCATAGCCACCAAGGATGAAACAGCACGACCACCAAAAGGAGGAAAGAAAATGCAATAGTTGTCTGGGATGGCTAACAAATCACGTAGCGCTAATTCAAGCTGACTCACAATCGATTGAAAGCATGCTGTCCGGTGGCCTAGCTCTAGCCAAGATACCCCTGGATAAGGTGTTGAGTAAAGTAGATTCTGATAATCAGACATCACTGATCGCGGCAACAACGCGGGCCCAGCATTGAAATTAAACATTGGCTGCTTGTTTACCACTCTACTATTCAGACTCCTCTTGTGAGTTTACTTCACTCATATTTTCGTCGGTAGTATTGGCTTCTTGCGCTGAAGACTCTTTTTCAACTGACGAAGATAGCTCTTGTTCACTTGATTCGGCAGCTTCTACTAATTCACCTAATACTTCTGACAGTTCTTCAACTTTTTGTAAAGCCACCATGAATTCACCCTTCACCAATTGAATCAGGCGTACTCCCTGGGTATTACGTCCAATGACTGAAACCTCATGGACAGGCATACGCACCAGCGTCCCTCCATCACTAATTAGCATCATGTCGTACTTGTCAGTGACCTGAAGCGCGCCCACAACTCCGCCATTACGCTCATTAACCTGGATGGAAATAACTCCCTGACCGCCACGACCTGTGGTTCGGTAGTCGTCTACAATAGTTCTTTTACCATAGCCATTGGCCGTTACCGTTAAGATCTCACCATGATCCTGTACAATTAAGAGAGAAACCATGGACTGCCCTTCCTGCAAACGTATGCCGCGAACACCACGAGCAGTTCGCCCCATGGGCCTGACTGCAGACTCATCAAATCGAATCACTTTACCTGCATCAGAGAACAACATAACCTCACGTTGACCATCTGTTAGGCCAACACCGATAAGCTGATCCCCGTCATTGAGGTCAAGCGCAATAATACCATTAGCTCTTGGCCGAGAGAATTGTGATAGAGCAACCTTTTTCACCACACCAGATGCTGTTGCCATGAAGACAAAATGGTCATCATCAAATTCTGAAATGGGCAAGATTGCGCTGATTTTTTCATCATCAGCTAAAGGTAGAAGATTCACAATAGGCTTGCCTCTGGAATTTCGTCCCGACATAGGCACCTGATAACCTTTCAGCCAATACACTTTACCTTGGCTAGAAAAACAAAGCATGGTGTCATGAGTATTAGCCACTAAAAGCTGGTCGATAAAATCATCATCTTTGATGTTTGTTGCCGATTTACCGCGACCTCCACGATGCTGGGCTTGGTAGTCGTCAACTGACTGTATCTTGGCGTAACCCTGATGAGAAAAAGTGATTACAACCGTTTGCTTAGGAATAAGATCTTCCATATCAAACGACTGCGTGTCATGTACAATTTCCGTGCGACGCTCATCACCAAACTGCTCTTTTACCTCAATAAGCTCATCTCGAATCACTTGCATCAAACGCTCAGGGTCGGACAAAATAGTTAAGAGATATTTAATAAGCTCAATAACCGCCTTGTAGTCATCCATAATTTTCGTTTGCTCAAGGCCTGTTAAGCGGTGCAGCTTCATGTCTAAAATAGCCTGCACCTGCTGAGGCGAAAGCTGGCAACCTGCATCCGAAAGTCCATATTTAGGATCAAGCCCTTGAGGTCTTGAAGCATCGAAATTGACTTGTTGCAACAATGCTAGTGTATCACCTGCTGGCCATGGCTGACTAAGCAACTTAATTTTTGCCTCAGAGGGATTCTGAGATGCTTTAATGAGCTCGATCATAGGGTCAATATTAGCTAATGCAACTGCCAGGCCTTCTAAAAGGTGAGCACGATCACGAGCTTTCCGAAGATCATAGATAGTTCTTCTGGTGACCACTTCACGACGGTGCTTGACAAAAGACTCCAGCATATCTTTCAAATTAAGCACACGTGGCTGACCGTCATCAAGCGCCACCACATTAATACCAAAGACAACTTGCAATTGCGTATAAGCAAACAACTTGTTTAAAATCACTTCAGCATTTTCGCCACGTCGGCACTCAACAACAACACGCATACCATCTTTATCGGATTCATCGCGAATAGCCGTGATACCTTCTACTTTTTTCAGCTTAACTAGCTCTGCAATCTTTTCAAGCAAACGAGCTTTATTAACTTGGTACGGTAACTCATGCACCAAAATAGTACTTTTGTTATTAGACTCTGTCTGAATTTCTGTCCGTGCTCGCACTTGAATTTTACCACGCCCAGTTTGATAAGCCTCAACAATACCTTGCTTACCATAAATGATACCCGAGGTAGGAAAATCAGGACCGGGGATGTAGTCCATAAGTTCGAGTGGAGTCATATCAGGCTGATCAATAAGCGCTAAAGTCCCGTCGATAATCTCGGTGAGGTTATGAGGAGGAATATTCGTTGCCATACCAACAG
>JBDOIW010000049.1:0-2208 GCA_047404175.1 Legionellales bacterium | reverse complement strand
TTCTACTACTAGTTCATTTTCTGAATTAAATAATCCTTCCAAATCCTCATTAGAATCTAAATTTTGCAAATTTTGTAAAAATTCCTTATCAGTATCATTTAAACTATTTCGGTGTCCTTCTAAATATTGACTTAATCCTTGAAGGACCGGAGCAACATCACTTAATACTCCCATCAATGCTAAAGAACTTTGTGTTCTTTCCGAAGCAACAAGATTTTCAGCAAATCCATATTTCTCTACAATATTAAGCAAAGGGATTAAAACTTGAGTTTTTAATTCAGGGTTTATATTATTAGTCAGTTCCGCTAATAGTGGCTCATCTTGTAACATAGAAGATAGAGAAATCTTGGGAGATTCATTTTCCACCCCCACATCTGCAAAATTTGGTATTCTTTGTTTTTTCTGAGATTCATCTTCAGTAGGTTTTTTACGACCTCTTTCTATCACATCATCAAATTCAGACATAGTTTTAAATTATAAACAAACTATTTAAATCTTTTTAATTTCTGCGGTTATTTAACATATTATATTCAGCCATAAATCTCTCATCAGCAGTTTTTTTAGGAGGTATTATACTTTCGGCTTGTAATTTAACATTATTTATAGCAGTTTCAGCCTCTTGTATCGAATTTTTCAATGAATCAATTTCTGTTTTTAATTGTTCCATCTCTTTCTTTTGAATAGCATAAATCACAACTCCTCCAGTCAATAATCCTACCATAAACGGTGCTACGCTAGAACCTACCGAAAATCCTGTGCTAACAATAGTATCTTCTGCCGCATTTTTTTGTGAACCTCCCATTAAAGAACGCTCTCTAATTTCTGCATTAAACTTTTTTAAATCTGCCATAAATTTATCCTGCCCATCCGAATCCATAGGAGCATTTTTCACCATATTATCCATAAGATTTAACAATTCTCCATCAGAGAGAGAATCTAAAGTTAATTTTTGATTAACACTAATAGTTTCAGCATTAAAAACTTCCAATTTTTCTTCAGCAACATACTCATCTAATTTTTTAAAGCCCTTAATGCCTCGACCTCTAACACATAGTAAAAACTTTTTAGCATTTATTTTATTACACTCGCTTATAAATTCATCATTAGATATAGGGAATTCCGACTTAAAAATATCCTTAGAAGATTTATTACTGTCTGAGACACCATAAGCACGAATAAAGAACTGCATAATAATAAGACTTACTTTTAACTATATAAAACATTCTCTTATTATGCCCATATTTTTGAAAGATTATCGTATAATTCATTTACTGATTGAGAATCATCATTATCAATTATTCTTTTAGTAGCAAAAATTTGTCTTTCCTTTAGTTTAATCATATCCTCATAAAATCCTCTACTTTCTGCTTTAGATTCAAATCCTTTTTGGAAAAGGTATCTTTCTAAAGAATTAATATCTAATCTCCACCTTATTCCACCCTTTCTTTCCGAGACTTTAGCGTGTTTAAACATAGGTCGATTTCTTAAAATGCCTACTACTTCTCTTGAAGTATATCTTTTTGGCTTTTTATCTACAATATAAAAAGAGATTTCATTGGAATATCCATACCCCATATTATTAAGAAGGTATTCAACTATATCAAATACTAATGCTTCCGTTAAAGGCATATTTTTTTTATTAGTTTCTGTCATCTTGAACATCTGCTCCCGAATCTTCATCCGGAGCCACCCCTAAGCCTACTGCTAGACTACCTACCTCAACACCCAAAATTTCTGCTACTCCAATATCCAATTCCTTTTGGAATAATTCTTTGGCCTCTTCAAGAGTATGGCCTTCAGCCTTCATTTCTTTTAATTTTGTAACTCGATTTCTTTCCATTTTGTCAGCATATAAAATTGCCTTTATGTCTTTTGGAAATTCAACCTTCTCAAAAGGAGCATCAAATAAATTATTCAGTTCATTCCGCAATTCAACACTTGTAGGTGGCATTGATACAATATATTCTTCAATATCCTCATCTAAATGTTTGCCTCCTGTGCTACTACTCTCAGCCATCTTTTCTATCCACTCTTCTGCAAAATCTCTTGTAACATACATTCCTACTCTATCCCAAAATCTTCTCTCTATTTCAGCCATATTTATCCATCCAAGATTAACCTATTTAAACCTTTTCAATTCAAAGTTTATGATTCTTAGGATAATAGGATTTCCAATCTGAAGATTTAGAACCGTTTTTTACATTAAAA
>JBDOIW010000048.1:0-1411 GCA_047404175.1 Legionellales bacterium | reverse complement strand
ATGATAGAAGGACGAAAAAGTTTCGAAATAATAAGGTAAAGCAACTTTGACCCTTATTTTTCCTATGGAGAAATCCAATCTATACAAAATACCTTGTGAACTGAAGCATCTTAGTAACAAGAGGAAATGAAATCAATCGAGAGTAAGGTAGTAGCGGTGAGCGAAGCCTTATAAGTCTAGAATTTAAATTGCATCTTGTTTAAGAATAAAATTACAATATAGGGTAAAAGAGTCCCGTAGAAACAACGCGATTAAAATTTAAACAAGTAGAACTCATTAGAGTTCGAATATGGTGGAGCCATCCTCCAAGACTAATTACATGATTACACCGATAGTGAAGAAGTAACGTGAGTGAAAATTGAAAACTCTGTATACAGTACTGAAAGAGAACTGAAACCGAATATTCTTAAGCGCATCTATAAGATGGTACCTTTTGTATAATGGATTTGCAAGTTATAATATTATGCTTGGTTAATACCTTAGTGAAAACGAGTTTTAATAGAGCAATTATAGTATAATATTATAGGACCCGAAACCCAGTGATCTAGTCAAGGGCAGATTGAAGCTGACTTAATTTTCAGTGGAGGATCGAACCAGTGGTTGTTGCAATAACCTTGGATGACCCTTGATTCGGAGTGAAATGCTAATCGAACTGGGATATAGCTGGTTATCTTCGAAACGTATTTAGGTACGGCGTCTACAATTATTTTTATGCGGTAAAGCACTGATTAAGTTATTGGCTTCTCTTTGAGTTGTACTTTACTTCTTCAAACTCAGAATTCATAAAAACGTATGTGGATAGACAGACTCAGGGCGATAAGGTTCTGTGTCAAGAGGGAAACAACCCAGACCTAAAGTTAAAGTCATTAATATTAAACGAGTGTGAAAGGCTTTCTATAAACTAATACATTTAAGAAGTGGGCTTAGAAACAGCCACTTTCAACGATAACGTAACAGTTCACTAAGCTAATACTAGTCTCTGCTTTTTGTAGAGGTGTGTGTTCATAGGAACCGAAAATTCAGGTGGCTAATTTTTTAACTGAAACTTAGGCTTAGCACATTGAGCTGCTAAGGGTAGAAGATTATTGTGTAATTTGACTTATGCATCTTGTAAAAGATGAAATAGATAATCACAAGTAACAATGCAAATATGAGTAACTATAAAATCTTATAATAAAAAGATTCGCCGAAAACCCAAGGTTTTTCAGGGATATGATTAACATTCTGTTTCCTAAGCAGCCCCTAAGATTGTAATGTGAAAACAACTGTCGATGGGCAATCTCTTATCTGACGTTTATTCAGTAATAAACCGAGAAAGAAGATAGAGAATAACTACTGTACTAAAACTAACACAAGTGGGTGGGAAGAGTATTCTAAGGCGATAGGGGAATTATCCATAAGGAACTCGGCA
>JBDOIW010000047.1:0-1515 GCA_047404175.1 Legionellales bacterium | reverse complement strand
GCCATGGCAACCATATCGGATGCAACAAAAGTTCCGGATGCACTCTGCCCTATCACTAAAGGACTCCCATGACAAACAGCCCAAAGCTGATGGGGATTCTGTTGACTGGCAACACAAAAAGAGTAATGGCCATCAAACCAATCTAAACAAGATTGCAACGCCTCTTGCATGTTTTGTCCCTGAGATAGCAAATGATGAATGGCATGAGCGATCACTTCTGAGTCAGTCTCAGATGTAAAAGAGTACTGAGCCTCTAGTAAACTTTTCTTAATCAGTTCGAAATTATCAATGATACCATTATGCACCACAACAATATCATCATGAGATAAATGAGGGTGAGCATTTACTTCTGATGCCTTACCATGCGTTGCCCAGCGAGTATGAGAAAGAGCACAATGTCCAACAAATGGAGAAGCATCGAAAGCATGTCTGAGGTCGGATACTTTACCTACAACGCGTAAACGAGAGACAGCTTGACATTCAAGGACACTGTTCTGGCAAAGGACAGTATCGTCATTTTATGCTCAAAGAAATTTACGAGCAGCCTGAGGTTTTGCAGCAAACCTTAATGGGGAGACTACCTACAGAGAGCATACCTAATTATTTTAGTCAAGAAGAGGTACTCCCTGCTTTGCAGTCAATTGAATCTGTGCACATTGTTGCTTGTGGCACAAGCTATCATGCTGGAATGGTCGCCAAATATTGGTTTGAAGAACTGTTAAAGATCCATTGTCAGGTAGAAGTCGCTAGTGAGTATCGCTACCGATCGCCGGTAGTGAGAGCGAATACTTTATTTTTAACTCTATCACAATCAGGAGAGACTGCCGACACCTTGGCCGCCCTTAACAAAGCGAAAACTTTGGGTTATGTAAAAACCCTAACTATCTGTAATGTCGCTAATAGTGCCCTCGCACGAGCATCAGACTTAGTGATTTATACTCGTGTTGGGCCTGAAATTGGTGTGGCTTCGACGAAAGCGTTTACTTCCCAGTTAACTATTTTAGGGCTTATGATTGAAGGACTTGTTAATCAAGCAAGCCAAGAAGATGCAAGCTCTCATTTCCAATCGCTTATTCCTTCAATTCGTCAGGTACTAAGCTTAGATCAGCATATCGAGTCTGTGGCCAATGAGCTTGCTGATAAAAAAAGTGCTTTGTTTTTAGGTCGACATAGCGAGTACCCCATAGCCATTGAAGGAGCTCTAAAGCTCAAAGAAATTTCCTATATTCATGCCGAGGCTTACCCTGCAGGAGAACTTAAGCATGGGCCATTAGCCTTGGTTGATGAAAATATGCCTGTTGTCGTTTTAGCGCCCAAAACAGATCTTATGCCAAAAATTCTAGCGAATGTGCAGGAGGTGGCAGCCAGGGGTGGTAAACTGATTATTATTACCGATTGTCCTGAACGTTTTGAAAGTAATTTGGGGGCAACGTTTATTCCTATGCCTTCTTGTACCTCAAGACTTTTGCACCCGATTCTTTATACCATTCCTTTGCAGCTTTTGGCTTATCATGT
>JBDOIW010000046.1:0-20599 GCA_047404175.1 Legionellales bacterium | reverse complement strand
GGGTCTGGCTACCAAACTAAACTTTTGTCAAAGCTATTTGACCATGTAGTAAGTCTTGAGCGCATTGAACAGCTTCATTTACAGGCTAAAGACAAACTAAACGATAAAAACATCACCCTTCTCTGTGGAGATGGTTATGAAGGTGAGCAGGCATTTGCACCTTATGACAGTATTATCGTGACTGCAGCGTGTCCAGAGATACCCTCGTCACTCCATGACCAGCTTCATGAGGGTGGAAACTTAGTCATTCCAATCAATAGTATCGATGACCAAAGTCAAACGCTATATCACTTCAAAAAGCAAAAGGCTGAACTAAAGGTTATCGAAGAGCTCACCGTACGTTTTGTTCCTATGTTGCCAGGCATACAAAAAAAAGACTAAGCTTCTCTAATCGGTAAAAGAGCCTGCCATAGTTGTTTTTTTAATTGTGGCTCTTGTAGGCATCGCTTTAATTGAGGGAACTGGTCTGTTGCTTTATCACCAAAAGTATAGGAAGGGAGCTCCTGAAGCGCTGACTTTTCGTGCATTGATATTGTCGCTTTAAGGGCATTCATCAATGGCTGAAGTAATAATAAATCTAGCTCTTCATTCGATATAAAATAAGCCAATTGATTATTTTGACGAGCTATTGCATAGATAAACTTGGGATCACTACTATCTCGTGATTTTTTAGCCACATCACTATCTATCACAGCGTAAGTAGGCACAATTCCAACATATGACCAAAACTCTTCATAAAGCCAGTTCATCTATAGACCAAAATCCATGTTAATCTGATCTGGGACAACAGATTCATTCTGTTGAAAGTGATGTGCCAGAACTGCCGATGGATCTTCAGAAATATGTAACTCACATGCAACACCATAGAGACTGTTTTTACTACTATCGTACCCAGCACATACCGACTTTAGTGCTGGAGCAACAATAAGTCGTTCTGATGCAATAGCAAAAAAAACAAAGGCAGGAAGATACTGAATACTCAAAGCGGAGATAGCAAAAAAAATGGCAACACCACATAGACCATACCATAGTAGCGCTGCTGAAGATTGTTCTGCCCAATACGATTTGACACGAGGAATAATTTCGTTAAGGGGAGGCATGTAGGCTGGCGCTATTGAGCTATTACGATGGATTTTATTGTCAACATTAGATCTGATTTGATTTTCTAGATCTTTATCACTCTCGATAGAGTCAAGGTCCTCTGCACAGATAACCTCAAGATGTTGTAGGAGTCTAAAGCAAAGGATATCAGCGTAATTAGAACCTTCAGGTAAAGTCAAAACAAGTGCGTCGTCATGTTTTTCGTTTATATGTCGCAATATCTCCTGCAACATATTAAGCCTGTCTATAACGATGCCTTGATCGATATATTTGAAGAAAGTATGACTATTTAATGAATCAGGTTGAGATACTGTACTACTAGGAACAAAATTTATCCTCAAAGTAGAGCCATCTTTAAGTTGGCACTCTATCTGCTTTGACAGTTGACCATCTTGAACAAAAACTTTGAGATTCGGACCCATTTTTTTTTCTTCTTGTTCAACCCAAACAGACTTCAAGGGGTCCCATCGAACATACTCTATCATAATAATTCATTAATAAATAATTTACGCTACTTTAACACGGTCATGGCAGCGGGGGCAAGAAATTCCAGGCTTAAATTCAGGCAAAAGCTGATCTTCTTTCGAAACTGGCCCGTAGCAAGCGCGGCACTGTACTGTCCCTGTCGCCTTAAGATCCGGGCCAAGTGCTGTTCGGTAGTCAAAGACAAAACAATCGCCTTGCCAATGATCACCACCTACTTCTTCAAAATACTTAAAAATACCGCCTTCTAACTGCTTTACATTGCTAAAGCCGTGCTTTCGCATATGTGGCACAACTTTCTCACATCGCACCCCTCCCGTACAGAAGGTAACGATAGGCTTATCTTTGGGTAAACTTTCATCATTTTCAAGCGCATCACAAAACCCTCTGAATCTTCTTACTGGTAATGCCTTTGCGTTGTTGAAAGTCCCAAACTCTATTTCAAAACCATTTCTAGCATCGAGTAAGATAACTTGCTCAGGATCTTCGTCCAGAAGTTTTTTTAACTCTTTTGGGCTAATGCGGCCATTATCCTGATTGTTTGGGTCAATGTCAGTATCTTCGAAAACAATGATTTGTTTTTTTATTTTGACAATAAGACGTCTAAAAATAAAGGTATCATGTGGCATGCATTTAAAGGATAAGGGTTGAAAATAAGGCATCGCAATTAAGGCTTCCATCACAGCTTTTGTAGAGTCCTCAAGACCACATAAAGCCACATTAATACCCTCTGGTGTTAGCAAGACAGTGCCATGCATTCCATGACTGTACGCCAGTTCATAAATACACTCACGCATGGATTCTAGTTCATTCTCAGGAATAGTAACGAACAAATAACCATTGATCACCAAGTAAGGTTCTTGAGTCATCGCTTTGCTTTAAAAAAAATTTTTAGTAGTGTAGCACACTTAGTGTCTAAAACACCATGTTCTATTTCAAATTTATGATTTAAATAGCTTTTTTCTTGAAAAGACTCGCATGAAACAACGGCACCAGACTTTGGATCGAGTGCGGCAAATACCAAACGCTTAATTCTGGCATGAACCAATGCCCCTAAACACATCAGACATGGCTCCAAAGTCACATACAAAGTGGCACCTGGCAGTCGATAATTGGAACACGCTTCAGTAGCCTGTCTTAAAGCTACCACTTCAGCATGAGCAGTACAGTCGTTATTCATCCTGGTTTGATTAAATCCTGCGCCAATAAGCTGATTATCACGCACCACAACAGCACCAACAGGCACCTCGTTCAATGAAGAAGCCTTCAGTGCTTGCTCATAAGCTTTTTCCATCCAAAATTGGTCTGTATGCATGCTAATATCTCAAACTTTATAATCTATTTGTTGACCATTGATAAACCTTCATGAGGACAAAAAACATACCTCACTTATCACTTATTGATGCAAGATTATGGCTCATAGTTCTAAAAATTCCAAAGTAATTCTGACAAGACATATTCAGGCCCCGGCAGTTGTTTACCATGAAATCTTCCATGACGTGAATACAATCCATAAATAACATCGATATCTTGATCATAAAAGGCATATGGCTCCATAAAGGAAAATTCATCAAGTGCATCCATAGCTTCTCGATAGGTCTTTGGCCTACCATTAGGAGAGAGAAGGATAAATGGCCTATTGGAATCAACACCCAACCATCCATCAGTTGTTAGAATCTCAGATGTTGCATGTGTTGACTGATTCAATGGCAGCAAATGACTTAGTACAGTATTGTAGGCGCGCTGTATGAGAAAAACATGTCTCGTTTGATAACCATAGTAACGTGCAGCTTTTTCAATAAAACGTGCACGGTCGTAGCAACACCCATATTGCCGTTTGATAAATGACATGGGCTCAATCGTATCAGAACGCTTCGCACAGGTGCTTACCCCAATCGCTTGAATAGACAACTGGATTGATTTTATACAGGCTAGTTCTCTTACAAAAACCCCTTTACTTTGTTGACACTGAGCATCAACAGCAAGTGTTTGAATGGCTAACTTATCATCTTCATATAAAGTATTATCAACTGATAGCGCAAAAGTCACATAGGCAATTAACCCCACAAGGCATCCTATGATGCAAAAACACTTTTTATAAAATCTAGATGTTGAGCCTTGCCATGACCACTTCATAAATCTACCCTATCAATCCATCCCTAATATGATTTGTTTTAGTTTATCACATATAAACCCTAGACATTGTACATACTTAATGATTGATTAGATAGTTTGAGTAAAGTGAAACCACACTCATCAGCTCAATATTATACTCATAACATGCACAAATGGCACCAAAATGAAAGCCTATGCGATGTGTGCTCCATACTATTTCTTTTTCAACTTCGATTTTATTCGCCTAATTCCTGCCAAGATTGAAAATTGATCTTGATAGTAGTCAATCAGTAATGCAGACTTATCAGGACTAAAATTAATGGTATGCGGACCTGAAAAATGATCAATCTTCACTGTACCTAAGGCGACTTCCTGGTAGTCCTCAAGCGAAATTTTAGTGATTTCCATAACAGCAAGTGATTCACCATATTCGCCAGCATTATTTTGACCAAAGCGTAATAACTTGTCACTATATTGAGTAATCTTACCTCCCATTCTGGCAGAACTGGGTGTTTGAACCACAGGACTCATGGGGTGTGGCTGAAAAACATCAAATGGCGATGCGGCCACCCACAGGTGTAAAGCTGATTGTGCAGTTTTATCTTCTCCAAAAAACAAATAGCATGTGTCGTCTTGAATAAAAAAACTTGCATCAACAATTCGCTTGTCCTCAAGACCTTTAAGGTAATATCTATCCTGCGTATTTTTAGCACTACAGAAATACTGCGCAGAATGACTTGCAACTTCAGGAAGGAGATATTCTTCTTCTTGATACACAAATGAACAGGGGTAGGAAAAGTGTCCTCCAGAAAAGAGACACTTTTGCTCAGAAAAATTATTTGCATTAATTTCTAAAATATCTCCTAATCCAGTTTTATTATCTAGAGCTTCAAGCCTTATTACATCACCAGCATGAGAAAAGAATGGATCTGCATAAAAATTATAGCGTTTATCGATAGGAATACTATTAAAGTGGCAAGAAGTAATAACATCATTCTGGTTCAAAGCTAAACAATGCTTTGTCACCGCAACATTCCATCTTTTTTCAAAAAACAGACCATAACATAGCTTTCTAACTAGCTTATTTACCATAACAAGAACCATACGTGCTACAGTATGATTGGATGGCAAACGATAGTTTTTTCCACAAGTGCATCGCTCTATGGTTTGAGCGCTTGTGAGTTGCTTAATTGCTTTGTTGAGCAATGGAACTGAATGTGTATAAAATTCAACAGCAGTTTTTTTATAAGAATACTGTGTTACTTTAGACTCTGCATAAGCATAAATACTGCCAGCATCAAGGTCATTAGTTAAAGATTGAATCATAATTCCTATGACCTTTTCACCCTTAAGTAGCTCATAAAATCCTGCAGGACGGCCTCTATACTTAGATGGATCACCATGATGATAAGATAATACCGGCGGCATGGTATCACCACTAGGCATACGCAGTAAGCCCATACCAAACTTAATGACAACCTCTATATTTTCATTTTTTAGGGCAATCAGCACATTTGATGGTAGAACTTGCCAAGCCCTATCTTCTAATGCATCAAAATGAACAACTTTAGAATCAGATGAACTTAATAGTTGCGTAGCAGTCTGTGAGTTTCGCAAGGCATATAGATTTAATGCATAATATAAAGTATTTTTTAAACATCGTTTATTGGTATTAGTGTTTTGACAATTAAGTATGAGTACAATGTCAATCGACTCTGATGCAGCCTCAAGGGCGCCCAGTTGCCATCGACATATCTTGTGATGGTCTAAAATAACGGCTGCTCTTTTTTTCATTCCTTAACCCATTCCCTGTCAAATATTTTCCTAAGCCTTATAGGCGCTTACCCAATGAGTTACTCCCACTCAGTAGTAACTCTGATATTTTCCTGTTTAATATCAAACATTTACCACCTAAAAATAGTAGGTGTGTAAGTAATGTGTAACTCAACCACTACTTTACACGTTTTATTTGCGCTTGTGCAACTATTGCAATTCAATAGTTTACGCAATCCTTTGTTGCACATTGTAAGACGAAGAACGTGCTTTAACAAAACACGTTCTTCTGTTCTTTCTGTTCATTTGTTCTTTTGTGTCACTCGTCTGCCAAACTGCGCTTGCTTCTCTATCAGCGCATCTAACTCACCATTCTCAGCAGCTTCACGCACCTTAGCTAGCACATCAGCAACTTCTGTTACAGAAGCTAGTTCGATAGCATTCTTGCCTTTAGCAAACTCTAAAGGCTTGCTTCCATAGCGCACTACAAGATTGAGTTTCCCATCAACACTAGCAGTCCACCAACGCTTAACACGTTTAGCAACCTCCACTTTGCGTTGGTTACCATGTTCATCAGTAACCCATTTGTGTTGCGTAGGTGTGTAGTCTTTATTTGCTGCAAGCTGGATTTGTTCATCAATCTTTGCAATCAGCTTGCGACGACGAACAGCGATAGGGTTGTTGTTTTGAAGTGGATTAAAAGCAATGAAATTTAGTGTATCAAGTACAGTCATAACAGCCTCCTTATTAGCTAAAAGCATTGTGCTTTCAGGGTTCGAAGGCTGTCATCTGCGTTCAGAAACTTATCTAGCTTAGAAGTTGTAGGTTTAAATGCTGGCGCTGCATCTCTACCAAGGTTGTGCATTGCACGTTCAACCACAGCTAACTTAACACTCTGCTTACTCGTAAGTCTGCTGTCATCACTTAGCTTTTCGTTGCTGCGAGATGTGACGAGGAGTGGTAATGACACAATGTCTGCACTTAAGTCGCCACCTACTTCAAAGCTTATATCTCTATCAAACCAAATGCGAAGACTGCTATCATAGTGCAAAATTTCTTGCAGTATCTCTATCGCATCCTCACAAAGGCTTTCACTCTTGTCATAGAACTTCTTATCAGTAGAGTGCTTGCCTTTGCTGCTGTAGCCTTCTGCGCGATTGTAGTTAAAGGTAGCTTGCTTCAGCTTCTCTTCGTATCGCTTTAAATCGGTGGGTTTGTCTTTAAGCTCTTCACGCAGTTCAAGCTGTTCTTGCCATTCATACTCAAGCTGTTCTTGCCATTCATACTCAAGCTGTTCATATTCTTCTTCGCCTAACCACGTTTGAAGCTGACGGTTTTGCACGTTTTCTCCACGCTTAAGCATGTCAGCTATACCCTCTAACTTGTTAAGGCGCTTGGTTTCTTCAGCAGTCAGCTCGCGACGTGGATTAGCTTTCTCAATTCGTTCTTGCAGCAACTTACGAAAGTTGTTGCTTTGCTTCTTTTGTTTGGCGTACCACTCACTCATTCTCCGAAATTTCTATCTGCTTGAACTTATGTGCGCCGCAATTTCATTGAACAGCGGTTTCAATCTCTCAGCGCCAGTAAGCGTAAGGTGTTCACTATCGAAGTAATATGGTATCCCGTCATTTTGATATTTACATTCACTCTCCGAGCAGAAAATATCATGAAGATAAAATACACGCTCTGGGCCAATGTCATTTTCACTTATGAACTTATGAAAACTTTGTGTTATCAGTTGATAACTCTCGTAGTTAACTGAAGTTAGTTGGGAGCTTGGGTCACGGATCAGCCCAATCATTGCCTTAGGAATATGGTAATCATAAACTGGCACTGGCGCGATAAACTGAACAGAGATGTTATTATCATCCATTAAATCGACAAAAGAAGCCATCTCTATTTGGTGTGCGTCATTGTCATAAAATGATGGACTGTAGTGGATAACAACAGTATTTATTCCCTTTTCAATCACCTCACTGTATATTCGCCTTGCATCTAGAGAAGAGGACATAAGAGGGCTGTTGTGGACATAAAAGAAGGTTGTGATTCCGTCATCTTTCATGGATTCTTGAAAGGCTATTTTGATCGAGTCAGCATGACTATTGCCAAGCAACAATACCCTATCTCCGTTTAATTCATCACCTAATAGGCAAGTATCAGAGAAAGGATTAAAGATCCTGTTTAACTTTCCACAGCGATAAACGGCTCTATCTTCCCAAGCATTAAATACCAGAATTTCATTTTCGCTATAACCTAATTTATTTAAAGTTCCACCGAAGAAACCAAGCGCAAGATAAGTCGCCAGCAGCCCAACTGTAGTAGCAGTGGCATGGGCGCTGTATCTTAACTTTTCCACGTAGTTGTATAGAAAAATCGAAGCAACTAACGTTAAAAAAATAATTCCAAGTAAGTGTGAGAGATCATTGTAACCCAGTCTTGTACCTCCAAATTCGGAATAGTTAACGAGCACAATGATGGGGAAGTGAACAAGGTAGATAGAGTAAGAGTAGTCACCTAACTTTATTAAAATCCTGGATAGGAGTGCTTCTGTGGAGACTATTCTATCTAATCCTATCGAGATAATGGCAGTAGTTGATAGAACAACAACTAAAGCAGCTAAACTTGGGTGCCCAGTAAATATAGACAACGAGTCTTGCGGAAGTGGATAGACAAAAACTACCACAAGCAAGAGAACCACAGCTGCATAAAGAAGTATATTATCAAACTTATTTATACGCTTAGTTACGGTAAACCAAGCAACACATGCACCCAGCAAGAATTCCCACAATCTAGTAGGAAGCATGAAAAAACTTGTTTTAGGCGACACAGTAACTATTAAAATTGATACTAATAGAGAGCCTAAAATCACAACGGCTAATAAAAATCTTCTTTTATGCAAGAACGGAAGTAAAAATGGAGCGAAGAGATAGAATTGCAGCTCAACTGCTAAAGACCAAAAGTTTAGTAGTGGTTTAAACGCTGAAGAGTCAAAATAACTGTTTTCAGCCCAAAAAGCGAAATTACTTAATCCAACTATAGAGAAGAAAGCTCTATCTAAATGTTGATTAGATTCAACTGGGCTCGTTAATAAAATTACAGCTACACTAGTAGCTATGGCCGTTGCAAAGTATGCGGGGAGCAATCTCTTTAACCGTCTGGCATAAAACTCAAAAGGACTAGCTCTATTTGCAAGAGTAGCCATGAAAAAGCCACTTAGGACAAAGAAGATATCGACTCCTAATAAACCATTTTGAAATCCAGGAACTTTCAAATGGTAAAGAAACACTAATAATACCGATACACCTCTAAGTATCTGTAAGTCAGCGCGATATGAGTGATGTGTGTTCATACTATTTTTTTGTTACCTTGCGCCCTTCAGCAAGTGAGCCTTTCAGCATACCAGAAGTAAAGCCAAACTCTTTGCAGAGACGCTTTACTTCTTTCAGTGCATTAGCACGTTCGTTCTTCTTAGCTTCAACCATCTGCTGCTAAATTGCTTCCATTTCAGCTTTCAACTCGTCATAAGATTTCATCTCACACCTCCATTGGTTAAGTGTCAGTCTTATATTATAGATTTGTTAAAGGGATGAACAGCACGTTTTTTCTACATCTGCTGTATAGCAATGATTTTAAAGGTGAAGTATTTGTAGTGCGTCTCACTATGCCAGTCAGACATAGTGTCAACCAAACAGTTAAACAGCTACAAACCGTGCACTTTTAGCGAGTTTTCAACGTTTGTCTCTGTCGTCTTGTTGATTTGGTAACGTTGGTTGTGGACGAATAGGTGTGAAGTCTGTTCGTTCTGTGCCTTTTGGCGTCGTCTGCTGCTGCGGTTCTTGCTTGACTATCTTTGTCTTTGGAACAGCTACAGTGCGTGTGACAGTCTTTGTTTCTGGTCACGTTTGTGCAACCTTTTGTGTAACTGTATGAAAAAAGACTAAGGAAATCAACGATTGATTTCTAAGTGTGAAAGTAATGTGTAATTAATAAATACAATTAAATCAATTACTTACACTAAAATAACTACTCCCACTCAATTGTGGCAGGAGGTTTACTTGTAATATCGTAAACTACACGACTTACACTTTTAATTTCATTAGTGATACGTGCAGAAATAATCGCCAAAACATCAAATGGTAAACGCGCCCAGTCTCCTGTCATGAAATCATCTGTGGTCACAGCACGGATCGCTATCACAGGACCATAAACACGCTGGTCTCCTTTTACACCAACAGAATTAACCGGAAGTAACACTGCAAAGGCTTGTGCAGCCTCATGATATAAATTGTGTGAATGTAGCTCTTCCATAAAAATAGCGTCACACTGCTGAAGCAAACTCACTTTATCTTCTGTCACTTCTCCCAGCACACGTACGGATAGTCCAGGACCTGGAAATGGATGACGCTGAATTAGAGACTTAGGTAATCCAAGCTCATATCCAAGAGCACGCACTTCATCTTTAAAAAGCTGGCTCAGAGGTTCAAGTAATTTAAAACCATGCTTTTCTGGTAATCCACCTACATTATGGTGAGACTTAATAACATGGGTTGCATCAAAGCCATGACCTGCAGATTCTATCACATCAGGGTAAATCGTACCCTGAGCTAACCACTGAGCCTGACCATGAAAGTGACTCGCTTCTTCCTCAAAAACATCAATGAATAAATGCCCACAACGTTTACGCTTTTCCTCAGGGTCTTTAATCCCCTTAAGCGCAGATAGGAAACGAGATTTGGCATCAACCACCTTAATTTTAACAGGCATCGCTGAGTGGATAGAATCTATGACATCCTGCACTTCATTTTTTCTCAGTAAGCCAGTATCCACCATCACACAAGTTAATTGATCCCCTATCGCACGATGACAAAGCGCAGCCAGTACAGAGGAATCAACGCCACCAGAAAGGCCCAAAATAACTTGATCTTGCTTAACGCTATTTTTTATTGATGCAACCATTTCATCCAGCATGGTCGATGTTTGCCAATCTTGTCGGCAAGCACAAATATCTAGAACAAACGCGGCAATCATGTTATCGCCTTGTTCTGAGTGCATGACCTCTGGGTGAAACTGAAGACCAAACCAAGGCTTTTCTTTGTGCGCAATGCCAGCGATTGGTGCATGTGCACTTGTCGCAATAATATCGAAGTGATCAGGACAAGACTGAACTGCATCCATATGACTCATCCACACATTCAAAGGCTCATGTGAATTGTCAACACGTGACCATAAAGACGATGGCTTTAGCTCAACGAGTGACTTCCCATACTCGCCCGCCTCACCGGATGCCACTATTGCACCACTTGCTGCTGCTAATGCCTGCAAACCATAGCAGATCCCAAGCAATGGACAAGTGACTTGATCTAGCCACTGATCGATAGAAACACCTTTGTCATGAACACTCTGAGGCCCACCTGAAAGCACTAAGCCTTTGAGCAGTGGGTCGTTCAGGATCTCTGAAACATTATGATATGAAATAACTTTAGAAAAAACCCCTAACTCTCTTATTTTTCTTGTAATAACTTGCGTATACTGAGAACCATAGTCAATTAGAGCAATATATTGATGCTTATTCATAGGTTTATTACTTTTCTTGTTGATAATTAGGCGCTTCTTTTGTAATCACAACATCATGAGCGTGTCCTTCTCGGACACCTGCGTTAGTGATGCGTACCATCTCTGCATTGTGGTGAAGCTGATCAAGATTCTCACAGCCAAGATACCCCATACTAGAGCGAACACCACCTGTAATTAAGTCGCAAATAGCCTTCATTGGCCCCTTATAGCTAACACGCCCCTCGATACCCTCTGGCACCAATTTTTCGTTATCTTTTGATTGATGATACCGGTCTCTAGAACCATTTTTTTGCAACATAGCCCCCATCGAGCCCATACCACGATAGGCCTTGTATGAGCGTCCTTGGTAAAGCTCAATATCACCAGGCGATTCATCAGTACCTGCAAACATACCACCAATCATCACACTGTTGGCTCCAGCAGCTAAGGCCTTGGCCACATCGCCAGAGTAGCGAATACCACCATCAGCGATAATAGGAAAGCCTGGACCAACGGCTTGACGAACATCAATAATGGCAGTAATTTGTGGCATGCCAATACCAGCCACTACTCGAGTGGTACAAATCGAACCTGGCCCCATGCCGACTTTTACAGCATCAGCACCTGCTTCTCTTAATGCAAGTGCCGCAGCACCTGTGGCAATATTACCCGCAATAATGGCTAAATTTGGATAGAGTTTACGGATAGTCTTTACTTGGTTAATCACAAAAGCATGATGTCCATGAGCAGTATCGACAATCACTGCATCAACTCCAGAATTCACAAGGCATTTCACGCGCTCTAGCTCTTTATCACCTGTTCCAACCGCGGCCGCAACTCGCAGCCTTCCTAGTTCATCTTTACAGGCTCTAGGCTTTTCTTCAGCTTTTAAGATATCTCTTACGGTTACCATGCCTTTAAGGTGACCACTTTTATCTAACACTGGCATTTTTTCAATTCTGTGTTCACTAAAGAGTGCAAGCACCTTGTGTTTATCGGCAGTATCCGACACTGTCACTAACTGGTCTTTCGGCGTCATCATGTCAGCAACACGTTTTTTTAGATTAGTTTCGAAACGAACGTCTCTATTGGTGATAATACCTTTGAGGACATCACCATCGACAACAGGAAATCCAGAGAAACCATGTTCATGGCGCAAATGATTAAGCTCTTCAAGGCACATATCAGGATGAACACACACTGGGTTTTGTACCATACCACTTTCAAATTTCTTAACCCTAAGTACTTCATCTGCTTGGTTTTCTGGGGTCATATTCTTATGGATAACCCCCATACCGCCCTCTTGAGCAATGGCGATCGCAAGTGATGACTCAGTCACTGTATCCATAGCTGCTGAAAGTAAAGGAATAGTTAAGCGAATCGACTGCGTGAGTTTGCTTGTAACATCCACTTCATGAGGTAGTACTGAAGATGCACCAGGGACAAGCAAAACATCATCAAACGTAAGTGCGATTGATTCTCGGATTGATACCATGATAACTGAGGGTGTTTTGACTTAATTAATTTTATCGTATTTTTGTCTAAAATACAATAGCATCAGCGCTAGATCCTCCTATTGGCACAACTATTTGCTTTTTTACTAAGACGCCTCTACACTAACTAATTAGCGTAAAAACTTAGCGTCAATGCCATCACCTATTGTCAACGCTTCTGCCACGCAGCTTACAGTAACCGATGCACTTCACTTAAGTCAGCAAGTCATTGAACATCACTTTTCACATATGCATATCATCGGCGAGGTAAGCAACCTTGTTTATGCTCGCTCTGGACATATCTATTTTAGTCTTAAAGATGCCAAGGCGACGCTTCGCTGTGCCTTTTTTAAAAACCGCCAATATGGCAACCTATCCATGCAAGAAGGTGATGCTATTGTAGTCAGTGGCAAACTAACACTCTATCCCGCTCGAGGTGATTTTCAATGTGTTGTTGAACACGTGAGACCTTACGGTGAAGGGGAGTTAAAAAAGAAGTTTGCAGAACTCAAAATAAAACTTGAACAAAAAGGCTTTTTCCTTGAGTCTCACAAGCAAGAACTACCGTTTATTCCACAACGTATCGGTATAATCACCTCTTCCAATGCAGCTGCACTGCACGACATGCTCACTACATTCAAGCGTCGATCACCTTATTTATCGATAGAGATTTATCCATGTCTTGTGCAAGGATCAGAGGCGGCACAAGCAATAGCGAGCACAATCACTCTTGCTAACACATTCAATCGTGTTGATGTACTCATACTCGCTCGAGGCGGAGGGTCAATTGAAGATCTATGGGCATTCAATGAGCTACCCGTGTGTGAAGCGATTTATGAATCAGCTTTACCCATCATCACAGGCATTGGACACGAAACAGACACTACCCTTTCAGATCTTGTCGCTGATTGTCGTGCTGCCACACCAACAGCAGCCTCAGTGATGGTAGCACCAAGCATACAATGGCTTATCGAGCAACATAACCGTCATCTTCAAAGACTGCAGCACAACCTAGAACAACAATTACAGCACCTTGCGATGCAAGTTGACAGACTAGAACAAAAAGCCCACCATGCAATGCTTGCCAAAAGCCCACACCAAGTAAGATTGAACATCCTGATTCAACGTCTAAACCACGCATCGAAATGCCAACACCAACATCACAAACAAATGGCATCTCTTGCTCTCATAAAATTACGCCAAGCAACCCTGAAAAACCGCATTGAGACTTACTCATTGCAACTTACCTACTTTATACGACAACTTACAAAGCACACATCACAAGCCTCAGTACAATCTGCACATGACAAGCTCAATCTTCTAATGAAAACACTCAAAATACTTGATCCAAGTGCCACATTAAAGCGAGGCTATCTTTCCGCTCACCAACAACAAAAATCTATACACTCGATTAAAGATATTGACATCTCTAAGCCCCTCACCCTTGTCACACATGATGGCTCTCTTACGACACAGATTGAGCACACAGAAAAAAATTAATGCGCTATAATTAGGGTATTACTAACTAAATAGGAAAGCATTATGTCCCATCATGACACTGTTTTAGTACTTGTCTGTAACGGTAGCACAGGAAAACTCATACACCTTGACCGACGAAAAAAATCCTTACAAGGTGATGTTATTTTTGCCAGAGAAAATCAATCAAGTAGTGAAAAACTCATTGACCTAATTGCCAATGACCACCATGGTGCTGTAAAGCATGGTAAAGATGGCCAAACGACACAAGGGAGCCTTCCGAGTCACAATGAAGAAAAAGAGCGAAAGATCGAAGCATTTATTCATGAATGCCTGACTCAGGGTATTGACTATCACAAAACATTAAAAGAAGCTCCCAAGCTTGTCATATGTGTCAGTGTTAATCACATGCATATGGTAAAAGCGTTGATTGAACAACACTCACACCATGACGACATTGATCTATTAGGTAAGGATTTAGTCAAGTTATCGCTTAAAGCGCTTGAAGCAATGCTAGTGCATCATAAAGTCATTGATGCAAAAAAAGATAAAGCTGCATAGGAACTATGATCGCTTTTTTTTCTTAATGAAACGCATAAGACGAGCACGCTTTTTCATTTGGCGCCCACTCAAAGAAGTTTTTCCTTGGAAAGGATTATCACTTGATTTAAATTTTAATCGAATTTCAGTGCCATCCAAGTCAAAATGCTCACGAATACAACGAACCAAATAACGCTTATAGGCATCTGGTAGTGATTCAGTTTGTGTGCCATGAATTAATATAGTCGGGGGCTGCAAGCCAATGACATGTGCATAACGAAGTTTAATGCGATGACGACCGATGATAGGAGGCTCATGCGCCATCACCGCTTGCCGAAGCACATCATTGACCTCATGTGTTTTTAGCACACTAGTGGCGCTCAAATATGCTTGATCAATGGCTTTGAACAGCGGAACCAAACCTTTAGAGCGAATAGCACTAGTGGGTACCTGCTCTATGTAACCCAAATGCACTAATTTACGATCAATAGCTTCTAGAAATTGTTCACGATCATACTCATCGAGACTATCCCATTTATTGAAGGCAACAACACAACCTTTTCCAGCATGCATCACTTGACTTAATAATTTGAGGTCCTGTTCAACGAGACCGTCATGGGCATCAATCACATAAATCACTACATCAGAGGAAGACAAAGCTCGAACAGCCTGAATAATCGAATACTTTTCAATGACAGTATGCACTTGTCTCTGTCTGCGCATGCCTGCAGTATCGACCAAAACATAAGGCTTGTCTTTAAAATGACAGCCTAAGCTAACACTATCCCTTGTTGTACCAGGCTCATCATAGACCACGACACGTTCATCACCTACAATCGCATTGAATAAAGTAGACTTGCCCACATTGGGCCTACCTATCAATGTCACACGAGGACCCTCAAGAGACTCATTATCGCTTTCTTCCTCGGGCAATTCCGTCAACAAAAAGTCTAGCAAATGAGTTAAGCCATTACGTCGCTTAGCAGATATCGACATGACTTGAGCAATACCAAGCTGATGAAATTCTGCAGACTTCCAAGCAATATCGTCACTATCGATCTTATTAGCACAAACTACAATCTTAGCTTGCGTTTTTTGTAATGCTCTTGCAATCTCACGATCACGGTCTGTCAAGCCAACGGAGGCGTCCACTATCAACAGTACATAATCACAACTTGCAATAGCACGCCAAACATGAGCCTCAACAGCTTGCTCCATACCAACAGCATCACTCCCTAAGAGACCTGCAGTATCTACAAAACTGAGAAGACGTCCATGATGTACACGATCACCATATTGGCAATCTCTGGTAATACCATCTTCGTCTAAAACAAGCGCATGTCTTGATTCAGTCAGGCTGTTAAATAAAGTTGATTTCCCTACGTTAGGGCGTCCAACAATCGCGACAAGTTGACTCATAGGCAAATATATCTATTTTTTATTAATATTATCATTGACTTATAAAATACTCAAGTCAGAAACGCTCACTTTGATATCGCCTTCACCAAGCCACCATGTTTTGAGAGAGCATACAATGCATCTTGATCTGCAACAAAACCACCAGCAAGACTATCGTTTCGACCTAGCCACATGGAAGAGCTTACTTTACCGTCATCAGGATTGATCTCATACAACTTGTTGCCCGCATCAAGGAGATAATGATGCCCCATCGCAAAAACTGGCGCAAAAAGAGTATCCTGCCCTTGCCATTGCTCATTCTCCCAAAGCAACTCGCCATCAACCGCATTCATCGCGATAAGATGTTGATTTTCAGTTAGAGCAAATAGGACATCATCATGGCAAGTAAAATTATAGTAACTTCCATGATCATAACGCCAAATCTCCTCACCATCATCAAATGTATATGCACCAACCCCACTCTGGAATCCAGCCCAATAAACACGATTATCAGCTACGATAGGTGTACTTAAGATATCTCGCATACGTGCAACCTGAGTTTGACCACTTGGCTCACTCACCTGACGGGCCCAAATGACTTTTCCATCCTTTAAACGCATTCTTGCGAGATGGCCTGAAGCAAAACCCACAACAATAGAATCACCGCTCACATAAGGCTGACTACTACCATACAAGACTAAAGAAGGAGCATCATTGTGATAATGCCACTGCAGCCTTCCTGTTTTCCGATCAATCACATAAACATGGTCGAGATCAGTTTTGACAACCACATATTGATTAGAGAAGACGGGTGCCGATAATAGCCGTCCTTTCATAGGATAAGACCAGAGCAAAATTCCTTTAGCACTATCAAGCATGACCATTTTACCGGAGGCTAAAGGTACAGCTAGCTGACCACGATCCTCTGTTAAAGGGGCACTAAGACCTGCATTCAGTGTTATACGCCATAGCAAACCGGCATTTTCTTTGTCATAAGCGCCTATATTGCCATAAGCATCCCCTGCCCAAATTTTTTCCCCAACCGTTGGCTTCATATCACCATCATGAGAAACAAAACCTCGATTTATTGATTTATTCCAAACCAATTGCACAGGAGCTTTACCGCTTATAAGGGCATGCTGACACCCTGAAAGTAAAAAGAGTCCACACCACAAAAAACGTTTCATTGCTAATCCTTATTGTTCTTTGGTTAATCCTATTTCTGCACCAATTCAGAGACAACTAAGCGCCTAAGCAAGCTATCTTCCTGCAACTGACTAGCTGACTGCTCAAGAAGCCTACTTGCTTTTTCGTCCTGTTTTAAACCATGATAGGCATGCGAACGAAGATAATCGGCCCAAGCTGACCATTGAGAATCATGAACCGGTTCTAATGTCTTTAATATCGCCTCATAGGCATTTTTCTGGTCGAACAACCTAGCCAGTCGTACTCTCACCATGGCTTCTAGCTCACTTGGCATAGAAGACGACAAAACTTGATCTAGCACCTCAATAGCAGAGTCATAGTCGTTAGATTGCACCAGTAGCTGAGCTTTCTTTAACTGCGCAACAACAGGATATACACCAGAGAAAGGCCGCCCCGTCATTTCTTGAAACAGCTGGTGATCTAGGTCAGTTAGTTTATCGGCTTTCATCAAAACTGCAAAGTCAGCACTTCCAGCAAGCTGCTGACGATGGTTATACCACTGCCAGCTATGCCAGCCACCCCAGATACACAAACCTAGAGTAGCAGAAAATATAAGTGTTTTATAATTCTCTTGCCACCATTCCTTGATTTGTTCTAACTGTGCTTCTTCTTCAAAATGATCTGTCATTATGCTTCCTTAAGACGTGTAAGTCGATCGAGTACAACATCAGCATTACAGCGCTCACCATCACCAGCACTGTAAATCAAAAAAGTTTCATCCTCAAGGCTAGTCTGATCAACCTGGATCGTCATAATAGGCTCTAATTTCTGGGCACACTTGCGCTGACTTTTCAAACTAGCCGCGGGGGAATCTAGGCAAATCGAACAATGCTGAGTCATAATTTTGCGCCACTCAAGCAGGTGAGCATGTAAAAAACTATAGCAAGCATCGTCTTCAACAATCACTGCGATACTTGGTAGAGAAGACGTTAATTTGAAAGGCATGAGCAGCAAGCGATCCAAGCCTGCAGCAAAACCAAAGGCACTGGTTTTAGGCCCACCAAGCGTTTCAACCAAGCGATCATAGCGGCCACCTGCACAAACAGTATTTTGCGCACCTAATTCATCATGAGCCACCCACTCAAACACTGTATCTTGGTAGTAATCAAGTCCTCGTACCAGATGGGGGTTAAACTGGAAAGGGATCTGCCATGATTGCAGCAGTAATTGCAGCGAGTCAAAACGCTGCCTTGCTTCATCAGACCACACCGCATCAATCGTCGGTGCCTTAGCGATGAGCGCATCGAGCTTTGGGTTTTTACTATCCAATAACCGTAAGGGATTCTCATGGAGGCGTTTTAATTCAGCATCTGTTAATTGTTCCTGATAAGGCTCAAAATAAGCCTGTAAATGCTGCCTATATTGCTTACGCGTTTCATCATCGCCAAGACTATTTAGCTCGAGAGTCAGTGAATCAGCAATCCCAATATCTTGCCATAACTGCCAGGTCATGAGCAGTAACTCAGCCTCACACTCAACACCAGGGTAACCGACAGCCTCTACGCCCCACTGATCAAACTGACGATAGCGCCCTTGCTGAGGACGCTCGTGACGGAACATAGGCCCTTGATACCACAGTTTCTGTCGCTGATTGTGAAATAGACCATGCTCAATACCAGCACGCAGGCATGAAGCCGTTCCTTCTGGCCTTAAGGTAAGCGAATCACCATTGCGATCATTAAACGTATACATTTCTTTGCCGACAATATCAGTCTCTTCGCCAATTGATCGACAAAACAACGCTGTAGACTCTAAAACAGGAAGACGAATCTGTTGATAACCAAAAGCACACATCGTTCGCGCAATCTTATTTTCTAAATCTTGCCAGCGGCCTGACTCATTAGGAAGAATATCTCGCATACCACGTACTGCTCGGTGAGACTGAGCCATAATTTACTCACTTATCATAGGTTCATCAGTTAATACTTGTTCAACCACCTCTGTATTAAGCTCATCTTGTGAAGCAGTCTCTGCTGTTTCATGCTGGGGATCTTCAGACGTTTGGTTGAACGTTACTAAATCACGAATCTCAGCTTGTTCGTCGATAGGGCTTTGGAAAATGCGTGCAGCCATAAGACAAAGCAATATCATGCTAAATAACAAAACTACCATTTTTGTGTTTAAAGGTAATTGTTGTAACCAATGCGAACGAGATGTTACTTGCACAGGAGAAACAACTTGAGGCTGTTCAACATCAAGTTGAACCACTGACTCATTCAGCCACTCTTGATCAATTTCCACAAGCTTACCATAAGCCCTTATATAACCTTTGACATAGGCCAAGGACTCTTCGGGATATTCTCCGGACTCAAGAGACTGAATCACAGATTCCCGGAGCCTTAAGTGGCTTGCTACATCACCCACGGACCACTTTTTATCGTGTCTTGCTTTTTGTAACACATGACCCAAGGACTGGGATTGATCATTTTCAGATGAAAAATCTGACTCACTCATACTTCATACCTCATTAGCTTTCTTATTGTTATTGTGTTGGCGTCTTGTTTTATCGGTAAAGTCCCCCACCAACTGACCGCAGGCAACATCAATATCGTCGCCTCGTGTTTTTCTTACCGTTGTATGTATCTTAGCGTTAATAAGATGATTTTGGAAGCGCTCAATGACATTAGATGGAGAGCTTGTGTATGACGTTCCAGGAAATGGATTGAATGGAATCAAGTTGACTTTTGCTTTCATACCACGTAACAGCTTTGCAAGTGCCTTTGCATGATGCTCTTGATCATTCACACCATCGAGCATCACATATTCAAACATCACTTTGCGTCGGGGCTCTTTAGCAAAGTAACTTCGACAACAGGCAAGTAGTGTCTCAATATTGTAGTGACGGTTAATCGGGACCAACTCATTACGTAAATCATCATATGGGGCATGCAGGGATACAGCAAGAGCAACTGGACTCACTTCTGCCAGCCGCTTCATTTGAGGAACAAGACCTGAAGTACTAAGTGTCACCTTGTATTTGGATAAACCATAGGCTTGATCCGATACCATTAGAGCCATTGCACTGACGACAGGATCAAAATTAAGTAAAGGCTCCCCCATGCCCATCATCACTACATTGGTGATTTTTTGCCCTCGCGACTCAACCTCTCGACGTACAAGCCAAAGTTGACCAATAATTTCAGCAAGCGATAAATTGCGGTTAAACCCTTGCTTGCCCGTTGAGCAAAATGAACAATTGAGGGAGCAACCCACTTGTGAAGACACACAAAGCGTCCCACGATTGGTTTCAGGGATAAAAACCGTTTCAATTCTGTCCCCTTTGGCAAGTCGCACCAAACATTTAAGCGTACCATCGCTTGCCTCTTGCACTAAAGCCAATTCTGGAAACTCAATACTTGCATGTTGATTGAGGTACTCACGAAAGGACTTAGATAAGTCTGTCATCAGATTAAAATCGACGATTTGCCTCTGATGGACCCATTTAGTGAGCTGTTGGGCAC
>JBDOIW010000045.1:0-55088 GCA_047404175.1 Legionellales bacterium | reverse complement strand
TTTTGATTCAATAAGATCTTTATGACTTAATATGCTTTCAAACATTGGATTATCGTAAAGCCTCATAAACTGACTACTATCTTGAGTATCAATCATTTTGCGTAGCGCATCAAGTAGAGCAATGACTTCAGGGTTATTGCGCTTGCGATCAAACTCACTCCAAATGACTCTCAAAGATTGCATTTCATCGTGACTAAGGTAACGTCGTTGCCAGCGAGAAAAGACAACGTTTCTAGATAACATATTATAAACGAATCGAGAATGATTCGTTAACAACTTAATCCAGTGCGTATAAGAATCATACAAACCATGTTTTTCGACATACGATAACTTAGGCATATAAAACCACCAAAACAACAAAAAAATCATTATTATCATGCACTTATTTAGATAATATGTCAATTATTTCGAATAAAATCTCGGTTGAGCATCCGCTCATGGCATGTTAACATAAGCCTATTGCTCCGGTAGCTCAGCTGGATAGAGCGTCCCCCTCCTAAGGGGAAGGTCAGAGGTTCGAATCCTCTCCGGAGCACCAACTATCAGAAAACATTTAGCTAATGATGAATTAGTCCCACTGGGAATAAGATTCACCGCTCTAGCCATTTCAAATATCGACACATAATTCAATCACATCTATAAACTTACGTGCCTCACTCTACAAGCCAGCACAAAAACGAATAATTAATTATATAAGACTATGACGACATAGTGCTGCAGCCAACATCACAGGAGTAATGTCCTGGTCACGCTTCATAAAATCAGGATGCTTGCACCGCTGTAAAATCATCTCACCAAGATCATGCTTATCACGATCTAGACTAGCATCACAAGTTAATCCAATGCCTAAACCTATCTCTCTAAAGGCTAATCTTTGATCAAAGCTCTGTTCAAACAAGCCCTGATCTAACATTTGATCAACAGCAAGCAAACATCGGTCATGCATCACTTGACTCCATGTTTCACTAGGAAAAAAATGCGCCAACCAAAGTGCCTCTCCACAATCTAAGGGGTCAGAAGTATTAAAAAAAGGGATACATCTATCTACCATCATCTGAAAGGGTACCATAGCCTCTTGTAGCTCTGGACTATCTTTTTTGTTTCGCAGAAGCTGTAGTGTTACCCATCCATCAAATGGATCTAAATTACCTTGGGATGAGGTAAGTGGCTTTGACTGATCCATGCTTATCTTCCACACCATAGAGGGCTCACCTTGATTAAAGTACACAAAAGCATCCCTGGCATTTAAAGCCAATTCTTGGGCCCAAAGCAAATAGGGATGTTTTTTAGAGACCTCACTCAATTTTAAAAGCGCATAAACCCACTTGGTTAGATAATGAAAATACTGACCATCACCATCAGGGCGTCCTTCATCTTCTTCCTTGCCAATACGAAGTCCCGCCATCGTAGGATGATCCTCACTTGCTCCATCCAACCATTCATTCAAATGCCTTTTATGGGCAAGTTCAGCATGCGTATCATTCACCAAAGTCTCAGCCAATGTACGATAATGAACGTCTTTAGTTTCCTCATAGAGACTTAGCAAACTCAGAACACCATAGGCATCAGTCCAAAGGTACCGAGTAGATTGTTCATGAAAAGCTCTAGGAAATGAGGATTCATGCAAGGGCCCATAGGCCATTGTAAGATATTGTAGTGATTCTTTAATTGAAGCTTTCATATGCATACCACTATTCAAGCCTAAGTGATTATAAGTCAGAGTGTTATCACAGATTACCTGCTAAAGGACTTGTTGAAGGGCTTGTTGAAGGACCTGCTGAATCTATATCATCATTCAAATACGGTATTCTCTGCAACTGACCTGTTTCCAATTTCTTCACCCACCCTGTTTTTCCTGATAAAAATCTTAACCGTCCCTTACTATGTTCAGGACTTTTACCCAAATTATTGCCATCATCCAAATTATGAATACGACTAGCAATGTTCCTAATGCTTTCTCTTTTAGCCTCATCCCATTCACCTGTGTGACCGTGAACATAATCAACTCTTGGCAAGGTGGAAAAAATAGGATCCTCTCTATAGTTTAAATATCTATTCCACATAACAGCCGCTACAGGGTTCGTTTGCCAAGCATCATCTGCACAAAAGCCATAAAATTCCTTAACCTGAGACTCACTCATCCACTCATAAATACTGCCATCACGAACCTTTTCAACAAAACGTTCATTTATTTTATCCAGTGTTTGTTTCAAAGATTGTTCACTTTTGATAAGTAAACTTACTTTATCCATTATATTACTAGGTGTAATGCTATCTTGAAAACCATCCACCCCTAAAACATGAGCCACCAAAACGATCAATTTGGAGTCTATTGGGGCATGACTTAAGATGTGCAAGTACCCATCAACTTCACAATAATCAATCAGTTTCAACACTTTTAGGTATATATTCTCGTTGAACTGATGAATATCTTCCTCAATCTCAGGCACCTCATGTACTAAACTGAGTAATCCATACAGTGATGGAGAATGGTCATGCTTCAAAAAATTAACCCCTAAAAGATCAGGGATACCCTTCTCTAAACCTCGTTCACCTAAGAAGAATCGAGGGGTTGAAACTTTTTGACTTGATGTTTTTTTTCTCACCTCCTCTGCTTGCATATATTCCAACGATTTTGTTTTTCTTTGAGTTGCACGCATGTACTCAAAAGAGTGATTAGATGCTAAAATAGAAAGCTTCATATCTTTAGCACTATCTAATAATTCTAAGATTTTTAATGTCAGAAAATCATTTTTACCACGATCGGCAAATTCATCACCAATTAATACCAAATGGGCTGGATTGACTCTAACTTTTGAGGGACTAAGTAATCTCTTAATAGCAGTAATAATGACATGATTATCTTCTACTTGCTGGGCTAGGCTGTTATACATTTCTACAAAATAACCGTACTGCTTGCTATTCATTCCAACGACACCAAAGGTCACCAAAAAGTTCATAAGCTTTAAGGCATTGCCATGTAAATCACCTAACATAAGGGTTGGTTTTCGATGAGTTAAAATCTGCTCAGGATACTTTGTCAGATCGGTTTGCATGTTACTTTCTTATTCCTAAAAACACAAGCATAGACTATTTAATTATTTTTTTAGCAAAAAATTAACTTGCCAGATTTGGAAGGGTGTGAAGCCGAGTAAAAAAGTGTCCAAGGTAGCGTAATAAAGGCTTAGAAGACATGACAGCGCTCAGAATATAGTGCGCCTGTGCACAAAAGAAATGACAAAGCTTAAGAATAAGTATTATCGGATTTGACTAAAGCGATGGGATCCTGCTCCAGTAATACTCATGACATTACCATATAAGTAACTCATTAACTGCTCATCACTGGCTAGATTTCCCATATATGCAATAACATCTGAGTCACGATAACCTGCATAACCCAAAATAAGGAAAGGAATAAAAGTATGACTCCCCTGCTTTCTTTGTTTGATTGCGGTGACTACCGAGTGATCTGATTGGTGGCTACCTAGCAGTAAAAGAGGAACCAAACCCTCATTTTCAGTAGGATTTTGAGTTGTGCAGTGGGTTACAGAGTGATCAAGATGTTTTAAATTTTGACCATGATCCGAGGTATAGATGTAAACCGTATCATCTAATAGCTTCAAATGAGCAAAAAACTGATCTGTATTCTCATAAATTTTTGATTGATAACTATTGAGAATATGATCATCAAGTTCCTTAGTGATTTGATTCGTTTCCATAATAGGTTTAAATCGTGCTTGATCTTTATCTCTAAGGTTATAGGGTGCGTGAGCACCTTTTTTGATGACCATCATAAAATGCTTTTGATTGGGCTCAGTGTTTAACGTTTGATTAATCAGATCAGCCACCTGGACATCCGTTGCAAACTTTTTAGCAGCAAGAACCTTAACTTTACCTTTATTTAATTCTTGTTGATTGAAGTAATCATGATTTTTACCATCTTGCTGAGCATCAATAAGATAATTTTTATATCCAGCTTGAGTCAGTGCTTCCCAGAGCGTTCGACCTGAAAAACCATCTTCTGCCTCATGTCCATAACGAGCCATTGTTCGGATCAGGATATTAGAATAGCTACTGCAGTTTGCATAGGAATAAGACTTATGAAAGTTATGAATACTATCAGCTATTTTCATTAACGATGGCGTTGTCCCCTGATCATGATTGAGGTCTACATAATCCCATCGAATAGATTCATCGATGATCAAGACTATATTTTTCTTGTGAACAGCATCACGGAAGATAGGTAGACCTCGATCAACCACCTCAGGCTGATTGAAATGAGCAATGCAACTACTGACTAGGTAGGCAGGAATAAGTGTTGGAGAAGCAATGCCCTTACCTGCACCAATATTGTACGCTTGAAGCACTACTATAAAAAGCACAATGGATAAAGCATAGAGCCCATAGGTAAACTGCGCGACCCTATCAGAAACAATTTTCCTTGGAAATAAAAATACCAAGATAACTAAAGGTATCATCGCAACCATATTTTCTATAATCAAAGACTGGTACATAGATGCAGCATCTGTAGCCATGGCTCTTGCATCCCAAAGAAAATAAAAGTCATAGAGAGAAGGAAAATTATTGCTTGATATCGCAGAGAAAATACTAACTGGTGGAATAGTTAATAATATGAGCAAAGCTAGATACGCTCTATATCGTGTTTTAGCCATTGAAATAAGAACAAACGATACAAAACACATGAGATTGAAAGCTAGCAAAATACCAGAGGTATAAATTCTACCTGAAGAAAAGTACCCTAGAAAGCTATCTACGAAAAATGGAGAAATGATCGAAGTAAAGAATAAAAATCCAAACAACTTAAAAACAACAATATATCGGGAAGCTACTAACATAGAAAATCCTTTTATATAATCCCCGTAAAATAGCACTATATACCATAATAATCAATCAAGAACACATGGCTAAAGTGATAGGAATAGACATCCATTAGAACTCTCGCACTTTACCTAGACCACCCTCTTTTGCTACCATAGCTACACGATAATGGTAAGGAAAAACAATGCGTGACGAACAAGATAGTATGGGAACCATTCAAGTGGATGATGAAGCCTACTGGGGTGCTCAGACACAACGCTCACTACACCACTTCGCCATTGGCTATGATACGATGCCAAAATCCTTGATCAAGGCTTTTGCTCAGCTTAAAAAAGCAGCGGCTCAAGTCAATGCGGATCTTAATAAAATATCAAACGAGCAAGCTCAGCTTATTAGCAACGCTGCTAACAAAATCATCGGGGATGAGCTTTATCAGCAGTTTCCACTTAAAGTTTGGCAAACAGGCAGTGGTACTCAAACAAACATGAATACCAATGAAGTGATTGCTAACTTAGCCAATGAAGCCGCTGGCTCTTCTCTAGGAGGCAAGTCGCCCATTCATCCTAACGACCATGTTAACTGCTCTCAGTCGTCTAATGATACCTTCCCCACTGCAATGCATATAAGTGCTGCTAGCGACATTGTGCATCACCTGAAACCAGCAGTAGAGCGTTTAATTCAATCATTAAGTCAAAAACAAAAGGCTTTTCAGTCAATCTACAAAATTGGCCGTACTCATCTGCAAGATGCAGTTCCACTTAGTCTTGGACAAGAATTTTCTGGTTATATCACTCAGCTTGAGCAGGCACTTGAAGCCATTGAAAACACCCTGCCACGCCTCTACGAACTGACACTTGGAGGCACCGCTGTTGGCACTGGCATCAATACTCATCCAGAATTTGCCATACGAGCAGCGCAAGCTATAGCAAGCTTAACAGGACTTCCTTTTACTAGTGCCCCCAATAAGTTCGCAACCTCATCGGCCCACGATGCTATTGTCAATACCAGTGGTGCACTCAAAACATGTGCCATCGCCTTGCATAAAATCGCTAATGACATACGATTCCTTGCCTCGGGGCCAAGATGTGGACTAGGAGAGTTAAAGCTTCCAGAGAATGAGCCAGGCTCCTCTATCATGCCGGGCAAGGTTAACCCAACCCAATGTGAAGCACTTACCATGGTATGTGCTCAAGTGATAGGAGCTGATGCAGCCATTACTTTTGCCGGAAGCCAGGGGCATTTTGAGCTTAATGTTTATAAACCCGTTATGATTTATAATCTTTTGCATAGTATCCAACTACTTGGTGATAGCTGCACCAGCTTTGCTACCTTTGCTATCGACGGCTTAGAAGCCAATCACGCAGTGATCAATCACTATCTCGAGCGATCGCTAATGCTTGTGACAGCGCTAAACCCTGTCATTGGCTACGACAAAGCAGCAGAAATTGCTAAAAAAGCACATCAAGATAACTCCACGCTTAAAGAGGCATGTTTATCCCTTGGATACTTAGACGAAGCATCCTTTGACGCAGCCCTTGACATCAAGAATATGGTTACTCAGTAAAGCATGTGTTGCCATTCTAAAACCATACGCTAACAAAGGTGCTTTTATATTGACAAATGGCAAGAAAAAAGGCATACCTATATATAAAATCAACTAAGCTGAAGGTAGGATTAATATGCCATCCCCAAATGATAGTAAACTACATGAGCAGTTGATGCGAAAACAGGATTACACCTCACATGGGTGTCAACTGGCTTCTCGAGCCTTTCAACCACCTAATAATACTTGGCTAACCAATGCTGCCTACACCATGTTGCTTCCTTTCCGAATCATGAAATGGATTGTATTGGACTTTTTTCTTAATACTAGACTTATGTCATTCCTCATAAGTGACTTTGTCCTACCATCCACTAATCTTATAGCTGGCATCATCATTGGCCTACCAGTAACAGGTTATAGAACCATCGTGGATCCCCGCTACCATCCAGTACACAAACCTTTTCTCTTGATAGTAACGCCTGTAATAGTAACTCTTTCCTCTATAACTGACTTTATATCAACATTCAACAAGGAAATGAACCATGCTGGAGGCTACTTAGAAAAAAACGCACTGAATCAAAGCCGTCATCCCGGCGATTTACCGAAGGCACTATATCACTTAGTGTTCACAACACCTTTTAATATAGCACTTGCTTTGATAAAGTTTGTTCCCATCATTGGTGCAGATTTGTATTCAAATACAAGTAAAGTTAAATTTGATCAAAATCCAATCAAGACAAGACTTACACTATTTGGTATAAGTGTAATAGCCCCTATTAATTTCACTATTGCTGTTGTCATTAGAGTGATCAGTAATCTCACTCAATTTGCCGCATCTATTCTATCACCACTCACATTAGGTCTTGTAAGTACCAGTAATGCTAGCCAACGCACCTTTCATCTTGAATGCAAAAACACTCAAAACTCAACTTCTGCGATATTGAAAAAGTCAAATCTCCGCATCTTACGAAATCTTGGGAGCCAAGGAACACTCGAAAGGTCTATACAAAGATCTCCCCGAACAAAGTCTGCCTTACAACGATTCTTTGTACTTTTCCCTATGCTTACGGTGGGTGATAGACAAGATGTAAATCAAGATTTCAACTATGCATATTTTCAATAGCGCTTGTGCCCTCTTGACTCACAAGGGGGGCATAAAAAGACATGGATTAAAAATGACTGTCACCTCACAGCTAACAATCAAAATAATAAAAAGTTTACAATCTTCTTACTGGTTTACAAAGAACTTAAAACTAATGTTGAAGCAGGGAACGTGTCTGTAGTGTTTTGTGCCCAAGCTGCTGGGTAATGAGCTGTCGACATAATCGCTTAGCCACAGGCATAAGCCCTTGATAAGACCAGTTTTGCTTTGCTATTGCAACAACCAAATCACCGACTACAGCACCTACATCATCAGCAGAAACTTCATACCAACCTTCTCCTAGTCGATAGCGATAAGACAAGGTCACATCAATGGGCTTGCCATCACAGGTGTATCGACAATCAACGCCATAACCTAGTAAATCCAACAAATTAAATTCAAAATGTCGTAGCGTCATGGTCAATGATGAAGAGGTATCAGCAAGACTTGCCATGGTTTGTGTATAGGTCATAAACAAATCAGGATAAGCTTCCCACTCGCCCACAAGTTTTTGGATAAGCTCATTGACATAAAGTGCTGAAATAAGACGCTTTGCTTGGAAAAGATAACTCATACCAACGGACTCAACTTGCGTAATCGACACAAGGCCACCTTGCCCTTTCCATTCGATATTAAGAGGAACGAAGGCTTGAATAAGTCCTCTTATTTTACTTTTAGGCTGACGGACCCCTCGGACCACACCACGAATTAAACCATGACCCTGAGTAAAAAAGTCGACCAATACGGAGGTTTCTCGATAAGGCCGCGTATGTATCACATAAGCCAAGTCAGAAATACTAGCTCCACGCATTACTGATCCTCAATGCCTAATTGACGTAAATGATTAAGGTTATTGGTCCATTGGCTTTTAACTTTAACCCATAGCCCTAGAAAAATTTTCTCACCCAAAAGTTTTTCAATTTCAATACGTGCTTGCTGGCCTACTTGTTTTAGCATGTCGCCTTTTTTACCAATAACGATAGGCTTGTGATTCGCTCTTTCAATCCAAATAATGGCATGCACTTTTTTCACTTTTTCAGCTTGCTCAATCATTTCAATCTGTACAGATAGGCCATAGGGTAGCTCATCTCCTAATAGTCGAAACAACTTTTCACGAATAAGCTCCGACATCATAAAAGAATCACTTTGATCCGTTGTTTGCTCCTCAGGATAATGAAAGCAATCAGCAAAGGGTAAAGCATGATCAATTTGCTCTAGCAATCGCTCAACGCCATCCCCCGTTTGGGCACTAATCATCTGCACATTTTTTTGCTTGAGCTCAAGTTGATTAATTTGCTCTAAGTAAGGTAATAATTTTTCTTTGTCTTTAAATCGATCAATCTGATTGATCACCATAAGGACAGGTAAACACGTACTCTGTAAGGCTTTAGCAACATTGGCATCTTCTTGTGTCCACTCTCCTACAACCACAAGCCACACAACAATATCGACATCTTGTAACACACTGAGTGCAGCACGGTTCATGATTTTATTCATACGATTAGTTGCTTTTTGATGAATCCCCGGGGTATCCACAAAAACACGCTGCACTTGGCCTTGTGTTTGAATACCCAGCAATCGATGGCGAGTTGTTTGTGGCTTACTAGAGGTAATCGCAATTTTCTTACCGATGATACGATTCAGTAAAGTTGACTTACCCACATTAGGCCTACCCACGATGGCGACAGTACCACATTGTATTTGATTATTCATCGATGTCTCCACAGTATTTTTCATGCCTACTTTTTAAAAAGCTTTTATCTTGGTTGAATCATGAGGCATCCTTACCCTCGGCGTCTAGCCATTGCAGCCACCGTGATGCTGCCTGCTGCTCGGCCCTTCGCCTACTTGCACCACTCCCTTCAGCAATAAAATCATAGCTTTCTACCTGACACTGCACTGAAAACTGCTGATCATGCTGCGCCCCTACAATTTTGACGACATCATACTGAGGCAAAGGCTTGGCATGAGCCTGTAGCCACTCTTGCAGCAATGTCTTGGGGTCTTTCTCTGCAGATTCTGGCGTCAAATTCGCTAACTTATCACGATACAATGCTAATATGACTCGCTTTGCTTCCACAAAACCACCATCAAGATAAATAGCCCCAAAAAGAGCTTCTAAGCCATCTGCCAAAATACTTGCACGGCGAAAACCACCACTTTTTAACTCACCTTCACCCAAGAGCACAAAAGATCCTAAATCTAAATCCTGAGCTAAATCAGCAAGGCTATCTTTCTTAACAAGCTGAGCTCGTAGTCGACTTAATCCTCCCTCGCAGGATTCTTTAAAATGCTCAAAGAGATAACAGGCGATGACAGAGCCCAAGATAGCATCGCCTAAAAACTCTAGGCGCTCATTGTGATCTTTTGCATAACTTCTGTGCTTAAGTGCCTGTTCATATAATGCATGATTCTCAAAGGCATAATCCAACTTTCGTTCAAGTGCAGCTTGTGATTCACTCATAAGCTTGTACCAAAACGATCCCAGCGGAAATGATGATTTTGATCCCAGCTCAAAAAGACAAACCAAGCCTTACCAATAAAGTTTTGCTCGGGCACAAAACCCCAAAAGCGACTGTCATAACTATTATCTCGATTGTCACCCATCATAAAGTATTGATGTTCTGGCACAACCCACTCGGACTGAACTCCATCACGATGTTCGCCCTGAGAAACTAGGATATAGTGATCTTTTCCACCGACTAGTTTTTCAATCGCCATATTTTGTGGAACATCATGTGGCTCTGAATCAATCATGTGTGCAATAGTTGCATTGACCGGCACTTGCTCAGATAACTTCCCGTTGATATAAAGCTGCTGGTTGTCGTAACGTATATGATCACCAGGTAAGCCTATTACTCTTTTGATAAGAAGAATTTTTTCGTTTTGAGGTGAGCGAAATAGTGCGATATCACCTCTCTGAGGCAAATGGCTACCCACCATTTTTGCATTAGTAATAGGCCAAGCAGGTAACCGTAAACCATACGCATACTGTTTTACCAAGATTAGCTCATGAGGAAGAATACTAGGTTCTAGTGACCCTGTAGGCACATGGTACGGCTGGATAATAAAAGAACGTACTGCCCACACCAAAAGAAGCAAAGGCGCGTAGTTTTTGGCCACATCTGCCCAAGCAGCAAGCTGATAAGGATTTTCACTAACAGGCACTTCTCGATAAGACCATCGATAGGCAATCCAAAGTCCCCCTGTAAAAACGACTAAGCCCGTAAGTGCTGTTGCAAAATCAAGCCAAGATAAACTCATCAAAAAACCTATGACTAAGAGAGAAAAGAAACGATTAGCACTCAGTTTAGCTCTTGTTTTGGGATATTGACAAACATCGTAAATAGCGTAAGCAATAAGAACAGCAACACCAAAAAGACTCATAGAATCTGGTAAAAGCGCTGACCACACACAAACCAAGCAAAGTACAAAAGCCCACAGCCATAGTTCCACTCTAGATAACTCTGTCATAAGGATCAAAAAAGTAACTTAAAGTCTTATTTTAGCAAAATTTTCTGCAAAGCTCAACGCAGCCTAAGCTAACCACCAGAAATGAACTGCTTGTTTTTTTCGTCATAGAGCGCGAGAGAACCACACTTTATGTCAAAGTGACAAGCATGAACAGTTAACCCATGCTCAGTTTTTGCATCGTCAATGAAGTCATACGTTTTGAGTGCCTCAAAACTTTCAATCACACCAGCTTTTTCAGCTTCATCAAGCCGGCTATCATGATCAGAAGTGTGGCAACAATAACGCACAGAAGCAAAACCTTTTAACCAAGCTACCAAAGACTCGGGTAAATCATCCAGCTGCTCATTTTCCACAACGGCTTTAATGCCCCCACACTGACTATGTCCCATCACCACAAGATGTTTAACCTTCAATACCATCACTGCATAGTAGATACCTGCAATAACTGAAGCCGCAAGATCACGTTCTGCATGCTTTGGGATATGACTTGCAATGGCTCTTACCACGAATAAATCGCCTGGCTTGCTATTAAAAAGATGAGCGGGGTCAACTCTTGAATCACAACACGCCACTACGCAGGTATGGGGGTGCTGCCCCTCAACCACTAGGTCATGCATTAATTGCGTGTCTTCACGATAAAATGATTCATAAAAATGGTTAAATCCTTGAGTCAGCACATCAGGCAGCTGTGACATAGGCAAATCCTTTATTATTTTACTTGTGTTTATGCTAGCAAAAAAAAGCCTCTAGTCAACAATGACAAGTAATCACTTAGCTCATAACACCTTTATCCCAGCATGACAGAAACAAGGGCCAAACAATAATACTCACAAAAAAGCAAAGCTACAAATAAATTCATAAACTTACACACTTACTTGCATGCGTGAGTCGAAAGAAAATCAATCAGTCTGACTTATCCTGGCTTGATTTCAAAACAGCGAGAAAAGCCTCCTGAGGCACATGCACTTTACCCACTTGCTTCATGCGCTTTTTACCTGCTTTTTGCTTCTCAAGTAACTTACGCTTTCTTGACACATCACCACCATAACACTTGGCTGTAACATTTTTACGTAATGCGCGAACTGTGGCCCGTGCAATAATGTGTCCACCAATGGCTGTCTGGATGGGTATCTCAAACATCTGTCTTGGAATTAGTTCTCGCATAGTTTCAACCAATGCACGACCACGGCTGGCTGCAATACTGCGGTGCACAATCACCGACAAGGCATCTACTCGCTCATGATTGATCAACACATCCATCTTCACTAAATCAGCCACTTCAAAACGCTTAAAGGCATACTCCAAGGATGCAAAGCCTCGACTGACTGATTTTAATTTGTCGAAGAAATCTAAAACCACCTCGTTCATAGGCAAATCATAGCTCAATGCCACTTGATTCCCATGATACGTCATTTTGGTTTGTACACCACGTCTCTCAACACACAAACTAATCACATTGCCTAGATAATCTTGTGGAACCAAAATATGAACTGCTGCAATAGGCTCAGCGATAGATTTAACATGATTGGGCTGTGGCAACTGCGAAGGACAGTCAATCAGCAAAGTCTCGCCTTTGCTCGACTCAACTTGGTAAACAACTGTAGGTGCTGTCACAATAAGCTCAAGATCATACTCACGCTCTAAACGTTCTTGTATGATTTCCATGTGCAACATCCCTAGAAAGCCACAACGAAAACCAAAGCCTAAGGCATCAGATGTCTCTGGCTCATAAAAGAGCGAGGCATCATTGAGACTTAGCTTTGCAAGGGCATCTCTAAATAAAGCATAATCATCTGAACTTACTGGATACAGACCAGAATATACCATAGGCTTAACTTTTTTAAAGCCAGTTAGCGCTGCTTCTGCCTGCTGAGCTTCAAGTGTAATGGTATCACCCACTGGAGCTCCCTGAATGGCTTTAATCCCAGCAACAATATATCCCACCTCTCCGGTTTTTAACTCTGTCTTGGATTCACGCTTGGGTGTAAATACTCCAACATCGTCGACAATATAGCTTTGAGCTGTCGACATCACCCGGATTTTTTGCTTAACCTTAATACTACCCTGCTTGATACGCACTAAAGAAACAACCCCCAGATAAGGATCAAACCAAGAATCAATAATAAGCGCCTGTAAAGGAGCATCTGACTTACCTTGAGGTGCCGGAATATCCCTGACAAGTTGCTCTAGTAGATCCTGAATACCAAGCCCTGTTTTGGCACTACACTGGATAGCCCCACTCGCGTCTAAACCAATAATCTCTTCGATATCATTTGCTGCTCTTTCACAGTCTGCTTGAGGCAAATCTATTTTATTAAGCACAGGCAGAACTTCAAGATTTTGCTCAATCGCCATATAGCACACTGCAAGTGTTTGTGCTTCAACACCTTGTGCCGCATCAATCACTAAAAGCGCACCCTCACAGGCAGACAAAGAACGTGAAACCTCATAGGCAAAATCAACGTGACCAGGTGTATCAATAAAGTTAAGTTGATACGTTTCTCCATCTTGCGCCTTGTAGTATAAAGTTACACTTTGTGCTTTTACTGTAATGCCACGCTCACGCTCAATATCCATAGAATCAAGAACTTGCGACTTCATTTCACGATCTGACAAGCCTCCACAAAGCTGAATTAAACGGTCAGATAGTGTAGATTTTCCGTGGTCAATATGTGCAATAATAGAAAAGTTACGAATATGATTTTGATCAATTACTTGCGTCATAACAATAAAAAAAACAATGATAATCATGACAATAGCATAACGGATGCCTCACTTCCAGAACTTATGCAACATCCAGATAGTTAAATCTAATCCAATCCAAAAAACTGTCCAGCTTGATAAAATTGACGATCATGAAAGATTAATGATAAAATAATATTATGAAACAAGACGATAAACATGTCATCATCATTGGCACAGGCCTTGCGGGTCTTACTTGTGCTATTTGCCTTGCTGAAGAATACAAAATCACACTTCTGAGTAAAAACACATGTGGTGATGGCGCATCAATTTATGCTCAAGGCGGCATTGCAGCATCAAAAGAGTGCCATCAAGCACAATCTAGACACATACAAGATACACTAATAGCGGGTTGTCACCACAACAATCCAAGTCATGTTAAGGCCATTATTCAATCGAGTCACAAAGCTATCGAGTGGCTACAAGCACAAGAAGTTGTCTTTGATCAATCTGGAGATACTCCCTCACTTCACCAAGAGGGGGGGCACCAAGAAAGACGTATCTACCATATTGAAGACACAACTGGTGCAAAAATTATCGACAAACTCCGAAAGAAAGTACAAAAAAATTCTCGCATTACTTTACTAGAAAATCACATTGCCATTGACTTAATTAAGGAAGAGAATCAAGTTATTGGAGTTTCTGTTCTCAATGAAAACTCATCGAACATACACACTTTATACGCCAATAGCGTCTGTCTTGCAACAGGTGGGGCAAGCAAAGTTTATCTATACGCCTCAAATCCAGAAACTGCTAGTGGTGATGGTCTAGCTATGGCGCTACGTGCAGGGGCCAAAACAAGTGATTTGGCCTTTAATCAATTTCATCCAACGTGCTTATACCACCCCAAGGCTCGCTCATTTTTGATCACAGAAGCCATGCGCGGTGAAGGCGCGACACTTAAACTCCCTGATGGCAGTCGCTTCATGCACCGTTTTCACCCTGACGCTGACCTAGCTCCCAGAGATACAGTTGCACGCGCCATTGATTTTGAAATCAAACGTCTTGGGATCAAGCATGTTTACCTTGATATCAGTCACAGAGAGTCCGACTGGATTAAACAAGCATTCCCAAACATCTATGCGACTTGTTTCGCCCTAGGCATTGATATCACTCAAGAGGCTATCCCTGTTGTGCCTGCAGCTCACTACACCTGCGGCGGTATCACGACCGATATTTATGGCCGCACATCACTCCATAATCTTTATGCTATCGGAGAGGTTGCCTGCACAGGTCTGCATGGTGCCAATCGATTAGCAAGTAACTCGCTGCTTGAATGCATTGTCATGGCTCGTAACGCTGCTAACGATATTCTCAAGCATATGGTTGACAAGCAAAACAAAACGAATGAAAGACTGAGCAATAAACCAGCGCTTCACCAAGGCGTGATCGTTCAGCATACTTGGGAGGCTTGCCGCAATCTCATGTGGAATTATGTGGGCATTGTTCGCTCTGATGAGCGTCTTCGCTATGCACAAGAAACCATCAGCCTCCTCGAAAAAGAAATCAATCAAACCTTTTGTCGATATCAGGCCAATAGAGCCCTCATAGAATGCCGCAACCTCATTGCAGTTGCTAAGGCTATTGTTCAGGCAGCACAGGAGCAAACCAGCAACAAAGGCTTACACTACAATGAAGATCTTTGCCTTGATGCGATTGCACAAAGCGACTAATCTTCGTACAACTACAATAGAAAAACTGCAACATACATATCACAAAGGCCTGCAAGCCAATAATGATTCTGTATTAATTCATTACTGAAAGACACCCTCAGCTCATCATCGCCTATTGACAAGCATAGATAAGTGTCCAAGCGTAAAAAATAGCAATATATTCAAGATGATAGACTAAGAAAAAAAGCCTAACTTTTCTTAAAAACAGCCAGAGTTTCAATGTGAGTGGTATGAGGAAACATGTCTGCAACAGCAAGGCTCTCAAGACTATAATCGGCCTGAGCAAGGTGGGCAGCATCTTTTGCCAAAGTTTGAGCGTTGCATGAAACATAGATAATTAAAGGTACTTTTTTGTCAATCAACCAACGTACGACCTGCTCAGCTCCCGCTCGCGAGGGGTCCAGAACGCAGGCATTAAATGATAAAGAAGCCCAGCTCTCGCCCTCGAGTGGCTGCGTTAGATCTTTTGCAAAAGCCTTAAGATTACCAATGTCATTTACATCAGCATTATGACGCAACTTACTCACCATAGAGTCACTGCCCTCAACGGCAATAAGCTCTTTGACGTATCGCGCCATTGGTAGGGAAAAGTTACCAATGCCTGAAAAAAGATCAAGCACACGCATCTCATCATTTGGCTGAAGCCATTCAAGCACCTGGTCAACCATTTTTTCGTTGACTTCACGATTGACCTGAATAAAATCGTGCATTGAAAACTCAAGCTGGACATTATGCTTAGCGTGCTTATAGTACAAGGGACTAAGTAGATTAGTCGGCCAAAGCAGCTCTGTCGAATCCTCAGCACCAGGCTGCAAATAGATGACTAGATTCTCGGCTCTTGCGAAATCGGATATGCGATTACGATCTGACTGTGATAGTGGCAATAGGGTGCGAAAACACAAGGCAACCTGATTATCTGCAACTACTGCTTCAATTTGAGGTATTGTCTGAAAAGCTTCTAACTGTCCCAATAACACACTCAAATCATCTAGCTTAGTTCCTAAACTAGGATGCAAGACCGCACACGTTTTCATGTCAGTAAGATAACGACCTCCTCTTTCTCGAAAGCCAATCAGAACGCGCTGCTTTTTTGCCACATAACGAACACCAAGTCTTGCCTTACGTCGATAACCATAATGGCTATTACCCAATATGGGCTCGAGCAATTGCATTGGTTCATAACCGGCCTCTTGTTGAAGCTTGGCTAAGACTAGACCCTGCTTATGGTCAAGCTGAGTTTCTCGCGCCATATGCTGTAGATCACAAGCGCCACACTGTCCAAAGTAAATACAACCAGGAGTAACGCGATGCGGAGAAGCCTGCAACACCTCTTCAACCACCCCCTCATCATAGCGAGCATACTGACTCTGATAAGAGAACTTTACACGCTCTTTTACAAGCGCTCCATGAATAAGTGTCTTTTTTCCTTCTAATATTGCTACCCCATGACCATCATGGCTTAAGCATGCAATATCAGTCTCTCTAGGAGGCAAAGTAACCTTTTTGTTTCTACGTCTTGGCATACAGTTGTTTACATAAAGTCTTTCTTCTATCATAGCTGATTTTTATGCATCTTGAAATCCCGTGCTTTCTATTTTTTTAAAGTTCTTTTACTTGGCGCGCATCATAATTCATGGCAATATAGTCATTTAAATCAAGCTTTCACTTCAGCCATGTCTATTGTGCTCATTATTCTCGGCCTGATAAGCACAATTATTCTCCACGAGCTTGGTCACTATAGCGTCGCTCGCCTATACAATACTGGCATACAATCTTTTTCTATTGGCTTTGGCAAACCTGCCCTTAAATGGCGGAACAAACGAGGAACACTATGGAAAATAACACCATGGCTTTTTGGTGGCTATGTCGAAATGCTTCAAGAGACACACCCTACCATTAAAGGAACGCCATACCCTCAACAAGCCGTTTATAAACGTGCCTGCATTATTCTTGCAGGACCACTCATGAACATCCTCTTTGCGTGGCTACTGATAACTACTGCACTATGTCTCAACCTCAAACATCCAAAAGCCATCATTGGCAATGTTCTAGAACATAGTATTGCAGAGCAAGCACAATTAAGAAGCAACGACCAAATTATTGAAATCGATGGAGAAACCGCAGAAACTTGGCCAAACACAGCCCAAGCTCTCATTCTAAGACTCGGTGAGTCCAAAACCGTGCCTCTTCTTATAAAACGACAATCAATACTACTTCAAACCTTTATTAATCTTGAAAACTGGAAACTAGATCCTTTAAAGCCAAATCTACTCCTCTCACTAGGCATCGAACCCAAAAGACAAGTAGTTCCACCCATTATTAACAGTGTAAAAGCCAACTCACCTGCCGATACTGCAAGATTGCAAAAAGGAGATTATATAACAGCCTACAAACTCTCCAAAAGCAAAGACTGGGTAGCCGTAACAGATGGACGCGATCTTATCAGCTGGATCAAAATCAACCCCAAACAAACCATTGCACTTAGAGTTAAACGCCATGATGAATTTTTTGTACGCTTTATGGAACTAGCAAACGAAGGATGGCTTACCCCAACTGGAACATTAGGAATTCAACTCAAGTCCATAAAACCAGATCCAGGCCTTCGCCAACCAGTCAAACCAAACCATGAAGCAGCAGCTATCGCTGCATTCAATCATCTCACACAAACACTAAGCTTCCAAGGCCAAACACTGGCGATGCTATTGACAGGTGACCTATCCCCTGCATCACTTGGAGGCCCAGCAACATTAGTACAATTTTCACTATCCGCAATACAACAGGGCTTGGCTCAATTTTTCTACTTTTTAGCTATTTTCAACTGTATGATTGCACTTATCAATCTACTCCCACTACCTATTCTTGATGGAGGACAACTGATTATACTTGGGTTAGAAAAAGTACGCAGACGCCCCCTATCACCCAGGTTCGAGCAACTTTTTTATCATATCAGTCTTATTTTACTAGCACTCATTATGATGCAAGCGCTCATTAATGATGGCCTTAGACTACTGAGCCAATAACTAAAAGTTTCAGCTTTACACTCACAGATCAGATATAGTGGCTCGTGATGCACAAACCAACAGTGTAAAATCAACCAAAAGAAATGGCGTCCCCAAGGGGATTCGAACCCCTGTTGCCGCCGTGAAAGGGCAGTGTCCTAGGCCTCTAGACGATGGGGACGTCTAAAATGATGGGCAATATCTTTTTCTGGTGGAGCTAGGCGGGATCGAACCGCCGACCTCTTGCATGCCATGCAAGCGCTCTCCCAGCTGAGCTATAGCCCCTTAGCCAGATGGATATAGTAGCTTTGATCGGGGCTCATGTCAAGCAAATAATTAAGCCTCTTGGCGATAAAGACGTGACTCTTCCAACGCAGACAAGACACGATCTTTACCCAATAAAACAAGGAGATCCACAAGCCCTACGCCAGACTGGCCTCGTACAACAATAGCACGCAATGGCTTACCCACTCGACCGAAACCCAGGTCATGATGACTGAGCAACTGATCTAAAAAAGATTTAATCGCACCTTCATCCCACTGCCCCAGCGCCCCTAATCCGTCATAAACGTCTTGAAACAATGATTCAGACATAGCGCAAACTAGCTGTCCTTGCTTCTCATCTAATTGAGGCAGAGGTAAAAAATACCACGCGGTTTTTTCTGCAAGGTCTTTAAGTGTTTCACTTCGCTCCACATGCAGCACAAGCAGCTTTTCGAGCCTCTCTTTCTGTGACTGATTCACCTCACTCTGTTTTGGCCAAAATGAAGAGACTAAATCAAGTAATTCAGAAGGTGATTTCTGGCGCATATGTTGAGCGTTAAGCCATAAAAGTTTTGACTCATCAAAACCTGCTGGTGATTTTTGTACCGCCTGCAAATCAAACAAAGTAATAAGCTCATCGATAGAAAAGATTTCTTGATCACCGTGAGACCAACCTAAGCGTGCCAAGGTATTGATAAGCGCATCTGACAATATGCCCTGATCACGATAATCCAATACACTTTTTGCACCATGACGTTTTGATAGTCTTTTACCATCTGGACCCAAAATAGAGGGCATATGCCCATACCGCAAAGGCTCATAACCTAAAGCTTGTGCTAAATGAATCTGCTTTGGCGTGTTATTGATATGATCATCGCCTCGAAGGACATCGGTAATACCCATATCATGATCATCGACTACCACTGTAAAATTATACGTTGGGCTTTTGTCTGATCGTACTAAAATAAAATCATCAAGTTCCTGATGATCATACTCAATCGCGCCTCGAATTAAATCATCAAATACCAGACTACCCTCAAGTGGCATGCTAAATCGCACCACGTGTGGTACATCAGCGCTTACTTGCTGATGACGACAGTGACCATCGTATTTTGGCTTTTTTCCTTGGCGCATCTGCTCTTCACGCAACGCTTGTAAGCGCTCAGGAGAACATGTGCAACGATAGGCTTTGCCAGTAGCAAATAATGCCTCTAGGGCCTTGTGATAAAGTTTGTCTCTCTGACTCTGATAAAAAGGACCATGATCGTAATGAAGCCCTAGCCACTGCATTGCCTCTAAAATAACTTGTGTTGACTCTTCTGTTGAGCGCTCTCGATCTGTATCCTCAATTCTTAAAACAAATTTACCCTGGGTATGTTTTGCATATAACCATGAAAAAAGTGCTGTCCTGGCCCCACCCAAATGGAGATCACCTGTTGGGCTCGGTGCAAAGCGTGTAACAGTCATACTGTGTCCTAAAAGATCATTTCAAAAAAAACATAATGAAAGACAAAATAAATAAGAGCAATCAAAGGAAAGAGCCCGAGCACCAAAGACTTGCAACGCTTTGACCAGAGCGTACCATGAGAATAAGGGCATCCATACTGACGGTAGAGTGAGCCTAATGACAGCATATTCATGATTAAAGCACCCACCCAAATTCCTTGCAAAGGCACCATATAGTAGTAAAAAGCGCCTGTTATGCCCTCGTTCAACCAAGCAGGTAATACAAAAAGACTGATGGTGACAAACGCCATCAGTGTTGCCCACTGAATTAAAGTCATCAAGGGCGCAATAGCAAGCATCTGCCATAAATCAAGTGACTTGGGAGCTAGCTTCATTGCGTGCAATGTAACAGCTAGAACTCCTGTTCCTAGGAAAACAGGTAAAATGACTAACATCAAATAAGAAAAAAGATTCAGATGAGTGCCTTGATTCAGCAGCACATCAACAATCGGCAAAACAAAACCTAGATAAAGCCAAGCGGGCAATAACAAAAGAAACAACCATGGTTGTCTTTGCGCAAATGAAGCAATAGAAAAAGGCATAAGCTATGCTAAGCAATGAATGAGTATAAAATGATAGCAAAACCTAGAGAAAAAGACAATAAAGTCAATAAAATTCGACAGTAAGAATCTTTTACTAAAGACAACTATGCATCTAGATAGCGATTTTCACCGTCTTGGCCTAATCGTAAAAAAAATCTATGCTCAATAATTTCCATACATAAGTTTGCCTATGAGACCGTTAACCTTAACTCAACATCTACTGCAATTACCCACTGATCCAAAGTTTATCATTGCTCATATAGGCAAAATGGATAACCTACCACAACTACACGCTTTATTCCCCTATTTTACATCCAGGCAGCTTTACATTGCTCCACACTCCATTTTAACGCCTCAACAATGCATGTTCATCGTCACCTGCAATACACTAGGATACTGCGCCATTCGTCCTTCAAAAATTTGTGCCTCTGGAACACTTTCCGACATGCATTCTCTTTGCCATACTACTGCCAAACACCGTGGTAATCTTATCAATATTATTCAGAGTCTTGAGCGCCAAGGTAGTGCAAGACTTGATCTATTTTGGCAATTTTTTAAGCGGGGACACCAGCTTTTGTTTCCAAAATTAGTATTAAATATTGCCCCATCTTTACGCCAGAAGATAACGATTAATGAACAATGTTTTAACACAACAAAACGTGATGATTTTATTTTTCACACACTTCATACCATCTCATCAGATGATTTGACAAACATTCAACACCATGCTGCCATCATCATGGAACACTACACATCATGGCTCCCAACCAAACATTTTTCTACACTAGAGACCGAACATCATTTTTATCTAGCATGTCATCGCCACTATTGGTTAATTATTCATCAGCACTGCACCAACACGTCTGTTTTGTCTGTGAGTGCTTTTATACACAAAAAAACTCCAGAGGTAGAAAGTCATTATCGTTTATTCATCAACCTTCTGCTTTGTGAGGGATGTTTTAGGCACACAGATACGATAAAGCATCATTCTAGCCACCCAGAAAACATCATGCCGACGCCTTGGTATAACACCTATTATGAGCTTATACTTAATGCTCTACACAAAGTGATTTCATTCCTGCAGAAACTTTATGACCGCCTTCACTCTTCAATAAGAGGTGAAGATAGAGAGCCACCTATTATCACTGAGAATACTAGTGACGAAGTTTATTCCGATCAAACTCAAACAACACCCAATGCAATGCCTTACAAAACCTCACATCAATGCATATCATCAACGCATATAGGGCAAAACGATTCAGAGCCTACTATCATTAGTGACAAGCCTAATGACAAAATTTATGCTCATCAAACTCAAACAACAACAAACACAATGTCTAACAAAACCTTATATCAATGCATGTCATCAACGCATAAAGGACAAAATATCAACTAGAATGAAGACCAAAATCATATGCCTGCATATCACACAAAGAAGCACGGTTTTAGACAGCTTCTACACCAATAATATTACACTTATTTAGTGCACGCAGATTCCAAGAATCATACACTCTAGGACTCCTTAAGCCCAACAGTATCTTTTAACTTGTTCACTAAATCTACAGGAAACACTATCGTTGATGACGGATTAGTAGAAATATCAATGAGCGTTTGAAGGTAACGCAACTGTAAGGCTTGAGGATGCTCACCAATCTTTTTAGCAGCTTCTACGAGTTTATCTGCAGCCTCTTCCTCTCCTTGCGCATTAATCACCTTCGCACGTCTTTGCCGCTCTGCTTCAGCTTGTTTTGCAATCGCTCGAATCATACTCTCATCAAGATCAATATGTTTAATTTCCACATTAGTGACTTTTATGCCCCAAGCATCTGACTGCTGATCGAGAATCGCCTGAACGTCAGCATTGAGTTTTTCACGCTCGGAGAGCATCTCATCTAACTCATGCTGCCCCAAAACTGAGCGTAATGTTGTTTGCGCTAGCTGACTGACTGCATCATAATAGTTTTCAACTTGTATAATGGCCTTTTCTGCATCAATAACTTTGAAGTATAAAACCGCATTAACCTTAACTGAGACATTATCCTTAGAGATCACATCTTGAGATGGGACATCCATCACCACTGTACGCATTTGCACTTTGACCATTTGCTGAATCACGGGAATAATAACAATCAACCCAGGTCCTTTAACTCGCCAAAAACGTCCTAAACTGAAGATAACACCCCGTTCATACTCTCTTAAAACACGAAACATCCCTGACAAGGTAATGACGACTAAAAAAATAACGAATGAATAGATAAATTCCATGATTAATTCTCCAATTGTTTCACTTTTACTGTTAAGCCCTCAAAGCCTAATACTTCAACACGATCACCTGATTTTGCTTTGATAGCTTGGTCAATACGCCAACGCTCACCACCCAGGAAGACAAAGAGACGCTGCTTGTGATCTTGTTGGACAAGCACCTCTTGTCCAATGAGATAATCAAGTCCTGAGACAACTGCTTTACGATGAGAACGCACCGCTAAGCTAGCAAGTAGCCAAGCAAGGCCACCTGCAACAATAAGAACACCAAAAAGGACGGGGCTAACGATTTGAAAAGCGTCATGCTCGCTGTCAATGAGCATCACAGAGCCAAAGAACAGTGCGACAAGACCAAGTAAGGCAAAAAAACCCATACTTCCCATGAATGCCTCCAAAACAATAAAGGCAAAGCCTGCAAGCATAAGCATTAAACCTGTGTAATTGACAGGTAGCATTTGCAGTCCATAGAGTGCAAGTATGATAGAGACCGCTCCTAACACCCCAGGAACTCCCGTCCCCGCATAAGCAAATTCCAAAAATAAGGCAGTGACACCGGCCATGAGTAATAAGTAAGCAATCGAAGGATCACTAATCACTAGAAGTAATTGTGTTCGCCAATCAGGATCATAGGGTACAATGGAGGCATTCTTAGTTGCCAGCGTCTGCTCTTGGTGATTAACCAAAACAACGCTTCCATCTATTTGCTCAAGAAGTACGCGATCACTTTTGGCAATGGCGTCAATCACATTCAATTTTAAAGCTTCTTCTGAGGACAAACTCACCCCATCGCGAACAGCACTTTCAGCCCAATCCGCATTACGTCCATAAAGCTCGGCAAAACTCCTTATACTAGCTACTGCATCATTCATCGCTTTTTTGCGAATAGCCTCTGAGTTAGCATCCTCCCTTTGTTCTCCCATCATGACAGGAGAAGCAGCTCCAAGATTAGTACCCGGCGCCATTGCAGCAAAAGGACTTGCATAAAGTAAAAAAACACCCGCACTTGCAGCACGTGCGCCAGTAGGACTCACATAGGTAATAACAGGCACAGAAGCACCAGCAATCGCTTGCATCATATCACGCATAGCAAGAGCAAGACCTCCGGGTGTATCAAGTTGAATAAGTAAAGCTGATGACTGTGATTGCTCAGCTAAATCGATCCCTTTTTTAAGGTATTTCGCCGATGCAGGGCCAATCGGATGATCAATCTTGATCTTTGTGACTGTTTGAGCTTGAAGACAAGGAGAAAGAAGAATAAAGAAAAAGAAAGCCGCTAGCTTTAAGCAGAAAGAACGATGCAAAAGCCAAAAGCTCATATGAAATCCTTTCATGTGTTTCCTGATAGCAATGTAAATGATTCCAAAGACCATGTCAATGTCGCTGCACCAAAGACAAAAAAAACAGAAAAAATACAATAAACAACTATAATTGAGATTTTGTAAGGTAAATTTAGGAATAAAAATGAACAAAAATATTCAAACAGCACGACTCTCAGTGCTTGGTTTAAGTATCGCCTATGGACTTGTCTGGGCTCTTAGCTTATTTGCACTGAGCATGATTACAGGCTATATGGACCTAGACGATGATTTAGTCGATATCATAGCAACTTATTATGATGGGTATGGCCTAGGTTTGCAGGGTGCACTGGTTGGGGCTTTGTATGGCTTTGTCGACGGCGCGATTGGTGGAGCACTTATCGCACTGATTTACAACGGTGTCACAAAAGGCTTATGCTGCATATGCTGCTGCAAGAAAAACAAAAAGTAAATCACGGCATCAAGTATAATATAGAATGCACTAATGCCATTGCAGGAAGAGCTGCCAAGATATCATCAAGCATAATCCCCCAACCTCCAGGAACTCTAGCATCAACCCACCTGATAGGCCAAGGTTTAGTGATATCAAATAATCGAAATGCTAAAAAGGCAAGCAAGAGGTTAACTATATTCACAGGCAGGGTAAGTGCAACCAAGTACATACCTGCTATTTCGTCACACACTATCGATTGATGATCATGCTCACCAAGTGCCTTTGCAGTTTTGTCGCTCACATAGACCCCATAAGCAAAAAGAAAGAGTGCCAAAGCCACTTGCCAAGGCCAAAAAAGATCCTGAGCGAGCCATGCCAAATATAATCCCGGCAAAGAACCTATTGTTCCTGGCATCTTAGGAGCAAGACCAGTTCCAAAGCCAAGGGCATAAAAAGCTTTATGAGAAATCATCCAGGATAGGTTGGGCCGAATAGGCTGCTCAGAATGCTTCATGTAAAGTGCTCCCATGCATGACCTTGCATTTGTATTTGGTCACCCTCATCATCCATATAAACAAGCCCCATCTCGCTCTGGCAGCGGCCTACACAAGCGACTTTTTGCCCAACACGTCTCGATTGCTCTACGATTTGATCATGGTAAGATTGTGGAGCTGTAAAGCAAATCTGGTAGTCATCACCGCCAAATAGCTGCCAGTGACGCTTCTCTTTCTGAGGGTAAGTAACATTATCATCCCATGGCAAGCAATCAATTTTAATCCTTGCTCCCACACAAGATGCTCTCAAAATATGTCCTAAATCTTGCGCAAAACCATCAGAGATATCAATAGCAGCATGAATAAAACCTGATAATAGTTTCACTAATTCTACCGGTGGCTCTGGATAATGCAAGGCACTTTTGGCCCTCACATGATCTAAGCCAGCAACAGCACTTGCAGCTAAACCAATATGACCTGTCACCCAAATATCATCTCCTGCTTTTGCTGCTGATCGACACCATGGTTGTGAAGACACCAATTCACCCTGCACTGTGGTTGTCATTGAGCAAGGCCCCTGACTCAAGTCACCACCCACTAGTGAAATGGCATACTTGTTGGCATAAGCAAAAAAACCTGAAAAATAAGCTTTCAACCAGCTATCATCATAACTTGGGATGGTGAGCGATAACAACACTGATTGAGGAATCGAACCCATGGCAACACAGTCACTGACGCTCACCGCTAAGGCCTTGTGTCCAAGAGCTTGAGGATCAGCATTGGGTAGAAAATGAACCCCTGCCACCATCGTATCCATAGACCAAATCGTATCGTGCTTAAAGTGTAAACAACAACCATCGTCACCAATACCTAGAGAAACGTGAGGCGCATCAGAGGCATTGTCCTTTAACCATGCAATCAGTGAAAATTCTGCCACACTAGCTCCTGCTATTTTTTCTTTTCAAAGGGCCTTAACTCTTGCAGCATGATATCTAAAACAGCATTAATAAAACGGTGACCTTCAGGCGCACCAAAACGCTTATTTAGATCTAATGCTTCATTGATAATAACAGGCGCTGGAATATCCATACGATGCACAAGTTCAAAAACAGCCAAGCGTAAAACTGACTGCTCAACTAGACTGATTGTATGTACTTGATCACCTTTATGGTCGGTAATCAGACGATCAATGGTATCCATTTTCTCAAAAAGAGGCTCTAAAATAGCAACAAAATACTCTCGATCAGCATCTTTACTCACCACTTCTTGCTCAAACTGTTGCTGCAAGCTGGCTATATCATCTTGAGTTAATCCCCACTGGTAGAGCAACTGTACCATGATACGTCTTGTCCGCCTTCTTGCTGCTGGGTCTAATGGCATACTACTCACTGTCAACATCCTCCGTTTGCTTGATTTGAGTGATAGCATCACCAAACTCATGAATATCTTTGAAGTTTTTGTACACTGATGCAAAGCGCACATAGGCGACATGATCAAGATGATAGAGTTTTTTCATCACTAAATCGCCAATTGCACGAGTTGACATTTCAGACTCTCCTCGTGCGTGTATAGATTGCATAATCTCTGTGAGTGCTGAATCAATACTGGTTTGAGTTAAAGGTCTTTTCTCCAATGACTTGTAAAAGCCTTCCTTGAATTTTCGCTCATTGAATGATTCTCTATCACCATTACGTTTTATCACTCGTGGCATGGTAAGCTCTACTGTCTCATGGGTATTGAAACGTTCGCCACAATGAGAACACTCACGACGTCGCTTGACTTGGTTTCCGTCAGACATAATCCGTGAGTCAATCACTTTTGTTTCTTCTGCTCGACAAAATGGACAAAACATCAACTGCCCCCATATACAGGGAATTCAGCACATAATGCCATGACTTTGTTTTTCACTGCATCAATACTCTGTTGAGGACGGTTTGACTGCACTACTTGGACAATCCAATCGACAATCATTTTCATTTCTTTTTCTTTCATGCCTCTTGTTGTTACTGCTGGCGTACCAATGCGAACACCGCTTGTTACAAAAGGTGATTCAGGGTCATGAGGAACGGTATTTTTGTTTGTAGTAATAAAAGCCTGCTCTAAACGCGACTCTGCCTCCTTCCCTGTGACTTTTTGTTTTTGTAGGTCAACCACAAACAGATGATTATCTGTTTTACCTGACACAATCTGAAAATCATGATGAATAAACCGCTCTACCATCGCTTTTGCATTACTAAGTACCTGCTCTTGATAACTTTTAAACTCTGGTTGAGCTGCCTCCCAAAAGGCATGCGCTTTAGCGGCAATCACATGCATCAATGGCCCTCCCTGTGATCCAGGGAAAATACCAGAATTAAGCTTTTTCTCGATATCAGGCCTTGCTCGGCTCATAATCAAGCCGCCCCGAGGACCTCGTAATGTTTTGTGTGTTGTCGTGGTGATCACATCTGCAATTCCCACGGGGCTTGGGTACAAGCCTGTTGCCACTAATCCTGCAACATGCGCCATGTCAGCCAGCAAGTAAGCGCCAATACTATCAGCAATAGTACGGAACTTATGCCAATCAATGGTAAGTGAAAAAGCAGAAAAGCCTGCAATAATCATTTTAGGGCGATGCTTCTTGGCAAGACGCTCTACCTGGTCATAATCAATATCACCTGTTTTGGGGTCAAGGCCATAAGCCACCGACTGATAAATTTTCCCAGAAAAATTGACTGCACAACCGTGTGTTAAGTGCCCCCCTTGATCAAGGCCCATACCAAGAATGGTATCTTGTGGTTGCAACAAAGCCAACATCACTGCAGCGTTGGCACTCGATCCAGAATGAGGTTGTACATTGACGTAATCAGCATTAAATAGAGATTTTGCACGTTCAATAGCTAGCTCCTCAACTAAATCGACGTACTCACAACCGCCATAGTAACGACGTCTTGGATAGCCTTCAGCATATTTATTGGTGAGCACAGACCCTTGCAGAGCCATTACTTGCGAAGACGCGTAATTTTCTGAAGCAATTAATTCAAGATGCTGCTCTTGGCGTAGCGACTCTTGCTCAATCGCTTTATGCAAATCTGGATCACTTCTTTTTAATTGCATTTGATAACCTTTCTACCAACCTGAATTACAGTATAAAGCCTATTCCGTAAAAAACCAATAGAAGCCTATGCTCATCATTTTATAACTAGACGTGTAGCCTGCCAAGGCCACCTGTTTTTTCTATCCTAAGCATTCAAACACCACGACTTTTCTGAGTGCATGCATGAGCGTGGTCTTGTTTGCTTTGACTTTTAGCACTTGCAAACAATCTAGCAAGTTGGCCACTCGCCTGTTGACGTGCCTCAGAAGTCATGGCCTGCCCGTGTTCATTAGCAAACATTCCCCGATGGAACAAACGAAGCTCCTCTCTGTCTTTCTCTCGCTCTGTACCCTGTACAAAATCCTTTAATGTTCCTTTTTTTTCAGGCGTCCCAAAACAAAGAGACATAGCACCAGCCAAAATGACACTCTCATCGTTAACCTGTTGGTGATAACTCTCTATGATTGTGCGCACTATATTTTTTATCGTAACTGTATTTTCATCCGTACTCATCTTAAAAATATAAGATGATTCTGCTTTGGATAGCCCTCGTGCCTTACATGTATTCTCTATAGACAGCATGAGCTTGACAGCATGTATAGTAGCTCGCAAGAATTGCCAGCCAGCCCCTCTTCGTTTCTCATGACTGATCAAGCCCTCAAGAAAAATACGTGCGTGTGAGGAAATATCGTCTCCATGCCATGCTGCTTGAGGTTGAGAGCAAGGTCCTGATCTCAATAAAGGCAGTAGATTTTTATCCAACCAACCCGTTGTCATAAGCAAATAGACGTATTTGACACACTGGACCTCTGCCCTTGCAGCATATTTGGCAGGAGTTAAGCCATTGGTAGTACGATTTAAATCAACCCCCAAACCATGAAGTACATCTAAACAGCTGACATCAGAATAACGTGTAACCTCTATAGCGATACTAGTACCATCAAGGCCTGCACTGAGATCCACGCCCTTTTGATGAAGAAACTCTAACATTTTGGGGCGATGAATGCCGGGTATTGCAGCTGTCCAGGAGAAACTTCAACAGGTGCATGCAAAGACACGCCTAGCTCTACTAGTACTTTCAAGCAATCGACATGTCCGTTCTCCAATGCTAGAAGGAAAGGATAGCCATAGACTCCTCCACCAAAATCTACTCTGTCAGCTAAATGTAAATCGATGCCTAACTGTGATAACTGTTTTAGGCAGTCATAGTGACCGTGCATGCACAACTTCAAAGACACTGTGGTAAAAGCATCACTGTAGCCTTCGTATTCTACTTCTTTAATATGATCGACCAAACTAACACCACAATGATGCAAAACTTCTAAGCATGAAAAATGGCTATTAGATGATGATCGTAGAGCTGGAGTATCATATAAGCCAGATTCGATCTCTATTTCTGATGCTAGATTAACTCCACAATCAGATAAAACACGAAGACATTCTGCGTGACCGTGCTCTGCGGCCATAAGGGCTGGTGTACTATTGTAGGACTCAAAACTATCATTATCAATATCAATACTTTCACTCAAATTAACACCAAGCTCATGGAGTACTCTTAAGCACTCACCATGTCCATGCTTTGCAGCCTCAAGTGCGATAGTAGTATTGTTATTTTCGATATCTATTTTCACACTTAAATCAACACCAAGCTCATGGAGTACTCTTAAACACCCCTCATGCCCATGCTTTGCCGCGGATAGCGCAGGCGTTGTAAATAAATAGTTTTCACTTTGTACCGAATCTTTTAATAATTTTTTAGAGATCTTCGCGAGACTTCTAAGGCATGGTGCTTTACCCCGCTCTGCAGCAAATACAGCCGCTGTGGTATAACCTTGCTTGTCAGGATAAACAAAAAACGGCGTAAATAGTTCATTCTTAGCCAAGCTCTCAAGAAGATAACAAAAAATAGCATATTTATCATGAGATATGGACAACAGCAAGGCATTGGTCAACTCTTCTTTTCCTTCCTCAGATGGAAAAAGGAACAAGGTAAGCTAGCTTTCTTGTGGAACAGAATCAAGCAAGGAAGGGTCGTCGCTTATCACCGCATCGATTATTGTTTTCATAGTAGTTAGCTCTTTAGAAAATGAATAAACCATACCATTTTCCCGAAAAAAATACAAAAAAGTGCATACCATGATCTACATAGACGTTATAAGTGCGTGTGAAAGCTTACTCAAAAGGCTGTCATAGAATGATGCTGTATGATTTATATGACACCTAACTTACTTACGCTCATCAAAAAGATAAGATCTCATGTAACTCACTGATCGAAGCCACTGGAATCACCGATAGAGTAGTAGGCACATTCGTAGGTGCGTTTGCCTTGGGTACAACTATAGTTGAAAAGCCATGCTTGTGCGCCTCATTAATACGCTCTAAACCGCCTTGTACAGGTCGTATTTCACCTGACAAGCCTACTTCACCAAAGAATGCCCAATCTCTTGGAATTACCTTATCCTTGAAACTAGAAATCATGGCAACAATCATAGCCAAATCCGCGCCCGTTTCTGTTAAACGCAAACCTCCCACAGCATTGACAAAAACATCATTGGCTCCCGCACTCATTTTAACATGGCGGAATAATACAGCTAACAACATCGCCAAACGATTTGCGTCAAGTCCCAAAGTCACTCGCCTTGGCGACTCACTATAACTTTCTGACACAAGCGCTTGCACTTCTACTAGAAGCGCTCTAGTTCCTTCCCATGCCACCATCACCACACTACCCGATTTCACAGCGACATCACGACTTAAAAAAATAGCAGAGGGGTTACTCACCTCCTTGAGACCTTTATCAGTCATGGCAAAAACACCCAAGGCATTGACTGCGCCAAAACGATTTTTGACCGCACGAACAGCACGAAAACGGTTATCTTTTTGGCCTTCAAAATAAAGTACGGCATCCACCATGTGTTCTAACACTCTAGGCCCGGCTAAGGCCCCCTCTTTGGTGACATGCCCAACAAGTAATAATGTTGTATTATGCTCTTTTGCATAGCGCACCAGACGCGCCGCACTTTCACGAACCTGACTTACACTGCCTGGTGCTGAAGCAACTTCTTGACAAAAAATAGTTTGAATAGAGTCTATCACCATAATCGATGGCTTATGTTTTTTAGCCATAGAGATAATCAATTCTACTTGAGTTTGTGCCAACACACGAATCCCTTTTGTATTAAGATGCAAACGCTTAGCACGCATGGCAATCTGCTGCAGCGACTCTTCTCCAGAGACATAAATAGAACTCATGGACGAACTGATATTAGCCATGCATTGAAGTAAGATCGTTGATTTCCCCACACCTGGATCGCCTCCAACGAGAACAACAGCACCAGCAACCAATCCACCACCTAACACATGATCAAGCTCTTTAAGACCTGTTGTGTAGCGTGGCGCCTCTGAAAAATCAACACTGTCTAAGGACTCGAGTGTTGCCTTTTGTTCGCCTGCATACCCTTGATGCTTTGCTGAGAGTGGCACAGTGCTTGATTCTTCATGAAAGGTATTCCATGATTGGCACTCTGGACACTGCCCTAACCACTTACTACTTTGATAGCCACACTGGCTACAGGCATAAAGTGTTTTAACTTTACTCATACTACCCCTTATATTTTATATAAGGATACTTGATTTATTGCACAATCAAAAGGCACAGGATCACTAAAGACACTTAATATTATCATTACGCTTTATGCCTTAACCGAGAGGCTAGTCATATGAACACATCAATACTTCTTTAACCAAGGGCTAAAATCAGTTGTTAGAGAGAGCCTGCATGACGCTTTGCCCAATCTAGAGCAAAGTAGCTAATGATGCCAGTCGCGCCTGCACGCTTGATGGCAAGCAATGATTCATCAATCACACTGCTAGCAAGCCATCCTTTTTCAATGGCAGCGTTAAGAGCTGCATATTCACCACTGACCTGATAGCCTATGAGGGGCAAATGGGGGTAGCGATCGTGAACACGAGCAATGATGTCCAAATAATGGCCTGCGGGCTTGATAATAGCCATATCAACACCCTCTTGTAAATCTTGGTCAATTTCAGCTAACGCTTCAGCTGTATTTGCACAATTCATTTGATGCGTTGAACGGTCGCCCGACTTCGGAGAACCATCAGCTGCATCACGAAATGGGCCATAAAGCCCAGAGCAATACTTCACTGAATAATTCATGATGGGTAATGCATGATGCCCCGCTTGATCTAAGGCAGACCGCAAATAAGCCACTGTTCCGTCTATCATCCCACTTGGGGCAACAACCTCAGCACCTGCCTCAACCATACTTAGCATCTGATGACCTAAGCCATGCAGTGTATCGGGATGATTGAGTACCCCCTGATCATCCAAATAACCACAATGCCCGTGATTGGTATACTGACAAAAACAAAGATCAACTATACGCAGTAAATGTGGAGCCTTTGTTTTGAGTAACTGTAAAGCTTGCTGAACAGGACTATCTTCTTGCCATGACGCACTGCCTTGACAATCTTTTGTTTTTGGGACGCCAAATAGTAGCACCGCGTTAATATGATACTTGCACAGCTCATCAACTAACTCTGGCAAACGATGCACACCCCATTGGTATTGTCCTGGCATAGAAGCAATAGGAGCATGATGATTGGGATCATGATGAATAAAGACAGGGTAGATTAAATCATCAACAGATAGTGCTGTTTGATTCAATAATTTTCGTAAAGATTTTGAGCCACGCAGTGTCGATCCAACCATAATAAAACCCCACCTAATGATACATTTATTATACCCCAAAGGGGCCTGGATAGCAAAAATGAGGCTACTGAAATGGAAGCTTACTCGTATCTATCTTGAACTCTTTTTGTGCTTACAACGATCAAAAAATACTGGACTATATACAGTAGGAAAAATCACTATAGCTTTACCCCTATTTCACCTGTAGTAAATGATGACTAGTACCAAGGAGCAGAATGTAACGTCAACTAATCTGCATGGCAATGACAGTGGCAATCAGAGCCTGAGCCAACGGCAGACCGTAGCTGACTTTTGCTAGGACTATGTTGCTCATCAACAACGAGCCACCCTTTAGAACCGTAATCACACGATGTTCCATTGACAAGCTCTTCTCCTCCACGGCCATCTTCAATCACCATAGAAAAACGACGACAAGCACGACCATCAATATAGAATATATGGCGAGACGGCATGACTTGGCCTTGAAAACGACTTGACTGCCACTGGACATTTTGCCCTGACTGCATAGCCTGACCATAAGCACGATTAGCTCTATCTTGGGCTTGACGATCCATGCTTCGACCAATGTCACTTCCCACAGCACTTCCCACCATGGCACCCAAAATTGTAGCAAATCCCTGGCCTGCGCCCTTACCTACGGTAGCACCAAGCAAGCCACCTGCAACTGCACCTGTTAGTGCGCCTGATTGCTCGTTTGCGTGCCTGGGATCAACGTAACAACCTGAAGTCACAAAAGAAGTGGCGAGAATTATAGTAAAAGCAAGTAGTTTTCTTTGCATAGGTAAACACTCCATTGTCGTTTACCAACAAACATAACACAACAGCCAAAAAAGACCAATGACTTTATTTTTTCGGCGTGATAAAATAACACTGTATGCGAAAGGAGTCTCGGTATGTCACAGTTAAATTTATCTTTTTTACGTCAACACTGGCATCACAGCCTTCAATTACTCAAACAGTCTACATTAGCAACACTGATTACCTGGGTACTTTTAAACCTACTAGTTTTTCTCACGCTCATTAAAAACATAACAATCTCCGACATCAACATTATGAATGGCATAGATTTCCAAGAAGGGCTCATTCTATTTATCTATGCAGTGATGACCTTCATCATTCATCTTCAACAAAGGGCTTTACTTCAAAGCTCCAGCAAAGTGTCTACAGATCTTAGCTTCATGATTGAAAAAGCTGCCAAAAACCATTTTTTCTACTTATATACTTTGGTCGCAGTGCTATTTTTCATTTTATCAACATTCATACCAGTTATGATTCCATTCCTGTTCTTATCCCCTGATCAGCTTGGTCTAGCTTTGTCTTTTACTCTAGGACCAATGCGCTATTTTTTCTTTTATCTATGTCTTGGCTTACTCTTTCTTATCCCACTGTACACGATACATCGTCTTTCGCCAGCTTTAGTCATACAGCTTATTGACTATCGACTAAGTACAAGCCAATGCATACGCTGTGCGCTAAAGCTAACTCAATCAGACTTTTTGTTTAGCTTTATTTCTTTCTGGCTACCTGTATTTTTTCTTTATGCCATCTACTACAGTATAGTAAGCACAATAGCCTACCCACCCTTACACTCTGTAGCTCTGTGCACAAGCTTCTTTCTTCCAATACTCCTGTCTCTTCAAATAGCACATTATGTGTGGCTAAACCAGCAACCCAATAACAGCTTTCGCCACTGGATAGACTGGGCTCACAATCATGATAACTAAAACTAATTAAGAGTACGTCGCATGAAAATTAAAAGCAATAAAGTTTACCTTAAATCATCTTCCGTTCATGGGATTGGTGTTTTTACAAATACACCCTTAGCGGCCTATAGTCTAATCGAACGCTTTCCAGGCCTGGAAATCAAAGACCCAGAAATTTTAGACACTATCCAGACATCAAAAACACATGTAATTAATTATTTGCATCAATCCAATGATCGCTATTATTTTCTTCAAGGCAATGGCTCATTATATAATCATTCTAATCAACCTAATGCAGAGTTATCACAGCCCAATCCCAATGCTAATATCTTTCATATAAGATCACTGCAGCCCATCAAGCGTGGCGAAGAAATACTAATTTACTACGGAGATCAGTGGCAAGATGAACATGGCGCGAGAACCATTAATGCAACAGAGACCCGGCCTCTCCTTGAACATCTCTGGGATCATTCGCTCGTTCGCCTATTAATTGTTCTTACTCTGATTGCAATCATCGGTAAAATCATTTAATACACCAGTATGCCTCACTAAAAACAGGCATAAAATGATGCTATCTACCTTCATTTTCATTCGTCATCATCTTTAGTATCAGGACCATCCTTAACAAGATGAATAGTGCGGGTAGGAAATGGGAAGGTGATTCCCTCAGAATCAAAATATTGCTTAACTAATCGATTGAATACGCGTCCGACAACTCTCTGGCGACCTGGCATCGTTTTAATCCGACAACTTATTTTATAACCATTAGCTTCAAAGGTACTTAGCCCCCTAATCTCAAGGGGTGACATAATTTCATCCTTAACAGAATCATCTTTTTGTAATGCTTTACCTACCTGATGCAGCACTTCTGCCACATGATCATAATTTTCCCTGTAGGCAACTTCAATTGAAGTATAATAAAAAGCATAACCTTTAGTAAAATTTTCAACCATGGACACTGAGGAAAAAGGAACAATAGATAGTGTTCCTGTCTGATTATTACGCAAACTTACTGTACGCAAAGTAACTCGTTCAACCCAACCTTCCTGGCCATTTATCTTAACCCACGATCCTACTTTAAGCGTCCCCTCAATAATATTGAACAAACCATTGATAACATCTTTAACTAAAGTCTGAGCACCAAAACCAATCGCCAAACTCAAAATACCAGCACCAGCTATCAAGGGCCCCACATGGACCCCCATATCAGCAAGCACAATAATACCAGTGACTAAAATAGTTGCAATAGTAATCACATTACGTAGCAGATGTAGCAAAGTGTCATTGTCTTTTGCAAAGCGAGGGTGTGCTTTTTGTGAGTCTATCAACTTATATTCAATGAGTGTCAGCAAAAAAAGCCAAATAACAAGAGCAAAAAACACCGTCACTGTCAGCTCAGAAAAAGGAATGACTATGTGCTGCCAAAAAGAACCTAAATACAGGGTATCTAAATCGACCAAACGCCAAATGGCTAAAAAGATTAGCCACGCTAATGCAACAACGAGTAACTGCATCACCAGTTTAACTGATTTCACCAAAGTTTTAGCTCTTTTACAAAAATAAGGTAAATCATGTTTATGTTGCTTGATAAGGTGTGTAAGCCAAGCCTCAACATGCTCAACAATCCACCGCATAGATAGGAACCCCAGCAGTAGGAAAATGGTAAAAATACTTGACTTAATTTGATGCGAAAAGGTTTGCTCGAAATCAAACAACCATGCCCACAACATAATCACCAAGTAAAAACTCGCCACCCAGTGCCAAACAGAGGATACTTTCATGCGCAATAGATGAACCCCTGATAGCCGTTCTAAACTGTCACTATCAGATAAAGGCTTAATGGCGTCAGCAACAGGTAAACGATAGCGCCACACCAAACAGAGCAACCACAACACAAGTAAAGAAATCATGAGCTCTTGGTAAGGATTAATCATACTGACTTCAACGCCTGTGCTAGCAATAAGACTAGTAGCAAATAGAACACCAAAGATAATATAAGCCAAAAATAGTCGTAATAGTTTATAACACTTTTGAGCAGACACATTATCTAGTGACAAGACCCGCAACGGCTCGTAGTAGGGAGAAAACAAAATCTTAACTACAACAAGAGCAATAGAAAATATTAAATATGACATCAAGAAATGGTGCATGACATCCCCTAGCCACCCTTTTTGAATAACAAGCATCACAAAAACATAACTCACAAACCATGCTAATGAGCTATTCGACAAATCAATAAATGATCGCACGGTCACTGCTTGATACGGATACCAATCACCTCGCAGGCGCTTTTCTGAAATAGTTAACAGCGTGTCTTTTGCTATTTTATTTAGTCCCCAGCGTACAGCAAGTGCTAGCGTAATAACCAAAACAAAGCTAACCACAGCAAGCATCAAATCAATGGATGAATGGAATTTAAAAAAACTAACCCACTCATAAGATACGTGCTGCCATAAAGCTGCCAAGGCCAGTGAAGACGCCTCTGTTTTTGCAATTAAAAAAGCAAAGCCATCAGCAACTGTCTTATTCATCTCAGAAATCAAGTGTGCAATGGGATGTGAGGAAACGGCGGACTTAGCTTCGGGGACTGCAGTAGATTTTAGCTTTGTTATTAGGTTACTCCTAAGCGTCTCATCCTCAAGAATTTGCACCAGAGTCTGCTCAGGTGTCACTGCAGAGCTGGAGGGCAAATAGCTTTGGGGGTTAAGCGCATAGGCATTGATTGCATAGACTAAACAAACAATGACACCTAAAAAACGCATAATCATATTTCGTCCCCAAATTTTGGTAGTATGGAACCTGAAGATTGTTTAGATTCAATTTCCTCATTTTGATCAATTTCAGCAATACGTATCCATAAAATCATCAGCAAAAACACAACACTCAAACCCACAAATATGAGTAACAAAGAATAATAACGAGAAGATACTATTTTTGTGGACTGAGTAGACTGACTTGCCTGCTCAGCTAAAGATGCTTTGTATGTCGACAGAGTAGATAAAATATCATCATAAAGAGCTTCTGTTTCTAAGCTCAAAAGCATGTCCTGTGCTAAAACAATCTTTTGAGCATCGGACATTAAATGCTCGTCTTCACTCAATCGAAATTCTGCGATAGGTTTTGGCATCAATTCATTCGGAACATGATGTCCTTCAAGTAAAAGCTTTGTCATATGCATTTCGTGCTGCAGTAACTGCTGATGCAAGTGTGAAGCATCCGAAGCTTCCTGCTCAATCGACTGTACTCCTTGGTAAGTATCACTCGTAGCCAATCGTAAATACTCTCTGAGGAAGTGTGACTCCAAAGTCAAATGAAAGCGAGCCAAGTCATGCTCTCTTTGATACAAGTGAGATTCAATCCTATGAATTTTTTGAGTTTGCGAGCTTATTTTTTCCAGAAAATCTTGTGAAGACTCTGTAAGACTCACCACCTTTAACGCAGATACACAGACTAATAAAGTTGACAAAAGCACTCCACTCCATAAAAAAATCAGAAACTTTGAGTGTGCTGCAGTAAAACGCTTTAATGAATATGAACTGGTCACTTCAATGATCCTCCAAAAATATAATTTAGCATGAATAACGAGCAAGTTACGCCAACAAGCATAAGGAAAAACAGATAGGAATTTACCCAAACACTGCGGCTTTTAAGGGCATCTAACTCATGTTTTATACCAATAGCATGACTGAACAAAATGAGCAAAGTAAAAACCAGAGTGGCAGGGAAATAAAAGATATAACGTAGAATGGGATTACTCTCAACATAATGACTGTGTGCGTGTCGAGATAAAAATGGCACACTAAAAGCATCTTCTACCAAATAACGATAAAATAAAGCATTAACACTAGCAATCAATAAGATCACTGCTAATATCCATAACAACACCCTTTCACGATCAAAGCCATAATCCCAGCCGTAGTGTTGAATAAAATCAGTGATATAGCTCCCTTCATGAAGGTATAGATAGTGCTTGTACTCAATGCTCGCCTCACGAACCCCCTGGGTAAAGCCGTGTTTTTTTTGAGTATCAATAATCGATTCATAAAGAAATACTTTCTCGCCATGACTTAGATTATCATCGAACTCTAGAGCAAAGCGATCATAACTCAGTAGAAAACGATTAGGGTCTGTACGGGATAAGTTAATGCCTATTTTTTCCTGGTGGTTTAAGGGGAAAATCTCTGATAAATCAACAATTCCTTGATTAATTTTTGCCTGAGAAAAGTCAATACTTCCTCCAATATAGACCTGCGATAAAATGGGTGGCAATTCAATTGTAGCGCCGCGGAACACAAGTGAGCCATTAATGCGAGAGTGTTTAAGATCTAACAGATCATTGATAGAGGCATCGGTAAAATCAAGATGTTGTCCTACGGTCATTTCCGACAAATTGGCAGTATCATGAAAGGAAGCCATCTGAAAGCTCAAGGTCTCACCACACTGACTTCCTACAAAAGAAACTGGACCATGAAACACTGTTGAGTTAAAAAAAGCTGACTGCTCCACAAAAGCTTGGTTGAATAAAAAAGGAGCCTTAACCAAACTTGAGGTCAAATACATTGTACTTCTTAGGCGCACACGCTGAAATGATAATTGCTCATAAAAGCGATTCCAATACAGATCAAGATCTTGCTCAAAAATAGCATCGTCAAAGGCGACCTCTGCTTTTACGTCTGATTTTTGAATCAGTGGAGACTGCGCAAAATGAGCATCCTGGAAGTAAAGCGATTTATTTAGATGAGTATGGCGATAATCTAATTGTACAGGAATATGTCGCTTACTTAATCGGATAGCTTCTTCTAATTGTTTTGGCTCAGATGAGTGAAGATGCTTCTTGGTGTCAAGGCTTTCTTGATGAAGCAGCAACTCTAACAAGTGCCATTGTTGTTCTTGAAGTGTTTGCTTGACTATTGGAGTATCAAGTTGAGAATGAATAGACGATGCATGAACATTTACTGTCACAATACAGTACAAAAGAAACGCAAGAAAACGTATCACAATGCCCCATCCGTAGGTTATCTGCAATCATTGTAACTTATTTTCTTATTTAGCACTATGATTTTTATCAACAAAGGCTTGCTATTTTCTTTATTTGACCACGATCATAATGATCAAAACAAGACAACACTTGGGCATCTTGCAAGATAGTCGCAACTGAAGACGAATAAAAGACCTGAGTTTTACGACACCTAAAACATACTTCGCCGCATGCACTGATAGAGACGATGATATAGTCATGTTTTGTAAGGCGTCTTGACCATAACGCCGACCAACAGAAACTCAATGTTGTCCTCCTGTGATAATGACACACAGGACTAGCTACTTTGTGGCCCTCATCCTAAGGGCCAATGTCATTATAAAATATTCTCACCGACATACAAGGGAAATCAACAGCAAAAACCATAAAAAGATACAAACCCATGAATAATAGTCAAATTATAATCATGGAGTCACCATAGCTATAAAAGCGATATTCATCGGCAATAGCATGCGCATAGGCCTTCATCATAGCACTATGCCCCACAAAGGCAGAAACTAACATTAAAAGAGTAGATTGTGGCAAGTGAAAGTTTGTAATAAGGCCATCACATAGCTTGAAATCAAAAGGAGGCTTAATAAAAATCTGAGTATCACCCCGATAATCTTGATGATTATGGTTAATTCTTGCAGCTGATTCCAAGGCACGCATTGAGGTTGTTCCAACGGCTATAACACGCCCTCCAAGCTCTTTAGTCTGTTTAATTTTTGTCCATACATCAGCCTTTACTTCGAATTTTTCTGAATGCATGGTATGTTCATCGATACTAGAAGATTTGATAGGCAAAAAAGTTCCCGCTCCCACATGCAGGGTTACAAAAGCCTGCTTCACATCATTTTGCTGTAAGCGACTGAGTAGTAACTCGTCAAAATGCAAGCCTGCCGTGGGAGCGGCCACAGCCCCCATATGTGACGCATAGACTGTCTGGTATCGCTCCAAATCATCATCATCAGCTTTTCTCGCCATATAAGGCGGTAGAGGCATCTCTCCATATTCTGCCATCAAATGAAAAAAAGGCTTTCCTAATGAGCGAATGTGATAAAACTGTTCTTCTTTTGATTCAACAATGATCTGATTATCTTGAAGATTAAGCTCACAAGGTAGACGTAAGGGCCGATTAGACTTCAGCATCACTTTTGCATGACAATCATCTAGGATTCGCTCAATAAGAATTTCAATACGACCTCCCGTTACTTTATTGCCATACAACCTAGCTTTCATCACGCGAGTGTTGTTGAAAACTAATAAATCATGAGGTTTGAGAATAGAGAGCAATTGGCTAAAATGAGTATCTTCTATCACACCTGTCTTTCTTGATAGCTTGAGTAAGCGCGAATCAGTTCTTTTAGATAAAGGCCGAGATGCAATCAATTTTTCAGGTAAATCAAAGCTATAATCTTCTAGACAAACTGACATAAGAAACTGGTTTATATGAAAAAAATTGATAATAACGGAATTTCACTCAAGATGCAATTTTAGTCTTGAGAACCGAGCCCTCTTTAAGCAATCAACCTGCTTAATATTTGACAACTCAGTGAACTTATGAGACTCTGTTGTCATTGCCGGGGTGGCGAAATTGGTAGACGCGCCGGATTCAAAATCCGGTGGTGGCAACACCGTGTCGGTTCGAGTCCGACCCTCGGTACCACAACTGTGGTTTATTATTCAAACTTCTTTTTAGCCCATTGAACAGGCTTGTGAGCTTATTTTTATTTTAGTTCCCTCTCATCATAAACCAGCGCTTTTGATCGCTCAAGGTAACAAGGGATCTGATAGGCACATTCATGTAGTATCTGCTCAAAATAATGACTACGATCATGGTACAAACCAATAGGAACTAAATGCGCATTATTTAAATCTTGTGCAAACCACTGGTCATAGGGGTTATTGTTATTTCTTAAAGCCAAACTTTTGTAATCAACACGCATCTGCTGCATTAATGCATTTTTTCCTAAGATCATATCAGATGAACTTGTTTCGTCTTGGTAAAGCTTTTTAAGTCGAAGTTTATATTTGCGCATGAGATTTGCGACCTCACGATCAAGGTGTTGCTCATCTAAAGCAATGGCGAACAAATGTGATTGACTATGGGCTTTCAACCACTGCTTAAGAGCCTCATATTCAAGCACTGTTGCAAAACTCTCATTGGTTGCAGCACCACCGGGTAAATAAAGTGTTGCATGCGCCAACTCATGAAACAAAAGACGTAATAAAGACAAATCATCATAGTGCAAAAATGATGAAAAAACAGGGTCAGCAAAGACGCCTAGTGTGGAATAAGCAGCAACACCTTGAAGGGCAACATCATAGCCTTGTTCTTTTAATGCCAAGGCGTATGTTTGAGCATCTTCTTTTTTAAAATAACCTCGATATGCCACACAACCCAACCAAGGAAAACAATGAAGTAGAGGGTCTATAGAGAACGCTTCTGCTGCATATACGTTCCAAACAACCGGGCCTATCACTGATGTTGCAATACTTAAGTATTGATCATCATGTGCTAAACCAATTTGTCTTGCAAAAAGCAAAGCACTTTTTATCACTTTAATTTTATGGCGTTCACGTGGGCTTGCGCTCTTATAGTAGTCCTCTATTGGCATTTGCGAGGAAGCCACTTCCATATGACCACGCACTACCTGCTGGTAATATCTCCAAGATTGACACCCCTGAATAACAAACACGCATGTCAATAAAATGAATGCTCGCAATGGTTTAGGACAAAAAAAACGGCGGAATCCGCCGTTTTTTCTTTGACATAGCATCATTAAGACTGCATTTCTTGCTTAACAAGACCAAGAGGCTTCACCCATGGGTTCATGCTTTTTAATGTTTCTGGCAAGCGGTCAATGGCATCTAGCGCTTCTTGCTGAGAAGAGTAACGGCCGGATACAAGTACATACCAGTCTTGGCCATCATAACTACGACGGTAGTAAGTAGCTTTGTCTTGCAAGTTATTACTCATAATAAAATCGATAAGCGATTGCTTGTCATGTGTACCCATCAATTGCAAGGTAAAACCAGGAATGGTAGCCTTAGCAATTTGTTGAGAACCATGGCTGGCAGGCTGAGCACCCTTTGCATGAGATCTGCGCGTCAAGAAGTTATATGAAGGCTTTGAGTACTGAGTATTCTGGCTAGAAGCACTTGCAGTCTTAGCAGTTTGGTTCTGTGAAGCCTGAGTGGACTGAGCCGTCTGATGAGTTGATTGCGCAGCATTTGCCTGTTTGATTAGGCGAAGCGCCTGCAAAGCTTGCTTTTGACCTTGAGAAGCAGCCTGAGTCATCCAAGACAAGCTAGACTCTGTGTTTTGTTTAACGCCAATACCATAGTAATAGCGATAACCTAATGCGTATTGCGCATCAGCATCACCGCTTTGAGCCATTCGCTGAAGCTGCGCATAAGATACAGAGTTTTGATTAGTGCCTGCATGTGCTTTTGATTGAGCACCAGATGCGATATTTCGGTTAGAGTGTGAACTTGATTGTGGAGAGCCTGCAGCACATGCTGAAAGCCCCATACTTACAAGAGATAAAGTAAGCAAACCTATTTTAAATGATTTCATTGTATCGTCCTTAATGTAATTTAAAACCAACTAGCCTCTATACTTTACCGCAACTCGGTTTCATCGCCAAGTTTTTTTTATTCTATCACTTGATTTTGACAATACGTTTCTTTCACTAAAAATCTAGAAACAATATAGGCGAAGAGGAAACAGGCAGGCATAACTGTAAGCGCAAACTGAAATGACTCCATAGTGAGACTAGCAACCTCAACAACATCACTCCCTCCCACAAACCATTCGAGTAGCTGGCCAACTAATGGCTGCAAAACTGCACCTCCAAGCACAACCCCCATATTGGTCACACCCATAACAGTAGAAGCAACCTCTTTAAGATTAATTTCCCTTGCGACTGCAAAGCTTAAAATCTGGCCTGAAGTAGCCATGCCAAATAGCGCTAGTAGCACATGCGTTAACCATAAGGGTGCATCAGGCCTTTGAACCATCACAACGGTTGCCACAAAACCAAGCACTGCCGTTATCCACATCAAAGGCTTTCTCATTTTCATTGCATCACTCAAATACCCAATGAAAGGACTGACAAGCGCCATGGGGGTCCAAAAATACCACAAAATCATAGAAGATGCCTGACTTGTTGTCATACCATGCTGTAATTCTAAAAACTTAGGCCCCCAAAGACCTGCAAATATTGTCACGGGCCCCCACATAAGAAAAGCATAAGCAAATAAAAACCATGTTTGCTTATTCTTTGCAATGGTCATAAAGGACTCTTTTACACCTAGTTGAGTATCATCTTGGCTTGAAATCTCATGCTCAGGGGATCGCCTAATAAACACAATAAAAGCACCAAGAAGAACGACACCAAACAAACCCAGATGAGTAAAGGCTTCTCTCCAGCTCACCACTTCTAGATGCCAACTCAGTAACGCAGTAATAGCTCCTGCGCCCATTGAAGCGAGTAGCTGAGCGACCCCGACAAGTGCTGCATAATAACGAGCAGAGAACCATCGATTAGCTACCGTTAAGACTGCAACAAAAGCGAACGCGCTTGCTCCACCCATAAGTAATCTTGCCATTGCAAGCTCTGCTGGCCCTTTTGCGTGACCGTAGATAAAGGCACTTGCGGCACAAACAAAAGTCACTCCAACCATCAGAGAACGCATACTAAAGCGATCGAATAAAAGTCCAGCGGGAATTTGCATACCGGCATAGGTTAAAAAGTAAACCCCCACCGCACTACTGAGCACTTTAGCGCCGAGATGCAAATCATGCATCAGATTATTAGTCATGATAGAAGGCGCTACTTGCAAAGCCATCTCATACACAAGAAAAAGTGAAACCAAGGTAAATGTGAACCAAGCTAAAAAGCCGTTCTTTTGGATAGGATGAGACATAGTGCACCTATTGATTCAAATGGGCAATCGTAGATTATATCGAAGAGCGCAAAACAAAGGCAATGTTTTTTTTTGACTGATTGTGTCAATGGAGTTGGTGGGCCCACCAGGACTCGAACCTGGGACCAAGGGATTATGAGTCCCCTGCTCTAACCAACTGAGCTATGGGCCCAATTTATCTTTGGAATATACCTAAATTGATAAAAATAAGCAAGCTTCAGCGAATAGAATTCATACTCTTCGAGCGCAAAGCATTCAACTTATCGGCAAACTAGGGTCAGTGATTGAGCCTCCTATAAGACCTTTTCATAGAATAAAGAGCTCTCAAAAAAAAGGGCCATGAGGCCCTTTTTTCTATTTTTATCAATTACCTATTCTTACCTGACACATATCAGCAATAAAGTCGTTTAAATCTTGTCTTATGTCAGATGTGAGTGACAGTGACGCCTTACTGGTTGCACGAAAATCTTCAAATATAGCATTACAGCGAATATAATTCTCATAGTCTTGGGAACAGGCTGTACTTTCATCCCAATGCTCAATACAATCAGCATAGTTAGGACTCTCTTTGGAGCAATTACTTCTAACACAATGATCAATAGCGCTGTACTCATCACCACAACCGTGATTCATTGGCCACATAGGAGCCAAAAAATTGTATAATGAGCTTAGCCTTTCAGTACTAAATTGATTGAAGGTGTAAGGTTGGTAGGTAAAAGTAAATCTTTTATTCTTGACGTCATCCATCATACGAATAGGATTTGCTGCCTTAACTAGAACCTGATGATCGGATGATACCCCAGAACAACAGCTGTCAATGTCGTCACCTCTAGAACTACTATTGAAGTTGATATTTTGTAAGTCATCTAAAATATGGTACAGAGGGCTCTCTTCATGTTTATGTTTATCTTTTACTTTTTTGTCTATACAACTTTTGAACTGATCGTGCTGATCAGAATTTAAACTTTGATACTGACTTGACAAAGACCTGAATATTCGCCTTGATCCCATAAAGCTAAGTTTGTAATAGCTGCTAAAGCTTCTCTCGTTGAAGTGCAGTAGAATGCTTGGTTACCAGCAAACTTAGATTTTCCTAGATCAGTTAAGGGTAAGGTATCAACATCAACATCACAGAAGCTTTTTTGACGTGATGCCGACCTTGTCAGATTAGGATAATAAACATCGATAAATACACCGCTTCTATGAGTCAAAAAAGAATATACATACTCGTCATCAGCCACTATGTTAATTTGATCTTTAATGATCTGATCTAACAAGGCTAAACTATAACTATCTTGACCTGACGTTGCCTCAATAATACCTTTTTTAAGCTTTACAATATCATCATCACTTAAGTCTAAACGATATCGTTCGTTTTCTTGCCCCATATCACCAATAAAATGCACTTCGAGATAGTTCTTTAAAACAGTTTTTGGCACAATGATCTCATTGATAATGTCCTCATCCAAACTTAAATTTAAGCCCTGTCCAAAAACTTCCATAACTTCAGCAGAAAAAAGATTCACAGAAAAATGATTATTAGTACAACAATACTCCAATACATTGCCTACATTACTTTTACTTGCACTTAAACTATAAAGAAAAGGCTCATCTATATAGTCTTCTAGGAAATTAGCAAGACAATTATAGTACGAAGTATATTGAGAAGTTGCGATGGGGGTTTCTGGGGGATCTATAAACTGTTGTGCGCCTGCCATGAGCACACCATTGCTATAATTCTGATAGCCATCATTGATCGCGTCAGAAGAGCTACTACTACCTCCACCAGAGCTTGAGCCACCACAAGCTGATAAAGTCAAGATACTCAGCACTGAAATAATACGAATAAGTTTTGACATCACTACCATCCTTGTAACAATATTTGTTTGTGCCCAATTACTCTAGGGGAGATACACTTTTTTATCTCTTTCTGTAATAAATGAATAAAAGCCCGTAAACAAGTAAATTAAACAAAACAAGTAAGCCACCAAGACAAAGCTGAACTTGCACAGTCAGTCCCTCAGGGTAAATCACCGCCAAGAGGTAGTGTTGTAAAAAGCCCTCTTCATAAGCTCCCTGCCCAGATTGTTGGCGCAAGTACATTTCTAGAGGTGTTAATGGACATGGCCAATGCATGATTTGCACGAGCACGCCCCAAGCTAGAGCAGGCAAGTGGCAGAAAATCATCCTTGGTTGATAGAAAACAAGAACTCCACCAAAGATAACGAAAACAATAAACAAAAAATGAATTAGCACCACTAATGTAACTAAAAGATCCATAGACTCTCGCTTTTTTGCACACTACATCAATTCAACATCCAGTTAGTACACCAAACGATTCCAAAGTGTTTTTTTAGGCAGCTCTTGCTGACAAACTGCTAGCTGCTTCTGGTAAGACTTTGATTTTTTGTTAACTTTTTCTGCCACATTGACCAACCAGGGTTTTGACTGGTATGTTTTGCGAAGTACGCCTCCTGCTCCCTCATGGTAGGCCAAATACAAATCGTTTGCGTTTGTGAGATCAAGCGGAATACGCTTTTGCGCATTATTCATATACCATCCAATAAAATCGCTTGCACTTTCAAAATCCCCACGACTGCGTCTTGCTCCTGTAAACTTTAAATAATCTTTCCATGTTGTTTCTAACACTTGTGCATACCCATAGGCGGTTGAGGGCCTAAACCAAGGTATGACACCCAACAGCCACTGCCTTGGAGGCCTCGCATGACGGTCAAACTTAGATTCTTGATGCATAATAGCCATTTGTATGGCTGGAGATACCCCCCAGTTAACCTCAGTATCAAGCGTTGCCCAATACCAACGAGGATGCTCAGAAAAAATCTTACATACATCATCTACATCTGCTGGGGGAGATGAAGCACAACCTGTTAACAAAACAGAAAGTAATAGCACAGAGCACATTAATTTAGAAGCCATAGGTATTTTTTGTTGTTTATCTAATTTCTACGTTATCATGTTGCTTGCGTAGGATCCAGCCTATCCACATGGTCTCAGCATAGTTTATTTTTAATCTATACAGCCATCAAAAGAAAACTAATTAAGCCTTCGATACTCGACTTATCACAGCAGCTTTCTTCCAAAATTAAGACGATTGATTTTTGACGATGGATTGTCTCATCGTCTCAAACAAGCATACCCCTGTAGCCACAGAGACATTAAGACAAGATAACTGATGAGACGATGGAATTTGACACAACACATCACAGTGAGATTTAGTCAGTGATCTGAGACCTTTTCCTTCATTTCCCATGACCCAAGCAACTTTATCTGTCAGTTTTTGCTCATAGAGTGATGACTGCCCTTCTTCATCCGCACCATACAACCAGTAGCCGTGCTGCTTAATCCACTTCATATGTCGTACTAAATTAGTCACCTGAATCACTGGCACTAAGCCAAGCGCACCCGAGGCAACTTTAGCAACTGCAGGAGTCAGCCCTGCAGAATGATCTTTTGTAATCACCACCGCATCAACCCCAGCAACTGCTGCAGTTCTTAAACACGCACCCAAATTATGAGGATCTTGAATCTGATCAAGAATGAGCAAACATGAGCTTTGACTAGAACCACTAATAATAGGCTCTAGTGCTGATTCACTCAAAACCTGGTAAGCAGCAATTTCTGCCACTAAACCTTGGTGATTACCACCCTGAGCCATTTCATTCAATTCATGATGCGAGCAAGCTTGCGCGAGCAAATTTTTATCATGATGCTCGTAACGCAAACTTTTGAAACACTCGTGAGAGCTATAATAAAGTTTTTTGATTTGATGAGCAGCAAGATAAGCTTGGACTGCATGTTTCCCATAAATATAGTACACATCGCTCGCCATAAAATTAGTCCTATAATCATTATCTTATAATAATGCCATAAATACTTAGTGCCCACAATGCTCATAAAAAGCAAATCACGAGCTTTTTTCCTGAAAAGGCTGTGCTACAATGGAGCTATTGATGTATCTTGGAGCCTATAAAATGAAACGTTCTCTTATTTTTTTACTAAGTCTTACTATGATGCTTGCTCAAGCAGCACAGTCTATCCAGCTGTTTACACCTCCTCCACCAAAACTAGAAGCAAAAGCTTATGTGTTAATGGATGCAGACTCTGGTAAAGTCATTGCTGAGAATGACAGCGAACAATCCATTGAGCCTGCCAGTCTCACAAAGATGATGACTATGTACGTTGTTTCTAGCTACTTACAGAGTGGCCAAATTAAGCTTGATGACCAAGTACTAATAAGCACCAAGGCCTGGAAGTCAGAAGGCTCTAAACTCTTTGTCAAACAAGGCGACAAAGTTGATATAGAAACACTTATTAAAGGTGTGATTATTGTATCGGGGAACGACGCGTCGATTGCGCTTGCTGAACATATTGCAGGAAGTGAAGAAGCTTTTGTAAGTCTCATGAATAGCACTGCCGAACACCTAGGTATGACGCAAACACATTTTGAGAACGTTACAGGGCTTCCTCATGCTGACCACAGAGCAACTGTCAAGGATTTAGCCATTCTTGCCCAAGCTCTCATCCGTGACTACCCTAACGAATATAAGTGGTACCAAGAAAAATCCCTTCGATATGGCGGCATCAAACAAAATAACCGTAATCGTCTTTTGTGGCGTGATGTACGTGTTGATGGCATCAAAACAGGTCATACACAATCTGCAGGTTACTGCCTAGTAAGCTCCGGGGTTGAAAATGGCCTAAGACTTATTGCAGTGGTAGTGGGAGAACCCTCAGACTCAAGTCGCACCAATGATACTGCATCCTTACTCACATGGGGATTTCGTTTTCACGAAACACATCCCATATTCCCCACGGAACAAAAAATTTCCAAAGCAAAGATTTGGTTTGGCAAGCAGTCAAAGCTAGCCATAGGAGTAGACCATCCTTTCAACGTAACACTTGCCAAAGGCCAGTGGCAGCAACAAAAACCAGAATTCAACATTAACCCAGACCTTAAAGCCCCTATTCATCGCGGCGATCATGTGGGCAATGTTTTTATAAGCAATGCTGAAGGTGAAGTTCTGAGTCAAGCCAATCTTATCGCTCTTGAAGACGTGCAGCTGGGTAGCTGGCTTACACGTGTATGGGATCATATTGCGCTATTCTTTTACCACTTAGTCGCCTAGTAGGTTTGTTATGTTACTGTATCTCAATGACCAGTGGCTTGAGCCATCAAAAGCTCACATTTCTCCCTTTGACCGAGGCTTTCTTTTCGGTGATGGAGTATATGAGGTCACCCCTATTTATTACGGACAATATTTTTATCTTGACGCTCACATTGCCCGTCTGCAACAGAGTATGGACCTTACTGGCATCAAAACTGGCTGGCAACAGTCTCAATGGTTGGAGCTTCATCGTCAGCTAGTACAACGCAATAACCTTAATAAAAATCAAGCCTATCAATGTTACCTACAAGTGACACGGGGCTGTGATGGCTCTAGACATCATATTATTGACCCCAACACTAAGCCTACCATCATGGCAATGTTAAGTCCTCAAGCTAGCTATTCTCAGAAAAGTATTGCCCTCATCAGCCAAGAGGACTACCGCTGGTCTCGCTGTGACATCAAGTCGACTGCCCTTTTGGGCAATGTCCTCTTACTCGACCACGCAAGACAACAACAAGCAGATGAGACACTCTTGCACCGCAATGGCATCATCACTGAGGCGGCAAGTGCTAATGTATTTATAGTAATTGATGGAGTAATTCATACGCCTCAACTAAAACATGAACTGCTACCTGGTATCACACGGAAAATCATTCTTGATTTAGCTAAACAACTAGAGATTAAAACCATTACCCGCGATATAGATCTTAGTGATCTTGGCAAAGCACAGGAAGTTTGGATATCCAGCTCAACGCGAACCCTTATGCCCTGCCATCGTGTTGATCAATATTCCTATGAAGCACCTGGCCCTATTGGGTCGGCCATTCAACAAGCTTACCAACAGCATATTCAAGATCACTGTGTAGAGAAAGTCTTATGAAAACATCCATCATTGAATTCCCCTGCAATTTCACCATCAAAGTTATGGGGCCTAACACACACATTTTCACTGATGAGGTCCTAAAAGCTGTTCACAAAACTTATGGCGATCTTGATGCTAATAAAGTGCGGAGCAAATTGAGCAAAAACAAGCAATATCAATCAATATCACTTGATATCTATGCAACCAGCCAAGAACAACTTGATACTATTTATCGAGCCCTGCATCAAGTCACGGGCGTTCAGATGTTACTTTGAGTATTGAAACAGAGTAAGTATCGCTACTTTTACTTTAACCGCCTCACACTCATCAACGATAAAGTGACAAAGACCTCATTTGTAGCCCAGGCAAAACCGCCAACCAAAAAAAACTCAATGCCAAAGCATAGTAAAGTGCAGATGTTTCTTGAGAAAGAACATAAAGATAGCTCAAAACAATCGATGGTAAGGCATTAGGCAACCAGACTAAGCTAAGCAAGAAATGACTCTCTTTTTCTTGCAATAACACTAGGTCCAAAAAATGACAAAGCGCCACCATGCCAGGAATGGATACCAGATAAAAAAGAATAAAATCAACACTCTTTTCAAAACCCAAGAAAACAACAAAACCTACGAGTAACACTAAACCATGTATAAATAAGAGCAACATAGCGCTCAGCATCTTTGCCCACATGAGATAAAATGGTGTGCTGATTAACCTAAGCTGATCGAGACGACCTATCGCTAAATCATGACGATAAGCTAGAGGCATCAAAAGGTAATAGAAACTAAGTAGCATAACCCAAAACAAGGCCAGCAAACTAGGCAAAGAATTCGTACCTGTCGTTGATAGACCAAAAACTAGTAGCAACATCAAATTGAGCCATAAAACTTGCATCCACAGCCCTCTAAAACCAAGAATATTACGTATTTCATAGATCAATAAACGATTAAAACTTATCATGACCACATCACCTCATTGCTCATGCCAGACGGTGCTGCAAATTGCTCCAACTCAATAACATGATCAACACACAGTCCTGGATAAGCTTGATGCGCGGTTAACAAGACAACACCACCTTTTTTTTTGTGCTCATGAAGCCGGTAGACTAATTGTTCAAGACCATTAGAATCCAAAGCGGTTCCTGGCTCATCTAATAATAGGAGAGGCCTAGCAGCCATTGATAAACGAATTAATGTAAGCTTTTGCTGCATACCTCTTGATAAATGATCAACTCGTGTATGCATAGACGTGTTTAACTGCCAACTTTGCAACAACAAGCCCACATCTTCAGAATAGGAATAGTAACAATCTTGATAAAAGCTAAGTGTTTGCTCGACAGACCAATGGCACGGCAAACCTAATTGATGGCCAATATAAGTCACCTGCCAAGATGCATCAAGTGGCTTATGATCCCAGTAAGACTGAGCACCATGTTGCGGAATAAGCTGAGCAATCTGTCGTAGCAACGTTGATTTTCCGGCACCATTTTTCCCTTTCAAATGAATAATAGAAGGCTTATCTACATCTAGGGATAAGTTACGGTAAAGATAAGCATCGTTTATTTGAGCTGTAAACTGAGATAAAATCAACATAAAACACCTTTAATAATCAATATCGTAACGCAAAAGTATAGAGTGATTAGTCAGGGCTGGTGTAATAATATTAGAAAAACCAATTGCGATTCTATCTGTAAGAGGATACTTCAGGTGTAGTGTAACACCTACAATAGGAATAATGCCTGCATCATCAAACTCAATGGCAAGATTATCAATTCCACGCTCATGGTATAGCCGATTATTTTGAACATAGCCTCCAACGATAATCCCATAATCCATATAATAACGCTGTTTACCTGACTCAAAAGATACGCCTAACATAGGCTTATGGATAGAATTCTCACCACCAAAAAGACGATAAGTATGATAGCGATCAGAAGCAAAAGGTATTGTTAAACCCAATGAATAAACTTTATTGAATATCATTCTATTGTTAAACGCAATGCCGCCTTCAAACTCACTCTCAACACCATCACGAACAATGATATGATGGGTAATTGATCCTACATTCAAATCGAGCTCATAAGCAAAACACGGGCATAAAACAAACCCCGATATAAATAAAGAACAGAGATATTTCATTATTTAGTCACAACCTTTATATTGGTCTCAAACTCTGTAGTATAAATAGCGTCTTGACTAATTTGTGCATTGCCTCTTAAATCAATACTTCGAATAAAAGGGACTGATTTTGCCAACTCTATCATATAGGCCATACTACGATCAGTAAGATTGGTATTATGAGCGAGATTCATACTATAAGCAACTGAGTCATGCATTTGAAGACGCTTAGACAAAACATCACGGATAAAAACAAGTGTTAAAGCTAAACATTCATCTGTTAACTGTTTTTGTGCAAGGTCAACCTTATGGTGCGCCTCGATGATGTCACTTGAATATAAAAGATAATGCTCTAATGAACCAGAACAATGTGCGTGATGCATGGCTTCTTGAAGCTGCGCTTCCCACCGACCTGATAGGTCAATTGCGTAATTATCTAGTGTCCAATCATACTGCTCGCGATCAAGAACAAATTGATTTTGGTAATGATCTGGCTTAGCACATGCACTTAACAAACCACACAAACAAAGACAACTCAGAAGAAATTTCAACACTTAATACTCCATAAAATGATCGAGAGGCATTTGATCTTTAGGCTGGACTGTCTCCCATGATCGGCACCCAGGACATTGCCAATACATAAGAGCCCCAGAAAAACCACAATTTTGACAGAGATATGGTAGATCACGACGCTGAGATTCAAGCATAAAACCACGTAGAAGTCTTAGTTTTTCTTTTGCATTACCTTCTGAATGCTCGATATAAATTTCAACTAACAGTAACATAACAGGAATAGAAGGAGATGAGCGCATCATCATAGATAAAAACTCGATCGCCATATGGTCGCCATGACCCTGTCTAATTAACTGCGCAAGCGCAATAATAATTTGACTGTCGTGGGTTAACTCAAGACATTCTCTCCAAAATTTTTCCATTAACTGAGTACTGAGACCTAAAGCATGCAATTGCCACATTCTACTCACAACTTCTCTGATAAAGGTAATGCTTTGTAGCTTCATAGCTTCTATGGCAGCAAAAGCTAAATCTACTTGCTGCATACGAATATATTCATCAGCAAGCATTAGATTAGCTCTTGCACAGTCGGGGTCAACTTTTATTGCTTGTTGCAAGATCTTAATACGCTCTTTTGGCTTTGACTCGCTCAAAGAGTGCACATGTTCACAGTAATAGTGCGCTAGAGGTCTTGCAATATCTACAGAGAAGACTTTACAGAGTCGCTTACCTGCATCAATCGCATTAAGCCAATCTTTCTCTTGTTCATAGATATTAACAAGCGCCTGCAAACTAGACTCAACATAATCAGATTTTCCTTTAATAAGGCTTTTAAAATGTGTTTCTGCGTAATTAAAGAAACCCGCTTGAAGGTAGTCTCTTGCTAACTCATACCTGACCTTTGCATCATCATTCTGCGATAGCTGAGGTCTAGCTAAAATATTCTCATGAATACGAATAGCTCTTGATACTTCTCCTCGAGAGCGGAATAAGCAGCCCAAAAACAAGTGCAAATCAATTGTATCTTGATCTACTTCTAATAGGTGACTAAAAGCATCAATCGCCTTATCTGGCTCATTCTCAATGAGATGCCCTAACCCACGAAAATATGCAGGGTCAATCTCCTTGGCTTTACATTGATTATTAGAGGAGGGTTTTGATTTATTCAACCATAAAAAGCGAGTTAATAAGCTCATTGGAACGAGTGCTAACAGCGCCATTATCATAATGCTCTATCCTTTAGTGGTGAACAGCGAAGCTTTTTTAGCTCTTGCTTTGAAGCAAGCAACTGCTGCTGCAAGTGTTTATAAGAGCGCTTAGCGCGCAGCAGTCGAGCAGAGTAATAGAGAGCTGTAAAAACCGAACCAGACACAAAGACTAATAACATTAATAACATAAGGTGAATATGCACATGACCTAGTAGATAATTAAAATCCACTATCATTGCATTAGCATAGCCAAGAGTAACGGCCACTATCAGAAGCGCAAAAGAACAGACTGTTAGTGAGTAACGCACATTGCATCCATGAAATATCACCCTATGAAAAGTCTATCAAATTCCCAAAAAAAAGCCAGCACTAAGGCTGGCTTTTTCATGTAATTGCGTAGAATTACTACTAGTCACCAATCTGACCTTTAAAAAGATCACCAAGTGTTGTTGACTCGTCTTCTTGATTATCAGCCATAGCATCCTCTTTCAAAGATAACTGAATAACCTGATTTTTACGATCAAAACCTATCACTTTCGCCTCAATATCTTCACCAACTTTAAGATAG
>JBDOIW010000044.1:0-2330 GCA_047404175.1 Legionellales bacterium | reverse complement strand
TTACACTAAGCACTTGCAACAAAACCAATAACAAGGAGTAAAGGTGAGCTCACAAACACAACTCAAACAGCCTAGCGACGGTGATATCATTCAAATTGATGATCAGGGAAAACTCCAGGTCCCCAATCAGCCTATTGTTCCTTATATTGAGGGTGATGGTATTGGTGTGGATATTACCCCTGTTATGAAAAAAGTTGTCGATGAAGCTGTGGCTAAAGCTTACTCTGGCGAAAAAAAGATTGTTTGGCATGAAATCTTTGCTGGAGAGAAAGCCACTCAAACCTATGATGCCGATACCTGGCTACCAGAAGAAACGCTTGAGGCTCTCAAACAATACAAAGTCGCCATTAAAGGGCCTTTGACAACGCCTGTGGGCGGAGGCATTCGCTCATTGAATGTTGCCCTAAGACAGAAGCTTGATCTTTACACTTGTCTTAGACCTATCCGCTACTTCTCGGGAACACCCAGCCCACTTAAAGCTCCTGAAAATACTGATATGGTGATCTTTAGAGAAAACTCCGAGGACATCTACGCGGGCATTGAATGGCAAGAGGGCTCACCAGAAGTCAAACAAGTGGTTGATTTCTTAGTTGAGACCATGGGTGTTGAATCTATTCGTTTCCCTTATTCCTGTGGTATTGGTGTGAAGCCTGTATCTCAAGAAGGAACCGAACGTCTAGTCAAGCGCGCAATCCAGTACGCGATTGATCATAAGCATGACTCTGTGACCTTAGTTCATAAAGGCAACATCATGAAGTACACCGAGGGTGCCTTTAAAGATTGGGGCTACGAAACAGCGGTGAAGCATTTTGGAGCAACACCTCTTGATGGAGGGCCTTGGCATACCATGACTCATCCAGAAACTGGAGAAAGCATCATTATTAAAGATGTGATAGCAGATGCGTTCTTACAACAAATATTGCTACGACCCAAAGAGTATGATGTGATTGCAACATTAAACTTAAATGGTGATTACGTGTCTGATGCCCTTGCGGCACAAGTGGGTGGCATTGGTATTGCCCCTGGTGCCAACCTAGGTGCTGAGGTGGCTTTGTTTGAAGCAACTCATGGCACGGCTCCAAAGTATGCCGGTCAAGATAAAGTGAATCCTGGATCCTTAATTCTTTCTGCTGAGATGATGTTAGCTCACATGGGATGGCACGAAGCAGCTGACCTTATTATAAAGGGTATGGAAGGTGCCATTAAATCTAAAACAGTGACTTATGATTTTGAGCGTCTGATGGATGATGCTCAGCTAGTTAGTTGTAGCGGCTTTGGTGAGGCGATGATTGAATATATGAGCTAAAATAAATTATTCGACTATGGTTAGGGACATGCTTGTGATGTACAAGCTAACATAGATAGCATCGCGATTTAAGGAGAGAGATATGCTAAGTCGGTCCGCAGAAGTAAGTATTAACCGTGCTTTTATTGAAGCACAAAACGCTCGTCATGAATTTATGACAGTAGAACATTTGTTGCTGGTTTTATTAGATGATCCAGATACAAGTGAACTACTGGTCACTTGTGGTGCAGATGTGGACACACTACGGACGAATGTTCATATTTATCTTCAAGAAAATATAGCAAAAGTGCCTTTTGGTGTCGATTATATTGCCCAGCCTACTTTAGGCTTTCAGCGCGTATTACAAAGAGCCATGTACCAAGCAAAATCTGGCATGCAAGATCATGTCGATGGAAAACAACTCATTGTATCTATTTTATCTGAGCAAGAAAGCCAGTCGGTGTTCTTCTTGAGTCAAGAAAATGTTACCCGAGTTATTGTTTTGGATAGCTTGTCTCAAGGTCAGTCAGAAAAAGATGCAGGCAATATGCCTTATGACCGTCCTTCTATTAGTTTTGAATCTTTTTCACCTCAGCAGCAAGAGTTTGAACAGCAGCAAGGCATGATGGAGGTGGAAACTCAATCAGATCAATTTACTACTAACTTAACTGATATGGCACGAAAAGGCATGCTAGACCCTGTCGTCGGTCGAGTGGAAGAAATGGAGAGAGCCGTTCAGTCTTTGTGTCGTCGCCGCAAAAACAATCCATTGTTTGTGGGTGAGGCTGGTGTGGGTAAAACAGCTATTGTTGAAGGTTTAGCACAGCGTATTGTTGAGGGTAAAGTGCCGCGTCTTCTTGAGGGCTGTGACATTCTATCCATGGATCTTGGAGTGCTTTTGGCAGGCACTAAATATCGAGGTGATTTTGAAAAACGTTTCAAATCAGTGATGACAGAGCTTGAAGCCTCTGAAAATGCTATTTTGTTTATCGATGAAATTCATAGCTTAGTGGGTGCTGGTGCCGCAGCTGGTGGTACTGTGGAT
>JBDOIW010000043.1:0-1076 GCA_047404175.1 Legionellales bacterium | reverse complement strand
AATTTACGACGTCCCATGCAATCAAAATCGGGAGCATATGATGTGCTCTGATCCTTGAGGCTTGTGTAAAGCGTGACACAGTCATCTGCAACGTGTTTTGCAATCGCCTCTGCCACAGATTGACGATGCTCGATGAGCTTATGGATATCAATGGGCTGATGAGCCTCCATCAGCGCCCCTAAGCTAGGCAAAGCGAGCAAGTCAGCAAGAAAATAAGCGTCATAATCCATAGAGTTCTGAATAAGCTGCTTAACAACATCTGCAAGCTGACTTACTGCCGCATCAGATGGCTGCATGATCACCTGGCTCATCCACGTGTGCCCTGCTTGCCAGGCCGCATAAGGATCGTCCTCATGGCGCATAAGATGAGCCAATTGAGCTTCCTCAAGATCAACATCAAGCTTGATAGGCGCAGAAAAATCTCGCAACATCGATGGCACAACCGAGCTATCAACATGAGTAAAGCTAAACTGTTTTTCTTGACGATCAAGTAGACACAGATGCTCTTTTGCTTGCTGACCATCAAGCTTGGCATGAACAAAGTCCCCTTGACTATCAAGAAAAGCAACACGAATAGGAAGCACCATGGCTTTTTTGTCTTTTTGACCTGGAGTATCAGGAACTTCCTGGGTCATCGTTAATAGGAGTGTTTGCTTATCTTGATCATAGTGCTGCTTGACATGTACATGAGGCGTGCCTGCCTGGGTGTACCACAGCTTAAACTGATCTAAGTTAACCCCTGATGCACTGGCCATCATTGCGATAAAATCATCGCAAGTTACAGCTTGACCATCAAAATCAGCAAAATACTCATTTAATGCTGCTTTAAATGCTTTTTCTCCTAGGATAGTCTGAATCATGCGAATGACTTCAGCTCCTTTGTTATACACAGTCACAGTGTAGAAATTATTCACTTCTATATAGGATGGTGGCTGAATAGGATGCGCCATAGGGCCACTATCTTGGGCAAACTGGTGTTGACGGATGATGGCGGCGTCTTGAAGACGCTTAACTCCCCGAGAGTAACGATCCATAGTAAAGGACTGATCTCTGAAAACAGTAAGGCCTTCTTTAAG
>JBDOIW010000042.1:0-14438 GCA_047404175.1 Legionellales bacterium | reverse complement strand
CAAAGTGTTGAGCACCGCCATCACGAAGATCATCACGATCAACTGAGGTGATAACAACAAAACGAAGCCCCATAGTTTTGACTGTTTCAGCTAATCGTTGAGGCTCGGTGGGGTCAAGTGGCTTTGGCCTGTTGTGACCGACATCACAGAAAGTGCAGCGTCTTGTGCAGTCTAGCCCCATAATCATGAATGTTGCAGTGCCATGGTTAAAGCACTCAGCGAGGTTAGGGCAGCTTGCTTCTTCACAAACTGTGGTCATACCTTTGTTTCGGAGTAGTGCTTTGAGCTTGTCGCGACCCTCTGCACTCGGTAGTTTTATTTTAAGCCAACTGGGTTTAGGTAACTTTTCACTGGACTGATCTATTTTAACTGGTATACGTGAAAGTTTCTCTTTCGCACGTTGGTTTTTTTCTGAGGCAGGGGTTACGGATCTAGTCATGATAGTCAAACTCTTTGTGGGTCATGGTATTATAACCAAAATGTTGACCAAAAATCGAGATAATTTCTCGTTGGACTGTCTCTACATTAAGGTTTGGATTGAAATGCTGCATATCAATCATGCGAATATCAGTCAATCCACAAGGCGTAATAGCTGAGAAAGGGCTTAAATCCATGCGTACGTTAAGAGCAACACCATGATAGCTGATGTGGTTTTTGATGCGAAGTCCTAGGGACGCGATTTTATGCCCTGCTTTTGTGTAAATGCCGGGAGCATTAGCTCTACGTTGGCTAATAATCTCATAGCGATTCAGGAAGTCGATAAGCATGGATTCTAACTCATGAACATAGTCTTTGTGACTGAGTCCTAGGCGATTAATGTTGAGTAGAGGGTAGAGAATGATCTGACCTGGCCCATGATAGGTAAGGAGTCCTCCTCGGTTGCTAGCGTAAACAGGAAAGGGTGTAGGCATATGAGGCTGCTCATGATGGCTACGTATTCCTTGTGTGTAGCAAGAGGGGTGCTCTCCAATCCAAAGTTGGTCGTGATCATCATATTGCCTTGACGCGATATGATTTTGCATGATCTTTATGACTTTGTTGTAGTTTTGGCAGCCAAAGTGACGGGTAAAAATTATTTTATTCATGTGCTTATTGTACTTTTATTACAGATTTTCTTCAAGTGTTGTTGTGGGACAAATCTTGCTATGATGCAAGCTTTATGCCATAATCGTGTGACTTATTCATGCGAGATTTTTCTCTATGTTCGATTCTTGGAAGCCGTTACTGACGCCACGAGTTTTCTACGAACGTATTGGGCCATATATGTCATGGTGTTTGGCAATATCTATTCTATTACTTACACTTGGTATGACTGCTGCATTGTTTATTGTGCCTCCTGATTATCAACAAGGAGATGCCTTCAGAATTCTTTACATCCATGTGCCTCTAGCGGCTTTTTCTATGTCGACTTATGCTTTCATGTCCGTATGCGCATTGTGTGTCTATGTTTGGAAACTGAAACTTCACGACCAGCTAGCGCATGCAGCTGCTATGATTGGCTTTATTTATGCATTGCTCACACTTGCAACGGGTTCAATTTGGGGTAAGCCGATGTGGGGTACGTGGTGGTTATGGGATGTGCGCTTAACATCTGAGCTTGTGCTTGCGCTCTTTTACGGTGGAATTCTTATCAGTAGAGCATCAATCAAAAGACCAGATGATGCGGCTAGAGTAGCTTCAGTCCTAGCCTTATTAGGCGTGGTAAATCTTCCGATTATCCATTTTTCGGTTGAGTGGTGGCATAGTCTCCACCAAAAATCTACATTATTAGGTTTGCATGCTCCTACGATGCCTTTGTCTATGATTTGGCCGTTACTACTGATGTTTGTTGGTTTTTTCCTGATAACTGCGTGGTTTATTATCAAACACGCACACGGTTCATATAAAATGAGGAGTCAGATAGCATGTTAGAGCTTTCTTTTCCAAGTGCATACCGAGGATACCTTTTTGCTGCATACGCCTTGGTCATAGCAGTTTTGTCTATTTATGCCTTTTGGCTTCATTACCGCGATCGTTTTTATCGATAAAAGGAGAGACATTTGCATCCACAAAGACGGTCAAAGCTCATTCAGATTGTTTTGTCTGTGCTTTTTTTTGCCTTGGCTTGTGCTTTTTTGCTCTGGGCGATGCAAGATTCAATGAACGCTTATATGACGCCTTCTGAAGCTTCGACGCAAGCAAAAATAGGTAAAACTATACAGCTTGGTGGTTTAGTAAGCGAACAATCTATCTATCAAGACCAACAAGGCTGCGTTCATTTCGTTATCCAAGACGACAAAGCTTCACTCTTGGCACATTATTGTGGTTTATTACCCACCTTATTTCGTGAAGGACAGGGTGTGATTGCGATTGGTGCTTTAGACCAACAAAAAGAGCTGCAAGCTACGCGTTTACTCGCCAAGCATGATGAATACTATCGCCCCCCTGGTATTGCTAGTTTGGAGTCTACCTCATGATGATTGAATGCGCTCATCTGCTTTTGATAATGGCTTGGTTACTTCATATTCCTATCATGCTTCCAGCTTACACCCAGTTACCTGCTAAGAGTGTAGCCAAGGTATTAGTACGTTACCAGAATCTCCAGCTTAGCTTACTGGTGTTTGTTGTATGTGCTCTATTTTTGAGTTTTTTACAGCATGACTTTAGTGTGAATATTGTGGCTCAGCATAGTAGCACAAGTTTACCCTGGTATTACTGCCTTTCAGCTCTATGGGGGGGACATGAGGGGTCCTTACTACTTTGGATTGTCTTGCTGGCGGTGTGGCGCACACTTTTTGTGCATTACTCTCGTATGTTAGATACTGATACTATAGCTGTTGCTAGCGTGCTTGCTTTTATAAGCTTTGGTATCATGGCTTTTTTGCTCTTTGCCTCTAATCCCCTTGAGCGTATCCTACCTAATGCGCCACTCGAGGGTCATGATCTTAATGCTTTACTGCAAGATGTTGGTATGGCAACGCATCCTCCTATGTTGTACATGGGGTATGTTGCTTTTGCAGTTCCTTATGCATTCGCTATTGTCATGCTGTGGCGAAAAAAACTTATCGAGGGTTGGCAAGAGCACATGCGATTTTGGGTTCTACTAGCTTGGTCTTGTCTCGGGGTAGGTATCGCACTGGGCAGTTGGTGGGCCTATCGTGAGCTTGGCTGGGGAGGTTGGTGGTTTTGGGACCCTGTTGAAAATGCATCACTTATGCCTTGGTTGGGTGGAACATTACTTCTGCATGCCTTGGCTTGGTCTAAACGGTCAGAACATGCGTATCGCTGGGCCCTTTTGCTTGCTTTATTATGTTTTATTCTAAGTCTTTTAGGAACATTCTTAGTTCGCTCTGGCGTTTTGGTTTCAGTGCATAGTTTCGCTGCAGATCCACAAAGAGGGATTTGGATTCTTGGCTTAATGCTTGTCTATGGCTTACTTGCTTTTGCAGCTTACAGTCGTTCATCCTGGCTAGGTCAATCGAAGCAAACACGAAAGATTGGTTACTTTGAAGTAAACCAGGGAGTGATTGCTGCTATTTTGCTCACAGTGATTTTAGGAACACTTTATCCACTGGTGATGGATGTCCTTCACCTGGGTAAAATGTCTGTGGGTGAGCCTTACTACAATCTCATTACTCCTTGTTTGGTACTTCCTGGAATTATTGCTTTGCTTTTTTGGTCTGGTAAACAACTTTCTAGACGTCATCTTATTATTATTGCTTCAGTGATAGGATTATGGAGCTTGTTGATAGGATTTGATTTCATGACGGGACATCCTCTTGCTTATCTTATTGCCCTAGTGAGTGGTCTTGCTGTGCTAGCGCATGGAGTTATTGCCTGGCAGTGGTGGAGGGCAGGCATATCACGTTCATGGGGCATGCTCATTGCTCATGCGGCCTTTCTTATGTTGATATTCTCTATTGCATTGGCTCATACAGGAGCCAAAGAACACCACCTATTGCTTGGCGTTGGAGAAAGTACACAAGTGGCAGGTTATGACCTTGAGCTAAAAGGCTTTCGGTCTGTGGGTAATGAACATGTTCGTGGTCTCGATGCTATCATAAGTGTGTCTTATCAAGGAAAAGTCTTAAAAGAATTACAACCAGGACGTCGTCATTTTAGTGTGAGTCAAACTAACTTAGGCCGTACGGACGCTCTCATTACGCCGACTCATGATCTCTACGTCGCCTTGGGCAACACAACTAAAGATCAAACAAAGTGGCAAGTCCATATTCAGTACAAACCCATGGTTCGTTGGTTATGGTTAAGTGTGATTGTGATGTCGCTGGCTTCACTTGCAGCACTTAGTCAACGAAGGGAGTTTGAGCACCGTGTCTAGAGTAAAGATTGCCTTGTCGTTTCTATTCTTTTTGGGATTTATGATTGTTGCATGGCGTGGTTTTGATCATGATCCTTACGCATTAAATCATGAAGTAAAAGGTTTGCACATTCGTCATTTACATCATCAAACAAGTGATGGGCGTGTGCTAGATTATAGTGACTATAAAGGGCAGTGGGTCTACGTGAACGTTTGGGCAAGTTGGTGTCCAACTTGTTTAGCTCACTGGGATGATTCTTTAAATAAACATGGTCTTAAAAGCATTGGGGTAGTAATGAAGGATAATAATGCTAAAAGCTGGTTGGACGAGCATCCTTTGTCATGGCCGCAGTTGATTTCTGACACGAGTACTTTACTTTTAGATCTTGGTGTAGTGAGTGCGCCAGAGTCATTCTTAGTGAATCCAGATGGGGATGTTGTACATCGGTGGTACGGGTCTGTTTCTCAATCTGCATTTGATGAGGTTTACAATGCCACAATTTTCTAAATTACGTTTGTATGCAGGGCTCATGGTGATGTTATTGGTTTCGAATGTTGCATTGGCGGAGTTATCATCAGATAAAGTCACTCGTCTTGCGCGCTCCTATCGTTGTCTTGTTTGCCAGAATCAAAATGTTGCTGACTCTGATGCTGCATTTGCTGAACTTATTCGCGAAGAGATTACTCACTTTGTCCAAGAAGATTACTCGGATGCTGCGATTGAGGAAGCGCTCATTGATAAATATGGCGAAAAGATCGCCATGAAGCCAGCTTTTGATCAACGGACTTGGCTGCTGTGGCTTGCGCCTTTTGCTTTTTTGGGCTTACCTTTGTTTCATAGCTTGAGGAGGCAAGGGAAATGTTAATCGCTATTTTGTTGATTTCGTCTATCGGTATGACATTTGTCCTGCGAGCCCTTCATTGGTATTTGCGAGTGATATTTTCTATACTGAGCCTTGTGATCTACTTTTTTATAGGTGATTTCAAAGCTGTACAGAATCAAGCAGAGGTCGATAAAGAAGCGAAAGCCTTGGCAAAAAAACTGGAGTCAACTCATGGTGCTGCTGAAGTTTTGGCGCAAATGAAACTGATGGCTGAGACTAAAAATGATTCTGCTGAGGCTTGGTTTTGGTACGGAAGGATCGCAGCTGGTACGCATCACTATGATGACGCTGAACTTGCCTTTTCAAAGGCTTATGCACTTGATTCAAGCTTGGTAGTAGGGCTGCAGTACGCTAATGCACTGATTGCTCATCGCGGTATTGAGGCAAGAGCATTGAAGCCTTTAATGGTGGCTTTAAAGAAAGACTACCATGATGATCGCCATTTACTTTTTTTAGAAGCTGAAGTGGCCGCGATGCAAAATAAACGCGGTGCTTTTCAATCTATTAAAAAGAAGCTTAATGCTCAGCCACTCACTTTGTCACAAAAACAAAGTCTGGAAAAAATTGAGCAAGGTTTAGTTGATAAAAGGTGACTGTAAACAATAAAAGATAGAGCAATAACGTTTCATTATTATGCTACGATAAGTTCACGAATGGGCTTGAAGCTTTTTCGATGCTGTGGTGTTATGCCATGATCATGCAAGGCCTTTAGGTGAGCTTTGGTGCCATAACCTTTATGATTTTCAAAACCATATTGAGGATAGGATTGGCCTAACTTGACCATAAGTTCATCCCGATATACCTTTGCAATAATGGAAGCGGCACTAATCGCTGCAATTTTTCCGTCACCCTTAATAATGGCTTGTGCAGGGATATTCAGTTTTGGTAGCGAATTACCATCAACTAAGGCTTCATCTGGTTGAATACTCAGTGCTTTAATGGCACGCTGCATCGCTAGATGCGTGGCTCTTAAAATGTTAATTTGATCAATTTCTTCAACAGTCGCTTCGGCAATAGCATAAGCAAGAGCTTGGTGTTTTATTGCTTCAGCAAGACGGTTTCGTTTCGATTCGCTGAGTTTTTTAGAATCATTGAGTTCATCAAGTTGGTAGTCAACCGGTAAGATGACAGCTGCTGCAACAACAGGGCCACACCAAGGCCCCCGTCCTACTTCATCAACTCCTGCAATAAGCTGACTCATATTTGTATCCTTTTGCTTCAGCATGCTAAACTAAATACCAGTCTACACGAATCACAAAATTAATGTCAAAAAGCTTTTATCTTGTGGCAGGAGAAACCTCCGGGGATAAAATTGGTGCACACTTGGCCCAATTGTTACGAAAAAATTACCCTCAATGTCAGTTGCATGGTATGGGTGGGCGTTGCATGCATCAAGCAGGTGTCCAGCTTAAGTTTGATATCAGTCACTTTGCGATTTTTGGCTTTAAAGATATCCTTTTAAAGTTGCGTTCTGTTTTTCTTCTTCGTCGTGACTTACTGCGCGATATTGCCTGTGTTAAAGCTGATGTTGTCATTCTTATTGATTATCCTGGTTTGAATTTATCATTACTTCGCTCATTAGATTCACAGCAGATCAAGACTATCTACTATGTCTGTCCAAAGGTGTGGGCCTCAAGAGAGTACCGTGTTAAGCGATTACAGCAGTCACATAGTACGCTTTGGTCGATATTACCATTCGAGCAATCCTATTTTAAACAATTTGATCTTGAGACGCAGTATCTCGGCCACCCCTTGCTAGGACACATTACTGAAAAAAATACTACCACTCAAGCCCTCAAAAAAATTGTATTAATACCTGGGAGTCGTGTTTCTGAAATAAAAAAGCACGCACCCATTATGATTGAAGTCGTTAAACAACTTCGAGAGTATGGTGACCTTGAGTTTTCGATTGCTATGGCGAATATACGCCATAATGATCTATTATGCCGAGCTTTTGCTCCTTTAATTGCTGACGGAAGTGTCTATATAAAGCCAGGCAACATTGCTGATGAACAAGCTGACTACGCCATTGCAGCCTCAGGGACTGTTACCTTAGAGTTGACTAAACGCATGATTCCGATGTGTGTGGTGTACAAGTTAGATCGGTTTTCATATTGGTTGGCAACAAAGATTGTGAACGTTCCTTACATTAGTTTATGTAATTTAATTGCTGGACGTGAAATTGTTCCTGAGTTTTTACAGCATAAGGCTTCACCTGACGTGATTGTCAATGAGTTCAAACGCGTAAATGAAGATAGTGGTTATCGAGGCCATATGCTTAAATCAATGAAGCAGGTTATAGACAAAGTGGGTGTTTTCAATGAACAGCGTTTGCTAGCATCTTTGGATCATCTTATCAAAGAGATGTGAAAAGCTCGTGACCTAAAGCATTTAAGACCACACAATAGCATCAACTTTACGTGCCAAGAGCGCTTCATTCGCTAAATTAAAGTGGTTGCAGCCTATAAAGCCTCGATGCGCCGATAGGGGAGAGGGGTGTGTGCTACTGAGAATACAATGCTTTTGGGTGTCAATGAGACTTTTTTTCTTATTTGCGTGAGCGCCCCATAGCATAAAAACCACGAATTCTTGATATTGGCTAATAATCTCAATTAAGCGATCGGTAAAGGTCTCCCAGCCAATATTAGCATGACTGTGGGCTTTGTGTGCTTCAACGGTTAAAACAGTATTAAGCAAACAAACCCCCTGTTTTGCCCAGTCATCAAGATTACCAGAGCTTCTCATGGGCGTTTGAGTGCTATTGGAAAGTTCTTTATAAATATTCTGAAGAGACGGCGGTGGTTTTACCCCCTCTGGAACAGAGAATGCAAGACCATGCGCTTGTTTAGGTCCGTGATAGGGATCTTGGCCAAGGATAACAACTTTAATGTTTTCTAAAGGTGTCAGAGTAATTGCATTGAAGATGTCTTGTTTGGCTGGATAAACGACTTTTTGATGCTGGGATTTTAGGAATTCAATAATGGACTGAAAATAGGGCTTTTTCTTTTCTTCTTGAAGATGATTTTGCCAGCTCATAGCACACTCGTTGTTTTAGAGATATTTTAACTTATTTTTTTGAAATGCACTATACTTGTGTGACACAAAAATAGGAGTTACCCATGTCAAAAATTGATTTAGATGCACTTACCAAAACAATGACCGATACCTTAGAAAAGGTTGTAGATGGCGTCAAAGATGTTATTTCAACGCATGCACAAATTGACGTTAATGCTGAACAAAAATCACTGCTGGATCAGATCGATGAATTAGCTAATTTGCACGCAGATGCAACAAAAAAATTAGCAGCATTGAAAAAATCATTGATTAAAGAAATTAGCAAAGCTGATGGCGGTAAAAAACCTGCAGCAAAACCAGAAAAAGCAGAAAAGGCAGAAAAAAAAGATTAATGCAACTTATTAAAAATTTTTTGAAAGACAGTAATAGGTGCGAAAGTAAATTTGGCTCCCCGGGACGGATTCGAACCGCCGACCAAGTGATTAACAGTCACCTGCTCTACCACTGAGCTACCGGGGAACATCATGAAACTATACCTATTTTATGACTTTAGGTCAAGCATCAAGAGGCCATAAAGTCGCTGATGCGTTGCACAGCCGATTCAAGTGATGCTAAATCAGTAGCGTAGGATAAGCGAAGATGATTTGGACTACCAAAAGCAGTGCCAGGAACCGTGGCAACATGCTTGGATTCAAGAAGGGCTTTAGCAAAATCAACGTCGTCTTTGAGGTTTTTTTTCTTAAGTGCTTCTTCAATGTTAGGGAATAAGTAAAAAGCCCCTTGCGTCTCAAGACACTTAAAACCATCAATGTCATCAATCGCTTTTTGAAAGTAAGTGTAGCGCTCCTGAAAGGCCTGGCGCATATGTTCAACGGCAGATTGGTCTCCTTGAACGGCTTCAAGACTTGCATATTGTGCCAGACTATTCGCCCCAGATGTCATTTGTCCCTGGATTTTTTTACACGCATTAATGACTGCTTCGGGTCCAGCAGAAAAACCAATACGCCAGCCTGTCATGGCATAGGCTTTCGACACACCAGTCACCACGATGGTTCTGTTGGCAAGTCTTGGCTCGACTTCAAGTACATGAGGAACTTTAACACCGTCCCAAACAATCTTGTCATAGATATCGTCAGTGATAATGGTGATGTTGGGGTGTTTCATCAAAACATCTGTGATGGCATGTAGTTCTTTTTTATCATAAACCATACCCGTTGGGTTTGAGGGCGAATTAAAGAAAAAGAGCTTTGTCTTATCTGAAATAGCTTGCTCGAGTATATCAGCTTTTAATTTGAAGCCTGAACTAGCATCAGCCTGAGCAACGACAGGTGTGGCTTCTGCAAGCTGTACCATAGCAGGGTAGGAAACCCAATAAGGAGCTGGGATCACTACTTCATCGCCAGGATTAAGGAGGGCTTGACAAAGATTATACAATGATTGTTTTGCTCCTGTTGATACAAGAATATGATTCGCTTTGTAGGCATGGCCTGTTGTTTTGGTTAAGGATTCAGCAACGGCTTGGCGTAGGGGCAATATACCTTCAACAGGAGGGTAGTGCGTGTGATTGTCGCTGAGAGCAGTTATACATGCACGCTTGATTCCCTCGGGCGTATCGAAGTCGGGCTCGCCAATACTCAGATTGATGACACTATGACCTTCTTGACGTAATTGTGTTGCAAGTTGGGAAACTTCAATGGTTGCTGAAGGTTTAAGCTGCTGGATTCTTTCACTAATGTTCATCAATTTCATTCAAATAGTTGCTAACTTACTCAATCATAGATTAAAATTATAGGATAGGCAAGTAAACAAGAAGGTAGATTTGCAAGAGCAGCACAAACCATTTCAGCTTCAATCATCATTTCAGCCATCAGGTGATCAGCCGCAGGCCATTAAGACTATTCATGATGGGCTTGATGAGGGGCACAAGAAACAAATCCTACTCGGCGTGACAGGTTCAGGTAAGACCTATACCATGGCCAATATCATTCACGATACTCAACGCCCAGCACTGGTGATGGCACCCAATAAAACACTTGCTGCACAGCTTTATCGTGAGTTAAGAGATTTTTTCCCTGACAATGCTGTTGAGTATTTTGTGTCATATTATGATTACTATCAGCCTGAGGCTTATGTGCCCTCATCTGATACCTATATTGCTAAAGATGCCTCTGTGAATGATCAGATTGAACAAATGCGTTTGTCTGCTACTAAAGCGATGATGGAACGAAAAGATGTGATCGTGGTCTCTACTGTTTCAGCGATCTACGGACTGGGTGATCCTGAGGCCTATTTTTCAATGGTGCTCCACCTTTACAAGGGTCAGGCTATCTCGATTAAGGAAATTAGCACAGCACTTGTTCAAGTTCAGTATATGCGTAATCGTTTTGCTTATGAGCGTGGTACCTTCAGTGTACAAGGTGATGCTATTACGGTATTTCCAGCGGACGAAGCAAAAAATGGTATTAGAATTACTCTGTTTGATGATGAAATTGAGTGTATTGAGGCAATAGATCCACTTACAGGTGAAATCACACATCGGCTTGAGCGCGTCACAATCTATCCCAAAACGCACTATGCCACGCCAAGACAACGTTTACTGGACATGATTGATTTTATTAAAGATGAATTAAAAGAGAGGTTAACTGTCCTTCGTGAGCTCAATAAATTAGTAGAAGCGCAACGTCTTGAGGAGAGAACACGTTATGACATTGAGATGATTCTTGAGTTAGGTTACTGCACAGGTATCGAAAACTATTCTCGTTATCTTTCTGGAAGAGGTCCTGGAGAGCCGCCGCCTACGCTGATGAACTATCTACCTGACAATGCACTTTTATTTATTGATGAATCCCATGTGACAGTGCCTCAGTTAAGAGCCATGTACAAAGGTGATAGGGCACGCAAAATGACTTTAGTTGAATACGGTTTTCGTTTACCTTCTGCACTAGACAACCGTCCTTTAAAATTTGAAGATTTTGAAGCGGCCTCACCGCAAACTATCTATGTTTCTGCCACACCATCGGTATATGAGAAGGAAGAAGCACAATCTATCGCCGAGCTTATTATCCGCCCAACAGGCCTGATTGATCCTCCTATAGAAATACGTCCGGCCACACATCAAGTTGATAATTTGATTGATGAAATTAAAAAGGTTATTGCAAAAAAACAACGTATTTTGGTGACGACATTAACCAAGAAAATGGCTGAAGATTTAACAGATTATTTGAATAATGAGTGCATCAATGTGCGATATCTACACTCTGATGTAGGTAATATTGAACGCGTTGAGATCATTGATCAATTAAGACATGGACAAATTGATGTGATTATTGGTATTAACTTGCTCCGTGAAGGTTTAGATATTCCTGAAGTTGCTTTAGTAGCAGTACTTGATGCGGATAAAGAGGGATTTTTACGATCAGAGTCTGCTTTAGTACAAACATCTGGGCGGGCAGCAAGAAATGTAGAAGGGCGCGTTATTTTTTACGCAGACCGTGAAACTAATTCAATCCAAAGAACTCTTGCGGTTTGTGAAGCAAGAAGGAACAAGCAGCTTGCTTATAATGATGAACATGGGATAACACCAAAAACTGTTTCGAAAAAGCTTCAAGCGATTATTAAGGAACAAACAGATATAGAAGACACGAGTAACCCTTACCACGGCAAAACCAATAGCGAGCTCGAACAACTTTACAAGCAAATTGAGAAGCGTATGTTTGGCTTTGCTGATCAGCTGAATTTTGAAGAAGCAGCTAAATGTCGTGATGAACTAGAAGCGATTCAAGAAGAGTTGATTGCAGGAACAAGCCAATGATCAAAAACCCACATATCCAAACCATTATTGGCCCATTACTTAAGCAAGGAGCCTGTAGCCAACACCAACGCATGCGCCTTGAGCTTCAAGATGGCGATTTTATTGATTACGACTACTATAGAAGTCACGGCAAGGAAGATTGGGCAATCCTATTACCTGGATTAGGTGGTACGAGTGATTCTCACTATATTATAGCACTAGTCAAACAGCTTGTAGCAGCAGGGCAGAGTGTTGTGATCGTACGCTATCGCGGATCGAGTGGTATCACCAATAGAAAAGAGGGAGGTTACCATTTCGGAATGCTTGCAGATATAAAGGACATCATTGAACATGTACGCCATACTTTCTGCCCAAAGCGCTTATCATTTATAGGTTTTTCCATGGGAGGCAATTTATTATTACGACTGATTGCAGGTGGATTTAAGGAATATCATCATGCGGTATGTGTTTCGATACCTTTTTGTCTAGAAACGACATCATTAGCGCTTAACCAGGGATTTTCTAGAGTGTATCAACATCGCATGCTCAGTGACCTTAAAAAGCTAATCCAGTTAAAGTATATAGGAAAGACTAAACCTAAAGCTGCTATAGAAGCTCTCTCTTCACGTTCATTTAGACATTTTGATCAGGTTTACACAGCAGCTATTAATGATTTTAAGGATAGAAATGATTATTACCAGTGTGCCGATATAGGACGTATTTTAGATCAAGTATCATCCAAGGTTCACCTCATTCAAGCACTTGATGATCCTATTGTACCGGAGACAAGTATTCCCCAGATTCTTATCAATGATGAGCACCCATGGATTAAAAGTGTCATGCATCGTTATGGTGGTCATGTTGGATTCTGGCAAAGACAAGGACTTAGCATTCAATCGAAGCTGTTTGACTGGATTGTGTCTGAAATTAATGGCGTGTCATGAACGGATTAGATTAGCTCACGCCATAGTGAATTGGATAAGATGTTTTTCCTACGTAAATATTTCTATAACATAAAGCCTCTAAGCCTCTTCACTCTATTTCCAGTAAGAGGAATTACTGGAAATAGAGTGACTGGATTGTTGTGTTTGATGGTAATTATGTTACTATCCTGGTAGGACAAATCCTATGGTATTGATTATGCTCTCATTCTTTCGATTTTTATCTGGAAGCTACCCTACAGAACAAAGCTCATCTGTCGTTGACAATGAGACTCATACAGCAAGCCCCAATGTTAATTTACAGCCAGTTGTGAAAGCTCCCAGCACACCTCCTGCTAGTAATTATACTAGTCTTATAGCAGGTCAATGCCAAAAGTCAGATCCCCGGTTATACTATGATCTTGATCAATCAAACATGATGTCAATTCTATTTATTATTTCTGATTTTGAGCTTTATAGTTTTAGCTTCACTCTATGTGATTCTGTAGGTGATCAAATAGCTGCACTAGAATCACTTGTTAATGATCACCAGGATCTTATTAGCACATTTAAACAGAGTCATATACGTCGTATTAATGTGATAGATAACCACACCCGTTGTCTATCGAAAGTGAGTGGCATTGAGCAAAGAGCACAATTGTTATACAGAATGCTAGACTTTGATCCCAGCCCATTTACCTCATCATACACTAATATGAGTGAAAAGAACCTTCTATTTGATCCTTTTGGTGACAAATCTGAAAAGAGACAACAAGATCATTATCATTTGTCTAGATAAGAAATTGGCGCGCCCGGAGAGATTCGAACTCCCGACCACCTGGTTCGAAGCCAGATACTCTATCCAACTGAGCTACGGGCGCATAAAAATAAAAAATATGTTACAATCTTACTTTTATTCAATAGACTAGCACGTCACATGAGTAGTGTCTATACTATTTATAGTAATCAAACATCTATTCACCCTAAGCTATCACATGCTGTGGAGAAGCATATACACGCTAGTTTTGCAAAGCCTATTCACTCACGTGATCGAGATACTTTTCATCATCTACGGTCTCTTATGTCTGATGAGTCAAAATTGATCCTAGACTCTGGTTGTGGCACAGGAATGAGTACACTACTTCTCTCAAAACAATATCCTGATCATTATGTGATTGGTGTAGATAAATCAATTTATCGCTTGAGCAAAAACATGGCCGAGAAAAGACAAGATAATCATGTTACTCGACATTCAGATCGGTGTTTTTTGGTCCAAGCAGACCTGATCAATTTTTGGCGTTTATGCTGTGAAGAATCTTTAGTCTTTGACTATCATACCCTCTTCTACCCTAATCCCTGGCCAAAATCAAAACACCTAATGCGCCGATTTCATGCCCACCCAGTTTTTCCAAGTCTTATTTGTATCAGTGATTCACTGTCTATTAGAAGCAACTGGCAACTCTATTTACAAGAGTTCCAGCTCGCATTAAGGCTTTATGGACACAAAAGCACATTGGATATTATTTCACCTG
>JBDOIW010000041.1:0-1958 GCA_047404175.1 Legionellales bacterium | reverse complement strand
CAGTTAGACAGTATTTTGAATTGGGTTACGTCCCCTGCCCCATGACCATTGATGAACATATTCAAAAACTTGAGCCTGCGCATATTATCACAATAAAGCCCAACCAATCTCAAGAGAAGCAATGTTACTGGGACTTCGATCAAGTAGCTGTGCAGGCACCAAGCACACGATCAACACAAGAACAACAACAATGGCTACGTGAAGAGCTCACTGGTGCTGTAAAGCGTAGAATGATTGCTGACGTTCCGTTAGGTGCTTTTTTATCGGGGGGGATTGATAGCTCTTTAATTGTTTCAGTGATGCAAAAAGAAAGTACTAAAAAAATTAAAACTTTTTCTATTGGTTTTGAAGATGCGCACTACAATGAATCTGATCACGCAAAAGCGGTTGCAAATCACTTGGGTACAGACCACCACGAGATGATTTTTTCGGGTAAGGATGCAAGTCACATTGCTCAAACATGTGCGTATTATTATGACGAGCCCTTCTCTGATTCGTCTATGCTACCTACGATGCTTGTGTCTGCTATGGCGAAAGAGCATGTTTCTGTCGCCTTAACAGGAGATGGGGGTGATGAACTTTTTGCCGGATATAATCGCTACCATATTGCTCACAAGTTGTGGCAAAAAAGTCAGTATCTACCTAATTTTTCAAAGCATTGGTTATCCAACATGATGCAAAAGCGCAGTGTTGAGCAGTGGGATCAGCTTGCAAAAGCTATTCCCAAAACAAAGCGCCCGAAAAGATTCGGACAAAAAATACACAAATTAGCTTCTGTTATACCCTGTCAGAACCCAAAAGACTACTACCAAATGCTAGTACATAACGAGCTTGCACACACCCTTTGTCCTGATGGACGCTCGTTTCAGTGGCCTACGCATCCAGATCTTGATGCGATTGCCCATATGCAGTGGCTTGATACCAAAACCTATTTAATAGATGACATTCTCACCAAGGTGGATCGTGCATCAATGGCCTTTGGTCTCGAGGCAAGAGCCCCCCTTCTTGACTACAGGGTTGTTGAGCTAGCCTGGCAAATTCCAATGAAAAATAAAATTCAAAACAAAAAAAGCAAATGGATTCTCCAACAATTACTTGCTGACTATATTCCAAAACCCTTGTTTGATCGGCCTAAAATGGGGTTTGGAGTTCCCCTTGACAACTGGCTTCGATCTCACCTTAAATCTTGGGCAGAAGAGCTGATTATATCAGCTGAAGAAGCTCCTTTTATTAATAGCAAAGTCGCTATGACTCTTTGGCAAGAACACCTTCAGGGCCATAACCACCAAGAAATTATTTGGCGCATTCTCATGTATTTAGCTTGGGTAAAACAATGGTCTAGGGCTCATCACTCTATTGACAACACTTGCGGGTATGTTATGGTCTAATTGTAACGTTAGAAAGGAGAACCCTATGGTTTCAATGAAAAAAATACTCACAGCCTCAGCGCTGATCATGGCAATACCAATGACATTTGCAAGCTTTTCAGAAGCTCAAACAAAAGATATACAACACATTGTTGAAGGTTACATCATGGATAACCCTGAAATCTTAGTAAAAGCTTCAGAGTCATACAAAAATAAACAAATGACACAAATGAAGTCGAAAGCAAATGCCTATATCCAATCACACAAGGCAGACTTTTTTAGTGACAAAACTAGTCCTTCAGTAGGCAACCAAAGAGGTGATGTCACATTAATAGAGTTTTTTGACTACCAGTGCGGACACTGCAAGCAGATGGCATCTACTCTGAGCAAGCTCGCGAGTAATGACAAAAATCTAAAGATCATCTACAAGCAACTACCTATTTTTAAAGGAGGCTCTAAAATAGCAGCTCAAGCAGCGCTCGCGGCAGACATGCAAGGCAAATTCTCAGTATTTCATGACAAATTGATGAATTCTAAAAAGCCTATGACCGACGACAATATTATGGCCATTGCAAAAGAGTGTAGCCTAGA
>JBDOIW010000040.1:0-101668 GCA_047404175.1 Legionellales bacterium | reverse complement strand
GGCTAAGCATTTTTCTCAAAAAGAAAATTGGTTCAAACGTTTTGAGTTGCTTACCCAATTTCTACAACAAGAAGTTCTTATTGAGCAGATTGATTGTTTCGATATTAGTCACACTCAAGGTGGGCAAACTATCGCATCATGTGTCGTGTGTAATCATGAGGGTATGAAAAAAACAGGTTATAGACGTTATCCTCTTAGTGGAACTGGTGGAGACGATTACTTGGCCCTCACAAAGGCAGTGAAAAAACATTATCAATCACAAAAAGAAAAAAACAAAACGCTTCCCGATTTGCTTTTAATTGATGGCGGAAAGGGGCAGCTTAATGCCGTTTATCCCGTGATACAAGATTTAGCCATGGATGATGTTTATGTAATGAGTATTTCTAAAGGTCCCGAAAGAAAGGCTGGCATGGAAATTTTACACCATGTTGGTGGTCGTGAGGATGACCTATCAGCAGATGATCCTCTGCTTCATTTATTACAATCCGTTCGCGATGAGGCGCACCGTTTTGCTATTACAGCACACAGACAAAAACGTGCTAAACAGAGTTTGCGCTCAGAATTGCTCGAAATACCGGGTTGCGGCGCGCAAAAACGCCGTGCTTTACTCGACTATCTGGGCGGTTTTGAGGCAGTAAAGTCAGCCAGTTATGATCAGCTAACAAAAGTGCCTGGAATTGGACCAAAGTTGGCTAAAGTTATTTATGAGAGCTTACATAGTGGGGTATGATGAGCTGTATTTTTGGTTGTATGGCCAATTAGCAAGTGCTCTATAGCATTGACATGTTGATTGTAGTGAATAGTCTTCCCTCTAACTTGAATATCTCTGTCTGTTCTGTTGTTCACTATGAAAACTTGAGTAGTGCTCGTGAGATTAAACTTTGACATAATGCAATGTGTTATGGATATCAGTATAAAAGAAAGCGTTTGTATTGAACGACTTTTGATATGAAAAATTTGAGCAAAGTTACCTATGTTTAACTTTGGCATGATTGGGTGCTCTATTGATTGTATGACGTAAAATAGTATTCATTTCAATGGAACTAAGTTATAGTAACAGTATGAATATTGCACTCTACCTTACATTACTCAGGATCATGCTAATTCCTGTGTTTGTCTTCTTTTTTTACTTCCCTTTGGATTTTGGGCGTGAAATTGCAGCGATTATCTTCGCATTTGCCTCTATTACCGATTGGCTTGATGGTTTTTTGGCAAGAAGATTGGGGATGCACACTGATCTTGGTGCTTTTTTAGATCCCGTTGCAGACAAGCTACTTGTGGTCTTTGCATTGGTACTAGTGGCAGTTGACGTCAATCAATTGTTAGTAACAATACCTATCTGCATCATACTTTGCCGAGAATTATTGATTGCTTCGTTGCGTCAGTGGATGGCAGAAATTGGCAAATCAGCGGGGTTAAAGGTGTCATTTGTTGCTAAGGTGAAAACTACAATTCAAATGATTGCGATACTTATGTTACTTTACTTTCCTTCTACTCTTGCCAATTGGGGATATGTGGCAGCTCTCATCGCAATGTATTTTGCTGTTATTCTGACACTTTGGTCAATGATGAAGTACATGAAAGTTGCGCTGCCTGACTTGACAACACTACGAAAAAAGTAATATGATCAACATTCTGTGTGCGGGAATAGCTCAGTGGTAGAGCACAACCTTGCCAAGGTTGGGGTCGCGAGTTCGAATCTCGTTTCCCGCTCCATTATTGCTTAATAGACACAGGTATAGCCGGCTGAGTGGCAGAGTGGTTATGCAGCGGCCTGCAAAGCCGTTGACGTCGGTTCGATTCCGGCCTCAGCCTCCATAGCCCGGGTGGCGAAATTGGTAGACGCAAGGGACTTAAAATCCCTCGGTGGCAACACCGTGCCGGTTCGAGTCCGGCCCCGGGCACCATTCTAGAGGAGCCGTTTTTGTGAAATATCCCTTAGCTCTAAGAATCGGCCTCAAATATGTCCGTGCAAAACGACATAACCGCTTTATCTCCTTTATTTCTGCCGCATCAACCATCGGCATCGCACTGGGTGTGGCGGTACTTATTACTGTCATGTCAGTCATGAATGGTTTTGACCAGCAGATCCGTGAGAAGATTTTTTCACTCGCGGACCAGGTTACCATTAATTACTATCGTGGAGATCTTCCTGATTGGAGCACCTTGGCGCATCAATCCTCTCAACTGGAGGAAGTGAAGGGTGTAGCACCCTTTGTAGAAGGTCAAGCCCTTATTTCCTACAGTGGCTCGATGGCTCCAGTCTTAGTTAAAGGGATTGTGCCTGAGGCTCAAAACCAGGTCGCTAATCTAAAAGATTATTTGATCGCAGGTCGCATTGAGTCACTTGATCAGGAGCGTTTTAATATCCTCATCGGTGACGAACTTGCTTATGAATTAGGGGTGGGGCTAGGCGATAAAATTACAGTGATGACACCTGAGTATACCACTTCTCCAGTAGGTGCAATCCCCACGTACAAGCGTTTTAAAGTCACAGGACTTTTTCACTTTGGCTCAAAAATGGGGTTTGATCAAGGATTAGCTTTTATTCACCTCGATGCTGCTCAAAAGCTCTATAGCATGAATAATAAGATTACAGGATTACGTATCAAAGTGAATGATCTTTATGATGCCCCAAGGGTTCGAGATCAGCTTGATCGTCTTTTTTCCTCACAGTACAAAATTCGTGACTGGACTGAACGGTATGGGCACTTCTTTGCGGCTATACAGATGGAAAAAACCATGATGTTCCTCATTATGCTGCTTATTATTGCCATTGCAAGTTTTAACCTTGTCTCTATGCAGGTGATGCTGGTGACAGACAAGCGATCTGAAATTGCCATTATGCGAACTCTCGGTGCCAAACGTTCCACCATTTTGGGTATATTTATGGTCCAGGGCTGTACCATTGGCTTGCTTGGGGTAGGCTTAGGGATCCTCATGGGAATTGAGCTGTCCTGGCATGCACCTGATTTAGTGAAGTGGTTAGAAAATCTCATTAATCATCATTTTGTCGATGAAAAGGTCTATTGGATTAATCATTTGCCATCAAAATTGATTGTTTCTGATGTAATGAAAGTCAGTGTGATTACATTTCTGCTGACGTTTCTAGCTACCATTTACCCGTCACTCAAGGCAGCACGTATATTGCCAGCTCAGGCACTAAGGTATGAATCATGAATAAGATTTTACTATCCTGCTCTCAGTTGTATAAACATTACCATGATGGCGAGAATGGTGTCACGGTATTACGTGGTATCGATTTTTCGTTACACCAGGGGGAAACTGCGGCCGTTATGGGAGCTTCAGGGTCAGGCAAGAGTACCTTGCTACACCTGCTTGCAGGTATTGATAGTGCAAGTAGTGGCGAAGTCTGGGTACAGAAACAGCGTTTTGATCGCTTGAGCGATAAACAAATGGCACAATTACGTAATCGCTCGCTTGGCTTTATTTACCAGTTCCATCATCTATTACCCGAAATGTCTGCTCTTGAAAATGTAGCAATGCCATTACTAATCGCATCTAATCATTATAAAGAGGCTTGTGACAAGGCCAAAGAAGCACTTGATTGGGTCGGTCTCTCACACCGCGCCAAACATAAGCCAAGTCAACTTTCGGGGGGTGAGCGTCAGCGTGTTGCCATTGCAAGGGCAGTTGTTCATAAGCCTGCAGCAGTGCTTGCTGATGAGCCTACTGGAAATCTCGATCGTAAAACAGCAGACGAAACACTAGATTTGCTGTTGCAACTCAATCAGGATTTGGGTACGGCGCTGTTAGTCGTAACTCATGATCAAATGATTGCAAATCAGCTGCAAACACATTATCACATTGAAAATGGTCAACTTTATTCCCAGAATTAATCAAAGTAACCAGCTACGTTGCTTTGTTCTTTTTTTTGCTTTGTGGCTAGGTCTTGGTTTTCATGATAAAACAGTGATCCTTTGGGCCCCTCTTTTTGTCATTGTTTTCCTTGTTAGCTTTTTGCTTGCGTATTGGCAGCAATGGAAAGCGTTTCGTACCATAGCTCTTGCAGGACTCCTTGCATTACTTCTTTTAGTGGTCGACTCTGAATTACCTTTGCCTAGCTCTTTTTTTCTTAAGCCCTCAGCACATACCATTGTGGCTAAAATCACTTCAGTTCCTAGCTCTCATCGATATGGGCATCATTTTACTGTACAGACACAGAGTGTAGATCAAGCGCCAATAAAGCTTAATTTAGAGGTTTCTCTCAATCAAAAGTGGCAAACACCTCAACTAGGGCAAATATGGCAGTTAGAGGGCAAACTAAAGCCTGTGATTGGTTTGCATAATGGATTAGATGACTTCCAGGAAAAGAAAGCATTTATTCAATACCAGCGTGGTAGTATAAGTGTGGGTAGCAAAGCTCATGCAGAGCTACTTGAGGATAACCCTGGATGGTTAGATCAGCTTCGTGTAGCATCCATTGATCATTTTAATCAGATGGCAGAAACAATGTCTTACCAGGCTATCTTGGCTTCTCTTGTGTTAGGTGATAAATCAGGTATTTCTTATGAGGTAAAAACACTATTTCAGAGGACAGGCACCTCACATTTACTTGCAATATCAGGGATGCATCTAGCGGCAGTGGGTGGCTTTGTTTGGATGATCACTGGTTTTTTATTGAAGTCATGTGTTCGCTCACAGGCTGTTGTCATGAAGCAATATCAATCTGTGATCGTGATGATTGTCTTGAGCCTTTATGTGGCTCTAACAGGTTTTGCTTTGCCCACTATCCGAGCAGAACTCATGGCACTTTGGCTCGCTATAATTGTTTGGTTACGCCTAAAATCATCTGCGTGGGATGCGCTAAGCTTCGCAGCCTTAGTCATTCTTGCTGTTAGTCCCAGACAAATTCTCTCTGTGTCATTTCAATTATCTTTTTCAGCTGTAATGCTGTTATTGTGGATTGGCTCTGTCGTTCGTGACCCTAGAAAAGTCGTCCAGTGGCTAAAGCAAGGCTTAGCATTTAGCCTTTTAAGTCTGCCCATAAATTTACTGTTATTTCATGCGATTACTCCCATTAGTTGGCTAGCTAATATGATCGCAGTACCCGTGGTGACACTTTGGGTCTTACCACTCAGCTTGCTTGGCTTCACAGTAAGCTGTCTACACACTTTATTAGGAAAAGGATTATTAGCACTTGCTGATGAGGGAATGCATCTGTTGATGATGTTTCTTGAATTTCTTCAATCACTCAGTTTCTCATCATTTGATGTAGGCTATAGCACTTTATGGCTGCCTCTATGCCTTATGCTGGTATTGCTCTCTGTGTTTGCTAGTCGCTACCTTATGGCAGCTGTGTTGAGTGTAGGAGTTATCTTCTTGAGTGCATTATGGCCTTTAAATCATTATGTACTAGATGAAGGGATGTTTAGAGCTCATGTACTTGATGTGGGGCAGGGTCTGGCCATTGTTATTGAAACAAAAGATCACGTTATGCTTTACGATACAGGACCCAGTCGAGGTAAGCAGGGTAATACAGGAAAAAATGTAGTCACACCTTACCTTCTAAAGCACGGTATCAGTCACCTGGATACATTGATGATTAGTCATGGTGATGATGACCACCAGGGTGGTTTTAAAGCGATTAAGCGGCATATTAGCTATGATGAGTTAATCTTAGGTGAGCCTGATCGTGCCCCAGATTCAGTATACAAGCCTTGCCTTCGGGGGGATCATTGGATATGGAATGGTGTTTTGTTTGAAGTGCTTCATCCAGAGAAATCAACCCAGGGAAAAAATAATCGTTCTTGTGTATTACATATCACTAATCATCGTCATACCATGCTTATTCCAGGGGATGCAGAGAAAAAAATTGAGACTAAGCTAGTTGATGAGATAGGAGATAAATTGGTCTCTGATATTCTTGTTGCAGGACACCACGGCAGCAAAACATCCAGCAGTCAGTTATGGTTGGATCGTGTTCAGCCTCACTTTTTTATTGTGAGTTCGGCCTTTATGAATCAATATGGATTTCCACATCCGCTTATTTTATCAAGAGTTTTATCAAGTCATGTGAGTAATACCGGTAATGACGGGCGTGTAGTCTTCACCGTGGGGGCGTCAATTGAGTACTTTTATCAAAGGCAGTTAAGGCAGGCTTTTTGGACTCATTACTACGATACAGTGCACTAATTATATTATTAGACTTTTTATGTGATTGGCTATTATAATTAATAATAAATGATTGATTAATCATATTGGAGTTTATTAATCATGAGTATAGAAGATTTATATAAAGCGCTTGTGTCAGTCATAAATGACAGCAGTCTAAGTGTTGTGGAAAAAGCGTGTGCGAGCGCTTATTTGTTTGTGACATCTTATGATGACCTATCAATACAAGCTTCACATACCACTCGTTGGGATCGTAATCTTATGGCTCATGAGGGTTGTACACAAGTATTATACAACCCAGAAGACTTTGTTTTATCAATCAAGAGAATGTGCGAAAGCCTTGAGATTTTCATATGTTCCTATGGTAATTTTTTTGGTGAAAAACAAATGCCTTCATCTAATCCACCGCAACAAGTACTGCTATGGCAATTGATTAACAGCATTCTCCCTTTATTTTATACCACTAAGATTGCTGCAGTAAGGAAGTACATGTTGCTACTCATACATGATGCTTTGACATGTGAAAGTTTTACTATTGACCCTACCACAACCCGTAAAGTTTCTCAGTTACGACAACATTTTGTCCATTCTGCTACTTTCGAGAGTACACCTGGCCATGATTTAAATAGTGATCTTCATCGTGTTATTGATGATGTGCGTCAACAAGTTCTTGGGCTGTGTATGACGATGAGGCACGGTCAAAAGAACAAGAAAGGAAAGAAGACTAAAGGCAGTAAAAAAGGAACCCATAGAGCTTACCAGGACCCAGTGTTAGGCTTAAATGACATGCAACAAACGCTTAAAGAAGTTGAAGAGCTGAGACATCGTTTCTCACTCAAACAACATGAGTTTGGAGAACTACTTAAATCTTGTCCTAGAGACTTGATAGGGTCATCTCAAAAAATGTTTTCACTGATCTGTGCCAAGTATGATGATAAGGATCTTACTGATTTTATGATAGCACCTGATCGTATGGCATTGTGGCTAGGCAATACAAGTAAGATGCTATTAATGCTCGAAAAAAGTATGGACAAGCTCAAAGATGATATCAATCAAAAGAAAATAGAGCTTTACCTACAGAACCCAAAAAAGTTTGCTTTCAAAAGTGCGACTAGGATTGCTGTTGAGATCTCTATTCAACTTGATTATAGAGTATTTAAGCCTGATAGCTATATGATATTTCCCTATTTTTTACCTTCTGATCATCAGGTCTGGGGTAGTGCAAGTATCAAGCCAGGTAAGCATTTGTTGGATTCAATATTAGTACATTACCTATTAACTGGTGAGATAAAACAGAAATTGTCAGAGATAAATCAAGACAGTCTAGTTTGGTGTTTTGCTTTTTTGGCACAGCAAAAGTCGATTGAAAAAGCACAGTCATCCATAGATCAGTTTGTAGCACATTGTAAGCCTCTCTTCCTATCTAAGTCGCTCATTAGCCTGCTTTGTGAAAGTGAAGAAGCAAAGCAGCGAGTTGAGAGTCTCTTTCACCATCCTTATTTTCATATTATTTTAAATAGTATGCTCATCCCAATGATGAAATTTGATGAGAACACAGGAAAAAAAATTGCTAAAGCACTTATTGACTCTGTAGTTTTTGTGAACAAACAGTCCGATTTAGATGAATTATTACATGGTTTAAAAGCACATTCAGTAAAATCAAAAGCATGGGAGATTGATCAGCAATGTGCAGTGGCTATTGTTAAGGAAAAACGTTTTCGATGCAGATCTTTGGAAGCATGGATTATGCATTTATCAGATGCCAACGTATTGATCTCGCCATCAAAAGTGGATAGCATTTCATTATTGACAACAATGCTTGCCAGACAGACTGAGCCAGGTGTTCCCCTGGCAGATTTTTTTTATGCCTGCTTGCACTCACACCTTAATAAGTCAGTAGCGTCTGAAATAAAATTTGGTTTTCCAACCACTGGTTTTTGTACTGAAGATGGCTCTAGAAGCACCAAGTATTTACCTGCTTGTCTAAGAAACTTTGCTATTTTTGCTGTACAAGCAGACGAGTTTACTTCTGATATGTGTTACAACACTTATATTTCAACGTTGGCACAAATTAAATTTTGTTTAAGACACCGAACTTACCAAATCTATACAACCCCATTTTCTAAATGGGTTGTTAACAAACTCCTTGCTCATGCTCACGGTATTGGTGTTGAAGCACTTGAGTCAGTAAGCATTAGCAAGCTAGACTCTCCTGTGAAATTTTATCGGTTTATGCAGGGTGTTAGACATCAATTTGAAGGAAAACAGCTGTCTGAGCGCGATAAAAAAAGTTTGAGGCATGATGATACTTTGTCTCATTTAGAAGCGATGATGCTGATTTTTAAGGTCTATATAAGAAAAGAGGAAGCTTGTGATCCCTATAGGATTATGTTTAGTGATCAACTTTTTGATCATTTGAAAAGGCATAATTTCGAAGCTATATGTTCTTTGGTGGTTTACAGTTTTATTCTGTTACATATTCATACCCAAGAGCTAGAGTCGCTCAAGACAGAGATAGAAGGTCAAGAAGGTGAAGACTCTGACAGCTCTCCATGGATTATGCTAAAGATTATCCAGATGCAACAAGAGTGGGGGGGCTTCAGCAATACAAAGGTGAAACCAATCGATGGAGACTATTTGAACTTGGAGGATCTCAACCAAGCATTTGATTTGCCGACAAAGTATGCACAATCTAGTCAAGTAGTTATTGACTTTAAACCATTACTAAAACCTAGATTCCTTAAGCCTTCGGATGAAATACAAGTACTAAGAGCAGAACGCTTAGCAAACTATTTATATTTTCATGCCACTAAAAAGACACTTTCACTCGATGATTGTATGAATTTATCTTACCAGTTGCTGGACAAATGCCACTCTGAAGAGCATTGTGTAAAAGGTTACTTTGCTGACGATGAGGCCGCAAGAGAAAGTGCTCGTCGTTCAGGCAAAGGACAGGTTTTCTTCATGGATAACCCTGAAGGAGGGGCTGTTCATCCCAAAGGCCCCGCTATGAGTGGACCGTGAACTTGCCTAGTAAGATCGCCAATGAATCCCTATTGCTGCTAACATTGAGCTTGATTTCTGCCTAGTTGCGCTATCAATTTTTTTCAAGCGGTGATAAACTTAAGCTTTTGCATGTAAAATGTTGAATAATCTCGTTCTGTACCAGAAACTCATCGATCTTCTTAAAGCGCACAAAACTTTTCTTTTACTGGGCATTATAACCAGTTTTCTTGCCGCTGGAACGGATGCAGGTTTAGCTGCGATGCTTGAACCGATGATTAACCAGGGCTTTAGTGATTCCCGAGAGATGCCTTTGACGTGGATTGGGGTAGCAGTGATTGCGATTATGACTATTCGTGCCACGATGTTCTTTAGTTCTGAGTATTCTATGTCGAGAGTTTCTCGTGGCATGGTACGTATGCTTCGTTCTAAGTTGTTCTCACATATGATTTTTTTGCCGCAAAAGTTTTTTAAACAACATTCTGTTGCTAAATTATGCTCGATGATGACGTTCAATATTGAACAAATGGCCTCAGCCGCAACAGAGGCAATGATTACTGTATTTCGTGAGGGCTTTAAAGCGCTAGGTTTACTAATAGTGATGTTTTATTATAGCTGGCAGTTATCCTGTTTGTTCATTATTGTGGCACCACTTCTTGGGATGATTGGTCGATATTCAAGTAAGCGTATGCGTCGTTTAGGTTATGCCGTTCAAGAATCAGTGGCAGATTTAAATCATGTCACAAAAGAGGCAGTTGAGGCACACGATTTAGTAAAGGTTTATCAAGGACATGAGCAAGAGATTCATCGTATTAATAAAGCCGCACAGGCCAACTACAGTCATGAAATGCGGCTAACATCCACGAGTGCTTTAGCAAGCGCGCTCATTCAGATCGTAGCGAGCCTACCTTTGGCAGTTATTATGGTGATTGCTATGAGCGGCCAGTTTGGTCTCAATGCTGGTAGTTTTAGTGCTTTAGTGGCTGCTATGCTTATGCTACTTCCTACGATCAACCGTTTGACACGCATTAATTCTACTTTACAAAAAGGACTAGCAAGTGCGGAAGTCGTTTTTCAAGTGATTAACGAAGCAAAAGAGCAAGAGACACAAACCAACCCTAAGCCCCCTTTACTTGGATCCTTGCGTTTTGACAACGTGAGTTTTGCTTATCCTAATAAAACAGGTCAGCTATTTAAAGATCTTTCCTTTGAGGTGCAATCAGGTCAAACAGTTGCCATTGTTGGCCCCTCAGGTGTTGGTAAATCAACCATTATTAGTTTGATTTTACGTTTGATTCAGCCTAATACTGGAAGTATTAGCCTTAATGAACACGCTATTAGTCGATATGCACTTCGTGATTATAGGCAAATGTTTTCTTATGTTGGGCAAGATATTCAATTGTTTAGTGATACCATCAGTCACAATGTGCTCTATGGCTGTGAAAAACCAGCCGTTAGTGTAAAAAAAGCGCTTGAGATGGCTTCTGCCCTAGGATTTGTCAATGAGCTCCCTGGCCAAGAAGAGTGTAGGATAGGCTATCGTGGCCATACCCTGTCGGGAGGGCAAAAACAGCGTATTGCCATTGCAAGAGCCTTTATGCGTCAAGCACCATTTCTCATCTTAGATGAGGCAACTTCCGCTCTCGATAATCAAAGTGAGCGTGAAATACAAGGGGTTTTGGAGACGCTCATGCAGCAAAGTACTACCATTGTCATTGCTCATCGCTTATCCACTATTCAAAATGCTGATAAGATTATCGTGCTAGATTATAGTGGCATTGTGGAGAGTGGAACGCATCAAGAACTCATTGAGAATAATGACTACTATGTCAGACTTTATCATGGCAGTGAGAGGCCTGTGTGTTTGTCTTAAATACAACCCGAAGTGCTTTATTACAACTAGAAGCCCTATGGCGAAGGGCTCGCTGGCCCTTTATCTGGCTACTTCCTTTATCATGGCTATATCACATTATTGTTGTTATGCGTTTCTATGTTTATGATTGGGGCCTTTTTAAACAGTTTAAAAGTTCTGTTCCTGTGTGGATTGTGGGTAATCTCAGTATGGGAGGCTCGGGAAAAACACCGCTAGTGATGGCTTTAGCAGATTGTTTAAAGGCTCAGGGCTTGAGGGTTGGCATTATTTCGCGTGGATATGGCAGAAAAAGACCTGATGAAACTATGCTAGTGGAAAGCCATCACAAGGCTTGTGATGTGGGTGATGAGGTAAAATTGATCGCTCTCAAAACAAAGTGTCCTCTTGCAGTGGCTGCTAAACGAAGTGATGCACTACAACTACTTACAAAGCACCATGAGTTGGATCTTATTTTATCTGATGATGGCTTATCACATTATGCACTTGAGCGTGATCTTGAGATTATTTGTCAACATGCGTGTGATCATACCAACCAGATGCTTCTTCCTGCTGGACCTTATCGTGATGTTAAAGCTCGAGGCCAAACACCTAAGCTTAATTGCTCGATAGGACATGACACAACAGCAAGATTAGGATCACTGTATTCTCTTCACCACCCTAATGAAGCTTTAGAGTGGTCCATTCTTAAAGATAACTCGGTTGTTGTTGTCGCAGGTATTGCTAAACCGGAACGGTTTTATACCATGCTCAAACAGCTTGATATCAAATTTACTACAGTACCTTTGCAAGATCATGGCTGTCTCTCAGATGAGCAGCTTAAAACTCTTACAAAAACTAGCATCCTAGTAATGACTGAAAAAGATGCAGTCAAATATGATCATGATCTATTTGCGTATCCAATCTATGTGGTGAGTTATAATCTTGATCTTTCAGAGACATTTAAACAACAACTTCAACAATTTTTACCCCACAATTAAAAATTGACCTATACTCTCAGTGTAAATACAACAACGGAGTTGACATGGTAGCACCATTAGAAGTCGTATCGAAAAAAAGTCATAGTGAGATGATTGAGCACATGAATCTTGTGCTTGCAAATACATACTCACTGTATCTTAATACACAGCATGCCCACTGGAATGTTATAGGCCCTCATTTCCCCGGTTTGCATCAGTTATTTGAATCTCAGTATTCTGATTTGGCGACAGCCATTGACGACACCGCTGAACGCGTGAGGGCGTTAGGTGGTATGGTTGAGTCTGGGTTTGTAGTTTTCAATGACAAAACCTCAATTCAAGGGATGGACAAAGTCTTTGATGCCATGGAAATGGTTGAAAAACTGCATGATGGTCATTTGGCGTTAGTTGAGGTAATGCACCAAGCCTTGCGTGTTGCGGAAAAGCACGAAGATGATGGCGATTGTGACTATCTTGGCGCACGTATACGTGAACATGAAAAGCAAGCCTGGATGCTAAGAAGCATTTTGGGCAAAGCTTAAACCAAAGTTAAGACTTATTGATTAAATGAGTCTAGGCACTTTTTCACTAGGCTATTGACTTGACCTGGGTTAGCCTTGCCTTGCGTTGCTTTCATGACTTGTCCTACAAAGAAGCCAAGTAGTTTGTCTTGTCCTGATTTGTATTGAGCAACCTGTTGAGGAAATTGCTCTAATACGCCCTGTACAATCTTTGCAATTTCATCTTCGGAAGTAATTTGTTTAAGGCCTTTTTCCTCGATAATTTGATCTGCAGTTTGCTTTGATGTGAACATGATTTCGAATACTTGCTTTGCTAATTTACCAGAGATTGTTTGATCTTCAATGCGCTTAATAAGACCTGCAAGATTATCTGCTGAAACGGGGCTTTGGCCAATACTGAGGTCTTCTTGTTTGAGTGCACCTAATAATTCAGAAGTAATCCAGTTACAAGCAAGTTTGGCGCTGACTTGATGGGCAATAACAACCTCAAAGTAGTCACTGATTGATTGAGAAGAAACCAAGACACTGGCATCATATTGACTTAATTTAAAGTCAGATTGAAATCTTGCTTGCTTTTGCCACGGTAGTTCAGGTATGGAGGCCTGAATTGTTTTTATATGTTCATCTGAAATCGATAGAGGCAGTAAGTCTGGATCAGGGAAATAACGGTAGTCATTGGCATCTTCTTTACTGCGCATAGTTCTTGTTTTGCCCGTGTCAGGATTAAATAAAAGTGTTTCTTGTTGCACTTTGTCTCCGGACTCAATGACTTTGATTTGTCTTGCAACTTCATAGTCTATTGCTTTCTCAACAAAGCGAAAAGAGTTAAGGTTTTTTGTTTCCGTACGAGTACCAAGTGTGCTCGAGCCTTTAGGCTTAATCGAGACATTACAATCCGCACGGAAGGATCCCTCTTGCATATTGCCATCACAAATACCCAGACATTTAACAAGCGCGTGTAGGGTTTTAAGGTATTGAACGGCTTCTTCTGAGCTTGTCATGTCAGGTTTCGAAACAATTTCTAGTAACGGAATGCCTGCACGATTTAAATCGATCCCTGATGCTCCTGGAAACTGGTCATGAACTGATTTACCTGCATCTTCTTCAAGGTGGGCTCTTTCAATGCCAATCACTTTGGTCGTGTCACCTATACTGATCGGAAGCTTTCCCTCTGCGACGATAGGGTCTGTATGTTGACTAATTTGATAGCCTTTGGGTAGATCAGGATAAAAGTACTGTTTGCGATCAAAATGACAAGTTTGGTTCACTTTGGCACCAATACTAGCAGCAAATAAAATCGCCTTATCGACTGCCTCTTGGTTAAGCATAGGGAGCATACCAGGCATACCTAAGCAAATAGCGCTTGCTTGGCTATTGGGTGCTGCACCCGATTGTGTTGCAGTAGCACTGAATAGTTTACTTTGGGTATTGAGTTGTACATGCACTTCAATACCTATCACAATATCCCATTCCATTAGTTATCTCCCCCTTGAATCAATGCAAGATCTGGTGTTTTGAGGTGCCAATTGCTTGCTTGCTGAAACTGATGCGCAACTTGTAGGAGTCGTGACTCTTTGAAATGTGGCGCAGTTATTTGTAGGCCTACAGGCAAGCCATGAGCAAACCCTGCTGGTACGGAAATACCCGGGAGTCCTGCCATATTCGTGCTAATAGTAAAAATATCAGCAAGATAAGCTTTAATTGGATCGTCATTAGCGCCCTCAACAGATTCGGCAACCGTAGGTGATGTTGGGCTAACAATAAGATCAACCTCTGAAAATGCCTGTTGATAATCATTCATAATAAGATGGCGGACTTTTTGCGCTTTTGTATAATAAGCATCGTAAAAACCAGAAGAAAGTACATAAGTGCCTGCCATAATACGGCGCTTAACTTCGTCACCAAAGCCTTCAGAGCGCGAATCAACATAGAGCGAGTGGAGATCTTTTGCCTCAGTACTTTGATGGCCATAACGTACACCATCGAACCGAGCTAAGTTGGAAGAAGCTTCTGCTGGTGCAATAATGTAGTAGCAAGCAACAGAGTGGTGTTGGTGAGGTAGCTTGATGTCAACAAGTTCTGCACCAAGATCCACAAGAGTATTGATGGATTTCTCCAGTGTTGCTTTAACCTTGCTATCTAAGCCTTCATGATCAAATGATTCTCGAACAATACCGAGTTTCAGGCCTTTAATAGACTGACTAAGATCGCGTGAATAGTCTTCACTCTCGCGACGCACAAAGGTTGAATCTTTTTTACATGGTTTTGCCAATACATTCATGAGTAGGGCACAGTCTTCAGCATTACGTGCCATAGGACCTGCCTGATCTAAACTTGATGCAAAAGCGATCATCCCAAAACGAGAAATGGCACCATAAGTAGGTTTAAGGCCAGTAATCCCACACATTGCTGCGGGCTGACGAATAGAACCTCCTGTATCACTTCCTGTTGCTAAAGGAGTGAATCCTGCTGCTATTGCCGCTGCAGAACCACCTGAGGACCCTCCAGGGTGCTTATTAATATCCCATGGGTTAGCGCATGCACCATAAAAACTAGTGCTGTTGGCAGATCCCATAGCAAATTCATCCATGTTTGCTTTTCCGAGTAACACGAGTCCGGCTTCTTGACAGGCATCGACAATATGAGCATTGTAGGGTGGAACAAAGTTATCAAGCATCCTAGAGGCAGAGCTTGTCTTAACGCCATGAGTGCAGAAAAGATCTTTATGGATAATAGGAATTCCTGTGAGAGGCCCTGCGATACCTTTTGCAATAGCTTGATCTGCCTGTTTTGCTTGTTCAAGTGCTAGATCTTTACAGATAGTAATCATGGCATTGATTTTTGGGTTGTATGTTTGAATATGGTCTAAATAGTGTTGCGTCAATTCTACAGAAGAAATATGTTTTTCCTGGAGCAACTGTTTAAGTCTTGATAAAGATTCGAAGTGATAAGTCATAGTCATTCAGCATGGTTGGATTAATCTTCAGGGGTAATAACACTAGGTACAAGATAGACATCTGCAGAAACCTTCGGCGCAATGCTTTGAAATGCCTGATGTTGATCAGTCTCTGTGACTACATCTTCACGGGTGGGCTGTACCATGGACTCGATGGCATGACAACTTGCGCTGATGTTAGCGTCATCGAGACTTAAGGTGTCAAAAAGCTGAAGTAAACGATCAAAGTCATTTGCCTGCTTTTCTTGGTTTTCAAGAGGGTGAAGTTTGGCAAGTTTGGCAACTTTTAAAATAGTGTCGTGATGTTTTGACATGGCGTGTCATTTAGGTAAAAGCTTATTTAAACTGAAAAAACTTAGATTTGTCAAATCCTATTAAAAATTATCCTATAAAAAGTGTCTCGACAGCGTCGTAAGATTACGCTAAATTAGTCTGAGTCGATGATAATAATAAGGCAAAAAAGAATGATCAAATTTTTAAGCGGCATGTACTCTGATGATTACGCCATTGATTTAGGTACAGCAAATACACTGATCTACTCTCGAAAGAATGGTGGTATTGAAGTGAATGAACCCTCTGTTGTGGCAGTGATGAATACCCACAAGCAGTCAAAGTCACAAGTTGTGGCAGTAGGCCTTGATGCAAAGAGAATGCTCGGGCGTACACCTGGCAATATCAAAGCTATTCGACCCTTAAAAGATGGTGTGATTGCAGATTTTTATGTCACTGAACATATGTTGCAACATTTTATCAAATTAATGCATGAGCAAAAGTTCTTACGGCCAAGTCCACGTGTGATTATTTGTGTGCCTTGTGGTTCTACACAGGTTGAGCGTCGTGCTATTAAAGAATCTGCTCTTGGTGCGGGTGCCCGCGAAGTTTATCTCATCGAAGAGCCTATGGCAGCAGCCATGGGCGCAGGCTTGCCTGTTGAGGTCGCTGAGGGCTCTATGGTTGTCGATATCGGTGGTGGTACTACGGAAGTAGCAGTGATTTCATTAAGTGGCATTGTTTATTCTGCCTCGGTACGTATTGGGGGGGATCGTTTCGATGATTCGATTGTTAATTATGTACGACGTAATTACGGCACTCTCATAGGTGAATACACTGCTGAGCTCATTAAACAAACGATTGGTTCAGCGTTTCCTGGCAGTGAAGTACAAGAAATGGAAGTACGTGGCCGTAATCTTGCTGAAGGCGTCCCTAGAAGCTTCACTCTGAATAGTAATGAGGTTTTAGAAGCACTACAAGAGCCTTTGAGTGGTATTGTAAGCTCAGTAAGAGCTGCACTAGAACAAACACCGCCAGAGCTCGCCTCAGACATTGCTGAGCGTGGTGTGGTATTGACGGGAGGTGGTGCTCTGCTTAAAGATATGGACAAACTTCTGATGGAAGAGACAGGTTTGCCTGTAATCATTGCAGAGGACCCATTGACCTGTGTGGCAAAAGGTGGAGGTCGTGCGCTTGAGATGCTTGACAAACTTGGCCCAGATTTTTTTAGCAGTGAGTAACTATGCTTGGCCTTGCATCTAATCGATCCAGTGTTTCTGCAAGATCTCTTGTAGTTTTATGCGCGTTGATTATGTTTTGCTCAATAGTTTACTATTTAGACGATATTAAACTTCATGCTCGTTATGCCCTTTATCGTTATCAAAAAGTAAGCCAGTCTATGGTCGAGCGCAACCCTAGTCTTCGCATCGATGAGCTAGAATTAACACTTGAAGCACAAAAGCTGCTATATGAAGCAAAAGTTCATAGTTTAGAATCGACTGTGAAAAACTTACAACAAGCTCATGCTGTATTAAGCATAGAGAATGGAAAGGATCATGTGGCTCTAGCGAGAAGATTCTATAGCTCATCATTAGCAAGGCAACACCAGTTTATGATCGAGCAGGTATCTAAACCTTCTTTACAATTAGGGCAGGGTATCTTTCTCAATGATACCCTTGTTGGACAAGTGGTTCATACTTCAAACAAGGTGTCTATAGTCAATATGCTTTCTCATGTAAGTAGCCAGGTTCCTGTTACTGACGTTACTGGGATCCATCATGCGATTGCAAAAGGAACGGGTGATAATGATTTTCTTCAGTTAATCATGGTGGAGGGAGATGTTTCTACTCTACATGAAGGAGATGAATGGGTGACAGTAGGGGATGGCGATTATTTTCCTACAGGAATGAAGGTGGGTAAGCTCTTGCAGAAGAATCAGCAATGGTATCTTACTTATTCTGCTCAAGTGAGGCAGGGGTCTTGGGTTTTGTACAGCGCCGAAAAAATCTAAGGTCGATTTAACACAATCCAACTAGGGTGTTTGTCAGTAATAGCCGTGATAGATGTGTTGCTAAGTGAGCTTACTAGAACAATAAGTTGAGAGGACTTTATTGTTTTACTAGAAAGTAGTAACTGAGTTTTGGGTCCAATAGTGAGATGCGCTAAATCGAGTATCTGCATGTTAGCTGATGCCGAAAATACTGATTTTAGAATAAGATTTATGTCCGCATCACTGGCCATTGGTAAGTTAAGCGTAAGGCTGTGAATGGATTTTAGATGCTTAAGTGTGTGAGCAATGATGAGTAAAGTATCTTTATTAAGAGCATTGCTGCTCTTGATGGTTAAAGATTCTAGTACTTCGTTATTCACTGCCTTTTTAATCATTGTAACTAAAAGATTATCACTAGAGAGCACACCAAGATCAATGACTACAGATTTAGTTTGATGCACTTCTCTAGTGGTTTTTTTAAGAGACTGTATGGTTGAGCTAATAAAAGCTGTTTGATCAATTTCCCTGACATTAAAGAGACATTCAGGGTTTTCTTTTTGATACTCAATGAGTGTACTGATTGATCTATCTGATAACGCGTTGCCTAGTAAATTGATTTGTATCGACCTAGATGTTGTGCCACTACGAAGTAAGCTCACTAGTGCCTCAACAAGCGCATCATCAATGCGATTATTTGAAAGATCAAGATAAACTGCTCCTGAGTAATTGGCTAGAGCAAGTTTTACTGAGATGAGTGCACAGGTCGAATTGAGTTCTTGTTCAGATAAATCAATCATCGGTGTGTATTCCGAGATTGGCCAGGGGACTTTAACCGTATTTTGGTGTGGGATATACAAGGACACATATTGACTTGCTTTATCGATTTCTCCTACCCACATGAGTTGTTTTTTGAGCCAGTCAGGAAGAATCTTCTGCTTACAAGATAGACTAATCGAATCGTAAGTAATGGATTGCTGTCGATTAAGATTGTATTGGTTTGGCTGCATGGGATTGAAGCTCAACCAGTGATCAATAGCTGCAATGCTATCAGGCGTGATGGTTTGTTGAACGAGCGAGTGAGGTGGCTTGGGGGTATTACTACAAGATGTCAGATAGAAAAGACTACTGCACAGATACGTTAATCGCAGGAGGTTGAATCTATCCATGATTTTGTCCTTTAATTTTCTAATTTGAGTATAGTGTTTTTGGAGGTTTGAATCAACGAGCCATGTATAAGATAAAGATTAAGCAATTAGCCTTGACAACAGGAATAATCATTGATATAAAATATCCAGTGTACTAATGCGTTTTTCGCCAAATAACCAAGAGGAATTCTATCAATGAATATGAAAAAATCTGAATTAGTCAAAGCAATTGCTGAAAACTTAAGCGTTACTGAAAAGAGTGTAAAAGAAATGTTGGATTCACTCGACTCAGTTGTTGTTGACGCTCTGACATCAGGTAAGCAAGTTGACTTAGGTTTCGGTAAGCTTCAGACTTCAGTTCGTAAAGCTCGTGACGGCGTAAACCCACAGACGCGTGAGAAAATAAGAATTGCAGCTTCAACAGTAGTAAAGTTCAAAGCAGCTAAAAAGCTTAAAGAAAGCGTAAATACTGACGCTTAATCGTTTGGGTGCTTAGCTCAGCTGGGAGAGCATCGCCCTTACAAGGCGAGGGTCGGGGGTTCGATCCCCTCAGCACCCACCAAGTTGTGCGGAGTGGTAGTTCAGCTGGTTAGAATACCGGCCTGTCACGCCGGGGGTCGCGGGTTCGAATCCCGTCCACTCCGCCAATTCACGTCATCAATGAAGAAAAATACGTGATCAATTATTTTAGAGAACTCAATAAGACATTCGGATACATTGTCTTTGCTTTAATCGCAGCCTCGTTCGCCTTTTTTGGACTCGGGGGGCTACTCACAGGCAAATCTAGCGCTGGCACTACCAACGTCAACGGTAAACCTATTTCTCCTGCAGCTATTCAGCAGCAGACACAGAATCTTGTCTACGAATACTACAATCAGACCAAACAGCGACCTTCAAGTACTGTCATGAAAGAGCTGAAGCAGCAAGCACTTATGGGGCTAGTCAATTACCAGGTTGGTCTTGATGTAGCACATAGTCTTGGCCTAAGTATTCATAGTAGCGTTGTGAATGAGTTGATCACAAAGAATCCCGCATTCACCGATGAAGGCCTATTCAATAGAGACAAGTTAAATCAGTATCTTACGAGTACTAATACTAGTGAGAGTGATTTTTATTATCAGTATTACCAATCACTCTTGTCTGAACAACTTGAAAACGTCTTTTCAAACACAGCATTTACAACTGAAAAAGAAATGAAGCTGTTAAATGAGCTTACAAAAAGATCAATAACACTCGTACCTTACAGAATCGATCGATCAACAGTGCCTATCGATCACGTGTCTGAGGAAGATATTGTCTCCTATTATAATAAACACGAACAAGAGTTTAAAACACAGCCTAAGGCCAAAATTAGTTGGATTAAATTGAGTCTTGAAAGTTTTTTTCAAGAGGCTGTGGTGAGTATGGATGATGTTCGTGATCAGTATCTAAGTCATCAAGAGCTGTATACGAAACCCCGTCATATCAACACCCGCACAGTATTGTTAACAAACGAACAGTCACAAAGCTACGAGAAGCTGAAGACTCATCACTATTCTAGTTTTGATGAGCTCTGTCATGCCATTTCCGTGATGTTGTCATCTTCACAAGCTTCCGAAATGCATGAATCTGATGAGATGTCACAGCATGCAAAAACGGGTATGCACTTCACTCGTGATATCAATGGGGGTAGGGAACTTGTGTGGGTAGAATCTGTGCTTGAGGCAGAGCTATCCCCTTTGTCATCTGTTCAGTCAAAAATTAAATCAGAGCTACAGAGCAAATATGCACAAGAGCACTACCTGGCTGCTATGGATCGACTAAGCGATCTAAGCTATTCTGAAGCTCATGGGTTAAACGAAACAGCGCATGATCTTGGTGTCGCCTTGAGCTCAGACACCTTGCTGCTTGATGGCTCATATCCTGAAGGTATTCATAAAAACATTAAACTTTATGATCTTATTAATCAGTTGAGAGAATCACAATCTAACTCAAGTTTAATACAAGCCGGCCAAGAAGCTTATGTGTTTTCTCTTGATAGCTATATGCCTTCAGAGTCACAGCCCCTTGAAAAAGTAAGATCTGCTGTCAAACAATCTGTTGTAGAATCTAAGAAAAAAGTCGCTACATCGAAATACCGTAAAACTATACTTGCCTCGATGCAAAAAACAACATCTCCTTCTAGTGCTAAAAAAGTAGCTCGAAAATTTTACTTACAGGCAGATAAGCCACAAGTTGTGAATTTCACTCATGTTCTGACAGCAGAAGTAGAAAAATTATTTGTCTCAAAGCCTACCAAGTTTTCTGTTAAGGCTTCAGAGTCTAGTGATGATCTGATTTATCTAGTGACTTACACAGAAGCCATGCCAAAGAAAGTCTTTGAGTTCCCTTATCTCATTGGTCAATCTGAGTTTGCGACATCATTCAGTGATTGGCTTAATGCTTCTGAGATAAGTTTGGCTCAATAGTATCTATTTGAGTCTACTATTATTTGCTTATGCACCCAGGATTTCGTTATAAGGTGTAAGATTTGCCTTTGGTAAGACCAGTACCAATATTAACTTCCCACTCGAAAAGCCTGTATAGCCATTATAAGTAGAGTTTAAAAAACTAAAGACTATGAACACCTATGGTTTGCAGCTGATATGAGTGTTTCAAGAGCCAGAGCTTTATTTAACTAAGAGGGATGTAAATGATCCCGCTAAACGATTAGCTTCATCCAATGTATAATCTTCACTTGTTTGTGAATCATCGTTGGGTAGACGCGGTAGAAGCTTACTAACTTGGTTAAACATGAGCTCACAATTGAGTTTTTTCATAAGCGTCTTAAATTTTCCTAAATTATCTAACTGTGTGCTATTAAGACCTAAATCTGATAATTCATCTGCTAGTTGATTGCCATCTATCACTTCGATTGACTTTTGAGTTAGGTGGTCTTTTATGATTTTGTGAACATACTCTAAAAGTTGTTTATAGGTATAGTGATCATCATGATTTAATGTTTGAATCCCTTGTTTAGTACTCGATACTCTATCGCTTTCAATGGTAACATCAAAATAACGATCTACAGCTTGTGATATTGGTAAAAGTGGAATCAGAGATGAATCAGCTAGAGTAGATCCGAGCACAAAATTGTAAATGTCTTCAAGCTGTGGTATTGATTGGTGTGCAGCGTTGGCCAATGACTTTTGAGCGTAACATACAATAGCTTTGAACTTTGAGATATCTGCAGAGTTGCTCGCTAGTATATTAGAGAGTTGTGATATTACCCTGTTAAGCCTGCGACTATTTGATTCCAGTTGATCAATTTGTTTTTTCAATTCTTTAAGTATATCTGCAATTCTATCTGATAGTTCTCCGGTCAATGATGCAGTACTACTGAAGTCATTTGAGGTATCAACAATATCAAGTTTCTCATAGTCGGACGAGAAATAATCAGCAATGGCATAACGCAGTGCGACAAGACCAAAAAGAGCCACTGTGGTGAAGGTAAGCCAGGCAGGTATAGCAACTAGTGGTGGAAGAGTAAAACATACCAGTACACCTACTACAATTGCTCCAAAGAAAGGAATAGGACCATATTGTCTTTGTATAAATTCCCATAGATTAGCTTTAGTCTGTTTAAGATCAACAGTGTCACCTAGGCTCATGAAGTTTAATCTTAATAATGTAAAAAGTTTTGGAAGGATGTCATAAACGAGACGCTTCACAAGTGTGAGAGCAAGCCCCCCTACGAAAAAGAGCGAAGGAACCCATTCTGCAGCAAAGACAACAGGGCCGCCATAAGTCATCATGAGTATAACCGTAATAGAAAAGGCCATAAAGACTAAACCTAGTGTTAGTATGATGAGCTCGATGATATTAGATCGAGTGGGGTTATAACTGATATCTTTCCATAAGGAATAGACACGATAAGCTTGAAACAACAAGATGGTAATAATAAATGGAGATAGGAAATAAGTTGCGGGTGCACTAAAATAAATAGCCTTTGCAGTTGCGGTTGCAAACCATGGCCAAAGTGTTGTCCATTCTAAGATAAAGCCAATAAAACCAATAGTGCCCCAGTGACGCCACATGCGTTGTGTATGTCTATTAGTTGTTGAGATATATGCCACTCTAGCCCCCGCTGAATCTAATCGTAATTTATTGGTCTATTGTACAATTTTACGTTTTAAACCGCAATAGTTATGCTTAATTGTAATTGCTAGCTATCAAGGTTTATGTGATGTGGTAGCCACTATCTACATAAAGAACAGAGCCTGTAATACCGCTTGCCATAGATGACGCTAGGAAGGTTGCAGTTGAGCCTACTTCTTCAATATTGGTATTTCTTTTTAGTGGTGTTCTTTTTGCATTTTCATCAAGCATGGACTTAAAATCTTTGATGCCTGATGCGGCGAGTGTTCTTATGGGGCCGGCTGAAATTGCATTGACACGAATGCCTCTTGATCCCAAGTCTGCAGCCATATAGCGAACTGAAGCTTCAAGACTTGCTTTTGCGACCCCCATAGTATTGTAGTTAGGAATTGCTCTGATTGCTCCTATATAACTTAGTGTAATAATAGATGCATGGTCACTGAGATTAGCATAACAAGCTTGCGTGAGTGCAGTAAGACTATAGCTGCTAATGTCATGAGCGAGTAGAAAGCCTTCTCTGTGAGTCTTTTCTACGAAACTGCCTTCCAGCAAATCACCAGGCGCATATGCTGCTGCGTGCACAATGCCATCGAGCTGTAGCTGATGCTGGTTTAGGTACTGCGATAATGACTCTAAGCTTTGATCAGAAGCAAGATCACACTCAAGCAGATGATTGCACTGAAAATGTTGTGCTGCTTTTTCAACACGTGGTTTTAACTTGTCATTTTGATATGTGAGGATCAGATTGGCACCGTGCTCGTGGAGTGATTGAGCAATGCCATAAGCAATAGAACGGTTGCTTGCAATTCCTGTAACCAAAATGAGTTTATCTTGTAAGATCACGCGTTAATCCTTGTTTATTCTATCAGTCAACATCATACCTGGTAACTCTCGATGACACAATACTGGTTTTTTGTAAGAGAATGGAGTGTAGTATTTTGAGTTCTCTCTGAAATAAAATTATGACAAAAAAAAATGATACTCTAGGTATCTAACTCTATTGAAAAAAATAAAATACAAGTCTTTTAATTGCAAAATGTCACTTGCATTATGATCCACTCAGATATAAATTGAATGAACGTAGACGAGGATGTGTACGCCAAGCTGAAATAGCAAGGAATAATAAAAATCAGAAAGGAAAGTGTACAGCTTGAGTACTCCAAAGCGAGTTAAGTCCTGGACTTGGTAAGCTAGAGCCTAAGTCTACATCACGGATGATCGCAGGGAGAAGTTTGAGAAAAACTTCTCCCTGTTTTTTTTTGTAATCCATGATAAGCTAGCGTTTTACTATTACGATTGCAACACCATGTTTCTGCTAGTCAATACAAGTTATAGCCCCTATAGCTTCAGCTTAGTTTGCAATAAAAACATAGCCCTCTCACGCTTCGTTGAGCAAAGTTCTTCACTTATAAATTCTCTTCTAGTAGAACTCGAAGATCTTATGAATGAGGCTGATCTTGTGCCTGGGCAACTTGAGGCTATTGTGTTTATTTCTGGACCAGCAAGCTACACTGGTACACGTTTGGGGGCGGCTATTGTCGAGGGATTGCTTACAAAGGCCCCCTTGGTTCCTGTAATAAATCTAACGCTATTTGATTTAATATGTCTTAAAATACAGCCAAAATATCCCGTGAATTTAGCCATTAAAGGATTTGGTCAATATTATTATGGCGCTTCTTGTCATTGGTTAAATGAGCAATCATATATTGATAAGCTTTGTTTGGTTAAGAAGAAGGTTCTTGCTTCATTTGGTGACCTGATTGAGCTACCAACAGCACAAGAACAAATCCCATTAGCGTCTAAGCTTGCTGCAAAGCTCATTGCTAGTCCAGATTGGCGCGAAGATCATGCTGAACCATGTTATGTGACCACCGAAAGTTTTTGGAAAAGCAAAGATAAATGATTTGCAAATCAATCCTTCCATGGTATCCTAAAACTGAGAGTTTAGATAAGGATTGTCGTGAAAAGACTCATTATATCTGTCATATGGTTTTCCCTTTGTGTTCCTGCGGCCTACGCCCGCACCTACATCCAGCACGGCCAGTGTCTGGAATCTGTTGTTAATCGTGCAAATCACGCTATTCAGCAGGCGAGCACAGAGCTACGCCTTGCCTATAGTGGTATTAATGATCGCTGCTTGAGTTCTGTGGTAGAGGCTGTTCGTGAGAACAAGCATGTAGTGCGTTTATATCTTGCCCATAATGGTTTAACCGATGCATCAGCAACAACACTATCAGTTCTCTTTAATATGAATAAGAGCTTGCAAGGGGTTGATTTAAGTAGTAATTACTTAACTAGTAAAGGGTTAAATAAAGTAATTGATTCACTGATTAGTAATGATTCCCTTACGTTCTTATATATGCGCAATATGCAACTGGATCTCTCTTCAATAACTGCTGTTGCTAATTTGCTTGCCAAAAGCCACTCGTTGAGAAATATTGATTTATCTCAAAATCCTCTTGGACGCTACGGGATAGAAACGCTTAAGTCACATTTAGGTGATCAAGGTCACCAGGTTGAATCTTTAACTCTATTTTCAGCTAATTTGACAGGGGAGGGCAATGTTGTATCTGATCTAGTTAAAACTATGCCTAAGCTTAAATGGTTAGATCTCGGGGCAAATCAGCTTAGTCACAGAGACTTCGAGCATATCATGGATGCATTGGCTGACGTAGGAGCTCTTGAGGGTCTTGACTTGAGTTTTAATCGTCTTGACGATCAAGATATGGAGAAGCTTGCTGAAGTCATTCCGCGCTTACCTCAGCTCGTACGTCTAGGCTTGGGGCATAATCAGATTAGTGATAAAGGCCTTGTAATCTTGGCTAAGGTTTTGGTCAATAGCCCCAATCTTCACCAGCTGAGTCTTGAGTCTAATTTATTGACAGACGACTCTATTGCTGTTTTTGATCAGATGCTCAAAAAATCTCCTTCTTTAACTAATATTGTCAGTGTTAACAACAAATTGACAAAGGATTACATAAGAAACTTTAGTATAAACCAGGAATACGATGATAAATTTGTAGTTGTTGCTAAAAATCAGAGTGATAGCATTCTCTATGATGACCATCATAAGCCGATCTCATAATGGTTTCTATGAATATAAATGCTGAAAATACATGGATCTTTATTTTTTTTATATGAAAATATTTCGAAATATATTATAGGTGTCTGATAATTATGATGTTACCTATATGAAACAACTAACTATGGTGGACTTTCAATGTTATCATCTAGATTATGCTTTAAATCTATGATTTTTAGCGTTTTAGTTTCTTGTTTTTCTGCTTATGCTTGTGATGATTCTAGCCTTAAGTATTTACAATCATCCTTTTCGCAAACCGTTGCTTCTCTCAATTTAAGCTCAGAAGCTCAGAGTGCAGAGTGTCTAGAGCTCTTATTACATAAAAGATCTCTTCTAAATAAAGGTGAACCTGAGCGTAAACATGTGAGTATTGATCTTGATAATGCCAATGATTTGCATGACAAGCTTGAGGTGCTTCATCGTTATCACAATCTCATCTCTATTTATGACTTATCTCTTAGCTACAATCAAAGTGTTCAATGGATTGAGCTTTTGCCTTCCTTGCTCGCACAAGAACAGCATTTAGTAACACTCAATCTCTCTCATAATAAACTTCATGAAGTTGATCGTAAGGTGCTACAAAAGCTCTTGAGAAATACTCATAAGATAAGTCGACTTAATCTTTCAGCTAACGGTTTAGGTGATCATTTTTTTGATGATGAGTTGTTTTCCGAGGGACAAATGGCTGAATTAGATCTATCCTATAACCCTTTGGGAGATGTCGGTGTGCGGAAGCTTTTATTACAGCTGAATTCACGCCATGGCAAAGGACCACTTAAGTTAAAATTGAATTTTATTAAAGCGAGTAGTCCTTCACTCTTACTGCTTTCTGCATATGCCAGACAACATAGTGAGGTGACTATTGAGTTTAAGGGTAACTTCTATGATGATAATTTGCTAGATGAAATTCCCTTTAACTTGTTGTTAAGGTAGAGGCTTAATCTCAATGGAAAAGGCATGAATCCAAGGTGAATAAGGTTGAATTGACGCGAAGATTTGCTTATGGGCTTTTATTCTAGGCAAGCTATCTAGCTCATTCGATTGTAGCTTTAGTTTAAAGTGGAAGCGTCCGGCTTGAAAGCCGCTATGACCAGTGTGTTTGTGAGTTTCATCGATAAGCTCAATGAGTGCATTTGGATCTAGATTCTGAATGGATGATGTTATTTTTTCTTTTAACTCATGAGCTTGCATTCATATTTCCTTGTGACCACAATAATTTGAAATACTATAAATAACAGGGTAGCAATAGTTAAGCCAATCACCTTCACATTAACCCAAGTCTCAAGTGAACAATTCAAGGCAACTATTGCATTGATAGCTGCTTCAAGTGCAAAGAAAACAGCCCAGCTTCTTTGCATCCACTGCCACCCAGCATCACTCATAGCCATAGATTTCTCAAGCAAGGCTTTTATGAGATTATTTTGACTTCTCCATTCGTTGTATAAAAGGCTAAGGCAAAATAGCGTAAAAATAAAGGTAGGCTTCCACATAAGGTAGACGGGGTCGTTGAGATAGAGTGTGGCCAATCCAAAGACCCACACGGATGCTAATATGCATTGTTCTGTCTTGGTTAACTGCTTATGGCGAATAAATTGTGTTAGCATACTAGCGCTAATGCTGGCTATAAGAACCCATGTGGCTGTGTATATCCCGTAAAGCTTGAATGCAATAAAAAAAAGAATCAGAGGGAGAAGTTCTAGCATGCTGATGGCCTTTTTAACGTTGATTTTGGCAGAAATTACGGTAAATATCTGATATAATACCTCAGGAGGGTGTATGCGTATACAAAAATTTCTATCTCAAAAGGGTATTTGCTCGCGACGTGAAGCTGAACGCTTAATTATCTCGGGTCAAGTTAAACTTAATCACAAAAAAGCAGTGCTGGGAGATCAGGTACAGGCTGGAGATATACTGCATCTAGACCATAAGCAAATTCCGGTTCAGTTGGAGGAAAAAAAACTTGAGATTCTTCGGTATTATAAGCCTCTTGGTGAAGTGTGTTCTAAAGATGCACAACAGTTTGACTCAACAGTTTTTGACCGCTTACCTCGTAATGAGCCATGGTTTCTTGTGGGTAGGCTTGATGTAAATACAACAGGCCTACTTTTAATCACTAACTCCGGTGATGTTGCTCATAGGCTTATGCATGCAAAGTTTGCTCATGAACGAGTGTATGAGCTAAAATGCTCTAGACATCTAACAGATTATGATATGAAACGCTTAAAAAATGGTATTAAACTGCCAGATGGTATGGCAGCATTTAGCTCGATTGAGCCAATCAAGAAATATTACTACAAGGTTAGTTTGCATCAAGGGCGTCATCGTATTGTGCGACGAATGATTAAAGCCGTTGATGCTCATGTGGCAAAGCTTCACCGTACTCAGTTTGCGGGAGTAAAGCTGAGTCGTTTTCAAAAGCCTGGAGAATTTAGTCCATTGACAGATGGAGGAGTTAAACGCCTACTCGATAGAGTTGAAAAACACTAAACCTTTTCCTCTTGGGGATGGATATGAATTTCAATATGTTTTACACGTCTTGAGTCTACATTGGTGACCCTAATTGTTGTGTTGAGAAGAGTAAAGCTCTCATTACGTTTTGGTAAGCGTCCTAGGTGATGCATAATCAATCCAGCCATGGTTTCGTATTGGCCTGCAACAAATTGTGTGCCGAGTATGTGATTGCAGTGCTCAATCGGTGTAAGTGCAGGCATCTCATAACAATCATGACTAATTTTATCTATCATGTGGTCATGTTGCGTATCAAATTCATCCTCAATTTCACCTACAATTTGCTCTAAGACGTCTTCAATCGTAATAAGGCCTGATATGGATCCATACTCATTCACAACGACCGCCATGTGTTTATGACTAAGTCTAAATTCACGTAATAGTAAACTTAAACTTCTCGTTTCTGGAATCACTTTCATCGGGCGAGCTAATAAGGTGAGATCGTCTTGCTCATCTTTGAGTGAGGCGCGTAAGAGGTCTTTTGCCATAATGACGCCGAGAACTTTATCATGATTAGGATCAATAAGAGGGAATCTTGAATGGCCTGTTTCTATGATCATCGCTACTGCTTGCTCAAAAGGCGTTTGAATGTCAATAGTGCACATCAGTGACTTACTGACCATAACGTCTTTTACTTGCATTTCAGCCATATGAAGCACACCAGTTAGCATCTTTGCCGTATCATGGCTTATGTTTTGATTTTTTTTCCACTCGAGGATGGTGCTATTCGGTTTTTTCGTCCATGGGGCAAGCCAGTTGACTAGTCTTTTAATCATGTTGATCCTGAATATGGGTTAGGTTGGTTCAGTTGTTTTAGTATAGCAATTTCTTTGACTTCCATGATAGAAGCATCGTGATCATTTTCATGATCATAATTAAATAAATGTAGTAAGCCATGCACTAAAAGGTGTGTGATGTGTTGTTCATAAAAAATTTCTGCGCGTTGTGCTTCTTCTGCAATAAGATCGGGGCAGAGAACTAGGTCTCCTAGAAAGAGATGTTTATCTTGTTGATGTTGGTGAGGGAAGGATAAAATATTGGTTGGGTAATCCTTGTGGCGATACTCATAATTTAAAACTTGCATCGCTTTTTTATCGAGCGCTTGGATGTCAAGTTCAGCAATGAGAGATGTCTGGTTTTGATCAGACATCACTGCATAGATAATCTCTTCAATAGTGCTCAGGCTTAGTCCAAGATGGCCATGAATTTCGATATTAGGCTTGTTCATATGCATCAATCATAAGTTTAACCAATGGATGGCGGACACTGTCATGACTACTTAGGTGGCTAAAGCCAATCGAGTCAATGGCATGCAGTTTATCTTCAGCGTCTTCAAGCCCTGTCATTTGTCTTGGTGACAGATCAACTTGGCCAGGGTCTCCTGTAATTGTAAGATAGCTGCCTTGACCTAGACGGGTTAATAACATTTTCATTTGTTGAGGTGTGGTGTTTTGACATTCGTCCGCAATGATATACGTACGCTTAAATGTTCGCCCTCGCATGTAGGCAAATGGTGTTATTTCAATGACATGAGTATCCATTAGCTTGGTGGTGGTTTGAGTGCCTAAAAGGTCATATAAGCTATCATAAATAGGTTTTAAGTAAGGATCTACTTTTTGGGCAATATCGCCTGGCAAAAAACCAAGTTTTTCACCGGCTTCAACAATTGGACGAGTGATGACAATGCGTTCAACCTGATGCTCTAAGAGCATTTTTAATGCATAAGCCACTGTGAGGAATGTTTTTCCTGTCCCTGCGGGACCTATAAGAAAATTGACTGCATACTGTTCTAGATGTCCAAGTGCTGAGGTTTGATTCTTTCCTTTGGGGAATATTTTAAAGCGTTGTGTGATAACAGCGGGATTATTTTTATCAATAACGTTGGATTCACAATTAGTATCAATCATTTTTTGTAGTTTATTTTTTGCCTCTATAACGTCAAGCTGCTTGCCTTCAAGAATAAGTCGTTGTCCTCGATCAAAAATAGTGACGTTAAATTCTTTTTCTAGTTGCCGCAATGTGGTGGAATTTGGCCCTAATAGAGTTTGAATTGATTCTATGGGGTAGTCGAGAGTGACGCTCGTCTGAAACGCTTTGTTAGTCAATGAGCTCTCCTCGTAGTGAATTTGGAAGAGCCTCATTTACTTTAACTAGAGCCATGTGTCCAATGAGCTCAGGAGGTGCTCTAAAGTTGACAACACGATTATTTTCGGTTCTTCCTGCAAGCAATCCACCGCCTTTTTTGGCATGACCTGTGATCAGTACGGTTTGCTCCGAACCTATCATGCTTTGACTAATCCCTAAAGCATGTTGAATAATGCGTGTTTGAAGAATGTTGAGGCGCTTTTTTTTCACATCCATCGGTGTGGCATCCGGCAGTTCAGCTGCTGGTGTGCCAGGTCTTGGGCTATAAATAAAACTAAATGAGGTGTCAAAACCTATGGTATGAATAAGGTCCATCGTGTCATCAAAATCTGCTTCAGTCTCACCAGGGAAGCCAACAATGAAGTCAGAAGAGATGCTAATATTTGGACGAATACTACGTAATTTTTTGATTTTTGACTTATACTCTAGCGCTGTGTAGCCTCGCTTCATAAGCGTTAAAATACGATCTGAGCCACTTTGTACAGGTAGATGCAGGTAATTAGGGAGTTTGGTCGTATGAGCGTAAGCATCAATTAGCCGTTGACTAAAGGCAGTGGGGTGAGATGTAGTGTAGCGAATCCTCTCTAGGCCATCAAGTGAGGCGATGATTTCAATTAATTCCGCAAGATCACAAGTGGTACCATCATGCTTAAGCCCCTGGTAATCATTGACATTTTGGCCTAGTAAATTGATTTCTTTAACGCCTTTTGCAATTAGGGGAACAATTTCTGCAATCACAGAATCGAAGGGACGACTGACTTCTTCACCTCGTGTATAGGGTACTACGCAAAAAGAGCAATACTTGCTGCATCCCTCCATAATCGATACAAACGCAATAGGCCCTTCAGAGCGCGCTTCAGGGAGATGATCAAATTTTTCAATTTCCGGAAAGGAAATATCAACTTGAGCTTTGCCTGTTTTTTGTATTTCATCATACATGGTCGGCAAACGGTGCAAGGTTTGTGGACCAAACACAATATCAACATAAGGTGCTCGTTCACGAATAGCATCACCCTCTTGACTTGCAACACAGCCACCAACACTTATTACAAGCTTTGGGTTGTTGTCTTTTAGCTGTTGCCATCCACCTAGGGCCGAAAATACTTTTTCTTTGGCTTTTTCTCGAATAGAGCAGGTATTTAGTACGATCAAGTCAGCTTCAGAGGGATCTTTCGTCACTGTCATACAGTGAGATTCAGCCATTAGGTCAACGATTTTTTTAGAATCGTATACATTCATTTGGCAGCCATGGGTTGTAATGTGAATTTTCTTGTTCATGATGGTTGTTGTGATGCTAATTTTAATTTTTGCATCATAGCAAATTATCCTTCTTCTGTATAGTTTTCCATCTTTAATCAGTCAATTAACAATGCCATTTGATCATGAGTGATAGGCCACTGCCGATCGCGTCCTAACGCTGTTTCAGAGACGATTGGACCTGGAGGCATTTGAAAGCGTTTATGCTCATTGCGGTATAAACGGCTCATGATGGTATTTATTTCGTGAGGTTTTATTTTATGGTCAGTTATTAGTTGTTCAGGATTACGGTGTGCAAGTAGGTGCTCAAGGATGAGATCTAGTTTGTTGTAGTCAGGAAGGCTATCACTATCTTTTTGGTTAGGTGCTAACTCGGCGCTAGGAGGTCTATGAATCACCGCCTCAGGTATAACGCGACAGTGTTGATTACAAAAGTGGGCTAACTGATACACTTGAGTTTTTAATAGGTCTTTTAAAGGGGCATAGCCTCCAGCCATATCTCCGTACAAAGTTGAGTATCCCATAGCGGCTTCAGATTTATTACTTGTTGTAACCAGTAATGCTTGCTGTTCATTGGCTTTGGCCATAAGGATATCGGCTCGTATTCTCGCTTGTATGTTTTGGTGAACAAGGTCTTGGTGGAAATCAATCGAGTCACCTAGTGTTGTTTCATAAGCATTAAGGAGTGGTGTAATGGGTATGGTATGCAGATCGATGCCTAGCTGGTCGCATTGCTCTTGCGCTAATGATTGACTTAACTCTGCATTAAAAGGTGAGGGTAAGTAAAAGACGTGTAAATCCTTAGCAGGAAAGCAATCAGCGAGTAAGGCAAGGCAAAGCGCAGAGTCAATGCCCCCGGAAAGACCGATCACCGCGGATTGAATATGGTTTTTTTTGCAGTAGTCAAGTAGACCAAGGCGAATGACTTGGTAGATGGAATCCTCAGGCGAACGTTTCTCTGGTACTTTTTTGTTAGTATCGTGACCCAGTGCGTAATGAATGGAATCCTCTTGACAGTGTGAGGCAACAGCTTGCAAGCCTTGATCAGGATGATAGACAAATGAATTGCCATCAAAAACGAGTTCATCTTGTCCGCCAACAAGATTGCAATAGACAACAGGGGCATTATAAAAAGCACTGTATTGCTCAGCAACATCTTGTCTTTGCTCGAATTTATCTTGGGTAAAGGGGGAGGCATTGAGGCTTATAATTAAATCAAGGCTTTCTTTAAGTGCTTGAGGGGGGTGCCAGATATCTTCACACACTAAAATAAGGCAGGAAAGCCCTCTAATGTTGATGGGAGCTTGTTGTTTACCTGCTGTAAAATGGCGAGGCTCGCTAAATACACCGTAGCAAGGGAGTTGATGTTTGTCGGCGTAGCGAATAGGTCTCTTAGCCTCTATGATAGCGCAACTATTAAAACACTGTTTGTGATTCCAGCGTGGTGTCCCCAAGAGAATAGTCATGGTATGAGGGCAGTATGATTGGACGTGAATAATAGCTTCTTCGATATTTCTTGCGATCGTTGGCTCATACAAGAGGTCATCTGGTGGGTAGCCAGTTAGCATCAGTTCTGGGAAAATCAGTAGGTCTGCCTTGGAATATTTTTTGATCGCGTTGAGCACTTGTTCAACATTATTTGAGATATGACCTACCGAGGGATTGCATTGCACAAGCACTATATTCATAAATCACCCGATGTTGCATGAGAGGTAAATACCCCTAGCGTATTGAATGATTCATTCGCTAAAAAGCTAAAATGACGATAAATCGCTGGTGTGGTCATGGTTTCAATGGCAATACGATGCTGATGGCAAAGAGCAATAAGCTCTGGTGCTAGCCATTGTTGTGAGGGGCCTGTATCCACAAGGATTAATTGTAGCTCAGGGTATTTGATGAAGCAGTCAGTGAGCCAGTCTGCATTGATTTCACATACAGCTTTGAACGGCAGTGTTGCTATGCCTTCTAAGCTGTGAATAGCTAGTGCTTGATAGTGTTTTACATGATTCACGGTGATGCTTTCGTGGTCATAGGTACTAATGGCAAATTGTGCTTGGCTATCTTGTATGGGTTTCATCAGGCTCCTCTTTATCTTATTATATAGAAAATCACAGCAATTGTTAACGCCTTGCCAAGGTTTTTCACTAGTTTTAAGAGATTTTATACGTTTGATTTGTAGGGAGTATCATGAGCATTAAAATAGAACAAAGACCCGTGCCTGACGTTATATGGCCAGATACGGCTCCTCTTATTACCCGACTGTTGAGTGCTCGAGGTATTGATGATGAAGCACAAACAAAACTTTCATTAAAAGATCTGCATCACTTTGAATCTTTACCCATGATAGATCTTGCCGTTGAACGTCTTATAAAAGCCTATGAGGCCAAGCAGTCAATTTGGATTGTTGGTGATTATGATGTGGATGGGGCCACGAGTACATCACTCATGATGCGAGCACTTAACTCGCTTGGATTTGATCAGGTTGATTATTTTATTCCAAACCGTTTCACCTATGGTTACGGTTTAAGTGCCAAAATTATTGACCATCTGGCTCCACAAAAACCTGACTTAATTATTACAGTTGATAATGGCATAGTCAGCTACGAAGGGGTTGACCGGGCCAATGCCTTAGGTATTGATGTGATTGTAACGGATCATCATTTAGCGGGGGAGACACTTCCAAATGCTATTGCTGTGGTGAATCCCAACCAGCCAGGCAACACTTTTCCAAGTCAGAATTTAGCTGGTGTGGGAGTTGCTTTCTATGTTGTGGCTGCGTTGAGAAGTGCCATGGTGGCAAAAGAGATTGATGCTGCAAAAACCTATTCTATGCAAACATTACTTGATTTGGTTGCGATTGGCACTATTGCTGATCTTGTGCCGCTTGATGCCAATAACCGTACCCTCATTGCCCATGGCTTAAAGCGTATCCGCAGTGGACAAATGTTGCCAGGGGTTAGCGCACTCATCCAGGTGGCAAAAAAGAATCATCAGTATCTCACGGCAGCAGATATTGCTTTTACGATAGCGCCTCGGCTCAATGCGGCGGGTCGTCTTGATGATATGTCAACAGGTGTCACATGCCTTCTTGCTCAGAGTGAAACTGATGGGCTAAAAGCAGCCAGTCTCTTAGATAACTTGAATGAGGAGAGGCGAACCATTGAAAAGTCAATGAAACAAGAAGCATCCGAGCTAGTTAAATCTATGAGTTTTGATGGACACGCTCTATGTTTATATCAAGAGGATTGGCATGAGGGGCTGATTGGCCTAGTTGCTTCTAAGGTCAAAGAGCAGGTTAATCGTCCTGTCATTATTTTTACAAAAGATGATGCAGGTGATTTAAAAGGATCGGGCCGTTCGATTGAAGGTTTTCATATTCAAAAAGCACTAAGTCAGATTGATGCTAATCATCCTGGACTAATAACCAAGTTTGGTGGGCATGCTATGGCGGCTGGACTAAGTTTATCAGCATGCAATTTTGAGTCTTTCAAAAAGGCATTTGAACATGCTTGTAAAGCTCAGCTGGAAGGAAAAGATCTTACGCCTGTTGTGTTATCAGATGGTCCACTTAGCCAGAGCGAGCTAAATCTACAGGCATTTGATTTAATTGATACTTACGGCCCATGGGGACAAGGATTTCCTGAGCCCTTATTCTCTGGTGTTTTTTATGTCCAAGATCAGCACTTGGTGGGTGGCGCTCACTTGAAGCTCTCTGTGAGTCTCGAGCAAGGAGGGCGGGGAGTTGATGCCATTTGTTTTTTCGTTGACCCAAATCAATGGCCAAAACACCAGGCCAAAAAGCTCATGTTGGTTTACCAGCTTTCAGATAATCGCTTTCGTGGTCGACGCAAACTTCAGCTGATTATACGACATCTTCTAGTGGTTGAGGATTAGATTAAAGGCCTTGCTCTTTAATAGCTCTTATTCTCTATAAAGGTAAGCAAAAGAGGGCATGCTTAAGTTTGTACAGGGTGTTAATTAGATGTTCATTTTGCGCTAATTTACTGAATATGATACTATTTATATAGTTTTACTTGTTTAGAATGTCTGTGGAATTAAGCATTGCACCACTCATGGGGTATACCAATCCTTATTTTATAAGGTTTTATGCGGATCTATTGCCCGAGTTTATTTACTTTAGTGAAATGATCCATGCCAATGCCGTGATTCACAACCAGGCATGGTATGACTATGCAGACCTACCTGTTAAGCCTGTGATGCAACTAGGAGGCTCTGACCCTATCCTGTTGGCAAAAGCATGCCGACTTCTCAAGGAAAAGGGACTCAATGCGGTTAACTTGAATTTAGGGTGCCCTTCGCCGAGGGTACAAAAAGGAAGCTTTGGTGCTTGCTTAATGAAAGAGGTAGCATTAGTCCAAGATTGTCTTAAGGCTATGATCGAAGAAGGTGTCAATGTGAGTATTAAGTGTAGACTCGGTGTCGATGAGTATGACAGTGATGACTTCTTGCTTGATTTTCTAGAGCCATTGTTAGCTCTTGGTATCGAGGATTGTTATGTGCATGCAAGAATTGCTCTCTTGAAGGGCTTGACTCCAAAACAAAATCGCGAGATTCCTCCGATCAATTATGAAAGGGCGGCACGCGTTAAAGCGCACTTTCCAGAGGTGAAAGTTCATTTAAATGGCGAGATTACGCCAAGTCTTGATTGTGTGGAAAAGCTAGGATTTGCAGGCTACATGTTTGGCCGGTCTAGCTACCAAGCCCCAAGAAATCTGCTTGATCTTTTGCCAGAAAGATCCTTGTCTTCAGAGGAAATTACCGCACGTATAAAACTAGAATTGGTTCGGCTTGGCCAATCTACAATGAGTATAAATCAGCTTAGATTTTCCTTGATGCCACTGCATTTTTGGACCAAATGTCTTCCTTCGGGAAAAAATATGCGCCAAAAGTTGACTCAAATACAAACGCGAGAGGATTGTTTACGTTTAGTCATGTGAAGTGTGTTGCTTTCAGCTAACGCATTTACTATAGTGAAATTGTAAATCAAGTATCACAAGGGCATATGAAAAAAATAGCTATAGTATCAGGTCTAACTCTTGGCATCATTGCGGGTTCGTCTTATCTAGTTGGCCACACAGTTGATCGTCATATAGATACCTTTTTAACGGGTATGGTGAGTAGTGCTATGAAGGCAACAGGACAGCTCGATGCTGCTTCCCTATCAGTGACCGTGCTTAAGAAAAAAAGACACCTATTTTATACAACAATTGAAGCCGGCATCAGCGATGATAGCCATGCCCACACCGATCCTCTCGTCATTAGTTTTGATGTTCATCACGGGCCATTCTGGTTTGAGAAAAAGGCTAATGGTGATCGAGAGTTTGTGTCAGGTCTGTTTGGTGTGCATTATGACCTCCCTGTGTTTGAGGAGATAAGCGTGGCTATAAATCTACGCCACCACTTCCTTCATTCAGGGAAGCTCGAGGCAAGTTTGTCTGGCAGTGTGCCTGGCTTGACAATGGATGCATCTCTCGGCGCTGACTACCAGAGTCACTGGAATAACAAGGAGTTTACTCTTACTGATAGCTCCATTCATTTGGATCAGGTGAGTGGGGACTATGAGGGGCAACCGATTTTTGTAGATAATGCACTCTTTGAATTTTCTCATCCTATGGGGCTTTTATACATGGGAGACCATATGAAATTGAGCGCTAGCTACCAAATTGATCGTATCAAATCAGGTCCATTTAGCATTGATAATTTATCACTGGATGGTGTATTAGATACTAATAAAGAGGGTGTGTTGACAAGTGAAACAAGTGTGACGGCTGACTCTATTGGGTTCCAAGATATGCAAGGAGTTGCAAATACAATTGAGTCTCTTGATATTTCTGCTAAAGCTGTAATGCCACACTATGATGCTGAGGCCTTGCAGTCTTTGCATATTGAGGACAAGGTGAAGGCTCTTCAAGATGTGAAATTAGATATCGATGCAAGCCTATCCTTCAACGGTGAAGGTGTAGAGCTGGCTGCAGAGCTTGGATTAGATGTTGATGATCAGTATGAGTTTACTGAGAACTTTATCTTTGCTCAACTTGTCGACCAAGCGCTTCGTGGAAAAGCTAGTCTTAAGTGGGAGACCCCTTGTGCTGAAAATTCTGAGCATACTATTTGTCAGCTAGTTTCTGCTATTACTATGGACTTGGATGAAAATACCTATGAGCTTTCTGATAGATCCTTTGTGGTCAACCTATCTGGTGATATGCTTGATAAGCAGTAAAAACTAGTGGCTCATAACTTGCAATTTTCCTATGTTGACGTTATAATGCATTTTTTTCTGGAGATAGCATCATGAAAGCAGAAGGCCATCCTAAATACCATCAAGTCACGATTAGCTGTCGTTGTGGTAATGTGCTCGTAACACGATCGGCTTACCCAAGTGCTGAAATGCAGGTTGATATCTGCTCTAATTGTCATCCATTTTACACAGGTAACCAAAAACAAGTTCGTGTTGATGATCGAGTTAGCAAGTTCAGTGAGAAATTTGGTTAATTTAACTTCGAGTAGTTCAACGCATCGTATTAAATAACACTCACCTAGACAAAATATTAATATAATTAGCTGTCATTAGGTTTTGTCCTTCAAAACTAGAGTAAACAAAAAATTTTCTTTTGCTAATCATGACTGCCATGTTAAGACATGATTAATCAGAAGTCATTTCACTAGAATCTTCATTCTCACCGGTTGTCAATAGAGTGCTTTCATCTTCTTCCACATGCTTTTTTGTCATCACAAGGACCATGCCATAGTTAGGATGATCAATATAGAGTGGTTTGCTATATTGAAGTGGATGGGTGATATAGGATATCACATGGTCGTTCTCAATAAGATAAAAACTTAATGTGCGAGGGCTCGTGTGATTGGTTTTTAGCCACAGTTTGAGTGGTGATGCTTTGATCTCATGGAGCATAGGCGCTTGGTCTTGTTCCCATACGCCGGACCAGAGAGGCTCGAATTTTCCTCTTTCTTGCAGGCGTGAGAATAGCTTTGCATGGGCTCCTGTTTCGATCGTTTCTATGTTCGGACTAATGGCTTTTTGCAAAGCTATGCTGCTAGGAAGCTCTGGGTAGCTGTAGGCAGTGATATGAGTTGGTTTGTGTTGCTGGAAAATCATAAGCTCCATTACATCGACTGTTTTACCATATGCAGGGAGCAGAATAAAACTAAGGCCTATGAGCATGATTGTTTTTTTCACTTATTTCTCCAGTGTTAGTGCCTTTAGCACATAGTCAAGGCAGCGACAAATACTATGGTTGAGACTACCATCGCCAAGTAAGCAGCGCAACTGTGTTTGATGAATCAATTGATAGTGTTGACTTTCGTTTTGGATAAGGTGAATTAATTGATCTGTATTGATACTGGCTTTGGGATCTAGATAGATTGTGATGGCCTTCCTGTTGCCTTTAATCTTTTTGATGCCAAGGGTTTGGCACTGGTTTTGGTAGCGTCTCACTTGAAAGAGCATGGTGCAAGGTTCTGGAAGCGGCCCAAAGCGATCGCGCATTTGTTCTCGTAGATCAAATAGGGCTGTTTGATCATCACATGCCTGAACTTTCCGATAAAATTCTAGGCGTAGCATAGGTGAAGGCATATAGTCAGTTGGAATGGCCGTGGTTACTGGTAGTTCAATGTCGGTAAGTGCATGACTAGATTTTTTCAAAGGTGATTCATCTGATTCTGACTGAATCGCTTCTTCAAGCAGTTCATGGTAAAGATTCAGTCCAATCATGCCGGCATGACCACTTTGTTCGTCACCTAAGATTTCACCTGTGCCCCGGATATCTAGATCTTCACTTGCTATTTGGTAGCCAGCACCAAGCGTCGAAGCTCGCTCAATGGCCTTAAGCCTTCGTTGAGCATCTTTTGCAATGTCGCCTTCATTTGGTGTGAGGAAATACGCATAAGCTTGGCGATCAGAGCGGCCTACGCGTCCACGAATTTGATGGAGCTGTGCAAGTCCTAGTTTATCTGCGCGTTCGATTATAATCGTATTGGCATTAGGAATATCAATGCCCGATTCTATAATGGTTGTACAGACAAGAATATCATAGCGATGCTGAATAAAATCTAGCATCATGGTTTCTGCTGATTGCTCAGCCATTTGGCCATGGATCACAGCGATTCGTGCATTAGGTAATAAAGACTGTAGGTGTTGAGCGGTCATCTCGATTGTGCTAACTCGATTGTGAAGATAAAAAGCCTGGCCCCCTCTTAGTAGTTCTCGACTAAGCGCTTCTTGAATCAGTTTGTCTTGCTGTCGATGTACAAACGAGATAGGTGGGATTCTTATTTTTGGTGGTGTTTGAATTAGACTGATGTCCTTAAGCCCTGATAAGGAGAGGTGAAGCGTTCTTGGGATAGGCGTTGCTGTGAGTGAAAGGATATCAACTTCAGCTTTTAATGACTTAAGTTTTTCCTTTTGTTTTACACCAAAACGGTGCTCTTCATCAATGACTACTAAACCTAGGTGGTCGGTTGCAATTGTTTGATTAAGAATGATATGAGTTGTAATGAGAATAGTGGTTTTGCCCTTATCCCAGTCATCCAGTAGGGCATGACGTTGCTTGTTAGAATTGTGCCGAGTGAGTAGAGATACTTGGATTGGAAAATTATGAAACCTCTCACTAAAACTACGGTAATGTTGTTCAGCAAGAAGGGTGGTTGGAACAAGTACAATAATTTGATGACCGCCTGTAGCTACTGCAAAGCAAGCGCGCATGGCAACTTCAGTTTTGCCAAATCCAACGTCAGCACAGAGTAGTCGTTCCATCGGCTTAGATGCCTTAAGATCTTGAAGAATGGTTTGTGTTGCTTTTTCTTGGTCTGGGGTCAGATCAAAATCACATGTGGCATAAAAAGAGTGTTGTTCTTCAGCTGCTATGGTATGGCTTATCCCTTTTCGCTTTGCTCTTTCTGCGTAAACTAGGAGTAACTTTGCTGCAATATCTTCAATTTTTTTCTCAGCTTTTTTTCTCTTTTTTAGCCATTTCCCACTGCCGAGCGTATCGAGTTCTACTAGTTCAGGGTTAAGACCTAAATAAGGCTGGATTAATCGTAATTGTGCAATAGGTAAGTAAAGCTTATCTTGGTTGTGGTAGTGAATCACAACAAACTCTTGTGCGAGCTGGTTGACTGTCACAGTTTCAAGTCCCTTGTAGATGCCAATACCGTGCTCAACATGAACTATGAGATCTCCTTCGGTCATCTCATGAATGGGGGTCTCTGTTGTTTCATCGGAGTCATTGCTGTTTTGAGGTAATTTGCTTTGTTCAAAGCAATCATTTTCAACCACTAAACGAAGCTTGGGATGGTGAAAGCCAACAGCCATATTGATTGCTACAATGCTTATGGGTGCTTGTGATTGCACAGCGCCATGCCAATCTTCACACGTATCAAAGTTTTTCCCCTTTAGCTGCTGGATAAGTAGTTGTTGGCGTGCTTGGCTTTGAATTGCGACTACTGTTTTTTTGCTACTGATTTCATTTGCCAAATCAAGCTTGCTTTGTGGTCTTTCTAAGCAGTTATAAGCGTGGCAAGTAAAGGAGGTTAGAGTCTTTTCAAGCTGATCAGCATTGAGGTAAAGTGATGAGGGGGGAATAGGGAGAAGGTCAATTCTATAGCGTGCATCTCTATATCGGTCCTCAATAAGCTTGTCGTGTTCTCTGCAGGCTTCGATAGGGTTTTTTCCTATAAAATGACACAGAGTGTCTTGAGGAAGGAAGTCAAAAATACTCGAAGCCTTGTCGTGGAAAAAGGGCATATATTGAATTAATTCAGGAAGGTTGTGACCTTTTGTGACACTTTTGTAGAGACGATGATTCGTTGTGTCCATGCTAGAGCGCCAGTGGCTACGAAATAACGCAATAGACTCTAGACTAAGGTCGTATTCTGAGCCGGGTAGGCATTCAATAGACTCAATGGCTTCTTGTGAAAGTTGAGTTTTGGGCGAAAAGGTATGTAAACTTTCAATAGTGTCATCAAAAAAGTCAATACGAATAGGCTTTTTCAGACCGTTAATGAAAACATCGATCAAAGAGCCTCTTACCGAATAGGTGCCAGGTTCAGTGACTAGTGAAGATTCACTATAGTTGGATAGCCTTAATTGTGATTTAAGTTGTTCTAGGGAGTATTCTTGATTTTGTCTAAGTTGAAAGTGGTGGCCATGAATAAATTCTGGGGGTGGTGTATGCATGATGAGCGCATGAAATGGAATAATTACAATGCGATTGCGAGGTTGTGCAAGTTGGTGCAGCGCTTTGAGTCTTGTGGCAATCACGTTACTTGCAGGTAGAGTAGTATCATAAGGTAGGGTTTGCCAGTCAGGAAAAAAAATAAGACGTTTTTGTTGAGGGTCTAAGGCAGCAGCTTGCTGTACTAGTGCTTGAGTATCTTTTGGGTCATCGATGACAACAAGATGTGTCCCTTGGGACTGCATAAGTTCAAAGAGTAAAGCGTTGCTATGCACGTGTAAGCGCTCCTTGGTAGTGCTTCAGTAAACCCCCACCTAGACACTGGTCATCTTGATAAACCACCACGGATTGACCGGGGCAAGGTGCCCACACGGGACGCTCTAATTCTACTGAGAATAGGTCGTCTTGAATGTTTTGGAGTGTTGCAGGTGTCTGGGCTTGTCCGTGACGTATCTTGACTGTGACGGCTTGCTTATCTTTTGGCGCCTGTGAGATCCAGTGCGCCTGGCAGACATCGAGCTGAGTTGACCATAGCGCTGGATGTTGCTCATTCTGAGAAACGATAACAGTATTGGAGGTCTGGTCTTTGCCAATAACGTACCAAGGCTTTGCCTCTGCGCCCTTTACTCCTCCTATGGCAAGCCCTTTGCGTTGGCCAATAGTAAAGAGTGCGCAGCCTTGATGCTCGCCAATGGCTACTCCAGATTCTGTGACAATAGTGCCAGGATGAGTGAGTAGAAATGAGCGAATAAATGGGGTGTACTTTTGTTCACCAATGAAACATATGCCTGTGCTGTCTTTGCGGTTTGCACTGGGAATATTTGCTTTCTTAGCGATGGTTCTTACTTCAGATTTTAGATAGTTGCCTAGTGGAAATAAGCAATGAGAGAGTTGTCTTTGGTTAAGTCGATAAAGGAAATAGGTTTGATCTTTAAATCGGTCCTTTGCTTGTCTTAGGGTAAATCCCTCATCACTCTCAATCACTCTCGCATAATGTCCCGTGGCAATTTTACTAGCGCCTTGGTCTAACGCATGATCAAGGAAGGCTGAGAATTTTATTTTTTCGTTACATAGAATGTCAGGATTGGGGGTTTGCCCAAGCGCTAATTGATCAAGACACACTTGAAAGACATTGTCCCAGTAGGCTGAGCTAAAATTAACTGGATGGAGATCAATGCCTAGGTGCTTCGCTACTTCTTTTGCGGAATGAAAGTCTTCTTCGCTAGTACAATTTTCTGTGTCAGATTCCCAGTTTTTCATAAAAAATGCATCAACCGAATAGGACATTTGTAATAAGTGGGCTGTGACTGAGGAGTCGACTCCGCCGGACAAGCCGATGGATATTTTAGTTGTGTTCATGTTGAAGTAATTCTTTAATTTTAGCTTTGATAAGATCGATGGCAATCCTATTCTCTCCTCCTCGAGGGATAATGATATCTGCATAACGTTTTGACGGCTCGATAAACTGTAGGTACATGGGGCGGACTGTACGGCTATATTGTTCTAGGACTGAATCAAATGAACGTTCTCTTTCGAGAACGTCTCGCTTGATACGGCGAAGTAAGCAGATATCAAGCGGGGTGTCCATGAATAGGCGTATGTCCATAAGATCACGAAGAGCTTGATCAAAAAGCAAAAGAATTCCCTCTAAAACCACAATGCGGTGATTACTAACTGTGGTTGTTGTTTCTAACCTTTGATGTTGGGCAAAATCATACCGGGGGACTTCAATGGCCTCATTGTTGCGTAATTTAGCAAGATGCTCTATGAGAAGTGCGTGATCAAGTGAGTCTGGATGATCAAAATTGATGCGTGCCCGTTCTTCCATACTTAAGTGCTGATTGTCTTTATAGTAAGAATCTTCAGAAATCACCACAACATGCCTAGAGCCTAATTCGTTGACTATCGTGTTTGCGAGTAGGCTTTTACCTGATGCAGAAGCACCAGAAATACCAATGATAATGGTTTTGTCAGACATGATCTTCCTTATTATTTTGAATGAAACAGAATAGTGCGCCGGTGCCGCCATGGCTTGCTGGAGCAGACCAGTAAGCAAGAACACGGGGGTGAGATTGAAGCTGACCTGCGAGTTGAGACTTAAGAGCTGCAACAGGGCTGTGCCTTGCCTTCCCATGAATGAATAAGAGGGCAGAATAGCCTAGGGAATTAGCTTTAATAAGATAGTCTTCTACTTTTTTTTCAGCTTGAACAAGGGTTAATTCGTGTAAATCGCATGTGAGGTGAGATTGAAGTGCTTTTTTCTTCCACCCTTTACATTGGTTTTGTAGTGATGGTTCTCGAAGGTAGAAAATTTCATCAAGGCCACTTGATGGGATCGGTGTGTGATGTGGGTTGCAAGATTGATCTCTGGCTTCTAATGGGTCACTAGAATGACGAGGAATCAAAGGCGAAGGCTCTGAGTAGTGATGGCGCTTGTGCGTGATTTTTTGGGTTGCGCCTAAATCATCTAGGGGATCATCTTGCATAATCATTCTATTTTACAATGGCTTGATAAGATTTAGCAAGTAAAAATACGGTTTTTTTATCTGGGGGTAAATTTTGGTTTCGTTAAGGATTAGCTTGAGAAATATATAAAATCTGGTATGATTAAAATCCGTTATACAAGAGAAAAATAGCGGGTTTCATGACAAAAATTTTGTTTATTACTGGTGGAGTGGTTTCATCCTTAGGTAAGGGTCTTACAGCAGCAGCATTGGGTGCGGTTATTGAGTCGCGCGGTTTCAGTGTTTCTATGATGAAACTAGATCCCTATATTAACGTAGATCCAGGTACTATGAGCCCATTTCAACATGGTGAAGTGTTTGTGACTCATGACGGGGCAGAAACGGATCTAGATCTTGGTCATTATGAGCGCTATGTTTCATCCACCATGACAGCAGATAATAATTTTACGACAGGTCAAATTTATGCTGAAGTTATTCAAAAAGAACGCAAGGGTGACTATTTAGGGGAAACAATCCAGGTTATACCTCACATCACAGACATGATCATCAGCAAAATCAAACGTGCACTCACCAGTGAATTGGATTTTTTACTTGTTGAAATAGGCGGCACAGTAGGTGATATTGAGTCCTTACCTTTTCTTGAAGCTATTCGTCAACTTCGTTGTGAAGTAGGTCAGGATAACTCTCTTTATCTCCATCTTACCTTGGTGCCTTTTATGGACGTGAGTGGAGAGATTAAAACCAAACCTACACAGCACTCAGTGAAAGAGTTACGGTCATTGGGAATTCAGCCAGATCTTATTTTTTGTCGAACAAAGCACGTACTCGATGAAACTTCTAAAAATAAAATATCATTGTTTACAAACGTTGGCTCTGAGGCGGTTATTTCACTGCCTGATATCGATAATATCTATGAGTTGCCTATTTTGCTATACGAGCAAGCCGTAGACAAGCTTATTCTTGATAAGCTCAAGGTCTCTAGCCAAGATGCTGCACTTGAGGCCTGGTATCAACTTATCGAACGCGCACAATCACATGAACATCAGGTGAGTGTGGCCATTATTGGCAAGTACACTGAGCTTAAAGAAGCCTATAAGTCACTTAATGAGGCACTAAAGCATGCTGCTATCTCACAGCGCGCTCGGCTAGAACTCGTCTTTGTTGATGCAGAAAATGATCCAGTGCAGTTTCTAAAGAGCGCTCATGTTGACGCTATCTTAGTCCCTGGAGGTTTTGGTGAGCGTGGTGTTGAGGGGAAAATTGCAGCGATTCACTATGCAAGAATAAATCGTATTCCATTTTTTGGCATTTGCCTAGGTATGCAACTTGCTGTGGTTGAATATGCGCGTCACGTGTGTGAGCTCACTAATGCCAATAGTGCTGAATTTTCAAAAACTGATCAAGCGGTTATTACGCTCGTTCAGTCTTGGCAAGATGACAAAGGTGTCACGCTTGTGCAAGCAGCGGATGAAAATAAAGGTGGTACTATGCGTTTAGGTGCTCAACGCTGCCAGCTGGCAGCCGATTCACTTGCAGCTGAAATTTATCAATCAAGCGAGATAGAAGAACGTCACCGACATCGTTATGAAGTCAACCCTGCGTTTACAGATCAGCTAGAGAGTGCAGGATTAGTATTGTCTGGGCGTTCTAGTCAAGAGGGCTTAGTTGAAATGATTGAAATCAATGAACACCCATGGTTTGTTGCTTGTCAGTTTCATCCAGAGTTTCTTTCGAAACCGCTTAATCCTCATCCCTTGTTTATCGCCTTTATTACAGCAGCACTTGAGCATCAATCACACTAGGAGAAAATGATATGTCAGTTTCTTGGTCTATTCCATCATCCGAAAAGTCATTTTTTTTGTTTGCAGGCCCCTGTGTGATTGAATCCGAATCTTTAGTCATGGACACGGCTGGTCAGTTAGATGCTATTGCAAAAGAGCTGAATATTAATTTTGTGTTTAAAGCATCGTTTGACAAAGCTAACCGATCTTCACTGCACTCGTTTAGAGGACCTGGGCTAGAAAAAGGCTTGAGTATTCTTGATAAAGTTAGGCAGACATACCAAATTCCTGTTATTACAGATGTGCATGAAACAACGCCATTAGATGAAGTGGCTAGTGTTGTCGACATTCTTCAAACACCGGCACTACTTTGTCGGCAAACTGATTTCATCCAGCGTGTTGCTGCGACACAAAAGCCAGTTAATATCAAGAAAGGGCAGTTCTTAGCACCTGAGCAAATGTCACATGTACTTGAAAAAGCTAAAGCAACAGGTAATAATCAGATTATGGCATGCGAACGCGGCACTTGTTTTGGCTACCAGAATTTAGTCAGTGACATGCGCTCGCTTCCTATTCTTAAACAATCAGGCTGTCCGGTTGTTTTTGATGCAACTCATTCAGTCCAGTTGCCTGGCGGTTTGGGGCAATCTTCAGGTGGAAAAAGAGAATTTGTACCTGTTTTAGCAAGAGCTGCAGTGGCTGTTGGTATCGATGGTTTGTTCATGGAAACACATCCCAATCCTGATCAGGCATTGAGTGATGGCCCAAATTCATGGCCCCTTCATAAAATGAAGGAGTTATTACAAACACTGCTAGCGTTGCATGCAACTGTGCGTGCAGCACCTAACGTATTATGTGAGGTCTAAAATTATGTCGATCATTAGCGCAGTGCATGCGATTGAAATTCTCGATTCTAGGGGTAACCCTAGTGTTGAGTGCTGTATCGAATTAAGTGACGGCACTAGAGGTTATGGTCAGGTTCCTTCTGGTGCCTCTACTGGTGCTCATGAGGCCTGCGAGCTCCGTGATGATAATCCTAAACGCTATCACGGTAAAGGTGTCAAAAAAGCGATTAAACAAATTGAAGAAGTCATCGCACCCTTAATCATCAAGCAATCGGTATTTGATCAAGAAGCCATTGATGCTATGATGATTGAAGAAGATGGGACTACTGATAAGTCTCAATTGGGGGCTAATGCAATACTTGCGGTATCACTGGCGTTGGCCGATGCAGCAAGTTGTCATCTTCGCATGCCTTTATACCAGTACATGGGGGGAGAGAAGCTTACTTCGTTACCCATTCCTTTGATGAATGTGATTAATGGTGGTAAGCATGCCGACAACTCCATTGCTATACAAGAGTTTATGATTGTTCCTCATGCTTTTCCTAGTTTTAGTGAAGCATTAAGAGCAGGCACAGAGGTTTACCATGCACTCAAAAAACATCTCAAAGAAAAAGGACACAATACCAATGTAGGTGATGAAGGCGGCTTCGCACCTAATTTTTCAAAGCATGAAGAAGCTCTAGATTGTCTTATGGTGGCCATAGAGGCTGCGGGTTATAAACCTGGTGAGCAAATAGGGCTAGCCCTGGATGCTGCCAGTGGTGAATTTTATCAAGACGGTGTCTACGATCTAAATGAAAAGAAACCCCTTGATGCTGAAGGTTTGATTGAGCGTTATGTTGACTGGGTTAGTCGCTACCCCATTATGTCCATCGAAGATGGCTTGCATGAAGATGATTGGGAAGGTTGGGCAAAGTTAACTCAAGCATTGGGGGAAAAAATACAGTTAGTTGGTGATGATTTATTTGTGACTAATGTCGGTCGACTCTCTCGTGGTACACAAGAGCATTGTGCTAATGCTATTTTAATTAAGCCTAATCAAATTGGTACGCTAACAGAAACGCTTACCTGCATAGGTATTGCCAAGAAAAATAACTTCCAAACGGTGATATCTCATCGTTCAGGGGAAACAGAGTCATCATTCATTGCAGATTTAACAGTGGCAACTCAAGCAGGACAAATTAAAACTGGTGCCCCATGTAGAAGTGATCGAACTGCTAAATACAATCGATTACTTCGCATTGAATATGAATTAGGAAAAAGAGCGATACTATCACCATGGCCAAGCAAAAAATAATCAATAAACAGTCTATTATTTTTTTCTTTTTGTCACTGGTTTTTATTCAGGTGATACTTCAGATTTTTGTGTTTGAGAATGGTTTGCGCACCAGTATGAAACTGGTAAACGCTAAGGAAGTATTGCAGAGCGAATTGACCCTTGTCGAGGCAAGTAATCGTAAGCTTGCACGCTCTATCAAAGATATTAAGTCGAGCCCAGCTCGACTTGAAGAGCAAGCTCGTTACCGCTTAGGTTTGATAGGAGATAAGGAGTCCTTTGCAATCATGATGCAAGAAAAACAAGAGCTTGAGTGAGCATTAAGGGGATAAGACTGAGATGGGAATAAAAAAATCCTAAAATACTCAGTGGCTATTGAAAAGACACGTCAAGCAACGATGTTTGTGAGTGCGTGGGCTTTCCTGGGAGATAATGAGGTCATTATGATGATGAGTGACTTGATTGATTTGCGTTAAAGTTGTAGAATTGCATGCTATAAAAATAAATGTTGAGTCATAATGAATATTTTTTCAAAAATAGATGGCTTCATCGAAAAAATAGGTGATGGTCATGTTTCGCTAGTGGTAGTAGCCAATACTCAATTGATACGTGATCTTTTGTCTATAGTGGTTTGTTTCTTACCTTGGGCTAGTTATGTTGCCGTATCAATTTCTCTTTTCTCTGATTATCCATGGCCTTATTGGGCTGTTGCCTTTCCATTATTTTGTGTTTTATCTTGCTGCTTTGGCGGGGTGCTAGCATTTGTTTGTGGGCCTAGTAAAGAGCTAATTGATTTTGAGAATTCACTTTATAACTACAATCAAGCAGCATTATCATGTCCCTTTAAAGTCGTGAAAGGGCTTGACGGAAGTCCTGTAGCTGTTTTGAACTGCTCACATGCGCTCACTAAGATGATAGATGAAGAGGGTGAGTTGTCTCCTTATTCTACTAATAGTGGTATACTTACTAGGTTAACTGACTATTTCTACAGAGACCAAAGTGTTAAAAATATCTATGTGGTTGGAGATGGCTCTTCAAATCGACATAGAGAAGATAGTCTTTTATGGATACATCTTGCGGATGAGTCACTTCATGGGCAATTTATCACTATGATTTTTCCTCATAATCATGATAATGTGAAGCAAGAAATAGTAAAACTATCCACGACAGTCTCCAACACCCCTAGTGGTTATGACGAAGAGACTCCCTACTTAATGCAGTTGAAAACAATTGTAGAGGAGCATTATGGCATCATACTTTCTGGCGATCAGATTGAAAAGCTGGAAGAGGGGGTTGAACTATCCCGTATAGTTACTCAAGAGCTGCTGAAGAGCAATGTAGTATATATATTGCAAGATAATGTGCCGAATTATGCAATAAAATATGCTTTAAACTATGTATCAGAAAGAAGAGAGGAGCATGCCGTGATGATAGAAATGGGCAGCCAGCTTTGTCCACCAAGAAACTCTTGTCTGTCTTGGCCCAGTTTTTTTTGCAGAGAGCAAAAGCCTAGAGATGAAGATCACGAAGAGCTTATTGAAAATCCTCATGCAATGGAATTGGGCGCACAAAGTATCGCTTGATCAATGAATTATATGGACATTAGTAGCCAAAAGAGATCAGCACTCTATGATCTATCAATCAAATCATGCCAAGAGTTAAATTGCTAAGCCTAAATACCGACAGGCTATTGAAAACGCATTAGGAAACCAAGGGGTAAACTGCTCAGGGTTTTCTTCAATCGAGTCTTGAATAGTGCTGACGCTTTCCCAGCGAAGCTGCATCACCTCCTCATGATTGGGTGAAAAGCTTTGATGCTGTATAAAACCAACGCGGATGTGATCAAATTCATGTTCAATAAGCTGATTATCAAGTTGCGCCTCGTAGAGTAGAATACCGGCTTTTTCATAGTGGTCACATTCTATATGGAGCTCTTGCTGTAAGCGTCTTTTGCATGCATGGGTGATAGACTCACCAGGAGAAGGATGTGAGCAGCAGGTGTTGGACCATAACTCTGGACAATGGTACTTGCTCGAAGCACGTTGTTGAAGTAAGAGCTGGTCAGGTCTATCTTGGTCAAATAAAAATATAGAAAAAGCACGGTGACGTAGTCCTAATTGGTGGGTAAGGTATTTGGGGGCATAACCTAGAGCATTATCTTCATCATCAACAAGGGTTAGGTAATGATCAGGCATGATTGTGCTCCCAGGGGTTAATAATAAGGATATCAGGAAAGATTTTAAGGAGTGATTGCTCGTTTTCCTGTTTGAATAAAAGTTTGATTTGTGGCCCAGCATCTTGAGTCCAGAAAACTCTTTCACCATCTTGTTGCAGTGACTCAATCTTTTTTTTGATAGCGATGCTCTCTGAGTTATCAAAGATAGCGCCACAATGCTCTTGAATAAGTTGGTGCATCGCTTGAGCATGGGATTGTGTGCACTGTCCAACAGTGGGCCAATCCATCTCATCAATCGCTTTTTGTAAACGTTGGAGGGTTGTGTTGGTCAATGATTGCCATGCTTGTTTTGTGCTTTCCGATGTGAAGCACTGCTGCATGGCTTGACGGGAGCTTACAAGCTTGCTCGATTGTTCCGTTAAAATTATGCCAATTCGCATGTGAGGGAGTATGTTCGGCATGGCTGTGGCAAAGCAATCGCTGCCATCATTAGCTTGTCCACTATGCCAGTGGACTAAGCCCTGCCAGTGTGATCGAGCAGCACTGCCACTACCTAGTCGGCTGATTTGGGAAAGTGATTTTTTGTCGAGCTCAAGTTGCAATAACTTGTTAAGTGCCTCAGTGATGGCTGCAAAGCCACAGGCAGAGGAGGCAAGGCCAGCAGCGTAAGGAATATTGAGCTCACTCTTGACGCTAAAATAAGGCGTTTGCTTTGTTCGGAAGTGATTAAGAAATACATGCAAACGACGGTAAAAGCTACTATTTGTAGGTTGTTGAAGACCATTTAGAGTATAGATATCTTGATGGGTATTGATCGAGACAGTTGTCGTAGCACCTAGGTGACCTAGGCTAATGGAAAGTGAATCTGTCAGTGGTAAGTTAAGAGATACATCACGCTTGCCCCAATACTTGCACAGCGCGATGTTGCTAGGAGCAAAGGCAGTGGCACTTGCTAAAGGTGTTGTCGATGTAATCCTAGCTTTGAGCTGGTCATAGTGGTCAGTCATGGCAAAGTAGTCCTTGCTGATCTGGCCTGCAATCGATTGTCGAGTATGGCCCAAGTTGATCTGGGATGTCCGAGGTCTTGAGGAGACCAATCATGCAGTCGCCCAATCCAGAGCCTGAAAGTTTGGCACCAAAACAGTTTGATCTCATCAGATCCCAGAGCGTGTCTGAATGCTTGCAGTTTGTGTGGAGTCTTTGTTGATACTGATAAAGCTTATTCATAAGTTCACCTGCAGTGGATAAGTCAGATTCTACCAGGGCAGCTTTCAGCTGAGTAGTGGTGGCTCCAATCAGATTAAAAAGAGTGGGATCATAGTGTTGACGAACTTGTTCAATGACTGCGTGCGTTTTGGTTTTGTAGCCAGTATAAGCAATAAGCCACTTGGCATTTGTTCGAAAACTATTGATTGATGCTTGCTTAGGATCAAGCTCTAGTATGCCGCCAAAATGACTAGCAGCAAGATCAGAGCCTGAGGCTTGTGGTTGATACTGCCTAAGAAAAGCAAGGCACTCTTGCCAGTGATGGTGATAGGATGAAATAGCTTGTTGGGTGACTAGATTAAGTGCATAGAAAAGAGCCGTGATAAGCGCCGCTGAAGAACCTAATCCCAGTTCTGAGTTAATCGAAGATTCAATTTCAATGTCTAGGCCATGGTCAATCTGGTCTTTAAAGTGATAAAGAATTCTATCCTGCCAATCACTACGATTCATATTTTTGAGAGGCAAGGTATAGTGGCGTGTGCCCAGTAGTGATTCAATGCTTATTTTATTATCTTTGGCTTCTTTAACCTTGACAGTAAGTCGGTGATCAATGGCCATCACTATGGCTTTTTCTCCTTCAAGTACGGCATGTTCACCGGCAATCATAAGAGATCCAGGTGCACTCACTGTTAACATAGATGCACCCCTTTTTTTGATAAAACAAGTGGTTTGACACCATCAAGATCTGGCTTAACATTGGGTGAGTAAAGTAAAAGTATGCCAGCTTGATCACCAACAAGTGTGCCAGCTCCACTTATTTTTGCACTTATGCCTTGTGATCTGAGTGATTCAATTTGTGCCTGAATAGAGGTAGGCACAACGCCAAGACGCACAAGATTCTGATGAAGGGTCTGAAGGCTTTCATGAATCAAATCAGGCGTATTGTCTTGCAAACCCTGACAAAGATCTTGGGCTGCTTTATCACTGAGCTGAGTCCACTCAGGATGAGCTTTAAGCAAGGGAAGTGTATGCTTCACACATTCAGCAGTACTAGACTGCGGACGGCCTGTGTTCAGCCAATACCAGCCGGTGAGTTCGCAATGAATAGGATTAGCTTGCTGTGCAGGGGGGAAAGTCCAGGCTCCTCCATGAATCACTGTATGAGCATCGACTTGGCTTGCTTGATGATGGGCAATCTGTTCAAAATGCTGCACAATAGGAATGATATCAAATTCAAGCATAAAGTGATGCTGCCATGCTTTTGTAAGCGCGCTAAACACGGAGGCGGAGGAGCCCATGCCTGCCCCCATTGGGATACTTGTATCAATGGTTATATCAAGATTTACTTGGCCTGGAGTCATATCGATGAGAGAGCTAATCGCATGCTTGATGGTGGCGAGATGAGGGGTGACTAGTTGATTAAGGGGCGTCTTGGTAATGCCCAAGGGAGGAATGGATAGTTTTGTCTCAGAACAATTCAAAAGTGTAATAGACGTATATTCTTGAATTGCAACAGCAATGGCCTGAGCGCCACATAGCACAGTATGCTCGCCCGCAAGGATAAGTTTACCTGGGCTAGATGAGACTGTTGTCATGATTGCTGCTCGTATTGAGGGGCGTCATTGACGTGACCCTGCAATGAAAAGGTGCTGGTGGGTGCTTGTGTTTTGTCCTGCGCTGTGAAGCTTGAAACGGCACCATTTTCTTGTTTCTCACTAATGTGAGCTTCTGATTTGAGTGAATGGGCAGATGAGTAGTCGTTGCTTTTGTTATGAGCGATAAGGCTTAAGTAGCTATCTTGTGAGAGTGTGGGTCGCTGCTCAAGGGCTTCTATGCTAGGTAAATGAGAGAGATGTTGCTGGTAGCCAGTAATAGGTTGTAAGTGAAAGCACTCGGCAACACAGCCGGAGCCATAGCTGTACATAGCAATTCGTTGTCCAGCAAGATCGTCGTGACAGTGTTTAAGTAAGGATGCAAAAGACATCATTAAGGAAGCACTATAAGTATTACCGATGTGGGTTGCGTATAAAAAACTAGTTTCTATGCGTTGCTGCATTGTTTCATCTGGGGTGATTTTTTGTTTCAGGAGAAGTTTTCGGTGAGCATTGAGCGCAAGTTTCTTAAGTGGTGTGTGAAAGCAAAAGCCTTGGTGATCATGGTAGTCCAGGCCAGATTTTTGACTATATTGCTGCCAACACTGATGAAGAAGACGAATATATAAGTCGCAAGATAGACGACCATCAACACGGGGATAGGGTAGGTGGTTAGGGCGCCAAAAGTCCATGTGGTCTTCTGTGACAAAGCCTGCGTGGTCACTCAATGTGGCAATTTTTGCATTTTGACTTATTAAAATAGCCGTGGCCCCGGCTCCTTGTGACCCTTCTGCAACTGTGTAGGGTTCGTAAAAAGCAATGTCAGAAGCCACAACAAGCACTTTTTCCTTGGGGTGGCGCATCACGTGGGCGATGGCTAATTGTATGCCTGCTGTTGCAGAATAGCAGGCTTGTTTTAATTCAATAACACGACAGTCTGGTCGTAGTTGGAGCAGTCGATGTAAGTAGATACCTTGAGCTTTGGATTGGTCCTTTGAGGACTCGGTTGCAAAGAGCACAAGCGTCACATCATCAAGGCTGCAGGGAAGCTTTGAGCATGCCTCGGCTGCCATGGTTACAACATCTTCATGCATCATAGGGATGGCCATGCTGATATGTCCAGAGCTTTTAGTAAAATAGCCAGAGGCATGACCTCGTAATTCGCTCAATGTTGTTAGTAGAAATTGTTGTCCAGGAGAGTAAATACTTAGGCCTTCAATACCGATACTGCTCATGTTTGGGTCCTTCTTTCTAATATCATATGACTCTTGACTAATTCACCAGGTTTGGTTTGTGCCGCTAGGAGAGAGATCTCACTACAAAGTACTGCTGCAGCACAAACATGTGCAAGTGTTTGACTGTTGACAGGGTGCTTATGTGCTATCGCTTGAATATTCTGGTAGGTATCACCATCGTTTTTGCCTTGGCCTACACTTCCTATCACTAGAGAAGGAAGTGTCACACTAAAATAAAGTTGGTCATTCCCCTGCATTTCTGTGTGCACCATGGCTTGAGATCCTTCAACGATATTAGCAGCGTCCTGCCCTGTTGCAAGATAAAAGGCCAGTAATGTATTGGCAACATGTGCATTGGCTGAGTGGAGGCTGCCTGCCAATATGGATCCAGCCAGATTTTTGGTAATGTGCAGCTCAACGAGTGCTTCAGGCGTTGTATGAAGAACCTTTTCGATCGCTGATCTATCTAGTACTATTTCAGCAAGCATTTTTTTACCGCGACCTTCATGGGGATTGATAGATGATACTTTCTTGTCAGTACATAAGTTAGCAGAAACTGATAGGTAGCGATGGTCGCCAGGCCAAGAGGCAATGTGCTGACCTATGGCATCTGAAGCTTTCGTGACCATATTGTGTCCTGCGGCATCACCAGTGGTGTAGTAGCATCGACAATACAGCTTGTTACCTAAGTGCGTGAAGTCGAGCTTTGTGAGTGTTGCATAGTTTGAGGTTTGTGCAACTACTTGGCAGAGATCAGTGAAGCGAGACTGAATGCTTGCTTTGAGACTGATAGCACCTGCAGCACTGGCAGAGGTGAAAACAATCGATCGTGTCATCTGCTCACCAAGGCAGTAGGTATGGATTGGGTTGCCCTGGCGACTCAGCCGGGCCCCACGACCAACAGCAAACCACACAGGTTTTTCGAAGGTAGCCAGAGGTGCATGAAAGTGTAATGCATTATCCTCTTGGTCGGTACGAATGTGTATGGGGCCTACCGTCTTGCATGGGATGGCAATGCTCTGTTTAGACATAGTAATTAGTGTACAAGAAAAAGTAGCGTTATTATAGGTGATTTTTTGCTCAATCACAATGCTGGTCCTTGTTTTTTAGGTGATTTTTGAAGCTGGTTTTAGTGCTTTTGAGTGACGTTTTGATTGCACTTGGGTGTTGGGCGTGTTAGAATCAGTGGCTTAATGAATACAGGCGCGTAGCTCAGTGGTAGAGCACCACCTTGACATGGTGGTGGTCGGTGGTTCGATTCCACTCGTGCCTACCATTTTCAAGGAATTCTATGCCGGTCATAACGCTTCCTGATGGCAATACGCTTAGCTATGATGAGCCTCAAACTCCTCTATCCATTGCCAAAGACATCAGTTCTTCACTTGCAAAGAAGCTTGTTTATGCCTTGGTTGATAGTGAGGCGAGAGATCATGATTATCTGATTCAAAATGATGCTCGTCTTGAGCTTGTGACATTGGGCGATGAGCGAGCGCTTGAGGTGGTTCGTCATTCGTGTGCGCATTTGATGGCCCAAGCTATCAAAAGAATTTTCCCTGATTGTCAGATTACCATTGGGCCTGTGATTGAAGATGGTTTTTATTATGATATCGATTGCAGCCAGTCTATTACAGAGCAGGATTTAGAAAAAATCGAGCGTGAGATGAAGCGAGTCGTGAAAGAAAATCATCCTGTTGCACGATCTGTCATGCCACAACAAGAGGCTTTAGCGTTCTATGAAAAAAGTGGAGAGCCCTACAAGCAAGAAATTATTCGCGATATCCCAAAAGGTGAGACCTTAAGTTTTTATACACAGGGAGATTTTATTGACCTTTGTCGAGGCCCTCATGTGCCTCGAACTGGTTTGCTTAAGTGGTTCAAGTTACTTAAAGTATCCGGTGCCTATTGGCGAGGGGATTCCAATAATCCCATGCTGCAACGTATTTATGGCACCGCATGGTTATCTGAAGAAGACCTTAATGCCTATCTTAAAAGGTTGTCTGAAGCTGAAAAGCGTGATCATCGCCGTATGATGCAAAAGATGGATTTGGCTCATATCAGTGATTTGGCTCCTGGTATGGTATTTTGGCATGAAGACGGCCAAGTTTTGTACAGGCAAGTTCAGCACTATCTGACAGAAAAATTTGAGCAGAATGGCTATCATTTAGTTGCGACGCCTCAGTTGGTGGATAGTTCTTTGTGGGAAGCTTCTGGTCATATCGGTAAATTTTCTGACAATATGTTTATGGTTCAGGATGAAGAGAGTGATAAGCGTATGGTGCTCAAGCCCATGAATTGTCCGTGTCATGTGGAGATTTTTAAGCATCGCCTTAGAAGTTATCGAGAGCTACCTATTCGTATGGCAGAATATGGTTCTTGCCACCGTAACGAGCCTTCTGGTGCCTTGCATGGCTTGATGCGCCTGAGGAATTTTGTTCAAGATGATGGTCATATTTTTTGTCGTGAGTCGCAAATAGAATCTGAGGTGTCAGGTTTTATCGAGCAGCTTCAAGAGATTTATCAAGATTTTGGTTTCACGAAAGTGAAGGTGGCATTATCAACCAGGCCTGAGCAGCGGGTGGGTGATGAATCTTTATGGGATCTTGCTGAAAGCTTACTAGCCAAAGTGCTTGATGATCGTTCCATGGATTGGGTTCTTCAAGAAGGAGAAGGTGCTTTTTATGGTCCTAAGATCGAGTTCCATATTACTGATTGCTTGGGGCGAAGTTGGCAGTGCGGTACAGTGCAGCTAGATTTTGCCATGCCAGGCCGTCTTGACGCTAGCTTTATTAATGAAAAGAGTGAGCAAGAGGTTCCCGTGATGATTCACCGTGCAACACTAGGTTCACTTGAGCGATTTATTGGCATTTTGCTTGAGCAGTTTGATCAGGGGCTTCCACTTTGGTTGGCCCCTAAGCAGGCCATGGTGCTAGGAATATCAGAAAAACACAATATAAAAGTGACCGAAATACAAGAAAAGCTAAAAAAACAAGGCATAAGGGCACATAAAGACTTGAGAAATGAGAAGATTGGGTATAAAATTAGAGAGCATGTAATGGCTCGTATTCCTTATCTTATCGTTATTGGTGATCAAGAGATCGAGTCGGATACAGTATCATGCCGAACACTAGATGGTAAATCGGAAAGCGGCATAACAATAGATGAATTAACAAAGCAGTTACAAGTAATAATTGCTGACAAGAATTAGCTGGAGGAGTCCGTTATCAAGCCGTCAAAAAAGGGTTATTTGACCAATCACCAAATTCAAGCACAAAACGTCTTGCTCATTGATGAAACAGGAGCATCATGTGGTGTCGTGTCGATCACTAGTGCTATGAGTAAAGCACAAGCAGCTGGCCTTGATTTGGTAGAAATTGCTCCTCATGCTACACCACCTACTTGTAAAATACTCGATTATGGTAAAATGAATTTCGGCAAACAAAAAAAGCAAAAGCAAAAAAAACGTTCTTTGCGCGAAGTTCGCTTCACTCCCAGTATTGATGTCGGTGACTATACAGTTAAGCTCAAGAATATCAAACGCTTTCTTGAGGGCGGTGACAAGGTGAAGGTTACTATGCGCTTTAAAGGTCGTGAGATGATGCATTTTCAACGAGGTGAAGAAGTCATCAAGCGCATTGTTGAAGATCTTGGTGAGCTTGCAGCTGTTGATCAAGAAGCAAAATCTGAAGGTCGGCAAATTATTATGATTTTAAGTGGCAAAACGAATAAGAAGTGATGAGGAGATAATCATGCCAAAAATGAAAACTAATTCGAGCGCAAAGAAAAGATTTCGCTCCAGAAAAAACGATGTAAAAGTGCGTCAAGCTAATAGAAGTCACATCAACTCAAAAGTAAAGTCTTCTGTGAAGCGCAAACGTCGTCCGATGATGAGTGTTGTTAAATCATCAGTCAAACAAATTCAATCAATGTTACGAGGGGGCTAAGTCATGGCACGAGTAAAAAGAGGTGTGACAGCGAAAGCTCGTCATAAAAAGGTTTTAAATCAGGCTAAAGGTTATTATGGTGCTCGTAGTCGAGTGTATCGTGTAGCTAAGCAAGCAGTCATTAAAGCGGGTCAGTATGCTTATCGTGACCGTAAACAACGTAAGCGTCAATTTCGTTCGTTATGGATATTGCGTCTCAATGCTGCAGCAAGACTTTGTGGTATTTCTTACAGTCAGCTTATTCATGGTCTTAACAAATCTAGTATTATGCTAGACAGAAAAGTGCTTGCACAAATTGCAGTAGACGACATGAAAACATTTGAAGTCATTGCTAATCACGCTAAGTCTTAGTGAGACACTAGCATGGATGACTTCTCAGCAATTGGTGATGAAGGGATATCTCGTGTTCAGTCTTGTGAAACGCTCGACTCCCTTCAGCAAATTCAGGTGGATTACCTAGGTAAGTCTGGGAAAATTACAGCAGCACTAAAAGCTCTATCTTCTCTAGAGACTGAGCAAAAAAAGCAACAAGGTCAGTTGATAAACCAAGCAAAAGTGCGTCTTCATAAAGCTATCGCTGAAAAAAAACAAACGTTGCAAAATGAGGCTTTAGAGCAAACATTACTTGAAGATTCACTCGATATTACCTTGCCAGGTAAGCCGTTCAGTAAAGGTGGTTTTCATCCTTTGCACATAGTCGAGAAACGCTTACAATCAATCTTATTAGGCTTAGGGTTTGAATGTGTTGATGGCCCTGAGATCGAAGACGATTATCATAATTTTGAAGCTTTGAACTTTCCTCCAAACCATCCTGCGCGTGATATGCAAGATACGCTCTTCATCGATGCGGATACATTGCTTCGTACTCATACATCTTCAGTGCAAATTAGAGCACTTAAAACTCATAAGCCTCCACTTGCCATTGTCTCTTCTGGGCGCGTCTTTCGTTCGGATACCATGGATGCAACACACTCACCTGTGTTTCACCAACTAGAGGGGTTAAAGTTGGACCACAGCTCTAATTTTTCAGATCTTAAGTCGCTTATTATAACATTTCTTTCTGAGTTTTTTGGTCACAAAGTTAAGTTGCGTTTTCGTCCTTCCTACTTTCCATTTACTGAGCCCTCTGCAGAGGTGGATCTTTATTTCCAGGGTCGATGGTTGGAAGTCATGGGCTGTGGTATGGTTCATCCTAATGTCATTGATAAAGCAGGTTTTGATTCAACTCAGATCCAGGGGTATGCCTTTGGGATTGGCATAGAAAGGCTTACTATGATGGCTTATAATATATCGGACATAAGAGACTTTTATAGAAATGATAAGCGTTTACTCGAACAGTTTTTTTCGCCAGTGAGGGTTGTTGATGAAACTAAGTAGCTACCATCTACGATCATGGGTTGACTTCAATGAAGACTCCGTAGCACACACGTTGACAATGTTAGGTCATGAGGTTGATGATGTTATAACTTATCAGGCTCAATTTTCTGATGTTGTGGTAGGTCTTGTAATCAGCCGTAAGCCTCACCCAAATGCAGATAAACTATCTATTTGCGAAGTGGATGTTGGACAAGAATCAACATTACAAATCGTGTGTGGTGCAAAAAATGTTGATGGTGGACAAAAAGTACCTGTTGCGCTTGTCGGAGCAGTTCTTCCCGGTGATTTTACTATTAAGCAAGCAAAGCTACGAGGTGAGCTTTCCCAGGGTATGATATGCGCAGCAAATGAGTTGGCGATTGATTTTCCTCATGATGACGGCATTTGGGTGCTTTCTTCTGAGGCTCCTGTTGGGCAGTCACTTGTTGAATATCTACCTATTGATGATGTAATATTTGATTTAGCATTAACACCCAATCGTGCAGACTGTTTTTCAACTTTAGGGCTCGCTCGTGATTTAGCTGCTAAAGATAACAGTATACTCAAGTCGCAACTTGATTCTCACAAAGAAATCTTACCTAATTTACAACGTAGAGTCTCTATCGAATCATCTGCTGTGAACCGTGCTGTTTTTTCTGAATTCGATTGTTTAATACAGGGCAGGGTAACTCCAACTCCTGTTGCCATGCTTTTACACCGATTAGGCTATACCTTAATCAATCCAATTTGCGATGCTATTCACTTAGTCATGCACTCTCTAGGGCAGCCATTGCACGCATATGACGCTAATGCTCTATCTAATGATGCTAGGATTATGATGAGTGAGCACTCTGGAGAGAACGAGTTTCTAGGGCTTGATCAAAAAAAACACGCTCTTATTCAAGGGGATCTTGTCGTCAGGCAAGGTAACGAAATTTTAGGTTTAGCAGGTATCATGGGAAGTGATGCAAGTAAATCACTTAGCGATAGTACAAGTATTCTTTTAGAGGCAGCTAGCTTTTCTCCCGAATCCATTGCTAAAACATCACGAAGACTAAAATTTAGTTCTGACTCATCTATGCGTTTTGAGCGTGGTGTTGATCCAAATATGCCTGAGTTAGCAAGCGCTGCAGTTATGCGTCATCTTCGCTCTTGGGGAATGGTAGAGGGAGAGTGTCGGCAGCATATGATTGAAAATGCTCATATTCAAGATGTACTCAAGCCTCAAATAAACATATCTTGCCATGCTTTTGAGCGGCGCCTAGGTTACACATTACCAGCAGAAGATATGCAAGCCATCCTCGCTCGTTTGGGATGCACAGTAGATGCTAATGGTGATACTCTACAGGTGTCTGCGCCATCATGGCGTTATGATCTTGAGATTGAGGCTGATTTAATTGAAGAAATAGCACGTATTCATGGTTATGATGCCATTCCAACAACAACGCTTCGTGCCAAGGCTATAACTCCAGCACTTTCTATAGCTGAGCAATTATGTGAGCAACTCGTAAAGCTTGGGTTTAACCAAGCCGTTACACTAAGTTTGCGAGGAGCCGAGGATCATGCTCACCTTAAGCAGGGCATGCCTGTGAGCTTAACTAACCCGATTGCTGAGCCTTTGAGTACACTTCGCTCAAGTTTGGTTCCTGGTCTTCTCAATAGCTTAGATTATAATTTTTCGCGAGGTGTCGAAAGTCATCACCTATTTGAATCTGGACATGTTTATCAGCAATTAGAAGGAAAAAGAAGCGCTGATCATAGGTTGGCTGGTGTTTTTTATGGTATTAGCCCATTATTTTGGCGTTCTGGCTCAGATGAACATGACTTTTATTATCTTAAAGGACTAGTCATGCATCTACTTGAGAGTATCATGGATACTTCTCAGCTTGTGGTAAAACGTACACAGCATACTCTTTTACACCCTGGTCAGTCATGCGCTATCTTCCAAGGAGAAACGCTACTTGCTCAGCTTGGTAAGCGTCACCCTAAAGGTCTTCATCCCAAAAAGCATGCTAGAGATTGTTACCTCTTTGAGATACAACTCGGCAACATAGATACAACCATCAAAAAACCGCTTGAAAGTGTTTCACTTTACCCAAAAGTTCAAAGAGACTTATGTTTTTGGTTGAGTAAATCAATTGATTTTGGTTTAATACAACAAGATATTTTAGAAATATCTCCGTCATGCTTGAAAGATATAACTTTATTTGATATCTATAAGGGTAGTGATGAACCTGATCTAGTCAGTTACACTCTAAGATTCCAGTTTGAATCATCAGAGTCGACTTTAGAAGAGCAGGTTATCCAGCAACAAATAGATAATATTATCAGTCTGTTGCAGAAGAAGTATAACATAATAATGAGGTAAAAAAATGAATTCACTCACCAAAGCAGAGATATCAAAGCATCTATTTGATTCGCTTGGTCTTAACAAACGCGAAGCTAAAGAGCTCGTCGAATTATTCTTTGAAGAAATTAGACTTGTGCTTGAAGCTGGTGAGAACGTAAAGTTATCTGGTTTTGGTAATTTTGTGCTACGTGACAAAAGCCAGAGACCTGGTAGAAACCCCAAGACTGGTGAAGAAATTCCCATTAAGGCACGAAGAGTAGTGACCTTCAGAGCTGGTCAAAAACTAAAACTCAGGGTAGAGAAGTATGCAGGAAGTCAAGAACAAGAAGAATTGTAATACAAAAAAAGTAGGTGAAGCTATCACCAAGACTGAGAATTTACCAGAGATCCCAACCAAGATCTATTTTACTATTGGTGAAGTTTGCAGACTGTGTGAGCTAAAGTCCCATGTGCTCAGATATTGGGAAGTGGTTTTTCCCGTTTTGAATCCATCGAAACGGCGTGGACGTCGCTATTATAAAAGAGATGACATCATACTTGTCAGACAAATTCGAGAGCTTTTGTATGAAAAAGGGTATACCATTGATGGTGCGAGTGCTCGTCTAGAAAAAGTACTCAAACAGGAAGAGGGTCATGAGGAACAATTTAATGACACACTCTCTCATCAGCTTCGTGCAACTGTGCACGAACTAGAGGCAGTGATTGAGGTATTAGAATAATCGATTATCGGGGCGTGGCGCAGCTTGGTAGCGCACTTGCATGGGGTGCAAGGGGTCGCAGGTTCAAATCCTGCCGTCCCGACCATTGAGATAAAGGAGTTTTACTATGTCAACACTATCCCCTGAGTTGCTAAATAAACTTGTTTGTCCTTGCTGTCAAAGCAGTTTGACTTATGATAAAGCTAAGGACTGCCTAGTCTGTGAACATGAGCAGCTTATCTTTACGCATATCGATGGTATTTTCCAACTACGTCCAGATGACGCAATTCCAATGCATAGCTAAAGAATAACACTTTAATACTGACTTATATTTACTCTATTTTCTGAGGTAATAACAAAGTAATTCTTCAAAACTTGATGAATTATTTTGGACGGTAATGACTTGTAGATAGGTTTCCCGAATCATCACCGATATTTTTAAGCTTGCCCTTTGACTTGTTCTTTCTTTCTGGCACTTCTGCAAGGTCAGGTGAAGCTCGTAATGGTTGCGATTTGTGTTTCAAGAGTTGACTAATTTCTTCAACATCTGAATCCAATAGACATGTGTCAATAATCATTTGCGCATGTTCTATGGCTTCTCTATCAACATCTCCGAGATTAAGTAGCTGATCGATAGTACCATGAATATCATCTAAAGATTGCCATTGGTCAAGTATGTTGCCTTCACGAAGGCTAACCTGTTCTGCAATAACTTTCATGGCAGTATGAACTTTATCTATGGCTATTTCATCTTTCCACTCCAGAACTTTTAGTTCTTGCATTACTTTAGTAATTTCATTGTTTTTAAGATTACTTTGGATGGTTTTTAGTGCATCTAAGATTAAACCCATATCACTCAGAGGGCTATATGGAGGAAACTTTCTGACAGCAGACAAGATCGTTGATTCAATCTTTTCAAAACTATCCCATTTTGCTACTTCATCAATATGGTGGTCTAATGGAAGTGCTGATATAAGTATTTTAAATGCGTGGTTGACCTCGCTCAAAAAGTCAATTTTTCTTGCATCCATTGTTTCTATAGAAAAAAGTTCCTCATAGGAGATCATTGACTGGGCTGCTTGTTTTTGACTATGACTTAAATCACTAAGGTGGTTAACAATGACCTGCATCAATTGATAAGTATAAAATTTATGCGCTTTTGGTTCTCTACTGTTGGAGATTTTATAATATAAGTTTAAACTACGTATCAATGGTATTAGGTTCTTAGAAAGACTATTTTTTGCATCATGATCTTTGCTATTGAGGACCAATTGACCTCGCGCTTCATGAATGAGTGAGCTGGCAATGATAGGTAAATAATATTGAGGCATTGAGTGTACAAAATTAAAAGCGATTGCTAAATCGCCTGGTTGTACTGAGATGGCTGCCGGTATTACTTCTTCTATATTCTGTAATGAGTCACTCATGGGTTAAGTGTTTTTGCTTATTTAAACTACACTGAGTATAGACGGTAAAAAAATGATGGATAGGATTTAAAATATAACCAAAATAAGAGTCAAAACTGATAAGAGATTTCAATTCAAATGAACCTATGCAAAATAACATATCTTGCTTATAGTACTAAATTAGAGTTTATGTAAGCAAAATTCTCATCAGATGATTAGCCTCTAGATGCTTTTTTACGCTCGTGCTCTTTCAAATGTACTTTTCGTAAACGTAAATAATTAGGTGTGACCTCTATTAACTCATCATTATCAATAAAACCCATAGCCTGTTCGAGTGTTAACCTAACTGGAGGAGTCAAAAGAAGATTGTCATCACTTCCTGCCGCTCTTATATTAGTAAGTTGTTTGGTTTTGATAGGGTTAACAACTAAATCATTACTCCGAGAGTGAATGCCAATGATCATGCCTTCATAAACAGTTGTTTGAGGACCTATCATCATTTTCCCACGTTCTTGTAGAGCAAAAAGAGCATATTGTGTTGATTGGCCTGGGCCATTAGCGATTAAAACACCATTGTTTCTTGTGCCAACTGCTCCAGGCTTGTAAGGGCCATAATGGTCAAATACGTGATAAAGTAGACCAGTGCCTCCTGTCATCGACATAAATTCGTTTTGAAACCCAAATAAGCCTTGAGATGGAATAATATAGTCAAGACGAACACGACCTTTACCATCGGGAATCATGTTTTTCATTTCTCCACGTCTAGAGCCAAGTGCTTCCATCACCGAACCTTGATGTTCTTCTTCAACGTCACAGGTGAGCTCTTCGTAAGGCTCTTGTTGAATGCCATCTATTTCTTTAATGATAACCTGTGGTCTTGACACGGCTAGCTCAAAGCCTTCACGACGCATTGTTTCAATTAAAATACCAAGATGAAGTTCTCCGCGTCCAGAAACACTAAACTTTTCTGCTTGCTCAGTTTGTGTGACCTTGAGGGCAACATTGTGGAGGGTCTCTTTCTTGAGACGATCTTTGATTTGACGACTTGTCACCATTTTTCCATCTTGTCCTGCAAGAGGGGACGTGTTAACTTGAAAAGTCATAGTGATTGTTGGCTCATCTACAGTAAGAGCTGGAAGGGCTTCCACATGATTCATATCACATAAGGTGTCAGAGATATCAAGCGTTTCACAACCGGATATCGCAATGATATCACCAGCACTTGCCCCCTCTGACTCATGCCTTTCTAGGCCAAGATACCGTAGTACTTGAAGTACGCGCTCTTTTCTTTCTTTTCCATCGCGCGCGATCACTGTGACAGGGGTATTGGGTTTAATGGAGCCTCGAGTTACCCGACCAATGCCAATTGTTCCGACATAGGGAGAGTAGTCAAGTGATGAAATCTGCATCTGAAATGGGCCTTCTGAATCAACATCAGGCTGTGGTGCGTGCCGAGTTATTGTTTCGAATAGCGGTAGCATGGTATCTGATGCATGCTCAAGTTCGTGCTGAGCAAACCCTTGGAGAGCAGAAGCATAAACAATAGGGAAGTCAAGTTGCTCATCAGTGGCACCTAAGTTAACAAACAGATCGAAGACTTGGTCAATAGCCCAATCAGGGCGTGCGCCATCGCGATCAATCTTATTAACCACAACAATTGGCCTTAAGCCATGCATGAATGCCTTTTGTGTTACAAAGCGAGTTTGAGGCATGGGGCCTTCTACAGCATCAACAAGTAGGAGCACAGCGTCAACCATAGAAAGTACACGTTCTACCTCGCCGCCAAAGTCTGCGTGACCAGGTGTGTCGACAATATTAATCCGATAGCCATTCCACTCTATTGCGGTATTTTTTGAAAGAATAGTAATGCCTCGTTCTTTTTCGAGTGTGTTTGAGTCCATGACACGATTGCCAGAATCTTTTCTATCATCGAGCGTTCCAGACTCAGATAAAAGTTTGTCTACGAGTGTTGTTTTACCATGGTCAACATGGGCGATAATTGCGATATTGATTAGTTGTGTCATAAAATTAGCTTATTTTGATTGTTTTTCGTTTAAACTTACTATAGAGTAATTTTTTATTATCTTATTGAATTTGAGGGAAAAATGAAAGCACAATTTGAAACTAATTTTGGAAAATTTATTCTCGAGCTAAGTGAAGCCACACCAAAGACAACTGAAAACTTTAAGAATTTAGTGAAAGAAGGCTATTATAATGGCGCTATTTTCCACCGTGTCATTAAGGATTTTATGGTGCAGGCTGGTGGTTTTGATACATCTATGCAGGATCTTGAAAGTAGATCTAGCATCGACAATGAAGCAAACATAGGTGGTGAAAATAAACGTGGCACTTTTGCTATGGCAAGAACGAATATGCCTCACTCTGCAAGCACTCAGTTTTTTATTAACACAAAAGATAATGCTTTTCTTAACTTCAGCAGTGAGTCACCTCAGGGTTGGGGGTACTGTGTGTTTGGACAGGTCGTAGAAGGCATGGAAACTATTGATGCTATTGAGAAGGTATCAACTGGTAGTCGAATGGGGCATCAGGATGTGCCAACAGAGTCAGTGATCATTGAAAAAGCATTTCTTGTTGACGAATAAATTTAAAATGACAAGTTGACAATAAGGCTACGGTAAACTGTTGCAGCACTTGATCCTTCTTTTGCCTTTTTATGATGATCATAGAGCTGGTTTTTAAATGATGTAAACTGCTTTTCAAGAGTTGCTTCGGGAAGCATGCTGATTTGATCGCGAATGTTTTTGTAATAACACACGTTCCATGTAGAGTAAACTGATACCTTATCAAATTTTGCTGTGTCCATACGATCGAAATAACGAGATAATGACACTTGGCTGCACTCTTGATCAAGACTATGGATAAGCTTACAGAAATCGTCCAGGCGTGGAATTCTTGGTGGGTATTTTAAATCGAATTTTGCGATTAAGTAATCTGTAATGATCTGAAATCTATTCATTCGTTTGAGAGCAAGTAGTGCAGATTTTGCCTCGATGATGATAGGTAGTTTTGTCTTTACAATGTTTAACTGTTCTTCATACTCTTTGAGATTACTATTTCCAACTTCAGCAGAACTAAATTGTGCGCCAGAGTGTTTAACTCTTTCCATGTTAATACAGACAGCTATGAGAAGTTGTTGATCGATTGTTTCAATGTTTTTTTTGCTATCTGTGACATGGTGGTACACTTTAAGTAATGTCTTACTTGCTCCCTTAAATAGTGGTATTTTATCAGGATTCTCTTTAATAAGCCGGTCATGATACTCATGGTAAATGCCCTCGACGAGAAAATAAATGGTAAAGTAGTGGTCGTTGAAGTCACTGTACATTAAATAGTTGCATGCTGATGCATAGAGGTTATTGATGTAAAAACCATCTTGTTGATGAAGGCATTTATGGTCAGCATAATATTTTGCTGCCTCATAAATTTCTTGATAATGCATAAAACTACTCGTATCACGTATTTTGATAATAGTAGTGGTTTATTTTATTTTTACATGACAAATTTATTCAACGAAACAATGTTTGAGCCGACTGAGTTTATTTCTCAGTCAGCTATAGAAGTTTAGTGCCTTAATCATATCTAGCTTATTTTTCTTTATCACTGGATTTCTGAGTGGTTTCAGCCTTTGGTTTGACGGCCTTTTTTTCAGCTGGTTTAGCGCTAGTCTTGTTACTTGTGGGGCTCTCTGATTTTATGCTACTTACTGGTTTTATGCTACTTACTGGTTTCGGCGAAGCTTTTTTTTCTGATGGCTCAGCCTGTTCTTGTTTTGTTTTTTTAATTCCGCCTTTACTCTCAGATTGGTTTTTAGACTTGATTGCCTTTTTATCTAAGCCTCTGTTATCGTTTTCTTTTTTAGTTTTTGTTGCTGGCTTTTGTGTAGAGGGGCTAGTATGAGTGGATGGTTGACTTTCGATGTTTGCTGTTTCTACTTTCATAGAATCTTTAGACTTACTCACTTTGTTGTGATGACTTGTATTTTGGTTGCTTTTTTGAGCAGAATGATTATGACTTGTATTACCACTATTGCGCTTTCTATTGCGGGAAGGGTGGCGGTCTCGTTTTTGATCTCGATGTCCAGCTTGCTGTTGCCTTGGTTTCTTGGGTGATTTGTTTTGCTGAGATGATGTTTTAAGATTGCCAATATTATCATCGACAAGATCCATTTCAACTTCAGATTTAACTTTGATAGCCTTGTTGTTAAAAATACCATCCCAGAGGCGCTTCACTAAGCTAATTTGAGGTTTTGGGCTTTGATGTGCTTCAGTGATAGACTGTGCATTCACTACAGGTTCGCTACGTTGGTTCTTAGTCTGATTGTTATGGGACTTTTCATGTTGATATTGATTGCGATGAGGCTCAATAAGTTGATAGCTTTTACTTTCCATCTGAGCGGCCTTAGTAGCTTTATCGGAAAAGCGTATTTTTTTAATCTTAAATTGGGGTGACTGATAGTTAGGATTAGGCACGACGATAATACTTGTTTTACCACATGTTTCAATGTCACTGAGTTGGTTACGGTGATGATTCATGAGCTGTGCGCAAACTTCAAGAGGAACATGAATCTGCAGCTGCAAAAGTTGCTCATTCATAACGTCTTCACGAATACGCCTTATTAAGCTTAGTGATAGCGACTCAACACTTTGAATCATACCTTGGCCCCCACATCTTGGGCACTCAATTTTTGTTACTTCACCAAGTGATGACCGTAGACGTTGTCGTGACATCTCTAGTAAGCCAAATGAAGATATTTTGCCAAGTCTAATACGGGCTCGATCTTCTTGAAGACATTTTTTAAGGTGTGATTCAACCTCGCGTTGGTGCTTATTGTGATTCATGTCAATAAAATCAATAACAATAAGGCCACCAATATCGCGAAGACGTAGCTGTTTGGCTAGCTCTTCAGCGGCTTCAAGGTTGGTACTAAATGCTGTATCTTCAATGTCAGAGCCTTTAGCACGAGCCGAGTTGACATCCACAGAAATAAGGGCTTCTGTTGGGTCTATGATGATGGCACCACCTGAAGGCAAACGTACTTCACGTTGGTGGGCTTGTTCGATTTGATTCTCAATTCCAAAGTGTGCAAAAAGGGGAGTGCTATGATCATAGAGATGGACGTGATCAACGAATTGCGGTTTTATTTGGTGGATATAGGTTTTGATCTTTTCAAAGGAGATCTGGTCGTTAACAACAAGATCAGTGATGTCCTGACGAAGGTGGTCGCGTACCGCACAGCTTATCACATCACTTTCTTGATGCATGAGCACAGGGGCATCATGCTCGCCTGATGCGGTGTGAATAGCGCTCCATAAGTTAACAAGTACATCGAGATCCCACTGAAGATGCGCTATGTTTTGATTGATGCCTGCAGTTCTGATAATAAACCCCATGTTTTCTGGGCACTTTAGGCTAGAAGTGATATCTTTTGCTTCATCGCGAGCAGAGCCCTCTATTCGGCGAGAGATACCCTTTACAGAAGGACTATTAGGCATAAGAACAAGATAGGAGCCAGCAAGACTAATCATTGTCGTTAGAGCAGCACCTTTGGTGCCCCGTTCTTCCTTGACTACCTGAACGAGGATTTCCTGGCCGATCTTAAGTGCATTTGCAATCGTTTCATTGCTAGGATTATGAGAATGACTTTTTTCTTCTTCAACAGTAAAAGTTGTCTGTTCTTTTTCTGGAGGCGTGTCAGTTTGAGCAACTGGACTCTCAGGCGAAGTTTCCTGAGTGTCTGGTTTATCAGACTTGTCTTGTTCTAGTTGAGTTGTTTGTTGAGCATCATCTTTTGTCGCTGTTGCTTTACTTGCAGGTACTGAAGAAAGCTGGTCCTGGTAGTAGGCGCGATCAATTTCCTTGAACGGAAGAAAGCCATGACGCTTCCCATCGTCGTAGTAAACGAATACAGCATTGAGGCTGGGTTCTATGCTTGAGATTTTGCCTTTGTAAATGTTTGATTTATATAGCTCACGTTTCTTATCTTCAATATGTAAGTCGGTAAGAATATTGTGTTGCTTCTTCTGTGTGTTGTCGATAATGGCAACACGGAGTTCGTTGCTATTGACAGCATCGATTAATATAGCCTTTGATGGCTTTTGGATAGTTGTAAATGACATGGTTATTATTTCCTTATCAGAATGTTATTGTTATGGTCATCAATGAAGTCAGAGTTTGTTTTTTACTCTAGTTTGAGATGGATGCGCCATAAACCATAGGTAATTAGGGCTGGAGCTCAATATAGCTCCTAACCTGTATATCTTAGCACACTTCCTAATAGATTTCCATTAATCCTGTGCTTATGAGTCATAAAGACCAGGTGTTAATGCCATCAAATGGTGAGTAAGAAACTAAAAATGGTTGTTATGATGTCTAGTCTCAACCTAAGGTCCGTGTTTAGGCTTAGTGGAACACTTGGTTTTTTTACTTGATCCACTAGGCAGTTCACCAAAGAAGCCTTGGTTGAGCTTTCTTTTCTTGGGATTGGCTTTAGGAGTGCTATTGAGCTGGTGTCTAATAGATGCGGTCATTGTTAACTCGGAAAATGCGCAGAGTATACGGCTAGGGTGCATTTTTTTTTCAGATTGTCCTCTTCCTGTTTCAAGTAACAATGAAGAAACTGCTTCAATGATCTTTTTTTCGTTTGGGCTGTCAGGCTTTAGTGCATTGATAGATTCAATCCAATCAGAGTAGCTTAGTGGCACATCTGAATCATCCGAGCGAATGTGCGATAACCATTGGTCTATAGGCATGTACATGTCAGAATGTTCTGTTTCATGAAACGCAGATCGATAAGTAAATAGGTTAACAAGTGTGCAAAAGTGGTCCTCATCGAAGGTTTTAGCTAACATTAATTTTGTTTGCAGATAAGCTAGTTGGCGTGTGGTGATTAAGGTGATTTGATGCTCATAATATTGAGGTATCGATGATGTGTCGTGAGTTAGGTATTTAGTCATAGCGTTGAGAAATGACTTAACAGTCTCCTTTGTTTGATTCGTATTGCTGGCATTACATAAAACAGCAAGATAGGCGCTACTCAATGGGAAGCGTGTACTTTTGCGGTACTCTTCCAATTCGATGAGGTCAGGATGCTTTTCTAAGTGGCCGTTAGCCTCGATCGAAGCAAGAAAATATTGATTGTCTAGAATCTCGCGGATTCTTATGTTCCGACGAGTGGTTTTATCAACAGTTCTCTGTTCAGTTTTAGACCTTACCTTGTCACTATGCCAATACTTAGCGGTAATCTTGATGTTGTTCGCAACAATAAAAATTGTTTTATTCATGAACATAGCAACAAAACGAGCTACACCTGGTGAACAATTTTCAGTTATATCAAGCGTTGTTAGTGTGCTGTTGTGCATAAGAGCTTCTAATAATTTGCAATATACTTCACTGCGATAGTTAAACATGGCTCCACTGAGATTAAGCGTGGTTAATGTCTTATTTGCTTTAAGTGCGTCTACTAGTTCTTTGAATGCAGTTAAGCCTATTTTACATTGCCCCATATTTAGCGATGTGAGTGTACTGTTGACAATCAGAGCTTTCGCGAATTCAGCAGCACCTTGATCGTCAATTTTGTTTTGTTCGATATCAAGCATTGTTAATGTATGATTTGCTTTAAGAGCGATGGCTAACTTGGAAGCTCCTTCATTGCCTATTGTGTTTTTTGCGATATTGAGCTTGGCCAGTGTGCTGTTGTGTATAAGAGCTTCCGCTAACTTGGAAGCTCCTTCATTGCCTATTGTGTTTTTTGCGATATTGAGCTTGGCCAGTGTGCTGTTGTGTTTAAGAGCTTCCGCTAGCTTGGCAACTCCTTCGTTGCCTAGGCCACTTCTACTGATATCAAGCTCTTTCAGTGTGCTGTTGCGCATAAGAATACTCGCTAAACGAGTAAGTAGATGAAAATGCTTAAATAGATAAAAACGCGCGGGGTCCTGAATATATATCCTAATGGAGATTGGTGGTGGTTTACCGGCATTGTCAAGAATTTTGCCATCGGAATGAAACGAACAATTGCCCATCGAGAAAGAAGTTACTAAAGATGGAGTAGGGGGTTGCTGGATCGAATCTGCCATGCATCTTTTTAGTGCATATGAGTAATATTAGTATACAAAGTTTTTACCCAATGTTGAGTTTTTTTGTCCAATCCCTGTTTCTCCCTGATTAGCTTTGTGAGACTACACTGAAGATAATATGCATAATCTTTGTGCTTGATATGAGCGATTGGGGTTTTATTCAATACCAACAACTGTTTTGATTATATTGTTTTATGCATGGATTTAACCACAACTAGCAGTAACTTAACGATGTAGTCTATGAAAAGCGTGAAAGTCATGGCGGTTTATTATATAATTAACTTATTGTTTTACCTAGGACTATGATGCAAATAGATGAGAATGACGTAGGTCAACGTTTAGACCATTACTTGCAAAAAAAATTTCGTAAGATACCAAAAGTAAGGGTGTATCGTGCAATCAGAAAGGGAGAGGTCAGAATTAATGGTAAGCGAGCCAAACCTGACAGACGTTTGGACGAGGGAGACCAAATAAGAATCCCGCCTCCATTTATGCACGAGTTACAACAACCAGCCAGCTCAAAAGTCAATGATTGTCATCGTTGGCAGGTGGATAGCGCTATTATTTTCGAGAATGATGAGTTTCTTTGTCTAAACAAACCCTCAGGCATGGCGGTGCATGCTGGAAGTGGTATTTCGATGGGAGTGATTGAATCCTTGCGAGAGCAGCGAGAAGGGTATTACGAACTGGCTCATCGTTTAGATAGGGCAACATCTGGGTGTTTGCTTATTGCTAAAAAAGCAAGTGTACTTAAAGTATTGGCAAGCCTTTTTCATGATCGCAAAGTCAAGAAAACATACAAAGCAAAGCTCTCTGGTACTATCACTACACGATCAATGACCATCGATCTCCCGCTTAGAAAAGTTCATTCACAAAAAAATGAGCATCGTTCAATCGTTGATAAAGTAGAGGGGAAAGCTGCTGTCACTAAGTTAAGAGTTTTGTCTTCTGAAGATGATGGCTGTTTAGTGGAGTTGATGCCAATGACAGGACGGATGCATCAGCTTCGTGCTCATTGTGCTGCGATTGGTCACCCCATTTTAGGTGACAGCAAATATGCTCAACAAAAAACATCGGGTAGACGCTTGCATCTGCATGCAAGTTCACTTGCTTTTACGTTTGACCAGCACGCTTACCGTTTTGAAGCAGATTGTCCATTTGCATGACCATGGTTTTTGTCTGGATTGTTTTGTTTTCACTGAGCTACTTTATCTGTATACACACATGCACTGTGATATGCTAGTTTAAATTATGTTTTTAAAAGACTTCATGTATGCCTCGTCTGATTTTTTTAGTTATTTTAGTTTTGATTGCTTGCTTACAAGGATTTGCAAGTGAAATCTATGCACCTTCGCTTATGAGTATTGGTCAACACTTCAAGGTCGATGCTAATACCGCTCAAGGCTCTATTGCTATTTATTTGCTTGCTTCATCTGTTTTTCAGCTTGTTTATGGGCCCTTATCCGATCACTGGGGAAGGAAGTTATGCTTAGCTATAGGGCTCATTGTCTTTCTGATAGGTTGCTATGCTGCAGTATGCGCGGTATCAATCAAAGAGCTTAATATCGCAAGATTTATCCAAGGAGCAGGGGTAGCAGCGCCTGCGACACTATGGCGCGCACTTTTTAGAGATCAATTTGACGGTGATGATTTAGTACGCTACGGAGGTTATCTTGGTACGATTATGGTCGTTGTGATTCCCATAGCCCCTTTACTCGGTGGCTGGCTTGAAATTCACTATGGCTGGCAGAGCAGCTTTTATGCACTGGGTTTATATGCCTTCCTCCTCCTTGCTTGTATTATATTTCTGCTTAATTCAGATGTTTGCAAGAAAAATAACAATGGATTGGCCAGCACTTTCGAGGGATTAAGGCGTATTCTCGCTAATCGATCATTTTGTGTTTACTCATGTTGTAGTGCGCTCGTTTACGCCGCGTTCATGGGCTGGTTTACTGCAGCACCAGTCATTTATATTGGACGTCTTGGCTTAGATGCTGATCATTTTGGTCAAATTGCTTGTATAACCACGGCGATTTGCATGTTCATGGGTAGTTTATCTGTGGCAAAACTTGTTGGACGCTTTGGGGCCCTACGTATGCTGCGCATGGGTTTGCTTATATCATCAATCTTCGCTTTGTGCCTGCTCTATGTAGAATTTGAAGGGTTTGTGAGTGTTATTTCTCTCGTTGCTGTAGCTTTCCTGTATTTCTATGGTTCAGGTTTTGTTTGGCCTGCGGCTTTTGGTGGTGCCATGAAGCCTTTTTCTGAGCACGCAGGTTTGGCAGGAGCACTGTATGGCACGATTCAAGTATTTGGTGGTTATTGTGGTGCTCAGATGGTTGCTTATCTTCATGATGCGGATTTATACGGATTGGGTATTTTGATGCTTGTTACGCCTGTTAGTGCGCTTGTTCTCAGTTACACTTTAAAAGAACAGCAATCACTATGATTCGTCGGAGCGTTCTAAATCATTGAATATAGCAGAAAGATGATAGTTGCTCTATAGATAGGGCTCATGTGCCTTTTGGATCTTGACATCAAAATTTTGAAAAGAAAAAGATCAATGAAGTCATGATTTTACACATTTACAAAAGAAGGCAAGAGGGTTATAATTATTAATCAATAAGATAAGATAATAAGTGTATGCATTTTCGTGTGGTTGAAACCTTTTATTCTTTGCAAGGCGAAGGTGTTTATACAGGTGTTCCCTCAGTTTTTTTACGTCTATTTGGCTGTAATTTTAAGTGTCAGGGCTTTGGTAGCAATAGGCAACTACAGCCCTTGAGTGAGGTAAGGCCAGAGCAATACCATGATCTTCATCAGCTTCCAGTAAATGTGCAGGGCTGTGATAGCTATCCAGCCTGGGATAAACGCTTTAGGCACTTTACTTCGCTAAAGTCAGTGGATGACTTAGCAAGGGATCTTATCTCGCTTCTGCCGGAAGAAAGAAGGTTGGCTCGCTCCAATCACCTTGTTGTGACAGGTGGTGAGCCGTTACTTGCATGGCAGAAACTTTACCCAGACTTGTTTGCTCACACTCAGGTGGCATCCTTCAGTAATATTACCTTTGAAACGAATGCCACCCAAATATTATCGGATGACTTCATTCGTTGTATTGAACAATCAGATAGGCACTGGTTGTTCTCATGCTCACCAAAACTTGGTAATAGTGGTGAATCTTGGGATGATGCTGTTAAGCCCAATGTTGTGGCACAATATAGTGCTTTAACCAACGCAGAGGTTATTCTTAAATTTGTTGTAGCAAAGAGCGCAGACATGCTTGAGGTGTCACGTGCCATTGATGCCTATCATGAGCATGGCTTTAACGGAAATATCTACCTTATGCCAGATGGTGCAACTCAAGACATCTATCAAGAAAATGCTCCTGTTGTGGCACAACTTGCACTCGATCATGGATTACATTACAGTCCAAGACTACAAAATGATCTTTGGAGTAATGCATGGGCAACATAAATGGCAACCAATCGGGGCGCTACACTGTGACTAAACATTATGACTCACTGGTGTCTGTTGCTTTCAGACAGTGGCGAGCACATAGTCATTGTCGTTTTTTACATGGCTATGCTTTATCTATTTCCTTGGTGTTTGCTGCGGACAAGCTTAGTGAAGAAGGGTGGGTAGTAGGCTTTGGTGATCTTAAGTCGACAAAAGATAGGATCAAGTCGCTAATGGATCATCGTGTCCTTGTTGCAAAGGATGATCCAGAATCTGAGACTTTTTTACACATGGAGAAAAAAGGCATGATGCAAATAACCTGGCTTGATGATGTCTGTTGTGAAGCCTTTGCATCGTTTATCCACAGAGAGGTTTCAGCATTGTTGAGGGCCGATGATTTATCGCGTGGTCTACGCTGTAGTTCTGTTGTTGTCCGAGAACATTCTAGCAATGAGGTGTCATTCCACCAAGCTTGATTATTCTTTGACAAAGGTGTCATAAGTGTGTAATATACTTCGATATTAATTATCAAAGGATTCAATCATGGCCGTACAAAAGAATAAAAAAACTCGTTCTAAGCGCAATATGCGACGTGCTCATGATGGTCTCAATGCTAAGACTATCTCAGAAAACCAAAGTACTGGTGAAATGCACTTACGTCATCACATGACAAAAGATGGTTACTTCAAAGGACGTGATATTTTCAATGAGTCAGACGACTAGCTGTTGGCGTCATCATGGTCTCTATTGCAATTGACATTATGGGCGGAGAGGGCCCTAGTGTAACTATCCCTGCTAGCTTGAAATTCGCAAAAGAGTTTCCTGACTGTCAGCTTCACCTTTTTGGTACATCAGACACATCCTCAAAGCTAGAGAATCTTCCTAACAACATGACTTTCCACGAGTCTCAAGAAAGTGTTACAGATCATGATTCTGTTTCAGTTGCGCTCAAACAGCGTAAGACATCATCAATGCGTCTTGGGTTGAATTTTGTCAAAAGTGGTCATGCAGAAGCCTTTGTGAGTGCTGGCAATACAGGTGTTCTCATGGCAATGTCACGTTATGTGCTAAAAATGCTTCCAGGTGTCGATCGTCCAGCTATTTCAGGTGTGCTTCCAACTAAGTCTCCAGACTTTGGCGTTCGTATGCTCGATTTAGGCGCTAATGTCGATGCTCCGGCAGAAGTATTGCTTCAATTTGCTGTGATTGGTATGTTGCTTGCCAGACATGTAGATGGAATCAAAAAGCCTCGTATTGGACTACTCAATATCGGTGAAGAAAACCACAAAGGAAACGATACAATCAAGCGTGCGGCTCAGCTTATTGATGAACACCCAGACCTCCACTACGTAGGCTATATTGAGCCAAACCATCTATTTAGCCAGAAGGCAGATGTTGTTGTCTGTGATGGCTTGTTAGGTAATGTTGCGCTCAAATCAATCGAAGGTGCCTCTAAACTTATTAAAAGTTACATTAAATCCGTTTTCACTTCTAATCTTTTCTTTAGGCTCCTTGGATTTATTTGTTGGCCTGCATTAAACTCAATTGCAAAGCAAATGTCCACCTCAAGCCGTAATGGTGCAACTTTAGTCGGACTGAGGGCAACTGTTGTGAAAAGTCATGGCTCAGCAAACGCTAAAGGGTTTGCACAGGCCATCAAAAATGCCTATTATGAAGTAAAGCGATCAGTTCCTGAAAAAGTAAACCAGGAACTGTCCATTTAAGTTACAGGGAAATACATTGGTTTATTCTACAATTATCGGTACAGGTAGTTTCTTACCTACAAAAACACTTAGTAATAAAGATCTAGAGAAAATTGTTGATACCACTGATGAGTGGATAAAAGAGCGCACGGGTATTGAAAATAGGCATTTAGCTTCTGGAGATGATTCATGTGTTAGTATGGCCACAGCTGCGGCTCAAGATGCTATTGCATCCTCGCAGATTAAGGCCAATACCATTGACCTTATCATCGTTGCCACCGCAACACCCGATAGAGCCTTTCCAAGTACAGCATGTCAGGTCCAGGCAAATCTTGGTATCAAAAAAGGAGCTGCTTTTGACATATCCGCAGCCTGTTCAGGATTTATATACGCATTGCATTTAGCAGACAATGCTATTAAAACAGGGAGTGCAACTACAGCACTTGTAGTTGGTTCTGAACTTATTTCACGTTATATCGACTGGAAAGATAGGAGTACATGCATCTTGTTTTCAGACGGTGCTGGCGCCTGTTTATTGCAAGCTAGTGACAAACCGGGGGTATTGTCCACGCATATCCACTCCGATGGTCACTACAGCGATCTACTCTATGCGAAGCATCCATCGGCATATCCAGATGAACCCTGTTACCTTCAAATGAAAGGAAATGAAGTCTTTAAAAAAGCTGTCAATACATTAGGTCTATTGGTTGAAGAGCTTGTTAAACACCATAATATCACTCCAGAGACCATCGACTGGCTTATCCCTCACCAGGCGAATAAACGTATCATTCAGGCAACAGCAAAAAAACTCAGTCTTTCAATGGATAAGGTTATCTTGACTGTTGCGCAACATGGCAACACGTCTGCCGCAAGTGTTCCATTAGCACTTGACTGGGGTATTAAGCAAGGCAAAATCCAAAAAGGTCAACGTTTGCTTCTAGAGGCATTTGGTGCAGGTTTTACCTGGGGATCGGCACTTATCGATTATTAAGAGAGGCTCTCTATGACAAATCATATCAGCGTTGTATTTCCTGGCCAAGGTTCTCAGTCAGTGGGGATGCTAAATCATTGGATTGACCAAAACAATCTGTTTCGAGATTATTTCACCGAGGCATCCGATATCTTAGGTTATGACTTAGTAGACCTTGTCACGCATGATAAAGATGGCTTGCTTAATCAAACAGAATACACCCAGCCTGCTATTTACACTACGTCTGCAGCGATTTGGTACGCCTTCAATGAATGTTTTGATCTTAGCTTTTCCTGCATGTCTGGTCACTCCTTAGGTGAATACACAGCCCTCATGGCAGCTGGTGCTCTTTCTTTTGCAGATGGTTTAACGCTTGTACAAAAGCGCGCCAAAGCCATGCAGTCTGCTTCTCCTGAAGGTCTTGCAGGCATGAGTGTTGTCATAGGGCTTGATAACGAATCTGTTGATGCTATATGTACAGAAATAGAGTTGAGTGATCTCACTATAGGGCCAGCAAACTATAATGCTCCAGGGCAGGTGGTTGTAGCAGGGGTGATTGAAGCGATTGAGCGCTTTGAGGTGATGGCAAAATCACAAGGCGCTAAGCTCGTTAAGCGCTTACCCATGAGTGTCCCATCTCATTCTCCATTGATGCTGCAAGCAACAGAAGAACTGTCATCTACACTTGACACAGTTAAGATACAAATGCCATCTACTCCTGTCTATTCGAATGTCACAGGCCGCCCCCATGGCTCTCCTCAAGAGATTAAGCTTAAGCTCAAGGAGCAGCTTATAGCCCCGGTGTTGTGGGTTAATACGCTGAAAAATCAACAGCCTGACGGGGTTACACATCAACTAGAAATTGGACCTGGAAAAGTATTAACAGGGCTTGCAAAGAGGTCTATACCTCAATGGCAACTTTTTTCCATCACACACCCCTCTGAAATTAGTCAAGTGTGTGAGCAATTACAATCATAGGAGTCATAATGTCAATTGCAGTCGTAACAGGAGCTTCTCGAGGGATTGGTTTAGCCTGCGCATCTACACTAGCGCAAGCAGGTTACCATGTCATTGGGACAGCAACCTCGAAAACAGGTGCAGAAGCTATTACACAACAGCTATCGCCTTGGTCTGGAGAGGGGAGAGTACTCAAGCTTGAATCTCATGATGACCTAGAGCACTTTGTTGCTGATATAGTTGAAAGCCATGGAAGCATTGATGTGTTGGTTAATAATGCAGGGATTACACGAGATGCTCTATCACTAAAAATGTCGCATGAGCAATGGAATCAGGTGTTAGATACCAATTTAACAGGAACGTTTTTCCTTTGTCAGGCAGCCATCAAGCGAATGGTTAAACAACGAAGCGGTAAAATCATCAATATAGCCTCTGTGGTAGCAAGTCTTGGTAATCCAGGGCAAGCCAACTACTCTGCAACAAAAGCTGGACTGGTTGCCATGTCAAAATCATTGGCTTTAGAAGTTGCCAAAAGAGGGATTACCGTCAATGTTATTTCGCCTGGATTTATTCAATCAGACATGACAGATTCACTGTCTGAAAATGTTGTGCAAGAACTCATGAAGAAGATTCCTATGAATCGCATGGGTACCTGTCAAGATGTCGCCAATGCCGTTGGCTTTCTAGCCTCATCATCAGCAGATTATATGACTGGAACAACCCTGCACATAAACGGTGGGATGTATATGCCTTAATAAGTGCTGACATTTTACTTGCAACCGCGAAATAGATCATTAAACTAAGATAAGTTCATTTTTAACAAAACTAGGAGACAACTATGTCTGAGAATCAAAACTCAATTGAAGAAAAAGTGATGGAAATTGTACGTGAGCAGCTTAATGTGACTGATGGTGTGACTCTCTCAGCTTCATTCATAGATGACTTAGGGGCAGATTCACTCGATACTGTTGAGCTCGTTATGGCATTTGAAGAGGCATTCAACATTGATATTCCTGATGAAGAAGCAGAAAAAATTCTAACAGTTAGTGATGCAGTAAACTTCATTAAGGCTAACTCTGAGGCTTAATAAAACTGTGTTGACTGATAGTTTACGCTGAACAAGGAGGTTCATGTGGGAAAAAAACGTGTAGTAGTGACAGGTGTTGGCATGATTACTCCCGTGGGTAATGACGCTACGTCAACTTGGTCTGCAATTATGGCGGGTCAGTCTGGCGTAGATAGTGTTGCCGATCGTGTACATCCCGAGCTCAAGGCTAAAATTGCAGCCTGTGTTAAGGGGTTTGATGTTAAAGATCACATGGACCTCAAAGAAGCGCGTAAACTCGATCAGTTTATACACTATGCAGTAGCTGCGTCAAATCAGGCTGTCAGTGATGCACAACTCGTGATTGATGAGCGAAATGCAGATCGCGTTGGTGTCGCTGTAGGCTCCGGTATCGGTGGGCTTCCATTCATTGCGCAAAATAACCAGAAGCTCATAGAAGTTGGACCTAAGCGCGTATCACCATTTTTTATCCCTGGTGCTATTGTTAATATGGCGAGCGGTTATGTCTCGATTGTTCATGGTGCAACAGGGCCAAACTTTGCAGCTGTGACTGCTTGTACTACAGGCGCACACAATATTGCTATTGCAGCTCGACTCATTCAGTCTGGTGATGCAGATGTTATGATCGCAGGCGGCTGTGAAATGACCACTAGCGATCTTGGGCTAGCAGGTTTTTGCTCGGTTCGAGCCTTATCTCAACGCAATGATGAGCCTGAACGAGCAAGTCGGCCTTGGGATCAAGACCGAGATGGCTTTGTACTTGGTGAAGGCGCAGGTGTCATGGTCCTAGAATCCTATGAATCTGCCAAAGCACGTCGTGCCACGATATATGGCGAGCTCAAAGGCGTAGGCATGAGTTCTGATGCCTATCATATTACTTCTCCGGGAGGGCATGGTGCAGAACAAGCAATGAATACTTCAATTCGTGATGCTGGTATTGATATAAGTGATATTGCTTATGTTAATGCTCATGCAACATCAACGTTAATGGGGGATGTAATTGAGGCCAAATCAATTGCAAAGGTTTTTGCTAGAGCTAAAGAATTACCTTTGGTGAGCTCAACGAAATCAATGACAGGGCATCTCATAGGTGCAGCAGGTTCTGTTGAGGCTATTATTTGTCTTCTGGCACTAAAAAATCAGATGATTCCACCGACTATCAATTTAGATCAGCTTGATCCCCAGTGTGACGTAGGACTTGATTTTGTACCTGGTAAGGCAAGAGAAGCTCGATTTAGTTCCGTTTTGTCGAATTCATTTGGATTTGGAGGGACTAATGCCTCGCTTATCTTCTCAACGCTTGATACGTAGTGGAATCCTTTTCTTAGCATTCATTGCTATGCTTCTGTTTTTACGTGGTCCTACCCTGGAGACTAATTGTGTATTAATTCAATCTGGGAAGAGCGAACACAGCATTTATGAAACAATTCATAGAACACTTCACCTAGAACAAAATCATTCAGCGTATTTACGTTTTCGTGTTCTTACGTGGGGACAGGCAATTCCCCATGGTGAGTTTTGCACTGATGGTAATTCGTATCAAGCATTTTTGGCCAATATACTTGCCGGAAAAGAAGCACAACACAGTCTAACTATTATCCCAGGCAGTTCTATCTCTCAAATAAGTCATTCACTGCGATTAAATGATGCACGCTTGTATGAGGAATCAAGGAAAATCCATACAGAGAATTATGAAGGCCATTTGCTACCAGATTCCTATAACTACACGTTAAATGATAGTCTCGACACACTATTCAAGCGAGCACATCAAGCAATGATTGAGGCATTCATGCCAATATGGCAGCAACGAAGTCATATGATGCAAGCCTATACTTTTGAACAAGCACTCGTTCTTGCTTCTATACTTGAAAAAGAAGCCAACACTCTTGCTGATAGAAAAAAAATAGCAGGTGTTTTACTCAATCGGCTATTAAGGAAACAGCGACTTCAAGTAGATGCAACGACCATTGCCGCATTTCCTGATGAATACAGTCAAGGTGCCTCCTTAGCCAAACTAACAAAACGTTATCATCCTGTGAATACTTACCGAGTAAGTGGCTTGCCACCACGACCTATTGCGATGGTGAGTCTTGAGTCTTTTGAGGCAGCTTGTCACCCTGAGAGTCATGCTTATTATTATTATGTATTTGATGGCACTAGGCATCAGTTTTCTGAAGATTACTCTGGTCATCTCAAAGTCATTACGCGCTTAAGCACTAGTTCATCTGATTCAGACGAGACTCGAGTAAGTGATTATGATAAACTTAAGGTAGATTGATAGATTGGTTTAGTATGTCAGGTTTGTTTATTTCAATAGAGGGTATTGAAGGAGTTGGTAAAAGCTCGCTATTTGAGTCAGTTAGTGCTTACCTTAAAAAAAAGCATAAGCAAGAACTTGTGACTACACGTGAGCCCGGGGGCACTTCAATCGCTGAGTCTATTCGATCAATATTACTCCAAGATCACAAAGAGACTCTTATACCAGTTACAGAGTTATTACTTATGTTTGCTTCAAGAGCACAACACGTACACCACGTTATCGAGCCGGCATTAGCAAGAGGAGCATGTGTCCTATGCGATCGCTTTGTCGATGCAAGTTTTGCTTACCAAGGAGGTGGGCGAAGTATTGATAAAGGCTTGATACAAGAAATAAGCAAAGCCTGTGTGCCACAATTACCAACAATGACTTTACTATTGGATGCACCAGTAGAAGTCGCCCTAGAGCGGATAAGAGCTCGAGGAGGACTTGACAGAATTGAAAATGAAGATTTGAATTTTTTTGACTCGATTAGAAAAACTTATCTCGATTTAGCTGAGCAGCATCCTCAGCGTTTTATCATTATAGACGCCACGCTAAGTCAGTCAGATGTTCATCACGCAGCCATTAAGGCCATTGAGCCAATCTTGGAGCACATCAATGGGCATGGTTAGTTTGGCACCTTGGTGGGTTGAGCAGATTGAACAAAGTGGCTGGATCTCAAGTCCACACCAAGTATGTTTAGTACTGCATAACTCTCAGGCTCAGGACGTTGCATCCTATCTCGCACAGCAATCACTTTGTCAGGAGGCCTCTTCTACACCCTGTGGATCTTGCTCATCATGTCATGCTTTTTCACGCGGTGAACACCCTGATTTAACATTAATTCAACCAATAACAACCAAAACCATTGGTGTTCAGCTTATCCGTGACGCACTATCATCCATTGGCCACTCACCAACTCTAGCTCAAAAACGTGTGATTTGGATTCATTCTCTAGATGCTATGACAGAAGCTGCAAATAATGCTATTTTGAAAACTTTAGAAGAACCGCCAAGTAACTGTGTGTTTATCTTATCAGCAAGATCCGCTATGAACATTATGCCAACCATTAAAAGTCGTGTGTTTATGTTAAGTATGCGTTACCCTCAGCGTGCTGATCTCGAAGACTATTGGCGTCAGTATCATGACAGTTCTTTACAAGATCAACTTGATGGACATACTGATCTACTGTTGCAAGCCATTGATAAACCTGATATTGCTACAGATTATTTGCATGTTAAGCAGGTTATCTCTGAGGTTGCAATGGGTAAGCGCTTTGCTGTAGGAAGTGCAGAACAGTTACTCAAGCGTGCAATTCATCCTATTTGGGTCATACAGTTATGGTTACGTGATACTTACCGGGTGCTTACACAGCTTCCATCTGTCATCCATTGGCCTCATTTTTATCATGGATCTGTGTCAGTCAATACCCAATCATTACTTCAGCTTGAAGATCAACTGCAGTCCTATCTCTATTTGTCAGAGAATGCTGCAAGTTTTAATCATGCTTTAGTTCTAGATCAACTGTTACTCACTTTACGTCAATTAACTAGGGAGCTGACTCAATGACTCTTCCTTTTGTGACAGATTCTCATTGTCATTTAGATCATGTTTTAAAACAATATCCTGATTCAGATCTTGAGCAGATTCTGACTCATGCTAAAAAAGTTGGCGTGAACCGTATCCTGAATGTTTGTATCGAGCTTGATAAATTCATAGATATTGTATCACCTGCTGAGCAATACGATTGGATCTTTGCCAGTGCAGGGCAGCATCCATGTGATTGTCATCAAGTAGTGGATAGTCAGCTACTTCACCAGGCTGCAAGTCATGAGCGTGTGATTGCAATTGGTGAGACGGGACTTGATTTCTATCATGACAAGCAGTATGTCGCTCAACAAGAACAAAGTTTTATTGAACATATGCGTGTGGCAAGTGAGCTCAAAAAACCATTGATTATTCATACGCGTAGTGCTCGTGATGAAACGATTCAGCTTCTTAAAGAACATGCAGATAGAAACGTTGGTGGAGTTTTGCATTGCTTTACAGAAAACTGGGACATGGCTAAAAAAGCACTTGATCTTGGTCTTTATATTTCTTTTTCTGGCATTATAAGTTTTAAAAACGCAAATGACTTGCGAGATGTTGCACAGAAAGTACCACTTAATCGATTGCTTATAGAGACTGATGCGCCTTACTTAGCACCAGTACCACATCGTGGTAAGCCTAACCAACCCGCTTATGTCACGCATGTAGGGCACACGCTAGCGAGTCTTCGTCACATTGATTATGAAAGTCTAGTTGAACAAACAAACGACAATTTTGATCGTTTATTTTTAAAAAATAAAAAGGGCTGACGCTCCATGGATGAAAAAGACCAAATACAGGCATTGATAAAAGAGATAGAAAAACACAATCATGCTTATTATACCTTAGATAATCCACTTATTTCAGACCAAGAGTACGATAAGTTGTTTCAATCCTTACTTTCCTTGGAACAACAGTTTCCAGAACTTAGGCCCCCTGATTCGCCCTCTGCACGTGTAGGTGGCGTGGTGCGTGAAGGATTTGAAACAACTCAACATCTTCAGGCACTTAAGTCTCTTGACAATGCCTTTAGTGAAACTGATCTAAACCGCTTTGTTACTCGCTGTCGAAAGCAAGCAATCACACAAGATTTTTTCGCTGAACCCAAATTAGATGGCTTGGCTGTAAATTTAAGGTATGAACAAGGTGTTCTTGTACAGGGTGCAACCCGAGGTGATGGCGAGATAGGTGAACTTATTACAGATAATCTCAAAACAATTCGTAGTATTCCTTTACGTTTACATGCTAGTTCTCCAGCACTTATAGAGGTGCGAGGTGAGGTCATCATGACGTTTAAATCCTTTGAAAAGCTTAATCTTACTGCCAAGAAAGAAGGGGGTAAGGTCTTTGCAAATCCCCGTAATGCAGCGGCAGGAAGCCTGAGACAGCTTGATTCTAACATAACAGCCAAGAGAGATTTACAGTTTATTGCCTTTGAAATAGGCTATACAGAGGGATTAGACTCATTTCAAACTCAGGAGGAGCTTAATCAAGCGCTGAGTGCATGGGGTTTTATTGTGAATCAACATAGTCAAAAAGTTAATTCAATTACTGAATTTATGTCTTATATTGATTTCATCGAGTCTAAACGGCCAATGTTAGCTTATGCGATTGATGGCTGTGTATTTAAAGTTAATCAAAGAGAGGCCCAAAGTTTAATGGGCACGTCGTCCCGTGCCCCCCGCTTTGCGATCGCCTTTAAATTTAAGGCAGAGCAGGTCGTCACAAAGATTCTTGCAATCGACTGTCAGGTAGGAAGAACCGGGGTAATTACACCTGTGGCACAGCTAGAGCCTGTTGAAGTAGGGGGCGCAGTTGTTCAACATGCAAGCTGCCACAATTTTTCTGAGTTAACGCGTAAGCAGTTAGATGTTGGTGCAGACGTTGTTATTCAGCGCGCTGGTGATGTGATACCTGAAATTGTCAAGCGCGTAGATACACCAGGTACAATATCGATTCATCCCCCTAGTCACTGTCCAAGTTGTGGTTCACAATTAAAATGGTCTGAGAATCATATTCATCTTCATTGCCATAATAACGCGTGTCCTGATCAGGTCATTGGTAGGCTCATTCACTTTGTATCAAAGCATGCTTTTGATATAGATGGACTTGGTGACAAACTTATTATGCAGCTGGTTAAAAGCGAAGCCATACGTTTCCCTAGCGATCTTTTCACTCTTCATCATCATGATGTGATGTCTTTATCACGTCAAGGAGCGAAATCAGCTCAGAATGTCATTGATGCCATTAAGGCTCGGCGCACTATTGCATTGGATCGTTTTATTTATTCGCTAGGAATCCCTGAGGTTGGCAGGCAAACTGCCAAGATTCTGGCTCAACATTTAGGGTCTGTTCAAGAATTGAGACAAACTAAGTTAGAAGAGTTAATCATGATCGATACCATTGGTCCAAGCGTTGCTAGTGCAATTGAGCAATACTTATCAGAACCATCTCATCATGAAGAAATTGATCTCTTATTAGACTATGTTGATGTCCAGACAGTTGATGTATCTAAGGAGAAATCTGGATCACTTTCAGGAGTATGTCTAGTGATTACAGGATCATTTGATCAATATACTCGTCAAGTATTAACAGATCGATGTGAAAGTGCAGGAGCAACTGTTGCCTCTAGTGTTAGTAAAAAAACCAAGTATCTGTTATGTGGTGAAAAAGCAGGCTCAAAAAAAACAAAAGCAGAGCAATTAGGCATTGAGATCATTACCGCAGACATGTTACCCTCATGGTTAGAAGGGCATGGTATGACTAGCAAGGACTCGAGCTTATGAACGACAGAAAAATCAACTGGACTATTTCTTCTTCACTCATGCTTATAACTGTGGGCGCTATTTACGGAGTGACAACATTAGTAATTCATGATGCCATTGTCACAAAAACCTTAATTTGGTCTATTATGCTTGTTTTTTTAACAGGGATGTCTATCACCGGCGGCTACCATCGTCTATTTGCTCACAAAGCTTATAAAGCAAGACTTCCTGTTAAGCTTTTTTATCTTTTATTTGGAACCATGTCCGCAGAGGGCAGTGTGATGGAATGGTGTACAGACCATCGTATGCACCATCTTTATACTGACACAGACAAAGACCCTTACAGTGCAAAGAAAGGCTTTTTTTATTCGCATATGGGATGGCTATTCATGATTGATCAAACAAATCGTACGTATGAGAATGTAAAAGATTTGGAAGCAGATCCTCTCATTGCTTTTCAGCACCATTACTATATTCCACTGATGCTCGTATCCAATATTATCATGTCCGTTGGTGTTGCGTCATTATGGGGAGATGCCTGGGGGGGGCTTTGGTTAGCGGGTTTTGCAAGACTTATGGCCAACCATCATTCGACTTTTCTCGTCAATTCATGGGCACACTTTTTTGGTAAGCAGCCGTTTTCATCCCACTGTACTGCTAGAGACAGCCTACTTGTGGGGTTTTTAGCTCATGGAGAGGGATATCACAATTACCATCACCAGTTTGCTGCTGATTATAGAAATGCTATCCGTTGGTATCAATATGACCCTACAAAGTGGATGATCTTTCTCTTTTATAAGCTAGGACTTGCTTATGACCTTAAAAGAATTCAGCCACGAGTGGTCATGGCATATAAGATGAAGCGACTCGCTGAATTGGCAATGAGTCAAGCAGGAAGTCAAGATATACAGCTTGATGACTACATTAAGCCCTTTAAGCTTAAGCTAAATCATTATTTTGATCAATTAGATCAGCTCAAAGAAGATTATCAGTCTATTAAGCAAGAGAAACTTAATTCTGTTAAGTCTGTTCACAAGGCAAAATGCAAGCAGATAAAACTCAGAAAAAAAGAGATCACCTTACAGATAAGAGCACTACTCAATGAGGCTGAGCTAAGCATGCTCACACAACTGGCTCATATCAACGGTTAGCGCTAAATATTCTCCTAGCTACTTGAAAAACGTGTTAATTTCATGCTAGTATCAAAAGGTCATGTGACGTTAAATAAATTCACGCTCGTCGACACATGCTCTTGGGTGCCTATATGGTTAAGAGTATGGGGCTTGCGGAAGTAACAACCCTGGAGAAAAATATGAAACTTTCACTGAAAGATATGATCGAAGCTGGGATTCACCTCGGCCACAAAAAACGTTTTTGCAACACCGACATGCTACCTTACATTTACGGTTTGCGTTATGGTATTCACATCCACGATCTTAACCAAACTAAAGCTCAACTTGAAGTTACCATGAAGCGAGTCACACAGCTCATTGCTAATGGAGGGTCCGTTCTTTTCGTTGGAACAAAAGTTGCAGCTCATGAGCTTGTTGAAGACACTGCAAAAAAACTTGATATGCCTTTCGTTGTATCACGATGGCTAGGTGGCTTACTAACAAACTATACAACGGTGAAAAAGTCAGTCAAGAAACTTGAAGATCTTGAAGCTAGAATAGAATCAGGTGAAGTGCAGCGATTATCTAAGAAAGAAATGCTCATGGAACTCAAAAAGTACGAAAAATTAGATTATAACATCGGCGGCATTAGAAAGATGAAGGGGCTTCCTGATGCTTTATTTGTTATTGATGTGAAGCATGAACATACTGCTATTGCAGAAGCCAATAAGCTAGGTATCCCTGTCATTGGGATTGTTGACACCAACTCATCACCCCATGGCATCGATTACGTTATTCCTGGTAATGATGATTCCAGTGCTTCTATTCAGTACTATCTTGACTGCATAGCCAATGCAATTGAGGAGGGTAAAAAGAAGATTACTGTACCACAAAAACAAAAAACAGTGGTAAGCAAAAAAACCTCCGAAAAAACAGTAGAAGCAAAAACTAAAGATAAAGCTTCTACAAACGAAAAACCTGCCAAAAAGACGGCAGAGAAAAAGAAAGCATCTGACAAAGATACAACTACTGCTGACACAAAACCTGCAAAAAAAACTACTACTAAGAAAGCAGATGCTCCTAAAGAGAAATCAACTAAAAAGACAGCAAGTGTAAAGACTTCTAAAGAAGACAGTGTACAAAAAAAGACAACAAAAAAAGTAGACACTGAAACAAAAGAAAAAAAACCAGCTGCAAAGTCAAAAAAGAAAGATGAGGATAAATAATGTCGATTTCAGCGAGTGATGTGAAAAAAGTTCGTACCATAACAGATGCTCCTATGATGGTTTGCAAAAAAGCACTAGTCGAATGTGATGGGGATATTGATAAAGCTGTCGCACATATCCAAAGTAATACAGCTGCCTCAGCGGCCAAAAAAGCTGACCGTCAAACCTATGAAGGTCAGATTATTGTTATCAATGAGAACGATTATCATGCACTGGTCGAAGTCAATTCAGAAACAGATTTCGTTAGTGGAGGCGAACATTTCAAGTCTTTTTGCACATTACTAAAGCAAGTTGCATTAGAGCATAAACCTCAAACTATTGAAGCATTACTTGCTGCCAAAACAGAAGAAGGTGACATTGAAGATGCTCGTCAAGCTTTAGTCGCCAAGGTTGGTGAGAACATTAAGGTCTCTAGATTTCAAACCATGCAAGAGGGCGCCTTCTTCTATGGATACACTCATACTAATGGCAAGATAGCTTCTCTTGTGGCTCTCGGAAATGAACATATGCAAGTGGGCAAAGACATAGCTATGCAAGCAGTTGCAACAGGTCCTCTTGTTCTTAATGCGGGTGATTTATCTGATGACCATATGGCTAAAATAAAGGAATCTCTTGAAGAGGGTGATGATCTCGATCAACACACAAAAGAAGCTGTTCTCATGGATCAAGATTTTATTAAAGATCCTGATCTTACAGTCAAAGACTATCTTGATGAAGCAGGAGCTGCACTAGTATCGTTTGTTCGCTTTGAAGTTGGCGAGAATGTAGTGCGTGAAGAAGTTGATTTCGCCAGTGAAGTCTATTCACAAATAAACGGAGATAGTTAATGAACCAAAAACCACTGTATCAAAGGATTGTTTATAAGCTCAGTGGTGAAGCCTTAACAGGTGGTTCTTCTCAATCAATAAGTCCTGAAGTTTTAGATCGTTTTGCGCTCGAAATTAAAGCTGTCCATGATATGGGGGTAGAAGTCGCTATCGTAATAGGTGGAGGGAACCTTGTTCGTGGTGAATCAATTTCAAAAGCTGGCTTGGGACGAGTGACCGGAGACTTTATGGGGATGCTTGCGACACTCATGAATGGTCTTGCTCTTCGAGATACATTCGAGCGGGCGGGTATGGCTTGTCGTATTCTCTCAAGTATTCCTGTCAATGGCATTGTTGACAGCTACCATTACCATAAAGCACGGCATCATCTAGAGCAAAAACGCGTTGTCATTTTTGTAGGCGGGACAGGAAATCCTCTTGTTACTACAGATTCAGCTGCTGCGCTAAGAGCTATTGAAATCGAAGCGGATGTATTGATAAAAGCAACTTCTGTTGATGGGGTATACTCCAGTGATCCTAGCACTGATACCAATGCTAAATTTTTGAGTAATCTTAGTTTCGATGAAGTTTTAAAATCAGAGCTTAAGGTGATGGACTTGGCTGCATTCTGCCAATGCCGTGATTTTAATATACCCATTCGCGTTTTCAATCTTAACACACCTGGTAACATCGTTCGTGTAGTCACTGATCAGTCAGTTGGATCCATTATTTCATAAACAGGAATTATCATGAGTAACGAAGATATTATGGCAATTGCCAGTGAAAAAATGCAAAGGTCCGTTGATGCCTTGCAACTTTCTATGACAAAAATAAGAACAGGACGAGCAAATGCAAGCTTACTCGACCAAATTCATGTGAGTTGTTATGGCTCGGACACTCCACTGAACCAAGTCGCGAGTGTTTCTGTTTCAGATTCACGAACTCTTCTGGTTACTCCCTGGGATAAGTCACTTGTCACAGAAATTGAAAAAGCAATCTATGCCTCTGATTTGGGGCTGAATCCAGTTTTATCTGGAGATACTTTAAGAGTGCCTATTCCTCAACTTACAGAAGAAAGACGTCGTGATCTTGTGAAAATCATAAAAGAGGATGCAGAGTCATCTAGAGTAAGTGTGAGACAATTTCGCCGTGAAGCCAATGCTTCTGTTAAACATCTTATCAAAGACAAGGTGCTTAACGAGGATGAAGGTAAAAAAGCAGAATCCGACATACAAGATTTGACCGATCGCTTCATCAAGCAAATTGACCACATGTTCATTGAGAAAGAAAAAGAAATCATGACTGTCTAGTGGGAGTTTTTTTTGACAATACAACATGTCGCACTTTGCATGGATGGTAATCGACGTTGGTCAAAGATGAGAGGGCTTACTGCACTTACCGGCCATCGCTCAGGAATGGCATCTTTGCGATCCATCATTAAGGAAGCTTGCCAGCTAGAGATACCTAACTTATCTGTTTTTGCTTTCAGTCAGGATAACTGGCAAAGAAGTGAAGAAGAAACCAATGGGTTAATGATGCTTATGCTAAAAGGTTTAGCTCGTGAAGCTAAAGTTCTTCATGAGCAGCAGATTAAGATACAATTCATTGGTGACCATGAAGGGCTTTCCAGATCACTCACTGAAAAAATGCATGAGTCAGAGCGGCTAACAGAAAACAATAGTAGGCTAACATTCACAATTGCAATCAATTATAGTGGACAGTGGGACATGCTACAGGCTTGCCAACAACTTATTAAACATGAGCTGCCGATCACAACTGAAAATCTTAGACAACACCTCAGTACTCACTCTATACCAGATCCGGACTTACTAATACGAACGAGTGGAGAGCAACGAATCAGTAATTTTTTTCTTTGGCAGTTGGCCTACACAGAGCTTTATTTTTCAGATGTTCTATGGCCTGATTTCGATGCCTATGCGTTTAGAAGTGCAATCAATGCATATTACAAGCGTTCACGAAGATTTGGTGCGAACTAGTCTTGGCAATTGTGTCACAATCCGATAGCATAACCTTACACTACATAAATTTTAGCCACCATGACCCAGCGAATCTTTTCTGCACTAATTATGATAGCATTAGTATTGGGTGCTATTTTTTATTTTCCACCGACTTTATCATTTGTAGGTCTTTTGATTTTAGCTCTTATATTTGTTTATGAGGTCTCTCAATTACTGAATTTATCTTCGTATATTATCATTCCATCCGCTATATTATTGCTACTTGTTGCCTTATTTCCTCACTTTTTAGATTATTTGGGTCATGATTATGGCATGATTCCACTGCTTTATCTAACTGCAATTATCTCCTTCAAATCAGATAATACCATTCAGCGCTGCACATGCTTTATTATTATACTTGCCATGATATTTAAACTTCTTGGTGCGACCCTCTTTTTATATAGCAATGATAAGTTCATGTTAATTGCTTTACTTGCATCTATTGCGCTATGTGACTCCTGTGCTTATTTTGCTGGAAAGTTATGTGGAAAACACCTTCTTCTTCCTTCGGTTAGTCCTAAAAAAACATGGGAGGGTGTACTTGGCGGTTTTATAGGTGTGTTGATCTTTCTGATGTGCTCTCACACTGCAACATGGGATATTTTATTTGCGAGTGCAGCCGTTATCTCAGTAGTAAGTATTGTTGGTGATTTATTACAAAGTGTGGTTAAGAGAAAAATGGGCAAAAAAGATAGTGGTGATATTATTCCAGGACATGGAGGCATTTACGATCGCCTTGATAGTCACTTATTGCTTATGGCTATCGTCCAAAGCCTACTAACATTTCACTTGCTTTAATGATTGACTATTTCATTCGGCAAGAGATTGTGTATAATCAAAAATTGAGTAAGGAAACATAATATAGAATAATGATAAAGAATATTTCTCTAGCTGCTGCACTTCTAGTGACATCATCACTCATGGCGCAGCAACCAACCCAGCACATTCATGGACTTAAACAAGTCAACATTCACCAGATTGAAAAGCTTTTAGAGCTGAAAAGCAATCAGATACTCAATGACGATGCCGTCACTGAAATGATCCACGCGCTTTATAGAACAGGCTATTTTAAGTCCGTAGAGATTGACTGGAGTGATAATACTTTATCTGTATCTGTCATTGAAAATCCTAGAATCCAATCTGTCGATCATCACGGTGTTGACCTTATACCTAAAGATAAATTTTTGGAAATATTAGAACAATTAAAATTAGTTAAAGGTGAATTTCTCCAAGAATCAAAGCTAGTTGAGCTTGAAAACCAATTGAAGCAAGTCTATGACTCAATGGGTTATCTAAAGGCAAAAATTCAAGTTAAAGCCCCCATTCGTGATAATCGTGCCGCGGTCGCGATTAAAGTAAAAGAGGGCAAGCAACCCAGTATTAAAGCTATCGCTATTCAGGGAAATCATCATTTCTCTGATAAAGTTCTACTCAATCAATTATCACAAAAGACAAGTTCACTCATCCCTCACTTCTTTAAAGAAGATCGTTACGCAAAACAAAAAATGGATGCGGACATTGCAACGCTTCGTTCATTCTATCTAGATCATGGGTTCATGAATATGCAGATAGAAGACACTATTGTTTCATTGACGCCAAACAAAGAGTATATCTATATTGCGCTTGTTGTACATGAAGGCAAGCAAACTCAACTAAACTCACAGTCGATCAATTGGACTGAATTCGATAAAACAGTACTCACTAAAAAAGAGCAAAACACTATTGATGAACTGATTCAAGTAGAAAGCTCACGCTCTTTCTCAAGAAAAAATGTGATTGAAATTTCACAGTCCATCAAAAATATTCTCGGACAACATGGTTTTGCTTATGCAGAAGTCGTTCCCGAAACTAAAGATATCGACTCTAAAAGAGTTCATGTAACTTACGCTATCCATCCTGGCAAGCACTATACTGTGCGTAAAATTAATATTATTGGCAACGAAGTAACCAACAGCCTTGTACTTCGTCGTTACTTAAACCAGATGGAGTATGCGCCTTACTCAGCAGATGATATCAAGACGTCAGAACACCGATTATCTCAGCTTAAATGGATTAAAACTGTTGGTATGACTTTAGATAAAGTGCCTGGAGATGAAGATCTTGTTGATGTGAACTACGAAATTGAAGAGCAATCCAGCGCTCAAATCATGCTTGAGGCATCTTATTCTCCTAACACAGGTGCTTCTCTTGGATTTTCATTTTTAAATGATAACTTTATTGGCTCTGGCCGTGCATTTTCTTCATCTGTGAATAAAAGTAAAAGTAACCTCTCTTTCAATGTGAGTTATTCAAACCCATTTTTCACAGAATCAGGGATTAGTCAAAGCCTCAGCGCTTACCATAGTAAAACTAAACCAGGTCGTTTGGAGCTTACTGATTATGTGCGTAATAGTTCTGGCCTTGGTGTTCATTTCGGCCATCCTATCAATGATTTCTTCCGTTTAGGCTATGGTACGTCACTTGATCACACCAAATTAATAGTTGGAGACTATAGCTCTGATGAGGTTAAAACATTTAAACTAAAGCATGGTAGTGAACATACACTCGCTGAATTGAGTTTAGGTTTGAACTATAATACATATAACAGTGGTTTGTGGCCGAGTAGTGGAACTAATATATCCTTTTCAGGGAGTTTACACAGATCTCTGAATGAAAGCAAAATCAATTACTATAAAACTAATGCCAGCTTTAGTACCTATTATCCAATTTCTAATGGATTTGTTGGTAACGCAAGAGCAAGTGTCGGCTTTTCTGATCGTTTGAACTCTAAGTCCTTTGTGCCATTCTTTGATCATTATTATGCAGGTGGGATAGGGACAGTGGCAGGTTATCAGACCTACTCACTAGGCCCTAAAGATTCAAGAGGCCGCTCATTTGGTGGTCAACTACAAACGCTAGCTAGTTTAAATCTTATTGTTCCAACAAACCTGGGTGACACTGTGCGTACTGCTGTTTTTGTCAACGCAGGTAGTGTATTTGCTCGTGAGTTTGACCATGATGAGCTAAGGTATTCAGCAGGTGCTAGCCTGACTTGGTTGACAGTTCTAGGGCCACTAGAGTTCGTAATGGCAAAACCCATTAGCAAGAAAGAAGGGGATGAGCTATCAAGTTTCGATTTTACAATTTCAGCAGGTGTATAAATAAGGAAAATCACATGAAAAAACTACTTCTAACTAGTCTACTTTGCTCTGGTGTTGCTCTACAGGCCGCAGATCTCAATATCGCAGTTGTTGATATTAACAAAATTGTTCAACAATCCCCAAAGATGATCAAGATTCAAAAATCAATTGATCATGATTTTGCTGATCGCCACCAAGCGATTATGAAAAAAGTGAATGCCGCTAATGAAAAAAATGACAAATTAGTGAAAAATTCCAGTGTATTGACGCAATCAGAAAAAGAATCACTGATAAAAGAGCTCACTACTCTTCAAGGTGAAATAGAGTCTCTACAGCAGTCATTCCAGAAAGACTATGACTCAAGAAGAAATACAGATTTTCAAGCCTTTTTTAAGCAAGTGAATGAAGTGACTCAAGCGCTTGCCAAAGAAAATCACTACGACTTGATTTTGTCAACAGCGGCAACCCCCTTCGCCGGAGACAAGCTTGATATTACAAAACAGTTATCTGATCGTGTGAATAAGAAGGTAAAATAAAGTGTTATCACTCACGCTACATGAGCTTGCAAGCTATCTTGAATGTGAATACCAAGGTGATGGTTCCTCTGTTATTGATTGTTTAGCAACACTAGATAAGACTAACACCACTAGTTTATCTTTTTTGCATCAAGATAATTATCTTCGTTTTTTACCTGATGCTCAAGGTACTGTCATTCTTTCTAATCAGCATGGTTCGAACTATCCAGGAAATGCAATCATTTCAGAAACACCGTATCTGAGTTACGCTAAAGCGGCTGAGAAACTTCGTGAAGATCAAGCTCCACCACTAGGTATACACCCTAGTGCGGTGATAGCAGAATCTGCACAAATTGGTGAGCACGTAAGTATTGCAGCGCATGTTGTGGTCGGTGAAAACACCTCCATTGCAGATGGGGTTGTCATCGGAGTAGGAGCGAATATTGAATCACACTGTACTATTGGCTTAGGGTGTCAAATACGGAGCAATAGCTGCATACGTAACAACTGCACTATTGGTTGTGATGTTGTGATTGAAGCAGGCAGTGTTATCGGCTCAGATGGTTTCGGATTTGCAAGAGATGGTGAACGCTGGGTTGCTATACCTCAACTTGGTGGAGTTGTCATCGGTGATAGAACAAGAATCGGAGCAAACTGTACCGTTGATGCTGGTGCAATTAATCCAACCCACATTGACCATGATGTTATCATTGATAATCTCGTGCAAGTTGCTCATAATGTTACAATTGGCTCAGGGACGGCTATTGCCGCATGTGTTGGCATTTCTGGCAGCACATCCATTGGTAAAAACTGTATGATCGGAGGACAGACAGGCATTGCAGGTCACCTTACGATTACTGATAATGTTATCTTACTGGCTAAGACACAAGTAACAAAATCAATTCCAAAAGCTGGCGTATACTCTTCAATTATTGGCTTTCAAGTTCAAGCTAAATGGAACAAAAATGCAGCGAGATTACGTCAACTTGATCGTATTATGAGTCAGATACAAACGAGGAAAGCATAATGGAAATGCCCATAGAAGACGTTTTACGCCACTTGCCACACCGTTATCCATTTTTACTTATTGATCGTGTCACTGAGCTTGTGCCTAATGTTCATATCAAAGGATACAAAAACATAACCTTCAATGAACCCTATTTCCAGGGACATTTCCCCAATCTTCCCATTATGCCTGGTGTTATGATGATTGAAGCCATGGCACAAATTGCCGGTATACTCATTATCAAATCAGGTGACTTCGAACTATCATCCGAGCCTCAGTTTGTTTTAGCTGGGGTTGATAATGTACGCATCAAAAAGATGGTCAAACCTGGAGATCGACTTGACTTCTCTATCAAGCTGAATAAAGTCAAGCGCAATCTATGGTGTTTTAGTGGTGAGGCTTTGGTTGATTCGAAGCTTGTAATCTCTGCGTCAATTATGAACGCTGAGGTAGCCAAATGAACCATCAAACCATTGTAGATCCAAGTGCACGTATTGCATCAAATGTTGAGATTGGTCCATGGAGTATCATCGGGCCCGAGGTCACCATAGGTGAGGGGTGCACCATAGGACCGCATGTTGTCATTCAGGGACCAACTACTATAGGCTGTCATAATCAAATTCATGCTTTTAGCTCGATTGGCGCCGACTCTCAAGACAAAAAATTCGAAGGTGAAAGAGCTGTACTTCACATTGGTGATCACAATATCTTTCGTGAATTCACCAGTGTACATCGTGGAACTAAAGATGGTGGTGGGATTACGCGTATTGGAAACCATAACCTTATTATGAATTATGCTCATATTGCTCACGATTGTACAGTCGGTTCTCATAATGTCTTATCGAACAATGCAACACTTGCAGGCCATGTCATACTTGGGAGTCATGTCATCATGGGAGGCTTTGCTGCTGCGCATCAGTTTGTTAAAATAGGGGACCATGCTTTTATTGCAGCAAAATGCACAGCCTACATGGATGTTATTCCTTTTGTTCTTGTGGGTGGTGATCAAGGTCGTGTCTGCGGTTTGAACACGGTGGGTCTAAAACGTCGAGGCTTTTCTCGAGAAGAGCTTAAACATATTAAGTCAATTTACCAATGTCTGTTTAACCACGGACTTTCTCTTCGTGAAGCGGTTCAAGTATTGAATGACAAATATCAAGATAGTGATCAAGCACGCCTCATCCTTGCTTTTATTGAACAATCCGAGAGAGGGTTGCTAAGACCAAAACAAACATCCCAAGAGTATGCAAATTGAAGTTCACTCCAGTAAGCAAGAGCTTATTGTTATACAAAATCAGCATTGTCTTAGGACCTATCCTATACAAACCAGTCGTTATGGTCTAGGGAATAAAAAAGATAGTTATCAGACACCCACTGGCATGCATCACATTATAGAAAAAATAGGACAACATTCGCATCCGTATACCGTATTCAAAGCAAGGTTATCAGAACAAGAGCTTTATTCACCAAAACGATACCATAACGAGCCTAATAAAGATTGGATTCTTTCCAGAATTCTATGGCTTCAGGGCCTAGAATCAGGTATTAATTTGGGTGGTGACTGTGACTCTAAGAACCGTTATATCTATATCCATGGAACACCAGAATTAGCTTTCGAACAGGAATCTGGCTCTTGTGGTTGCATCAGAATGATGCCAAAAGATATGATCGAGTTATTTGATCTTATCGATGTACATACCCTTGTTTATATTCGGAGCTAATTGATATGATTCATTATGCCAACCATCCATTTCTTATTGTTAGCTTAGAAGGCGAACACTCTCTTACTCCTCAAGATAGAAAACGGCTATCACATCCAGCTGTTGCAGGTGTCATTTTATTTGATGAGCAAGATGGCACTGTAGCGCAAATTAAAAGCTTAACCCAGTCGATTAAAATGATAAACCATGAACTTGTGATCATGATTGATCAAGAGGGTGGCTCGGTGAAAAGATTTCATCAGCATGCGCCACCACTTGATTCACACCAAAGTTTAGCTCTGACAGGGCAAGTTTATGAGCAGGCACAGCAAACTGCAAACTATTTACAGGAATGTGGTGTTGACCTTAATCTCGGTCCTGTACTTGATCTACATAGCGAGCATTCTCCCATTATTGGTGCAAGGGGTCGCTCATTCTCATCCCAAACAGACGAGATCATTTATCACGCTAAAACATGGATCAAGGCACACCATGATCAAAATATTTTTTGTGTAGGCAAACACTTTCCAGGTCATGGTTTTGCAAACAAAGATTCACATTTAGATCAAGTCATTGATCAAAGGTCGCTAGAAGACTTAGAAAATCTTGATTTAAAACCTTATCAAGCGTTGATAAATCAACTGGATACACTAATGCTTGCGCACATTACTTATCCAAAGATTAACCAAACCATCGTGCCGCACTCATCATTTTGGATTCATTACATAAGAGACAAGCTCCAGTACAAAGGAATTGTTATTGCGGATTGTCTTACGATGAAAGGGATTAAAGGGTCAATGCTGTCGAAGGTTGATAAAGCGCTTAAGGCAGGCTGTGACTGGATGTTTATTTGTCATGATTTTTTAGCTGTGAATGATGTTTTAAACCAATCATGGAGTATTGAAAACACCCTAGCGAAGTCTAGGTTGAGTTCAGTCAATTTAACACAACAAGAGGTTGAGTCCTTGGCATTAGACTAAGCATAAGTTAAACTAAAGCTATATTGACCCAGTGATGCATTCTGATATGACATTGAACCAAATACTCGAGCATGTTGTCACCTGGTACCAAGAGCACGCTTGGTTTTTTCATGTTTTTAGTTTTGTTTTTTTTACAGGTTTTATCATCCTACTAAAAAAGCGCTTATTCAAAAAGCTTCATGCTAGAGCGCTATCTACAAAAACTATTTGGGATGACTGTTTTTTTAGTGCTGCAGCCAAGCCCATTGATCTTATCATATGGGTCACCGGTCTTTCTCTTGCAGCCCAGATATCTGCTTTGCATTTTGAAAACGCGGTTGTTCAAGAAGCTATTAGCACCATTAAATCAGCCATTTACCTCATTGCGGTAGGGTGGTTTCTTATTCGTTTTGTTCAGGAAGTAGAAAGTCACTATATTTCAAATGCAAAAGCTCAAGGTACAAATGCCGATGTAACCACAGTGAGAGCCATCACACAATTATCACGTCTTGCCATCACTGTGACATTTGGACTTGTGATCTTAGATAGTCTCGGAGTTCCAACATCAGGCGTTATGGCGGCTGGAGGGCTAGGGGGTATTGCTGTTGGTTTTGCAGCAAAGGACCTTCTTGCCAATATTTTTGGTGGACTACTCGTCTTTTTAGACCGTCCTTTCATGATTGGAGACTGGGTGCGCTCACCAGATAAATCAATAGAAGGCATTGTTGAACATATTGGCTGGCGAACAACTAAAATTAGAACTTTTGATCGACGTTCATTATACGTGCCTAATGGTGTATTTTTGACTGTGTGTATTGAAAACCCATCACAAATGACAAACCGAAGAATAAAAAAAACCATTGGCGTTCGATATCAGGACCATCAAAAAGTTGCCCCTATGCTTGAGGCCATTGAGCATTATATTAGCCAATCTGAGGTCATTGATACGTCAAAAACTCACTTCGCAAAATTGGTCAACCTAGGTGATAGCTCATTAGAGTTTTTACTTTATTGCTTTACCAAGACAACCAATTGGGTAAAATTTCAATCAGAACAACAAACAATCTTGTTAGACATCTTAGGCATCATCCATGATCATGGTGCCGAGTGTGCTTTTCCAACTTTATCCATTAATCTTGAGCCAGGAGATACAGATGACCCAAGAAGATAGTCACCATTTAGACACAATGCTTAACAGGTCTGAGACATTATACACTAATGAAGCTATCCATAATGGACTTAAAGATATGGCAAAAGCTATTAACAAGGATTTTAAGGATAAACATCCTATATTTTTATGTGCAGTCAATGGTGCAATCATGGCGATGGGCTCTCTGATGGAAAATATCAGTATTCATTGCCAAATGGATAATGTTAATGTTAGTCGTTTTCACGGCGCAACCAGCGGTGAAGACCAACTTACCTGGTATGCAAAACCTAGACAATCACTGAAAGGTCGCCATATCATCATTTTTGATGATATTTTAGATGCTGGCATCACATTGAGTTGTTTGCGGGATTACTGTTTTAATGAAGGTGCTTTGACTGTTACGACTGCTGTACTTATTGATCGTATTCAAGAGCGTGACCATGGCTTGGTTCAAAAGCCAGACTACGTCGTGTTTGAACTCGAAAAACCTGAATTTTTAATTGGGTATGGTCTTGACTACAAAGGGTATTTTAGAAATCTTCCTGATATCAAGCGTGTACTTCAAACCAGCTAAAGACTAGTCACCATTGACATTACAATAGAGTGAGAACACAGGCTCTCTCGCTTTAAAGTACTTTTTTTCAAACAGTGTCATAGGTTCTTGCT
>JBDOIW010000039.1:0-1356 GCA_047404175.1 Legionellales bacterium | reverse complement strand
CACACAATTTTATAATGAAGGTTATTTTCAAGATACCCATGGTCAGTTCAATCAGCTTCAAGGAGACAATGCCACAATAAACAAGGCTCTTCTTCATAAGCTTTCTCAAAAATGGGTACATTTTTCTATTAAAACTAACGAGCAGTTGTTGCTGGAACTTATTCACTTTTGTCAATCTAATCCAGAATCGAGAAAAGCACAAACGTTCTATCAACATGCGCCATGGAACAAAGTCCAGTGTATGCTTTTAAATGGTTCTTTCATAGATGCCTATATTCCGTTTGGTACTGCTGTTGGTGATGATGGTCATCTTAGGGTGGTTCATGCTCCAGAAAGATTTGCTCCAGAAAGGTTCGCTCGAGAAAGATCCGCCCCTTCAAGATTCGCTCCTTCAAGATTTGTCTGAATAAGACCCGCCTCTTTAAGATTCACCCCAACAAGATTCGCCTCAGAAAGATTAGCCTCAGAAAGATTCGCCCCAGAAAAATCCGCCCTAGAAAGATTCGCCCTAAAAAGATTCGCCCTAAAAAGATTCGCCCTAAAAAGATTCGCATCTTTAAAATCTGCCTGACTAAGACACTCACGTCTAAGGTCTATCTCAACAAGACTCTGGCCTGAAAAACTCCTGCGGCCTTGCTTCCAAGCTTCTAAGAACTCTACTCTATTCATGACAAAACCCCAACTTACTATGCCAACCAAAAAACCAATAATGCATTATTTTTGATATTTTGCACAATTTTACACCAGACCCTGCATAAAGTAAAGCCTTGCTTCATCCCCTTCTTGCAGCTCTTTTTGATGGAGAAGGATCATTAGCGTTAGGCTCACCAGGAGTGGGAGGGCCATTAAATAACCTGTGACCTTTGGCCCCATCACGTGAAACACCTATACCCTGTGCTTGTCCACCGGCTGCTTGATCTACAACATCTTCTGGTGCACTCATGCCGAGCGATTGCTTGTCCTCTTCAGTCCAAGAAGAACTATGCAATAATTCGTAGATAGAGACTCCTCGAATCATAGTTTTACGATGTTTTTCAGGATTCGCTACTGCTTCTCGCAACGCTTGCTGAATATCTTGAGGCATAGCTTGCAGAGCTTTGAGTTCAACCATACAGGCAGCGCAGCCCTCGTTTCCATGAGGAACCAGTCGGACGAAATGTGTTTCATCCGATTGATAGTTATTGGCTGCCCACAACTCTGGATTAACTTTTGCATGACAAATACGATCTGGACCATGAACCACCCTAAGATGACCATCATCACCAACAGCAGTACCAAACGGAATATAGGCATCTATGAAAGAACCATTTAAAAGCATACACTGGACTTTGTTCCATGGCGCATGTTGATAGAACG
>JBDOIW010000038.1:0-1512 GCA_047404175.1 Legionellales bacterium | reverse complement strand
CTTGACGGTCAAGACCCGTTCCCAAACGACCCAAATGACGGTTCATCGTCAGATTCTGATGGTGATGGAATTCCTGATGCTTATGACCCTGATTTTCCGGGTAATGATGAAGGAGATGGAAACGGAGGCACAGATGGTGGTGGCGAAGGCGAAGGCGAAGGCGAAGGTCAAGGTCAAGGTCAAGGTCAAGGTCAAGGCCAAGGTCAAGAAGGCCAACAAGGTCAAGGACAAAACTCTCAATCAGGACAAGATAACTCTCAGCCTCAAGAAGGTCAAGACGGTTCTCAAGCGAATCAACAAGATAATGGACAGGGAAATCAACAAAATGGTGGTGAACAATCAGGCCAACAAGGTGAGCAAGAAGGTCAGGATTTAAATGGTAATAATCAAAACGGACAAAATCAGCAACAACAAGGTTCTACTCAATCAGAAAATCAAAATTCCCAATCACTAAATGAACAACAACAAAATCAACAGTTAGAAAATCAATTAGAGAATGGTGAGAATGATAATGATGGAGATGGAATACCTGATGATTTAGATGTAGATGATGATAATGATTGCGTTCCTGATTTTATGGATGATACACCCAACGACCATGATGAAGATGGTATTGATGATGCTGATGACAATGATGATGATGGTGATGGGATAGACGATTTAGTAGAGGTTAGCGATGGATTACCCTATACTGATATTTACGACCACGATAATGATAACATTTATGATTGTGTAGATATTGATATAGACAATGATGGTTATTTAAATTATCAAGATGAATTTATTAGGGACCACGATAACGATGGCATTAATGATAAAGACGATGATGATGACGATAATGACAACATTTTAGATGTCGATGAAATTGGAGGAGCATTTGGAAGTTATAGATACGACCACGATAATGACGGATTAGTAGATTCTTTCGACTTAGATGATGATAATGATGGTTTGAGCGATTGGTTTGAAAATTCTGATGGAGATATTTTAACAGGTCAATTCGACCACGACAATGATGGATTAGCGGATTATCTCGATGATGATGATGATGCAGACGGCATTTTAGATAACTTAGAATCTTAATTCTTATTTTAAATTTATTAAAGTCTTAAGCATTTCGGTGTTTAAGGCGCATCATTCCATATTCTGAATACTATGTATTTTTGTGCATCCAATCATAATCAGGAAATAAATGATTTTTAATCATTAAAAGTGCATCTGTGCTAAAATTGTCCGACCACTCTATATTAGTAGCATCTTTTTCAATCCATATCAAATATTTCTTTTCGTGTATTTTGTTCCATCCAGCCTCAATATAATTGTTTTTTTGTTTGTCAGCATACAATTTCATTTCTGCTTTAGAAAAGAATTCTTTGTGATGAAAAATTTCATTATCTTCAATAATAAATACACCATAATATGTTTCAAAAATTCCCATATATTTTGATTTGCTATTTTGTTATTTAATACTTCGTAACCTTTAACAAGTAATAACATGATATGAGTCTTATG
>JBDOIW010000037.1:0-33460 GCA_047404175.1 Legionellales bacterium | reverse complement strand
GGCCAAGAAGCTAGCTTGCTTAAAGGTATCAAGCCTAGTGCAGATGCTACATTGATTGCTGGTGTATTGGATTTCAGGTCTTGCAGAAACTAACAGAGCTCCTTTTGATGTCGCAGAAGGTGAATCAGAAATTGTTGCAGGTTTCCACGTTGAGTATTCTGGAATGGGATTTGCGATATTTTTTCTTGCTGAGTATGCCAATATGGTTTTCATCTCTGCACTTGCTGCTTTATTCTTCTTAGGTGGTTGGCTATCTCCTTTTGAAGGATCTAGTTGGTTACCAGATATGCTTCAGTGGCTAAGGGCAGATTCAATAGTTTGGTTGCTCCTTAAAACGTCAATCTTTTTGCTTCTCTATCTATGGTTTAGAGCAACATATCCCCGTTATCGATATGATCAGATTATGCGCCTAGGTTGGAAAGTATTAATCCCTGTGACGTTAGTATGGCTGGTGGTGATAGGGCTTGCGATTCAATTAAAGTTAGCCCCTTGGTTTATATAGGAGAAAAAAGTGAACTTAGACAACATGATACTTTTTTTGACTGTCTTCTTTGTATTATGGTTTATTGCCTATGCAAAAGGGCTAAAATTATCCTGGGTAAAAACATTACGTCATCTAGTAAAAAGCTTTACGCTTATTGAGTTATTCAAAGGGCTTGCTGTGACAGGTCGCTATTTATTCAAAAAGAAAGTGACGTTGCAGTACCCTGAAGAAGCATTGCCCATTTCACCTCGTTTCAGAGGGATGCTGGCATTAAGACGCTACCCCAATGGAGAAGAGCGCTGTATTGGTTGTAAGCTTTGTGAAGCAGTCTGTCCTGCATTGGCTATTAGTATTGATACCCATGAGCGTGAAGATGGCTCAAGGCGTACCACCAAATACGAAATTGATGCTTTCAAATGTATTAACTGTGGATTTTGTGAAGAATCATGCCCTGTAGACTCCATTGTGGTCGTACCTGAGATGGAGTACCATATGAGTGAGCGGGGTGATAATATATTTACCAAAGACAAGTTGCTTGCCATTGGTGATTTGTATGAATCTCGTCTTGCTGCTGATAGAGCAGAAGATGAGCCTTACCGCTAGGAGCTAAGATGGACGTCACTTCGTTAGTATTTTATCTATTTTCTTCATTGCTTTTGGTGTCTGCTGCCAATGTTATTTTCTCTCGCCAGGCGGTCTCTGCGGTCTTATCTTTGATTGTGAGCTTTTTATCAGCCATGGTGCTTTGGCTTATTTTGCATGCAGAGTTCTTGGGACTTGCATTGCTCTTTGTTTATGTTGGAGCTGTGATGACTTTATTTTTATTTGTCGTCATGATGCTTAATGTAAAGTTACAGTCTCAATACAGCGGCTTACTCAGACGTCTACCCTTGGCTGTATTAGCAGGTGTTGCACTAGTTGGGCTAATAGTGCTTGCCTTAGGTAATAGCATGAATACCTATGTGTTAGATTACCCTGAAAACTATAATAATACTGTTGAGCTTGGCAAAGTCTTGTATACCGATTACTTAGTGCCACTAGAACTTGCAGCTATTATCTTGTTGGTAGCTATTATTGCAGCGATCGGTTTGGCCTTTCGTGGTGCGCAAAATCGTAAGCAACAAGATGTCCCTGAGCAAATTTTAGCGTCAAAAGCTAGACAGCTACGAATCGTTTCCATGAAATCAGAGCGAGGGTCTTGATATGATTACATTGACACACTACATGATCTTATCTGCGATCTTATTTACTATGAGCTTGATCGGTATTGTGATGAATCGCCGACACCTTATTGTGATGCTACTTTGTATTGAGCTCATGTTACTTGCGGTCAATACCAATTTAGTCGCTATTAGTCAGTTTTTGCATCAAACAACAGGAGAGATTTTTGTCTTTTTCATCTTAACTGTTGCAGCAGCGGAATCTGCAATAGGGCTAGCTATACTAGTTTTACTTTATCGTAAACGTCATAATATTGACGTTAGTGCCATTGATCAATTGAAGGGTTAATATGTCGATATCTCTACACACATTAGAGCTCATAACACTTTTTGCGCCTTTATTGGGTGCTGCTGTTGTCGGTTTAACTTGCCGTGTTATTTCAAAACCTATGGCGCATTCCATTACGATTTCATCGATTTTTATTGCCTTGCTATCTGCTTGTTTTATTGCCAAAGCGATTTTGCTTGACCGTATTGTTGTACAGGATGATTGGTTGCTGTACACTTGGGCTCAATTTGCATCGATAAAACTTGACGTTGGGTTTTTAGTTGATGGCTTAACTTCGGTGATGCTTTTAGTGGTGACCTCTGTATCACTTTTAGTTCACATCTACAGTATAGGTTACATGGCTGATGACAAAGGCTACGCTCGCTTTTTTTCCTATATGTCGTTGTTTACTTTTGCTATGTTAAGCCTTGTTTTAGCTAATAACTTTCTGGTATTGTTTTTTGGTTGGGAAGGGGTAGGGCTGGTCTCTTATTTATTGATTGGATTTTGGTTTACAAAGCCAAGTGCTGCGGAGGGGAGCTTAAAAGCCTTTTTAGTGAACAGAGTAGGTGATTTCGGATTTATTATTGCCATTGCACTCGTTCTCATGACGGTAGGAAGTTTACATTATCAAGATGTATTTGCCGCGGCGCCAACTCTTATAGGCAAAACCATTGAGCTTATACCTGGTTGGCAGTGGTCTTTGCCTACAGTGATATGTCTTACTATGTTTATTGGTGCTATGGGTAAGTCTGCACAAATTCCTTTACATGTTTGGTTGCCTGAATCGATGGAGGGCCCAACACCTATTTCAGCTCTGATTCATGCTGCAACGATGGTAACGGCAGGTGTTTACATGGTGGCTCGTATGTCTCCTGTTTTTGAGCTTAGTGAGGTTGCTCTGAGCACCGTCATGATTATCGGTTCTACAGGTGCATTGTTACTTGGCTTGGTGGGTATTGTTCAGCATGATATTAAGCGTGTAGTGGCTTACTCAACCATGTCGCAATTAGGTTACATGATGGCAGCAAATGGCGCTTCTGCCTATTCTCTTGCCATTTTTCATCTAACAACCCATGCCTTCTTTAAAGCCTTATTATTTTTAGGTGCAGGTTCAGTGATTATGGGGATGCATCACGACCAAGATCTGAGGCATATGGGGGGATTACGTAAACTCATGCCTATCACTCATGCAGTTTTTTTAATTGGGACTTTAGCATTAGTCGCTTTGCCACCTTTCGCCGGTTACTTTTCAAAGGATGCTATTATTGAAGCTGTAGCTCTCTCTCAGGCCCCTGGTGCAGGTTATGCTTATATCTGCTTAGTACTAGGAGCTTTTGTGACATCACTTTACAGCTTTAGAGCATTGTTTTTGGCGTTTTATGGAGAGCCTCGTATGGATGCTAAAACCAAAGAACATGTGCATGAATCACCTAAAGTGGTTTTGTTGCCACTTATTCTTCTTGCTATTCCTTCTGTGGTGATTGGTTGGTTACTACTTGAGCCCATGGTACTCTCAGCAAGAGGCTTTTTTAGCTTTGGTGAGATTGCAGTGCTTCCTCAGCATGATGTGGTATCAATCCTAACAAAACATATACATAGTCCTGTAGCCATGGCAATGCATGCACCCATGGGCCCTGCATTTTGGGCGACACTATTAGGACTTTTATTTGCATGGGTTTTCTATCTTAAAGCCCCTTATTTACCTAAACAACTCAGTCAATCTTGTGCCTGGGGATATAAAATTTTAGTAGAAAAATTCGGTTTTGACCTACTGTACGACGCTGTCTTTGTGAAAGGGACTCAGTCTTTGAGTCAGATATTTTATCAAGTGGTAGATCGCAAGGTGATTGATGATACCATTGTTATGGGCCCTGCCAGATTAGTGAGGTATTGTGCAAGTGGGTTGCGTTGCTTGCAAACAGGGCAGGTGACACACTATGCGTTTGTTATGCTATTAGGAATGATACTACTCATTATTTGGGTTGGGTTTCGATACTTTTTATAGGTGATTTATGATGACACTTCCGTGGTTAAGTTATGTGATATGGGGCTCTATTGCTGGAGGCTTCGCGTGCCTAGGTCTACGTAATAAGCCTTGTCTTGCAAAGAGCCTTGCTGTACTTGTTTCTTTATTCATGTTGGCATTGTGTGTACCTTTGGTGAGTGGCTATAGCTCTGCCAATGCCAATATGCAGTTTGTTGAATATGCACAATGGATTCCAAGCCTTAATGTCCACTATCATTTAGGCATAGACGGTATTTCCTTACCGCTTATTGTATTGACAGTGTTAACAACACCTATCATTCTTTTGGTCTCATGGCATTCTATTGATAAAAAAATTGCCGAGTATTCAGCTATTTTTCTTGTACTACAAGGACTTATTGTTGGCGTGTTCTCTGCTCTAGATAGTATTTTGTTTTACTTCTTTTGGGAAGCCATGCTAATTCCTATGTACTTATGTATTGGTATTTGGGGCGGTAAAAATAGAAGTTATGCTGCCGTTAAGTTCTTTCTTTACACCTTTTTGGGCTCAGTTTTAATGCTTGCCGCTTTGATTTATCTGGCAGGGCAAGCTAACTCCTTTGGCATTTTCGATTTTTATGGCTTGCCTTTGTCTCTATTTAGCCAAAAATTACTTTTTTTGGGTTTTCTAATGGCCTTTGCAGTCAAGATTCCAATGTGGCCTGTTCATACTTGGCTTCCAGATGCACATACGGAAGCGCCTACTGGTGGTTCAGTGATTCTAGCGGCTATTCTTCTTAAAATGGGGGCTTATGGTCTGTTACGCTTTAGTCTTCCTATTACTCCTGATGCTAGCTTCTTTTTTGCCCCATGGATGATAGGACTATCGTTGATTGCCGTGGTTGGTATTGGTTTAGTGGCCTTAGTCCAAGAAGATATGAAGCGTTTGATTGCTTATTCCTCAGTTGCACATATGGGTTTTGTAACACTTGGCATTTTTGCAGCGTATGCTATTGGTGATAATGCGGTGCGACTAATGGCGATGGAAGGGGCTTACATACAGATGATATCCCATGCCTTTGTCTCTACGGCAATGTTTGCAGGCTTCGGATGTCTTTATGACCGAATGAAGACAAGAGATATTGCAAGTTTTGGTGGAGTAGCTTCTGTCATGCCCATTTTTACAGCATTCTATTTGTTCTTTGCGATGGCGAATGCGGGGCTTCCAGGAACAAGCGGCTTTGTGGGCGAATTTATGGTGATTTTGGCGAGCTTTCAGATCAATCCATGGGTTGCTATCGCCGCTGCTTTATCACTTATTGTGGGAGCAAGCTATACCTTAATCATGTTTAAACGTGTATTTTATGGCCCTGTTCATCATAGACCTGTTGAGGCACTACAAGACATTAATACTTTGGACCGAGTGGTTATGTTGGTATTGGCCCTGGCTGTATTGGCACTTGGTTTTATGCCCAATACACTCATTCAGATGTCTGAAAATTCAATCAATACCGTGATCCAGCTGGGTCTTAATCTAAGTTAATCGAGTGAGGTTATCATGAATGCATGGGATTTACTGCAAGTAGCAATGTTGCCAGAGTGTATTTTATTTTTTATGAGTTTAGTGACTTTGCTTGTAGGCGCCTTTATGGGTGATAAATGTCGTCATGCAGTAATTAGTCTTACTGCGATCACTCTTTTACTTGCTTTGGCAAGTATTTTCACACAAGCCTATGGCTGGGAACAAAGCAAGCTACTATTTGATGGTATGATTGTTGTGGATCATGTAGGGGCCTTACTTAAAGCAGGAATGTTAATCATAGGTTTATTATTAGTGGCTTATGCAGCCATGCTTGAGTCATTACCCTATGAGTTTTATCTTTTGGCAACTTTGTCATTGCTAGGTGCGTGTGTTTTAGTTTCTGCAGGACATTTCGTCACACTCTTTGTTGGCCTAGAACTATTAACATTACCCCTATATGCCATGATTGCAATTCGTCGTGATTCTGTTTTGTCCCTGGAAGCAGCCTTAAAATATTTTGTTATTAGTGCTATTGCGACAGGCGTTCTATTGTATGGTGCCTCCTTATTTTATGCAGGGACTGAGACTTTATCCCTTGTGGGTTTAGGGCGTGTTTTAAGTCAAAGCTTTTTGGAGCATCGTCTTCTATTTACCATAGCTTTAGTTTTTGTCTTTTCTGGGGTAGGGTTTAAATTAGGATTAGTTCCTTTTCATATGTGGCTGCCTGATGTGTATGAGGGGGCGCCAACCATCATGACGCTGTATATCGCAACGATTTCTAAATTGGCGGCATTAGGCCTGGCATTCAGGGTGCTTTTACTAGGGTTCCCTAGTTTGTTTGCTGATTGGCAACAGCTTTTAATGATTTTTATTGTGCTTTCATTGTTGGTGGGTAATATTGCTGCATTGGTACAAACTAATATTAAGCGTATGTTAGCTTACTCTGCCATTGGTCAGATGGGCTATTTATTTTTGGGTGTGTTGACTGGAACTCAAGTGGGCTATGAGGCAGCTTTGTTTTATGGCTTGACTTATGCGCTTGTTACAACAGCCGGTTTTGCTGTATTAATGTCTCTCCAGTCAAAGTCTGGTGATGCGATCGTGCTCATTGAAGATCTATCCGGTTTAGGCCAGAGTCATCCATGGCATGCGATGCTTTTGTCTATTGTGTTATTTTCGCTTGCGGGTATTCCACCCTTTGTAGGTTTTGTCGCTAAATTGCAAGTTTTTCAGGCATTGATTGCAACAGGCCCTATGAGTCTAGTTATTTTTGCTTTGCTCATGACCGTAGTCGCAGCCTACTACTATATTTATGTTGTGAAGGTCATGTACTTCAATGAATCAAAAGGTTTGCTCACTGTTCAGGGAACATCTGTAGCTACAAGTTTATTAACAGTCAATACAGCCATGGCAGTTGTATTAGGTATCATGCCAGCATGGCTAATGGCATTGTGCACTTTGTAAGCAGTGCTTTTTTACCTGTGTTTTTTTAAAAAATATTTAATAAAAACCGTCTATACTTTCACTATGAAAATAAATGAATCGAAAGTATGACAATTACTATTGCATCTGATAGCCAACTACCAAAGGGCTATCAAGACGCTAGACAATCTGAATATAAATATATCGATGACCAGCACGTTCGTATTGATAGCTTAGAGGATCCTAAACTAGGGTTAAGGGACTTATTTAGATCAGAGTTTAGTTCGATGACCATGACTGTGAACTCTGGCTCTAACAAAGCTAAACTAGATCAAGCGACCCACATGCAACATCTCAAAGCAATACAAAAACAAGGTGTAGATTGTTACACTGACGGTAATACAATTTATGTAGCTGGGCATGGCGGTGTTATCTCATCTCAATTTGGCGGTGATAGTCCACTTCTTGAGTTGTCGCAATTAAGTCAAGAAATAGAAGGTGCTCCTCGACTTACAGATTCAGGTGCTATGAGCGTCGCTGATATCATTCTTTTACCTCATTCATTTTATGGTCAAGGGACATTAAGTCCTAAGATGTCGCTATTTAAATCGTTCCAGAACTCAAATTCTGGTTGTACTAAATTATTGTTTCAATCCCTAGATTCTCCCATCACACTAGGATCATCACATTTGACCATGCTTTATGACGAATCAAACTCGAGGTCTAAGTTCACAGCAACAAGTTCAATCGTCAAAGATGGTATGATTGTAGGCTACTTTGAGCACTCTTATGTGACGCACATTTGTGAGAATCACTATGTTGTGTCTAAGGAAAAGCATTTTGTTGGCCTAAATGCTATGAGAGAGAGACTCTCAGGATTTTGCTCTTTTGAAGATGTTAATCATATAGGTTCAATATCAGTAACTGAAGTTGCTAAAAAGATAGTTGTTATGCCATATAAGTCCATAGTTCGACTAGAGTTAATTGAATTTGCTCTGCGTCAAAAGATACCCCCAGAGAGTCTTAAGGCTGAGATAAGCTCTCTTGATGAGAAAATTTCTGGTGCTCAATTGACGCAAGAGATTGAGACTGTGAGCAAGAGGATAGAGAGTACAAATCAACCACCTATTACAAGTGAGAACGCTAGTTTACCTGATGACGTCAGATCCTGGTATGAACTACCTTGCATACTAAAGTCATTATCTGAAGCTCACAGTAAAGAAAAATGCTCTGAGTGTTTGCAACAAATGATTTCGATGGTTGAAAAAGGCTTGTTTTTAGAGCCTAAGACAGATGATGAGTTTGAACATAGGCGTGTATTCCTTAACGTAAATGTAGGTACTCTAGTCTCGTTTTTTGCCACAACGATGCTCCAAGGTACAGATAGCACTGTGCACTACACCGAAGAAGATAAATTGAGAAGGCAATACTTGATAGAGGCAGGTAAAAAAATCGAAGAGCTTGGTTTGATAAGTGATCTTGACCGATTTACAGACTCCATCGGAGATGAGTTTAGAGATTATCTTAATGTTCTTATCGCTGCTATTACGTTTAGCGTTGAGAAAGATGATAACACCTCTAGTGATAATATTGCCTTTACGACTTTAAAGGCACGCGTCAAACAATTACCCTCTTCGATGAAAAAAAGTGATGCTGTTTTTGAGATGATTATGAGCATTATATCCGCATCGATGCCCGAAAATTTGGTCTCTAATTTTAAGCAAGAAGTGTATATTGATTCTCTTCTTACTGTTAAGCAGGATGATAGAGAACAGTTAAAAGAAAATGATTTTTTTGCAGAGTTTTGTCGTATGTACTTTAGGTTGCCCCAAGAAATACAGAGAGACCAATCATTATGTGATTATATGTTAAATAAAGCTTACGAGGGACTTCAATGTAGTACGAAAAAAACAGCGCACCCTGTTTTTTCATGTTTAGCCTCTCTGGTTTACCAAAAAGAATCTGACAGAAAAGCTTATTTTGATAGAAGTAAGCGACTGTTGAATCCGAATGGTTTTGTGTTCTCATTACCCATCAGTGAGATTAATACTCTTCCTGTTGGCAAATTGAAAAAAATTCTCATGCAATGCTTTCATAAGAGCACTGACCATTGTTATGGTCTTGGTCAAATCAGTGCAGTGATACAACAAATAGGTGCATTATGTGAGGGCGATAAGACAAGTCTAACAAAAGCTGAGTTATCAGAACAAATGGCATCATTAGATTCGCTTACTGACATTGTGGGTCTGTTACTAAAATTAGAAGACCCACCTCCCATTGTTGTAGGTATGGGCGTGTCCTCTGAAGTGTTACTTGAAGATATAGCACAAAAAGAACTATTGTTAGCACATAAACATAGATTAGATCAAGTAAAAGACTATGAAAAGCTATTAAAAGCTTACGAAGGCGCACACAAGTCTAAGTCTGGATTTGGATTTTTTTCAACTAAAAAAGATCCCTATGTCGAGAAGATTCGTGCAAAGATGATTGATATTTCGGTGATAGATATCGATTATGCATCTGATAGTGATCAAGCAGATTCAGGTATTGGATTAGAAAAATAACCAGTATCTTTTGACCTAGTGACTTGATTTTTGGGTCTCCTATTCGCTAGGATAGAGTTTTCATACACAAGAAACTATCATGACTGTTCATATCAATGCAAAAGAAGGTGAGATTGCTGAAAAAATTATTCTTCCGGGAGATCCTCTGAGAGCCAAAGTAATTGCTGAGAAGTATCTAGACAATCCTGTCTGTTATAACGAAGTCCGAGGCATGTTAGGTTATACAGGTGAATATAAGGGCGAGCGTATTTCTGTGCAGGGCGTTGGTATGGGAATGCCGTCTATGTCGATTTACGCGCATGAACTCATGGAGAGTTATGGTGTCAAAAAAGTAATTCGTGTTGGCACTGCAGGGGGTATGCAGCCTGATGTGCAATTGCGTGATATTGTTATGGCACAAGGAGCTTCTACCGACTCAAATATGAATCATCGGCGATTTGACCAGCAAAGTTTTGCGCCCATCGCTGATTTTAATTTGTTAGCCTCCGCGCATAGCATTGCATCGAAACAAAATCTAGCCGTTAAAGTAGGCAATGTGTTTACAACAGATGCTTTTTATCATTTAAACGACTCTGACTGGCAAATATTTGCCCAATTTGGGGTTTTATGTGCCGAAATGGAAGTGGCAGCTTTATACACCCTAGCAGCACAGTTTGGTATTCAAGCACTTGCATTACTCACGATCAGTGACCATATTGTTACTCAAGAGCATTTGCCTTCTGAAGAAAGACAAAACAATTTTATGGGTATGGTTGAAATAGCCCTTGAAACGCTGTTAACCGTCTAATTATTAATTTGGATGATAAGAGGCATCTGAGCCGTCAGATTCACTTGATGAATCAAATGATGTAGTATCGTCATCACTCCTATGATCAATGGTCCTTTGTCTCTGTACTCTATGCTCAGCTGAACTAGCTTGAGGTTCTGGTGTCTGAGCTGATGTTATATCGTCAAATGTTCTAGAGCTTCTCTTGCGATTAGCTCCTAAGTAGGCAGCTTGTACACCATTAAACTGGGCATCATTCTGCATCATACGATACATTTCTACGCTAGTTTGTTTTGCCTTGTGTGCAAATTCCTCAGTAACACAGATCTCTTTACCTAATATACCTTGTAATTTGCTAATAAACCTTTCTTTTGATATCCAGCTTTTGCTTGCAACATGAGTTTTCATGTTTGCCATATCTTGACTAAGCCTTGCGAAGAATGCTTTTTGTTTATCTAGTTTGCCTGATTCTCCCGTTACATGAATGCCTCGTTTTTCTCTGATAGCACAGAGTTGATCTGAAATATTCTTTAGGATCTCGTGGTTTGGTGCATGAGCAATAAAAGAATTAAAAAGCATTTCGGATTGTTTTGCTGAGAGTAGCAATTCAACATACTTTTTCATTTCTTTGGATGCGTTATCACACATGCGCCTAAGATCTAAAGCGTTTTTTCTAGTATTTTTAAGGAATTCACTTCCGTCCGGAATGTCTTGGTGTAAAATGCTGTCAGCCATAAATAGTCTCTTTGTAATATTTATGGTTATTTTAGTGTTTTTTTATTAAAAAAGTATTATCTGTAGGCATATTTGTGGTTATTTTGGTGTTTTTTTTGGTAAAATATTAACTGGTTGGCTGATTATTGTTGTTTGTAATCTTCATGCGATACCACTATGATAGAGAAAGAACAATATAAGCTTTGGAGCTAGCATGAAGCGATATTACCCACAATTGATTGGTATTATAGTGTGTTTGGGCCTAGGGTTTGCTTCTGGATTTTTAACCCAAGATGCAGTGTCCACATGGTACAAAGACCTTAATACGCCAAGCTTCAATCCACCTGCTTATATTTTTGGTCCAGTTTGGTCTTGTCTTTACATTATGATAGGAATTGCAGCAGGTAAACTTTGGTCTGCTCGACAGCAATATCCAATCTTGTGGTCTTTATTTCTTGTGCAATTAGTGTTTAACTTCGCTTGGACGCCACTGTTTTTTGCCCTGCATCGTATTGATCTAGCGCTAATAGATATTACCTTGCTTTGGGTAACATTGGCGCTATTGATGTTTAAAGATAGGCATGAGCGCATTGTTTTATATTGGCTACTACCTTACTTTGCCTGGGTATCTTTCGCAACAGTGCTCAATATCAGTTTGTATACACTGAATTAGTCAGCTAATGTTAGCGTTCTAGTTTGGTGCACCTATTCAAGCGATATCGTTCGATAGTAAGTTTATGATTCTTCTGCATTTAGGCTATAGAATGCGGTTCTTGCTTCCTGCCCTAGAGTACTATTGATTGTTTGCGTCGTGAAGAAACTGCCTCCCCAAATAGCTTGTATCGATTGGACTGTGTTGTTCCAAGCATCCTTAGCATTGCTACCAAGACCCTCAGGCGCAGGTTCAATGAGTGTAGGGCAGTGCCAAATACTCCCTATTGTAGGGGCAGAGGCAGGCCTAATAGGAGGATTTATTGTCTCTCTTGATTCTATGACTGTGGGTGCAGAAGCTGCTCGAGGACGATCTAAGGTTGTACTTGTTTCTTCTTGGCTTGATTGATACAAGTTGGCTATTTGAGTAAGGACTCTAAGCATTTGATTAGGATCACTCATCCATGATTCTGATCGATCAATTTGACTTTCGTGATTATCTACAATGGTTTCTAATTGCGTTTTTAGAAGGTCTTGAAATGACTTACTTTTTTTAAGATCTTGTGGACGAAAATGATTGATAAGTGTTTGATCAATTAACGTTTGAATGACCTTGCGGTGCTTTTTGTATAGGCAAGAATAAGTGTCAGAAATCGACAGTGATTCTTCTTGTGTGTTTAGAGCACCTCTATCCATTTTTCTTTGTTGATGATTAGCATCAAAGAGCTTTGCTTTTTGATGTGATGTTAGTTGTTTTTTACCCACAATAAAACCTTGTTTCTTTTTGATATATTATGCACTTTATTTTATAAAAATCAATAGGGTGGGTTGTTTTTTTGAAGATATCTGGTTTTTTTTTGTTTTTTTATTTGTTTTTGGTGTGGGGGTGTTTTGGTCATATTCACGTCAAGACTCATGGGGGACCTGGTCTTTTATTGGACTATGAAAAATTTTAGGTATTTTTGATGCCAAGTAAGCGTACGGGGCCTTCGGTTAAACCTTGTAGTTTACTCGGAGCAATAATGACTTTGGCACCGTGTGCGGGCATTAAAGACGCATTGGCTACATTTTCAATAATAAGCTTGTCAGCATGTAATAAAGTTTGATGAGTTGGAAAACCGCTGTCTGGGCGGTCAGGACTAAGTGTATCAATGCCAAGTCCTGTAACGTTTCTTTGAAGTAGAAATTCTGCAATCGAGGGTGCACAATGAGGAAACTGATAGTGATTATGGTATTGTTCTGGTGAATGCCAGTACTTTTCCCAGCCAGTAGCGATGATTACAAGGCTATGCTCTATAATAGGCCCATATTGATCTTCGTAGGCGCGTAAATGCTGCGCTTCAACTAAAAGGTCAGGAGAGCATTGGTCCGATAGATCAATGATGCTTAAAGGGCATAGCATTTCTTCTAGGCGTACTTGTTCTAGTGTGCGCCCCTCAGGGTGACAATGGGCAGGCATGTCGATATGGGTGCCAATACCAGCATGCATCTTAATTTGGTTAACCTTGAAGCTGAGTGGTTTTGATCGATCATAGTCTAACTTTGTTTCAGGATGGTAGCCACAGCCTCCACGCCAGGCGCAAGATTGATCAGTGAGTGTATGGGTTAAATCAATGAGAATACTCATAAGTTTGCAGCCTTGCGCAATGACATGAATGTTCAGTATGCCTCATCATTTGATCGGAGTGAAGTAGGTTAATTTGTTTTGTTTAAGGGTAGGGAGAAATTTGAACGGCCACACCATTAGGAGTGAGCGTGGCGATTTGATGCCATAGATAATCAAGATGTTCAGCACTCATGGCAATACAGCCAGAAGTAAAGCGGTTAGCATTTTTCCATTGATGAATAAAAATAGCACTTCCTTTATAAGGAAGGGTAGGATTTTGATTGTAGTTTAAATTCATGCCTTCTCGGTACAAGCCATCTTGTCTGTCCATCTGTTCTCCAAGAGGTATTGAATTAGACCAATGGTTATAACGAGGGTGCCAGGGGTGATCAATCCAGCGACTTTGTTGGGTAATAAGGTGATAGGGCCATTGTACACCTGGTGAGGCAACATGTTTTGAAAAGAGGCTATTGATATGAAAAGTGCCACTTGGAGTTTTGCCATCACCCTCTTGTTTGCCCCAAAAGGGAGGTAGAGAGGTATAGCTAAGTGAAGATGATATACCATTCCGGCCTAAAACAATGGGAATCTTTTTATGAAGCTGCCAGTTATGCCTGGAAGAGTTGCGTGCAAAAATTTTAAGAGCCCCCTTGGAAGCACCAAAATAAAGTGGCGTTACTTTCCATATCATTTGTTGGCCAAAGGCAGAGACACTGCAAAGGAACAACAAGATAAGCTTATACCGTGGTGCAATGTTCATACATTTTTTGCGCTTTGCTAAGATCTTCAGGGGTGTTGATATCCATCATGGCCTCATGCTTTGCTTTACCGCAAATGATTTTTTCTCCAGCTTGAAGCCAGCGTAACTGTTCGAGAGATTCAGCTAGTTCTAGAGATGATTTAGGCATGTCTCTAAGGCGCTCAAAGAAGCTTGCTCTATAAGCATACAGGCCAATATGTTTGAATGCAGGTGGTATTGATGATTTTTGCTTGGATTCTTGGCGGAGAAAAGGAATAGGTGCTCGTGAAAAGTAAAGTGCTTCTTGTTGATGGTTTAGAACAACTTTAACACAATGAGGGCTAAGATAATTTTCTTCTTGAGTAATAGTCTGATACAAAGTGGCCACACTTGCGTCTGGATTAGCAAGAAGTAAGTCTGCCAGCTGGTTAATCGCCTCAGGATGAATAAAAGGCTCATCACCTTGAACATTAAGAATGATAGAGTCAGAGTCAAACGACTTTTGATGGATAATAGAAGCGATCCGCTCGGTCCCTGATTGGCAGCTAGTAGGAGTCTTGTAAACATTGACCCCAAGCATTTGGGCATGCGCATAGATAGCATCATGATCTGTAAGTACGCAGCATTCAGTTGCTTTGCTTTTTACGCATTGCTCAATGACACGAGCTAGCATGGTTTTGCCCCCTAAATCACAAAGAGGCTTGCCAGGAAGCCTGCTAGAATGATAGCGAGCAGGGATAAAGATATAGAAAGTCATATAAACTGAATTCAATAAGTCTGAAATTCTATTATAATCCTTTCATCTGCAAATACTACTAGGATAACAATAAGAAGCTGATTTTCTATCTTGGCTTAGTGAGGTGGATGAGGTGCCTTGGTTTCTCCCTCACCTTCGTTATCCTCGTTATCATGGCTTGGTGTTTTTTCTACGACTGACTTTTCTGGCAAAGGTTTTGTCTCAGTAGTCTGTGTAGCATTTAATTCTTTTTGCTCATGAGCGCGGTGCTTCCACGTTTCATCGGCTTGTTCAATCTTATCATGATACTGCTTTTCATCTTGAGTATAGGAGGTAGTCTTTTTTTGCTCTGGTAATTTATTTGATGCAAATGTGAGTGCAAGGAATACTAAGGTGGAGGTAATGAAGATACCAAGAATAGCAGGAGCGATAGCCGGAACAAGTAATGAAACAGTGATGCAAGTTAAAGATGCCACGCTCATGAAACTATTATAGGTATGTTGGTTGAGCATACGCATATGATGTTTTGCTTCATGCATGCTACCTTCATTTTTATGAGATGCTTGTTTAGTACTATGGCTTATCTTTTCATAGATATTACTGATAACACTAAAAATAGCAACGCCAAGGCCTACCGCAAGACCTGTAAAAGGGAAGGTAAGGACAACGGCTCCAAGAGTTGCAAAGCTTGCGGCAAGTAGCAGTCTTAATCCTTTTTGCCAGTTAGTCAGAGATTTTCGGTACCAAATGAGTGACCCTAAGGCACCGGCAGCAGAGATAAATAAACCTACTACAGGAACTGTTCCTGAGACTTTGTCCATAATGTGCTCAGAAGTTAGGATAAGACTTCCAATAAAGCCGGGCTCAGTTTTTTCAAAATCATGTTGGTTCATGACGATGCTCCTTTGGTTTAGTAGAAGTATAGTCGTTTTTTATATGGTCATGATGATTTTTTAGAAAAAAGATGGTGTAGAGGTAGGTTTGCTCCATAAAGAATAGAGAGTAAGACCAAGACCATGCCTATTGCGCTAACCAGCGTGAGTGATTCGCCTAAAAAAAGCATGGCAAGTAGGGTGATGCTCAAAGGAGCAATGGCTGTGGTTACCGCTGCTGTTGCTGCAGGGGTATGTGGTACACCAAGGTACCAAAATGTGTAAAAGAGAATGCCTCCCAAAACCATGAAAGCCATTTGCACTAGTTGAAGCCAGCTAATATCAAGAGCTATAACTGTTGGCAAAATACTTAAAACCATCGGAGCAAAAAATAGAGCGTTCAAGAGATTACTCAAAGTTGCGTTTACAACAGGTGATAAGCCAAGTTGGTGTTTTTTTGCAAGTATGGTAAACATGGCTTCAGGAATAACCGCAAGAAATACCAAAAAGTTACCAAATAGATTACTGACAGTCTCATGGTCACCAATTTCGCCAAGGTGCATAAACATAATGCCAATCATTGCTAGTACGATAGTGCCAATCTTTTTTTGATTGAGTTTTTCCTTGAGCAGCCAGATCGATAAGATGGCAATCATGGCTGGTGTTGTGCTACTGATGATACCCGCTGCTGATGCAGAAGTGTAGCGTAATCCGTTCATCATGAGCATGTTAAATAGGAATCCTCCACATAGAGCCTGGATGGATAGTAGCATCATGTCATTAAAGCTTATTTTATGGCCATAAGCATTAGTGGTTAATGATTTTTTTTGCTGAAAGCATAAGCCCAGCAATAGGAGGCCGCTACAACCAAAACGTACGAATAATAGAAAGGAAATAGGAATAGTCAATACAAGTGACTTGACGCTGACTACAGTGATACCTATAGCAAACTGGGCGATACACAAGTAGAGAAAATGGCGATTGTCCATAGCTTCTTTCTAGAGTTAAAATCACATTTTAGAGTAAAAAATAGCGCATGGCAATGTTTTTTTGTTGTTTTAAGTGCATGAATTATATGTGTTTTATTGCTTTGTTTGACATAGGTTGTTAAATCCATGATGATAAACAATGATTTTACAACATAAATGATATGTCTCAGTTTAAACAAGGTAGTCTATCCCAATCGATACCGGTTGCTACATCAATACCTTATATTATATGGGGTTTCTGCGCTTGCTTTTTTCTCCTTGAGTATGTTGTTCGTGTTGCTCCAAGTGTGATGGAGGCACAACTGCGCACAGATTTCGCAATTGATGCTTTTACTATTGGCTTTTTTGCTAGTTTTTTTTATTGGCCTTATATTGCTATGCAGCTTCCAGTGGGAGTACTTGTTGATCGTTTTGGGCCACAAAAATTGTTGACAGCTATGGCCTTTCTCTGTGGTGGTGCCTGTATGCTGTTTGCTTTTTCTCATCATTTTTGGTTGGCCAGTTTGGCGCGTGTATTAATGGGATTTTCTGCAGCATTTGCTTTCGTTGGTACATTAAAAATGGTATTGATTTGGTTTCCTTTGCGCTTGTTTCCATTGTTTGCAAGCTTAACTCAGGCTTTGGGTATGCTTGGTGCTATTATCGGAGAGGCTCCTATGAGCTGGCTACTACAGTTCTATAGTTGGCGTCAAGCTATGCTGTTTTGTGCAGGGCTTTTTTGCGTGCTAGGGTTTGTCTTTATTTTATTTCCTAAACCTAAGTCTCCTAGGGAATCAAATGAATCATCTCAGCCCAGTCTTTTTGAGGGTTTAAAGATTGTCTTATCAAGAAAGGCACTATGGATTAATGCTGCTTATGGTGGGTTTTTATATGCAACGACGGCTGCATTTGCTGAAATGTGGGGCCCTAGTTTTTTTTATCATGCTTATCACCTATCTCATCAGGATGCTAGTCGAATTGTTTCTTGTATTTTTGTTGGTTGGATTATTGGAGCTCCGATAGTAGGGTGGTTAGCCAATAGACTCCCTTCACGATCGCATTTTTGTGTTTTGTCAGCATTAGTGTGTGGTAGTACTATTACTTTAGCGCTTTATTATCACCAGTGGACCTATTGGCAATTATGCTCATTGATGGTCGTTTATGGGTTTTTTAATGCAGCCTTGATGATATCTTATGCTAATGCAGGTGAGATTGAGCCTGAGAGCGCTTCAGGAGCTTCTATTGCCTTTGCTAATATGGCATCTGTCATTGTGGGGGGAAGCTTACTACAGCCTATCATTGGGCGCTTGCTCGATAGCCAATGGACAGGTGAGCTCGATGCTTTGGGAGATAGAGTTTATACTCTTACTGCCATGCACCAAAGCTTTTGGGTCTTACCCCTTTGTTTTTGTTTGGCATTCGTTCTAGCCTTTTTTGTGCCAGAGAAACAATTATGGAAGTCGCATCATCGACATTAGCCATCACTGAGCCGTTGTTTCTAATGAGTGCCCATGCTATCATCGTGAAAACAAGACATGGAGTCTGTCGTGAAACAAAAAATTCTTTGCTTTTCCCTTTCTTTATTCATCTGTTCTAGTTATGCGCTTCCTTCTATGGTTTCAGAAGAAGAGGATTGGCTTCACAGTGACATAAAGCGTTGTGTGATGTCTCACCAGAGTCGCCTAGATCACCAGTTAGTCGTAAAAGCAGAAAAGGGCGATCGTGTTGCCCAGCTACAGCTAGCAAGCTTTTTACTAACAGGCACGAAGTTGCCTTATTCTCCTAAGCAGGCGTACCACTGGCTTAATAAAGCTGCAGCACAGGGTAGCCCTAAAGCAATGTACCTTTTGGGCGCTATGTATGAAGAAGGTAAGGTAGTGCTACAAGATCTTCATAAGGCTTCAAGTTACTATGAACAGGCATTAAATGCTGGTGAAAAGGATGCTATCACAGACTGGGTGCGTGTCTCTAGAACCTTTTTTGTCTCAGAAATGAATACCAGTCATATGATGGACACATTGCTTCAACATGCCAAAACTGGTAGCGCAAAAGCTCAGTTACTCTATGGGATAGAGTTAATGCAAAACCAAAGCGGAGAAGCTCGATCTTGGTTGTTGAAAGCAGCGGACAAAGGGGTTGCAAAGGCTTACTATTATCTTGGTCTTGCTTTTTTACAGGATGAGGACGTCACTTCTCTAGATGTTAATGCTTTGCACTGGATAACATCACAAGCTCGACAGGAGCAAGGTGAATATGCTTACCTTGTAGGTTTGCTTTATCATTTTGGTTATGGGGTTGACCAAGATCAAGAGCAAGCGAGCTTCTATCTTGAGATAGCCAACAAGAAAGGGTATGACATCCCGAAACAACTATTGGATTCTTAGTAATACTGTTGAATGATGCAATAGTGATCTAAACCTCTTGATCAGTAGTCCCAAGTGTCATATAGAGTATGTTATAGGTAGATTTTTTTGTGATCCTATATGAAAGAGTGCTAGATGTTTACATACATTTTAGCTGTTTCTACAGTAAGTGGGGCTGATTCTTTGCCTAGAACCCCTATGCTTAGCTGCAAATATTAAATTGTCCGCCAATGTATTATAAGCAAAACTTTTTTGATCATATAGATAAAAATTCTAGGTGATTACATACGCTCTAGCGTCTCTATACCAAGCAGGCTGAGTCCTTTTTCTAGGACTTCCTGGGTTAGCTTGCAAAGATTGATCCGGCTGCTTTTTGTGGGATCTTCAGTTCTAAGTATAGGGCAGTGTTCATAAAAACCATGAAAAGCGCATGTGACCTCGTAAAGATAGTGGCATAAATGGTGAATTTCTAAGGATTCAGCCACTTGATTACAGCGATTCTCAAATTCAAGGAGTTTTAACAGTAGTTGATGTTCCTTTTCGTGCTCAATAACAATAGATGAATGAGAAGCTTGGCCATTTTTACGAAAAAGGGCATGAATTCGAACAACTGCATTAAGAAGATAGGGCGCTGTATTGCCTTCAAAAGCCAGCATTTGATCCCAGTTAAACTTCACATCTTTCACTTTATCAATAGAAAGATCAGCATATTTTAAAGCAGCAATGGCGATAGTATCTGCAATTGCTTTTGCTTCCTCTGGATTGTACTCTGGGTTTTTATCAAGAAAGAGTGTCAATGCACGTTTTTGTGCTTCCTGAATTAATTGGTCAAGAGGTATTACTTCTCCCGAACGTGTTTTGAACGGTTTGCCATCTTCCCCCAGAATCGTGCCAAAAGCTACATGGTTAAGCTCATGCTCAGGTTTGACAAAGCCAACTTGCCTTCCTGCGGCAAAAAGCATGGCGAAGTGCTGTTTTTGTCGGCTATCAGTCACATAAATAAGGCGATTGGCTTTTAAAGTTTCTAGTCGATATTGTAAGGTCGCAAGATCAGTTGTTGCATACAAAAAACCGCCGTCACTTTTTTGTAGAATCATGGGTAGAGGGTTCTTGTCTTTATCAATAAAGCCTTCTAAAAAGAGCACCTTTGCACCTTGGCTTTCTTGTAGATAGCCCTGATGGGCAAGGCTTGCTATGAGATCTTGAAGTTTATCATTATAAAAACTTTCGCCACGTATATCTTCTTCAGTAAGTAATACACCAAGTGTTTTGTAGCAATCTTGGAAATGTTTGATGCTAACTTTGACAAGCTTTTCCCATCTTGCTTTTGTAGCAGAGTCACCCGACTGCAGAAGTACAACTCGTTTTTTGGCTAATTCAGCAAAGGCTTCTGAGGCATCGAACTCTGATTTTGCTGCGCGGTAAGCGTCATTAAGCGAGTCGATTGACATGGTATCTAACGATAATTCGTGTTGCTCAAGATATTCAATGAGCATACCAAACTGTGTACCCCAGTCGCCTAGGTGATTTTGGCGTGTAACCTCATGGCCGGTATAGGTTAAAACCCTCGTAATGGCATCACCTATGACCGTAGAGCGTAAATGGCCAACATGCATGTTTTTTGCGACATTAGGACTTCCGTAATCAACTACAATACGTTCTTTTTGCCTTTTTCTTGTTTGTGCAGGGCTGTTAAGCTGTCCAGTACCTATCGTGCTAAGATAAGCATTATCTATGGTGAAGTTAATGAAGCCAGGTGCCGATGATGTGATACTGATACCTTTCATGGTTGTATCGAGTGTATGAGCAAGTTGCTCTGCAATACTTAATGGTGGCTTTTTAAGTACCTTACTTAATTGAAAAGCAACATCACACTGATAATCATAATCCTTTATCTTGGCAGTACGAATAGAAACTTCTTGTCCTATGTCAAAATGGGAGGATATCTGTTTGCTTACTTCTGAAGCAATAACACTAGTTAAGGTCATTTTAAACTGTCTTATTCACGAGACGCCTATATTATCGTCAAATACGTTAATGTGCAAGAACAAGCTTATTGGTAGACCTCTTTGCAAGTTGTTGTATCTGTATAGGGGTTTTTTGTACAAACCTCTCGTGGTCCCGTTGATGGTCTGTTGATTTCTCGAGTTAGGTCTCTGTCTTCCTCTCTCTCTTGAGTCTGGAGTACACATCTTGAATATTCATTTTCCTCATTGACGGCATTTCTGTTAGGAACAAGACCTGATCCCATGCAGCGAAGGTGGGGCTTGATATAACTTTCACAACTATTGCCGTTATAATAACCATAAGAATCCATGCCGGAATTCATGCACATATTGTAATGCTCTGGAAAATCAGAAAAGACGCGGTTACATGCTCTTTGGCAACGCTGTAAGTTTTCTTGTCTTTCCGCTTCGATCATGTCACTGCATGCAGAAAGAGATAAAAGTATGATGGATAGCTGAAGAGCGATTTTTTTCATGATAACCTCCGTGTTACGTATATTCATGCTAGCATCGGCCTGCACCGATGTCAAACAGAAATAAGAGGATTTAATTGTTTATAATCAACTCATTTATCAGATTCTGCTTTTTCAAGACGTTGTTTTGAGTGATTGTAATAAATATTGCAGTATTTCTTGAGTACGCTTGCTTTAATGTTCTTAGTATCAATAAGAATAAATCCATCAAGTACATCAGAAAACAATGGGTCTACATTAAAGTCCAAAATTTTACAGTGAATTTTAAGGTAATGCTTAAGGAGAATAGGCATGCCTCTGCCGTCTTCAAGAGTTTGAATGAGTGCATTGAAATGATCTACAGTGTAGTTATTGCTCATAGAGCCAAGAGTTTCTTTACAGTCAGGATCCATTGTCCATGGTTGTTTGGGTCTTACTGCATGTTTAGCATTAGGGTAGCCATGGTGTTGCTTCAAAAAGTTGCAAAGAATTGACTTGCCGCTAGCACTATAGTCATTTGCAATGCTCACAGGCCCAAATAAAGTTGTGAATTTTTGATTTTGGTACATAAATTCACCAATACCTTGCCAAAGAAGAAAAAGGCTAAGAGGGCGCCTTTGGTACTCTGGCGCAATAAAGGAGCGGCCCAGTTCAATAGCAGGGAATAATACTTGAGCAAATTTTTTGCTGATGGTAAAGAGTGTCTTGCTATAAAAATCTTGATCAAGTTTTTCAATGAGATTTAAACGATAGGCGCCAGCAATCTGGTGTGTTTGTTTGTCCCACAAAAAAAGTTGCCAGCTTTCTTGATCATATTCATCCAGATCAAGAGCAAGGCCTGAGCCTTCTTGGCTTAGACGAAATGTGATTTCTCTCAGTCTGCCGATTTCATGTAAAGTTGTAGGAATGTTCTTACCTTGAGTTGCGTAGGTTGAAAATCTATCTCCGTCAAGTAACATTGCACTAGCAGGAAGAGCCTGGATTTCTCTACATAGCTTGTTTTTTGAGCGTAGAGTGGCAATGGGAGCTAGCTCACACTGGTTCTTCTGTCTTTCAAGCGTTAGATGTATTGATTGATTGTGGGTTTGTTTTTGTGCTAGGCAAAGAGTGGCTTGTCGAATAAAGTCAGTTTGATCTTGAGAAGAGGGAAGCTTGGCAATTAAGTTCGATGATAACTTCTGACCAATACTTATTGTAACAGTTTTTGGCTGGCAAAATGCTTCACGTAGCAATTGTATCGTTCGAAGAAAAGGATGAAGTATGCCTGATGCATGAAATAAGTTGCTATTAGTATTGTCAAAGTGCACAGGTATGATATGACTACCTGTTTTACACGCAAGACGCACGATATGATTTTGCCAAGGAGGTTCAACAATGCTCTGTTGTCGCCATTGCCAGCTTGCTACCTCACCTGCAGGAAAAACACAAAGGCAATGGCCTTCATTAAGCCAGCTTAGTGCTTTTCGCATGGCTTTACTATTATTATGGGTTTTATTAGTTTTGCTTTCGTCCCAATTATTCGCATTAATCATGACTTGATCAAGTCCTGGAAGTGATGTTAATAAGTCATTTGATAGTATTTTTACATCATCCCTTGCATGCAGAGCAATATGTGCTTGTAATAAGCCATCTACTATTCCAAGAGGGTGATTGCTCACGATGATAAGAGGTCCTTTTGAGGGAATGTTATTCAGTGCTTTTTGCTCAAATGAATAAGAGGTTCCTAGTTGATGTAGTACAGCCTCTATCTGTGCAGTTAACGATGGGGAGGGTTGACGTAAAATCTCTTCAATAAGCTTGTTAGCAGAGTGAACCTTTAAGAACCTCTCAAGCCTAGACAGTAAAGGTTTGACTAGGGGGTTTTTGGTCAAGCTACCAATGTTAAAAAAAGGTTTGGGCACTTAGTATCTCTATAATATGCTAATATCTTATTATAGTTATTATAAAAATATTTTTTAGATTATCTATGGGCTAAAAGCCTAATGTTCATCTTGCTCTTCATCTTTTTCCATGAACGTTGATAGGTTCTCCGCACGGGTTGGGTGGCGTAGTTTTCTAAGGGCTTTTGCTTCAATTTGACGAATTCTCTCTCGCGTAACATCAAATTGCTTACCTACCTCTTCTAGCGTGTGGTCAGTATTCATATTGATGCCAAAGCGCATCCGCAGCACCTTTTCTTCACGAGGTGTCAGTGATGATAGAACATCTTGAATTGATTCTTTCAGACTTTCTGTTGTGGCTGACTCAACGGGAGAAAGAACTGATAAGTCTTCAATGAAGTCACCTAGTGAGGAGTCCTCATCATCGCCAATAGGCGTTTCCATTGAGATAGGCTCCTTAGAGATCTTGAGAACTTTACGGATTTTTTCTTCACTGATGTCCATACGTTTGCTCAGTTCTTCAGGTGTAGGTTCTTGACCAGTCTCTTGCATAATGTGCCTAGAGATTCGGTTCAGTTTGTTGATAGTTTCGATCATGTGCACGGGGATCCGAATTGTTCGTGCTTGATCAGCAATAGCACGGGTAATGGCTTGGCGGATCCACCATGTTGCATAGGTTGAAAATTTGTAGCCTCGACGATATTCAAATTTATCAACGGCTTTCATAAGACCTATATTGCCTTCCTGGATGAGGTCAAGGAAAGCAAGTCCGCGATTGGTATATTTTTTTGCAATAGAAATAACAAGGCGAAGGTTTGCCTCGGTCATCTCTTTTTTTGCTTGGCTAGTTTTTGCCTCACCAATCGCTATTTTTTGATTGATTTCTTTGATTTTTTTAACGGGTAAGCACGCAATGGACTCGATAATGATGACTTTCTTTTGTGCTCGTAAAATATCCCGTTTATGGGGAAGTAATGCATCTGGTTTTTTTGCGGCATTGAGAAGTCCATTGTCAAACCAACCAAGATTATTAAGCTGCTCATTAATCATCGAGGCAAGGTCTTTTTTAGTTACCTTTCCTTTCTTTGTCGTAATATCGATGATGGTTTTTTCTTGCTTTTTGATTTCAGAAAGCATCTCGCGTAATTTTTTGGTATGACGATTTATTTCTTTTGGGGATAGCTTAAGTTTGATGAATACCTTTTGTACCTCGAGTTGTTGCTCTTTTGTTCTAGCGTTGTCCGTCCCATGTTTTTGTACTAAGGCTTCAAGTTTAGTGTGTGCTGAATGAAGTTCTTCCATAATGGCTTCAATGGCAGCTAAGTCAAGACCAGAGGTGAATAAGTCATCGCTATTATCTTCATTGCTGTCAGATGATTTTGTGGCATCACTGTCTTTTGCAGCATCACTGTCTTTTTCAGCATTACTGTCTTTTTCAGCATTACTGTCTTTTTCAGCATCACTGTCTTTTGTGGCGCCACTCCCTTTTTTTTCTTCTTCCTCTTTTGGTCTAACACCTGCGTTAGCTTTCTCTGCCACTACTTCAGAGTTTTGCATACCTTCTTGTAAAGGAGTATCTTCTTTTATACCGGTGATGAAGTCTGTGAGGCGGGCTTCGCCAGCTATGGCTTGTTGGTAGCTTTCTATGAGGCTTAAGATTGTGCCACTATTTTGTGCCAGCGCTTCCATCGTGTTTTCGATGCCTTTTTCAATGTTTTTTGCAATAGCAACTTCTTCTTTTTTAGATAGTAGCTCTTTAGCCCCCATATCGCTCATGTAGCGCCTAACTGGGTCAAATGAGGCATGCCCATATTCGCTTTCAATTGAATTAGAAATGGTTTTAGAGGGAGATGCTTCAATGGGCTCAAAAGGTTCGTTGTTGGTATTGGAGACAACTTTGATTGACATGTTGTCAAGAGCCTCAATGATCTCTCCAATCTTCTCTGGATCAGTCACATCATTGGGTAAAATATCGTGCAGATCTGCATAGGTGAGATGACCTTGTTGCTTCCCTTTTTCAATCAGGTTTTTCATATAAGTTTCTGATTGGTTTTTTTCGGTCGACATAGTCACTCTCCCCATATACAAAGGCATAAATTATAGTCAATATTAGAGCAAAAAAACAGAGGTTTATTAACTTTTTTGCTCTAGAATAAGTTTTTGTAGTTGTTTTTTTTCTTCAGCACTTAATCGTTGGCGGCTAGATTTTTCAATAAGATGATTAATGGTGCTTTGAGTTTTTCCAGCCCAGTGTTTTTGTAAGTACCCATGAAATTGTTCTGTAGTGGCTTGACTGGATAGTGGGAGCTCTTGGCAAGCAAGGTGATGGATAATATCGTACCAAGGTTTGTTTTTGGCATATTCAAGTAGTTGGGCAGTATTAGTAATATGAGGATGTTTATGAATGAGATCGATAACAGCACTAAGCATAGCTTCCCCTTTATTATTCGAATCAAGTCCCGGCAGTTGTGTATCTTTTAAAAGATCTGGTTTATGTACTAAGTGGGTAATGGCAAGTCGTATGGGGCTAATGTTTTGGTTTGTGGATGTGGGTTCTGGGGATTGCGGTGGGTCGATTTGTGGTGATGAGGCAAGATCAATAGTTTTTTCAAGTTCTTGGTGAAGTAGTGCTTTGAAGATGCCTTCAGGCATCGTTTCGATAAGCTGCTTTGCAGCCTTGCCTAATGCCGCCTTTTGATCAAGTGAGGTGTTACCATATTCATCTTGTAGATGCTCAAAGAAAAAATTAGATAAAGGGGCGCTTTGCTTGAGTAGCTGCGTAAATTTTTCAACACTATGATGTTTGATGTAGGTGTCGGGATCTTCTCCTTCGGGCATTGAGCAAAAAGAAATCGTTACCCCATCGTGAGCATGAGGAAGTGAAGTGGTGAGTGCTTTCCATGCAGCGGCTTGTCCGGCGCGATCGCCATCAAAGCAAAAGATGATCTTATTGGCTTGTTTGAGAAGTTTTTTAATATGTCCGTGAGTAATAGCGGTGCCAAGGCAGGCGACAGCATAAGTGATACCTTGGCTTGCAAGAGCTATAACATCCATATAGCCTTCAACAACTACGAGTTGGTCAAGTTTAGTTTGAGCTTGCCTTGCTTGGTAGAGGCCAAATAGTTCATTGTTTTTGTGGAAAATATCAGTTTCTGGTGAATTAAGATATTTGGGTGTTTCTTGGTTGGTAACCCGCCCGCCAAAAGCGATAATTTTGCCCTGAGGATTAATGATAGGGAACATAATGCGCCCACGAAAACGATCATAAGTACGCTGGTTTTTCTCGATGAGCATGCCTGTGCGAACAAGGTCTTGGTGTTGTTGCACCTGTTTGCCAAACTGTTTTTTTATGGTATCCCATTCAGGAGGGGCGTAGCCAATGCGAAACTGCTTGATGGTTGTTTGGCTAAGGCCTCGGCCTTCTAGGTAGTCTAGTGCCTGAGGGGTTTGTTGCAATATCTTCGTGTAGAAGTCTGTCACTCTGTCCAGTAGGCTGTAGCACGATTGACTTTGGTTGGGGGAGCTATGCTCTAGCTCTGGCATAGGCATGCCAAGCTCGCCAGCAAGCTGTTCAATGGCCTCGGGAAAGCTGAAATTATGATAATCCATCATAAACTTGACTGCATTGCCTGAAGCTTTGCAGCCGAAACAATAGAAGAATTGCTTTTGCTCAGAGACTGAAAAAGAGGCAGTTTTTTCCTGATGGAACGGGCAGCAACCGTGCCAATTCGAACCTGATCTTTTCATTGAAAGTCTGGATGAGACTAATTCGGCAAGATTTGTTCTGGCTAATATGTCGTCTATAAATGCTTGAGGTATGGTTTGTTTTGCCATGTTGTGTCACTGATCTGAATAGGCTTTAATCATAGCATAGAGGTGGCATTCATCCCTACCTAATAAATGGCTAGAAAGGTTAGGCGTTCAGCTGTTCACGAATTTGATTGCCTACTTCAGATATATCTGCTTTTCCTGCTAGCTGAGGCTTTAGAATGTCCATGACTTTAGCCATGTCTTTGACTGATTCGGCGCCAGTTTCTGCAATAGCTGATGAGATCAATGCAGCAATTTCTTCAGGTGTTAGTTGCTCTGGAAGATAGTTGCTGTAGACTTCGTTCTCTGCTTCTTCTTTTTCTGCAAGATCTTGGCGGTCTGCCGCGCGATACTGTTTGGCTGACTCTTTACGCTGTTTAATCATGCTCATGATCACGTTAATAACCTGGTCATCAGTAATAGCGTCGATTTGCTTGTCAATTTCAACTTGTTTGATTGCCGCGCTTAGTCCGCGTAGCATGGTCAGTTGCTCTTTGTTTTTGTCACGCATGGCCTGCTTAATATCGTCTAGTAATTTCGCTTTGATCTCGCTCATGATGAATCCTATTGATTAACTGGTAACAAAAAAACTTAGCTGTCTTGTCCGGCACTTTCTGCCTTAATTCGTTCAACTAGGTCGTTTTGTTTTTTTGCGCGCTTGCTTAGGCGAGAACGAATCATGCGTACCATGGCTTCTCTCTCTTTTTTAAGCTTTTTTTCCCAGCGTTTTTTTGCTGCAGCTTTTGCTCGTTTTCTCTCAGCTGTAGGTGGAATATGAGCCATGTTTTGGCGAATTAGTGCAGGTAGACCAGCTTTGTCAACTTTTCTTTTAAAGTTTCTTAGGTCTTTTTCGATATTGTTATCGTGAGATGAAATGTGTACCTCAGGCATAAAGTCCTCTTTGTTGGTTGCCTTGTAAATATTAGACCCATGATGATAGCACTAAACGATAAGAATGCAAAGGGCAAAGTGTTGTTTTGTGTTATTTTCTTTGCGGGCTTGTCTTTCAGGTTGCTATTTGCTGTTGCTTTCAATAGACGCTGAGGTAGACTACTAGCTCAAGCATATAATAACTTTTTGTCATTATGTTGGTGTTAGGTATTGAATCTTCCTGTGATGATACGGGGATAGCTTTGGTTGATAGTGATCGAGGTGTTGTTGTAAACCGTTTGCGCTCACAGGTTGATCTGCATAGTCAGTTCGGGGGGGTAGTGCCTGAGCTTGCTTCACGTGATCATGTGCGTTATATGAGGCCCCTGGTGCAGGCGGTCATGTCAGAAGCGAACTGTGATATGTCTGACATCAATGCAATAGCTTACACACGTGGGCCAGGGCTTGCAGGTGGTTTGTTGGTGGCATCTGCTTATGCTCGAACTTTAGCATGGTCTTTGTCTGTTCCCCATTTAGGTGTTAATCATCTTGAGGCTCATATCCATGCTAGTATGCTTGAAGAAGAGTCGCCTCGATATCCTTTTGTGGCTTTGCTTATTTCTGGTGGTCACAGTCAGCTTGTTTTGGTGAAGTCGTTAGGCGAGTACCATTTACTTGGTGAAACTCTTGATGATGCAGTAGGTGAGGCCTTCGATAAAGTGGCGAAGATGTTGGGGCTACCTTATCCGGGAGGGCCTCATGTTGCTAAGTTAGCATTACAAGGCAAGCAAGGTGAGCTTAAATTGCCTGTGCCGATGCAGGGTAGAGATGACCTTATGATGAGTTTTAGTGGTTTAAAAACAGCAGTGAGTCAGTGCTTGCAAAAACAAAGTGAGGTGTGTGAGCAATTTAAAGCTGATTTGGCTTTGGCTTTTGAAGAGGTGGTGGTAAAAAGCCTTGTAGAGAAGTGTGTCAAAGCCTTGAAGCAAACCGGCTGTGGTCAGCTTGTGTTAGTGGGTGGCGTCGCTGCCAATATAAAGTTGCGCTCCAGGTTAAAGCTAAGTCTTGAGCGCTATGATGCCCGGTGTTTTTATCCCCGTCAGGCTTATTGTACCGATAATGGTGCAATGATTGCTTATCTGGGGTTGTTACGTCTGTTGAGAGGCGAGCAAGATCCTAGAGTAGGGGGGCAGGCTGATGTGTTACCAAGGTGGCCCTTGGTTGATTTAACTACGCCAGAGGAGGCGAAATGGAACTCTTAGTGTTGGCCTATTTTATAGGGTCGTTTCCAACTGCAGTTGTGCTAGCTAAAGTTATGGGTTTGCCTGACCCTAGGTCGATGGGGTCTGGGAATCCGGGTGCAACCAATATGGTTCGCAATGGTGGGCGAGGGGTTGGTGCTATGACATTTTTGTTAGATGCATTGAAGGGGGCTATGATAGTTCTCTATGCTCAAGCGCATGCTTATCCTCATGATTTTCTTTTATGGTTGGGTGTGTGTGTTGTGGTGGGGCATATGTTTCCTCTTTGGTTACGTTTTCGTGGAGGTAAAGGAGTGGCCACCTGCCTTGGTGCGATGAGTGTTGCGCTACCGTTGCCTACTCTCGCTGCTGTTCTAGTATGGACATTAGTCTGGAAAACAACTCGTCACGTGTTTTTGGGGTCGCTGATGATTCCAGTTGTTCTTTTAGGTGGGTTTTGGTTGATGGATGGTGAGTTTTCTTGGTCGTTGTGTGTGATGATGCTTTTGATCTGGGGGCGACATTACACTAATATTCGAGGGTTTTATGCGTCTATGTGATACTTATAACAATCATTTAGAGTTTTCATTATTTTTTGCTATAATAAACTTATGATTAAATAAAAAATCTAGCTTATGATACCAGACGACCGCATAATATGGCTCGACCTTGAAATGACAGGGCTTGATACGCAAAATGATACCATCCTTGAGATTGCAACAGTTGTGACTGAAAGTAATCTTGAGGTTGTGGCTGAGGGCCCTGTGATTGCTATTCATCAAAGTGATTCAGTGCTTGAGGGGATGAATGATTGGTGCAAGAAGCAGCACAAAAAAACAGGCTTAGTTGATCGTGTGCGTGAAAGCCAAGAAACTTTGTTATCTGCTCAAGAAAAAACACTTGCTTTTCTAGTACAGCATGTTAAGCCAGGTAAGTCACCCATGGCGGGTAACAGCATCTGTCAGGATCGACGTTTTATGGCGCGAGAGATGCCTGAGCTTGAGGCATTCTTTCACTACCGTCATTTGGATGTAACTTCAGTCAAGCTTCTTGTGTCTTACTGGCGGCCAGAATTATTAAAGGGTGTTGATAAGCATATGAAGCATCTGGCTCTCGAGGACATTTATGATTCAATCCGAGAGCTACAATACTACCGTGAGCATTTTCTCAAGACTGAATCTCAAGACAAGACTTCATCATCTTGAGTTGGAGGTTGTGTGGATTTTAGTCAGCATGAAATAAGTGATAAGACGCTTCACTATTCGTTACCAAGCCTGGCTGCTACGCAGTCGCTGTCACAGCGTGTAGCGGGGCTGCTAGAGCCGCATATGGTTTTATTTCTGCAGGGTGATCTTGGTGTTGGGAAGACCGTTTTTGTGAAACACTTGGTTAAAGCTCTGGCATGTGACGATGTAGTGCAGAGTCCGAGTTTTCCAATTATGCATAGCTATGCAACACGACTGGGTGAGTTTTTGCATTTGGACTTATATCGTCTAGATAATGGGTGTGACTTTTATGCTTTGGGACTTACTGATAAAATGGATGAGGTTACTTGGGCTATAGAGTGGCCTGAGAAGGGCGCCTATGACTGGTTATCTGCAGATATTTGTATGCAGTTTGGATCAACTAATGGCTTGCATCGGGTATCGCTTATTGCCCACTCTTGTCGTGGAGAAAATCTATTGCAACTCATGAGTAATCGTGGTTCACTATAAGTAGGCACGGATAGCCTCTATCGAAAAATAAAACGGAACAATCACTGATTATGAGTTTCAAAGGTCTTCTTCTATCTATATGCATGTCTGTATTTGTGGTGCAGGCTTCTGCGGCTTCCCTCACAAAAATTAACGTTACTACCCTTGAAGAGCAGTGCTTACTATCCATGGAGTTTGACAGTCCTGTCAAAGCAAAAGTATTTTCTCTGGAGAATCCAATCCGATTAGTCGTCGATATACCCCATGGTGAGTGGAAGGCGGGTAAAGTAAAAGATGAGAATACATGGTACCGTTCATACCGCTACCATGCTGATGATAACAAAATGCGCCTGGTGTTTGACTTGAAAGCAAGTTGGCTTACCTCAATAACTCAGTCAGCAGGTAATCGCAAGCTTGCAGTGACTTTGACATCTGCTACTTCAAAGCCTACAAGTATTAAGCTGCCTAAAGCAGCAAGCTTGCATAAGACAGATAAAAGTAAGGCTTCTATTGCAAAACAGGTGCCGGCTCAGAATCTTAAGCCCATTGTAGTTGTCATTGATCCTGGGCATGGTGGAAAAGACCCTGGTGCCATTGGTAAGGGGCGAAAAAAAGAAAAAGATATTGTCTTAGCGATTGCGCAGCAGGTGGCAAAAGAAATTAATCAGACCTTCGGCTACAAGGCTGTATTAACAAGAAAGGGTGATTATTACATCTCCTTACGTGAGCGACTCAATATTGCAAGACGCAGTAATGCTGATATGTTTATTTCTATTCATGCAGATGCCTATAAAAATCATAAGGCTCATGGTGCTTCGGTTTTTGCACTTTCTGAGAGAGGAGCAACCAGTGAAGCAGCTCGTTGGCTTGCTGAAAAAGAAAATAGCTCAGAATTGATGGGTGGTGTAAAGCTTGATGATAAAGGCAGTGTCTTGCGTTCGGTTTTGTTAGACCTCTCTCAAACCGCCACAACAGGTGCTGGGCTTGAAATTGGTGCCGAGGTTTTAAGCGAAATGAAAAAAGTGACACCTATGCACAAAGGCAGAGTCGAGCAAGCTGCCTTTGTGGTATTAAAGTCCCCTGATATTCCCTCTTTATTGATTGAAACTGGCTTTGTCTCAAACCAGGGAGAATTAAAGCGCCTAGTATCTCCTGGATTTCAGAAAAAGATAGCGAAGTCTATTGCTAAGGGCGTTAGTCATTACTTTTCTCGGCGCCCTGTTCGTGGGTCAATAATTGAAGCTAGCTTGCATGGTGGTTTGAAGCATGTAGTGCAGTCTGGAGACAGCTTAAGTCGCTTAGCTAAAAAGTATAATCGTACTATCGCTGGGATCAAATCAGCTAATCAGATGAGCTCAGATAGTTTGAAAGTGGGGCAGGTTTTATTGATTCCTTCTTAAACTGAGGTATAATACAGCTTTGTTTTCTTTGGAGACAGACAGTGCAGCCTCTGACTCAAATTGATTTGCATGTAGAACTTCAGCAAACGCTTACTTCTCTCAAAGTAATGTGTCAATCTAAGCTTGAAAAAGGTCATAAACAGTGTCAGCTTTATTTCGAAGCGATTGTGCAGGAAATAACAAAACTCGAAGAGATACTGTCAGAAGCTGGAGGTTTTAACAAAGCGTGCTTGCAACAAATAAATGTCCTTTCAGAGGCTATATTCTATGCCAAACTAGACAAAGCTTTTCGCGGCTGTCCTGTTCTTTTTATTAACGATGCTTATCGTGATATCGCGAGTTTGGTCGAGCAATTTGCGCAAATATGCTCAAAGCTAAAAGAGTCAAAAATTATACGTAAACATCGCTTACTTTGCCGTTTGGCGCCCAAGTCATCTCTAGCCGAGTCAGTTTACCACAGAGTTTGGCGAAGGCGACTTTTGCTGCCTTTTTTATTGGTGTGGGATGTCTGTCGTTATATCGCCAATTGGATCGGCGGCTCATTTTTTATGAGTCGTATTATCTTGCCAGCACTGTCAGTAAAAGACTGGCGTGATGAGCCTTTTATTCTGTTTGATGATGATATTGAAGAGGGTTTTATACAGGGCATACCCAGTCACTATGCTTCTCATCGTTATCATTTGGTTATGCCAAAATCAACACTTTCCTGTGTAGAGATGGTTCACAAAGACTATGATGCTAAGAAGCACAAAACGATTGTCTACTGCTTGGGAAATCGCAATATTTTTCCTTTACAGGTTTGTCTTGATGATATTGAAGCACTTGATGGGGCAGGGGCTCCTTGTCGTTTAGTCTTATGGCATTACCCTGGAGTTTATAACAGTTTTGGTTGGCCAAAGCGCCCTGCGGACTTGGCAAATTCTGGTTTGTATCTCATTCAATCCCTTCTTGATGATGGTGTTGATGCGCAGTCCTTAATTTTGAAAGGACATTCGCTTGGTGGCTATGTCGCGACTCATATGGCCTATTGTTGCCATCGCCAGGGTTGTTTGGTTAAAGTGTGGAATGACCGTTCCTTTTCTGATGCGCAAAACTATATTTTAGCAAAAGCAACAATCAAAGAAGGCTCAGGCTATAAAGTGAGATCAAAAATTTTAACAGGTATCATAACATTATGTTACCCACTTATTTGGCTTTTTACTCGACTGTTTATGTGTGAGATGCCTTCCTTTTTCTATTTTTATTC
>JBDOIW010000036.1:0-69364 GCA_047404175.1 Legionellales bacterium | reverse complement strand
TAGTGCTTTATCAAGTTTTTCTCCAGACATGGGAAATAATTTTATGTTTTTGGTAACAAAGTCTCTTAGTGTGTTTGCGTCTGTATCATCAATTCCCTTAATATAATTTATGATTTCTTTGCTTGTGAAGGTTATTGCATGCTGGAAAATTTTATTGTCGACATCTTTTAAGAGAAAGAGTTGATGACCCAGTTCCCCATATGATTGTGGTACAAACTTATCATCAGTTTGGAGGGGTTTTGCTGGTAGACCAATGTTACGACAGCAGTCAGAGGCAGTCATGTCAGTTTTGCTCCTCAATGCCTTAAAGCTTGATAATTCATTAAAGTATTCTATGTTTCCCTGTTTGAGTCTTGAGTCGACACAGCGATAATATTTTTCGTAGTTGTCTTTGGATAATAGGAGATCATCAGGAACAGGCAGTGTGACGGGCTTGGCGCCAGCAGCAACTATTCCATTAGTATAATTCGTATAGGAATCTTGCATGTGTGAATTATTACTTGAACGACCACTGCTACTTGATGAGTCACTGCAGCTGGCTAATAAGGCCAGAGTTATAATTGATATGGCGAGGTTTGTGCGTTTCATTTAAAAATCCTTTTTTAATCTTATGCATATTAAGCATACTATTGTTGTGTTCAAAATGAAAGATCAGACTATATATCGTAGTAATGTCTTATCGTTTTCTGCAAGTTCTGTAAGGATTAGGATAAAGTTGTACTCTTGTTGGTATCAGCGTCAATCCTCTATTTTTTAATAGGGTGTGTGTCTCAGTGCGGTTAAATCTTAAACTCTATTTGATAGATAGCCAACAGAGCATGGTATTGATTTGTGCAAGTGTCATTGAAATGCGTTGACCTAATGCATAAAATTGGTTAGAATCTAAGGCTTAGTCGGGGTATAGCGCAGTCTGGTAGCGCGCCTGCTTTGGGAGCAGGATGTCGGGGGTTCAAATCCCTCTACCCCGACCATAGTTGATGCATATTATGCGCCTGTAGCTCAACCGGATAGAGCACCGGCCTTCTAAGCCGGGGGTTGCAGGTTCGAGTCCTGCCAGGCGCGCCACAGATTGCACTTGGTAGTATTTCGGTGTAATATGCATTAGCCATAGTTGTGGTGGGCGTAGCTCAGTTGGTAGAGCCCCGGATTGTGATTCCGGTCGTCGTGGGTTCAAGTCCCATCGTCCACCCCATTGCTTACTTCGGTAAGTTAAACGTCATGATACGTCATGGCAGAGACAACGCGAGAGTGGCGAAATTGGTATACGCGCTGGATTTAGGTTCCAGTGGGGCAACCCGTGAGAGTTCGAGTCTCTCCTCTCGCACCAATTCTAAAGATAGAAAGGTGGGATATGGCAGCAGTCAAAGTAAAAAAAATTGAGCGTCTTGAGCACTCACTTGAAACACAATTTCCTAAAGAAGAACTAGATACTCTAGTGGATCAGGAATATCAACGCTTATCAAAAACACAAAACATTAAAGGCTACCGCAAAGGCAAAGTGCCAGTGTCAGCAATCAAGCAACACTATGGTGCTGGTGTGAAGCAGCAAATGATGGAGCAGTTGATGCAGAAGTATTTTATTGCAGCACTTGAAGAGAAAGATCTTCATGCGGCCTCTCCTGCACACTATGAGCTCACTAATCTAGATGATAAAGGTGTGGTGAAGTTTAATGCACGCTTTGAGGTTTATCCTACGGTAAAACTTCCTAAGATGTCTAAACTAGCCATTACCAAAAACGTATGTAATCTTGATGATGCCGCAACAGAACGCATGGTGTTGAAGTTGAGAGAGCAACAAGCCACTTGGGAAAAAGTCGATCGCGCAGCTCAAAATGGCGATCGTGTTTTGATGGATTACGTGGGCAAACTTAATGATGAGCCCTTTGAAGGAGGCACTGCTGAGGGTGCTCATTTGACGCTTGGAGCCAAGCAATTCATAGATGGTTTTGAAGATGGTTTAGTGGGGATCAAGGCGGGTGAAAGTCGTTCACTCAACTTGACTTTCCCAAAAGAATATCATGCTGAAAAGCTTGCAGGTCAGGCAGTTGTTTTTGATGTGACTGTTCACGCAGTAGAAGAGCAAAAATTACCTGAGGCTGATGCAGAATTTGTTAAAAAGCTTGGTCTTGCTTCTGGAGAAATGTCAGATCTTGTTAAAGAACTTGAGACCACTATGGTACGAGAGTCAACTAAAGCAATACAAGGTAAAGCCAAGCAAGCTGTTTTTGATGCACTTTCAGAGCAGTGTGAGTTTGATTTGCCACATGCCATGATTGATCGAGAAATAGCATCGTTACAAGATGATATGCGTAAACGTTTTGAGCAACAAGGCATGAAGCCAAATCAGTTGCCAGAACTTCCACGTGAGCATTTTGAAGATCAAGCTAATAAACGTGTAAAGTTAGGGTTGATTATGGCGGAGTTAATTCGTCAAAATGATATTAAGCCAGAGCAGTCGCACATCGACAAAAAAATTGATGAAATTGCTGCACAATATCAAGATGGTGATCAAGTTAAACAATGGTATCACAGTCACCCAGAGGAAATGGAAAAGCTCAAATCTGTTGTGGTAGAAGACATCGCAATCGATTGGGTGCTTGAGCAAGCAAAAGTAACTGAAGAGAAAGTTGATTACGAAAGCTTAATGCAGCAATCATAACAAACAAGGATATTTCATGATAGCACAACAAAATTTAGTCCCCATGGTCGTTGAGCAAAGCGCTCGAGGCGAACGAGCTTTTGATATTTACTCAAGACTATTAAAAGATCGCGTCATTTTTCTTGTAGGTGAGATTGAGCAACACATGGCCAATCTTATTGTGGCTCAGCTGTTGTTTCTCGAGTCAGAAAATCCCGATCAGGACATTGCTATCTATATTAATTCTCCAGGTGGTTCCGTCTCTGCTGCACTTGCAATTTACGATACTATGCAGTTTATTCGCCCTAATGTAAGCACAGTCTGTATAGGCATGGCAGCTTCTGCTGCAGCATTGCTTTTAGCTTCAGGGGCTGATGGAAAACGATACTGCTTACCCAACTCAACCGTGATGATCCATCAAGTATTAGGTGGCTTTCAGGGGCAGGGCTCTGATATTGAAATTCATGCTAATGAAATTATTCGTATCAGTAAAGTGGTTAATACGATCCTATCTAAGCACACAGGCAAGGCGATTAACAAAATCGAACAAGATGTTAATCGTGATAACTTCCTTTCTGCAGAATCTGCTCTAGAGTACGGTATTGTTGATGCGATTCATGAAAAGCGTATGGTTGATGAAAAACTGACAGTAACTGAAGAGTAATACTATGAGTGAACACCAAGATGCATCCTGTTCTTTTTGCGGTAAGCATCAAGATGAAGTAGTAAAATTAATTGCAGGGACAAATGGTTATATCTGTGACGAATGTGTGACCCTTTGCCATGATATATTATCAGAAGAAGAAGGGCACGATACGCTAGTCAATGCGGTGCAAGATGTGCCTGAAACTCGCGATAAATTACCAACACCAGGCGAAATTCATCAAGCGCTTGAAGATTATATCATCGGTCAAGACTACGCTAAGAAAGCTCTATCTGTTGCAGTGTATAACCACTATAAGAGACTTTATCGAGAAGCACCTGACGGGATTGAGATTGCCAAAAGTAATATTTTGCTTATAGGGCCTACAGGGAGTGGTAAAACCCTTATGGCGCAAACACTAGCGCGTGTTTTAGATGTGCCTTTTGCCATTGCGGATGCAACGACCCTTACCGAGGCTGGTTATGTGGGCGAGGACGTTGAAACTATCGTGCAGCGTTTGTTGCAAAAATGCGATTATGACGTTAAAAAAGCTGAGCGTGGTATTATCTACATTGACGAGATTGATAAGATCTCTCGTAAATCAGATAATCCATCCATTACTCGTGATGTGTCAGGTGAAGGAGTTCAGCAAGCCTTATTGAAACTCATTGAAGGAACTGTTGCAGCTATTCCTCCCCAAGGAGGACGCAAGCACCCTCAACAAGAGTATCTTCATGTCGATACGTCTAATATCTTGTTTATCTGTGGCGGTGCTTTCCAAGGTTTAGATGCCATTGTTCAGTCGCGTTTAGGCGATACTGGAATTGGTTTTGGGGCATCAGTACGAGGTAAAGAAGATAAACTTTCCTTCAGTGATTTAATGGGCAAGGTCGAACCTGAAGATTTAACTCGTTTTGGTCTCATTCCTGAGTTTATTGGACGTATGCCAGTGGTTGCAACACTGGAAGAGCTGAATGAAGCTGCTCTAGTGCGTATCTTAAGAGAGCCTAGTAATGCACTTGTGAAACAATATGAGGCTTTGTTTCATATGGAAGACGCTCACGTTGAGTTCCATGATGAGGCATTACATGCGATTGCAAAAAAAGCGATGAAGAGACAATCTGGTGCTAGGGGATTGCGTTCGATTATCGAGCATATATTGATGGATGTGATGTTCCATCTTCCTGATATGCAGGATGTTGATAAAGTGATTATCAGTGAAGCAGTGGTTGAAGGACGATCTGAACCCATTTTTGTGTATTCACATGAAGAAAAGCAGGCATAATTCTGACTGAGGAGGTTTACTTGTCAACTTATGATACTGATGTAGAGACTTTACAATCTGGCATTTATCCTACGCTTTCATTACGCGATTTAGTTCTTTTTCCAGGAACAGTCAGTCCTCTGTTTATTGGTAGGGATCAGTCGGTTGCAGCTATCGAAGAGGCTTGCAAACACCCAGAACAGCGATTGTTTATGACCGCCCAAAAAGATCCTGATCTGGAAGCTCCTGGTTTGAATGACTTACACACCGTCGGTTGTGTTGGGGTTTTACTTCAAGTGCTGCGTTTACAAGATGGCACCATTAAAGTATTGGTCGAAGCTGAGGCCAGAGCTAAAGTTAAATCGATGGTATCAGAGTCGCCGCATTTATCACTTGACATAGAGCTCTTGCACGATTTTCCTTATGACAATGATGATTGTGAATCAGAAGCCTCAAAGCACGCACTAGTGACCTTGTATAATGAGTTAATGGAGAAAAACAAGCAGTATCCAAAAGAACTAAAAGGTGCAGTGAGTTCTGATATGACCCTAAGTCAGGTGACGCACTTAATTGCAGCTCATCTTAAGTTAAGTCAAGAACAAAAGTACTTTCTTCTTATGGAACAGGATGTCTTAGCCCGTGCTGATATTCTATTGACTGAAATAAAAGAGATGTTGAATCAAATTGAAATAGATCAAAAAATTCAACAAAAGGTCAAGCAGCGGATGGATGATAGTCAGCTAAAGTACTATCTCAACGAAAAGCTCAATGTGGTTCAAAACGAAATTAATGATGTGGAAGGTGAGCCTACTGGTGATGATCTAAGCGAACTAGAGGAACAGATTGAATCAGCAGGACTTTCTCAAGAGGCCTTTGAAAAAGCGCAGTCAGAACTTAATAAACTTAGAATGATGGCACCATTATCCTCAGAAGCGACTGTGATTCGACATTACTTAGATACATTGCTTGAGATGCCTTGGAAAAAAAGTTCAAAGCTTAACAAGGACATTATAAAAGCGCAAAAAGTTTTGGATCAAGATCACTACGGTATAGAAAAAGTAAAAGAACGCATTGTAGAGTACTTGGCCGTTGAGAAACGAGCTAAACAAAGTCATGGCCCTATACTCTGTCTAGTGGGTCCTCCTGGTGTGGGTAAAACTTCATTAGGTGAATCGATTGCCAAGGCCACAGGAAGAGAATTTGTGAAGTTATCTCTGGGTGGTGTGCGTGACGAAGCCGAAATACGAGGCCATAGAAAAACTTATATAGGTGCAATGCCGGGCCGTATCATGCAAAAGCTTGCTAAGTGTAAGAAAAACAATCCGGTTTTTCTTCTTGATGAAATTGACAAACTAGGCTCTGATTTTCGTGGAGATCCTGCTTCTGCCTTGCTTGAAGTGCTTGATCCATCTCAAAATAAGCAATTTAATGATCATTACCTTGAAGTTGATTTCGATTTGTCCAAGGTGATGTTCATTGCCACAGCTAATAGCCTTGACATCCCTTACGCGCTGTTAGATCGCCTAGAGTTAATTCATCTCTCTGGATATACTGAGACAGAAAACGATTACTTATTCTCCTTGGATTACAAAAAGCTTAGTAGCATGTTAGCATTTGACTGCACAAAAAGCGCAGCAGGCTTATCCGCTCACGAAAAGCTTGCCTATAACCTTGCATGCACCCAAGAAGAAGTGCTCGCAAGTGAAATCACCAATTACGCACTACTAAGTCAGAACTTTTGTCAAAATGACTTTGACGCCAATAGCTATGAGCACCTAGATGAAAAAAAAGCGCAAACATTTGAACAATGTATTGATGAGAGCGAAAGATGGCATTCCTACCAATCGATGCAAAATAATGATCGTTTCATTTATATGTACGAAGATAATCGAACAATCATAAAAGATCTGCTTAATAGACTAGATTCTCGTCAACTAGATCATTATGGTAAGCTTTCTATTCTCAATGTAAGAAGATGCTGCAGTAATGTCGGTGGATCAGTCATCTCTAACACGGCGTCATTAGGCCCCTATGACTTCGTTCAAGAACCAACAACTTACAGTAGATCTAGCATACAAGATAAAGCTATCTTACAGGACTTGCACAAACGCTATATAGAAATACCGCAAGCAGAAAGAGATGCGGAAATTGACTACGACATGTGCTATCAAACATGCATTGAAAAAAATACAACCTATAACGGCGATGAGAAATGCGAGCTCAAAGAATGCTCTACCTTGAAGTCCAAATGGAAGGGACAAGAAGCCGCTAGAGAAAAGAGACTTGAAAAAGAAGAAAATAATATCGCCAATAATTCTGAAATGAAAGTCGAAAAGTCAGTTCTTTATGGTTATCTTTCAGATATGTGTATGATCCACAAAAACTAGCTCACCCTACTACACGGAGCCTAGCAGCTTACTAAGGTCGTCCACAAACGGCTCTAGCGCCAAAAAAAAAGCGCCCAATTTTTGGGCGCTTTTTTTTGAATACATAGCATCAATTTAAACAATTACACCATACCACTAATCCCATGTGAAACAAACTCGCTCAAACCCATCCTACAAGGCTGACTAACAATAGAGCCATCTTCAACAGGGCAAGCAAAGTAACGAGGAATACCCTTATCATCAACTAATAGATTAGTAACACAACCGTTAGCGTTAAATTCTTCAGCCTCACCAGCCTCATTCTTCAGGACACTAGGCATTATTCTCTGTAGCTCAGGGTTATTCTTTGCAAATAGGCGAAGTTTAAGTGCTACTTCTTGGTAGTTATTACTATCTACCTCAATCTCACGAACTGAGACATCACCCTCGCGATCGCGATAAAAACATTCGCAATCACTGGCGCTTTGTGTAGAGCTAACAATATAAGAAGGCATTGATACTCCCTTCAGTGTAGACTTAGCCCGCATCAGAGTATCTTTTACTACGTCAAGAGTGAAATATTTTGCTTCAGAGCGCTCATGAGATGCCATCAAAACAGGTAGACAAGATCTAATATCTTTGCTCTTTTTAGCGGCAATGACGAGGCTTGCTGCGGCATGAGGCAAAATATCTCCAGTGCTACTCTTTAATACACCAGGATTAAACTTAGCTACAAACTCATAACATCCAGATGCATTTTTTTGGTAATAGCCAATCTTAAATGCTCCAAGTTGCTGCTTAACTGCCTCAATTGTCTTATTATAAGCTTCTAGGGTCATTGATTTTGCAAACTGTTGCTCAGCAGGTGTTAACTGTTTTGCACCAGGCGTCAATAACCATTTAGCGGCCGAGTACAACCCAGAGGCCACTGTAGTGAGCGCACTTACAACTCCCTTTACAAGCATGATAGAAATCTCTGCGGCACTAAAGACCAGCTGAGCTGCCAAGCCAACCGCCACAATTGAAGCATACACGACCGAAGGTCCAACAAAGAATGATACACCAAACCATAACATAACAATACTTATCCCCGGAGTAGCTGGAATGATTATTGGAATAAGGTATGGTGCGACTGCAGCCATGACATTGAATCCAACAATACCAATGATACTTCCAGTAGTAAAAATTGTCTCTAACGACCTATTTGCCAATGCAATAGTATATCTAATAAGTGCAAAATTCATCAATCAAAATCCCAAGTTAAATAGTCATCATAGATGACCTTACAATGGAATTATTAAATATTTATTAAAAAAATAATAATGATCAGCAACTACTCGAAGAACGTGGGCCACTCAAGTCATTTGACCTAGGTCGCATTGTTGCTCCACTCTGAACAAGAAAACTATTCCAATCATCCCGCAGCTCGTGCCCTGTTTCGTTATCATACTTATTAGATTGTATTATCTTACTGACATCCTTAAGAAAACTATTCCAATCATCTAGCAACTTTTGGCCTGCTTCGCTATTATCCCCTTCTGATTGCAGTATCGTATCGACTTTAACTTGATACTCTTTGATACAAGAAATAGCATCTTTAGGACTTCTGTTAAGAAAGAAATCCTTATCGATATCAGCACAAATTTCACCACAATTATTAAGTCCCAGAGGATCAATACCCTCCTGATCATAGCCTTCTGCATCATAACCTAATTTGTTAAAGCCATTGAAATCGAAACCCTCTCTGTTATATCCTTCCGAGTTAAAGCCATACTCATCATAACCTCGACGATCACAACCAAACTGGTCAAACCCCCTATTATTATAGAGGCGCACTTGCTTCGCAGCATCAACAAATTCTTGAGGGTAGATACGTTCATCTTGCTCAGCAAATTGATCATCAGTAATTTTAACAAGCTGCTCCTGCAACATAACAATCGAAGCATTTGGATCCATGGCATAGTCCAAATCCAAACCAAGCTGACATTGAACCTTAAAATCCAGATCGGAATCTTCTGATAATTGTGCCCTAAGAAATAGAATAGTTGCAATTTTATTTCTAAGATCCCTGCACAATGCAATATCATCCCCCATGACCAATGACCGAGCACAGCACTGCTTAAGAACGCTTAATAGATCATCATCACTTACAACGCTCTTTCCATAAGAAACGGCCATTTCGACCATCTTATCATTACTCTCTTCAGAAAATGACTCCAGCTTTAAGCTCGTATTATAATCATCAACTATTTGAGTAAAGTCTTTATCTTTATTATAGATCTCATGCTCATTGATATAATTAGCTACATCAAACCACTCTTCTCCCAGCAGAGGCCTCATCATTTTAGATACTTCTAATGCTTCTACCAAAGATGCCTCAAAGACGTCAACGACACGGGGATCAGTCTGACTATGGCGACTTTGTTTACGCATTTTTTGACCAATGCTTCTCATAAGCTTCTGGAATACATGTCGTGTTAAATCTTTTTTGCGCTGTTCGATCTTTGCCTCTCTACCCATATGGCCTCTCGTACTAGTCTTACTGTGCTTGGCAGGAGGAGTAAAAACCTCTTTAACCATTTCTTTCATCTTCAACATTTTTGCATAGGGGTTTGCCCCAATATCATCGGCATAGTCTTTATTGGGTGCAGGCTCTGAAAATTGAATTAAATTTGCAATGGGATTACTTTGATCACCATACTTATAATCAAGCTTGTTTAAACTTTCAGTTGAGATAGTCTTATTCAAGCCTTTCTGTTGATCTGTTTTTCTAATCCATCTCATAATAAAACCTGCTCACAATCTATTTCATAAGAAAATATAGATCAAATATATATATTTACAGGCCATCAGTTAAAATAGAGCAAGAAAATAGAAAAGATAAAAAGCCATGAAAGGGATGATAAAAAAACTTATCTAGCTAAAACAACATCAAACAAATAACAAAACCTCTAACAACACATAACAATTGTCTTTAAAGCGACTTTCCAAAGCTTTGCATGGACTTATCAAGTAGAGGAGCTGAAAGATCACTATCTTCATCTTCTAACCCCGCAAACAAAGAAAGTCCAAACAGAGCGGCATTAGAGGGCTCAGCAGGTCTGATCTGATTGCAAATAGAGTGTTCTGGTAGTTTTTCAGCAAGCCAACTCTTTATTTCAGTTGCGAGCTCTTCGTTTGGCTTGTAATCCTGCATTTGTACAGGTTTTCGCGTCATTGGGCAACATGTATGGTTACTATCAGACAGCCAGGATTCAATAGCAGTTTTCTCATAAGTTTGACCATGACAAGTCACCGGGTTTTTCATAATAAAACGCGTTATAGGGCATTTGAATTTCTCAGGAATATCAAAACACTTATCTTCTAAGGACTGCTCAATGTCATAAACCCAATCTGAATCGGCATTGAAATTAACAGTAATCTCTTTTTGTTTCTCAGGACTAATAACAACGTCCCTATGAATATGGGTTGGCTCATCAGGGGAAAGCCTCAGTAGATCATAATAACATAGTACCATACCGAACAAAAAAGTTGCTGCTAATACATATGATACACAAGTCATAACTAGAGCAACGATACTGAGAACTAAGGCAGGGTAAAGCATACTAAGCAAGGACATAGCCACTGCAGAAAATGCAATAAACAAATAGAGATAGTGAATTTTATTAAAAGTGTCTAAATTCACCACTAAATGTGACATGACAACTATAATAAATTGATTTAACTAGAGGATAGCATGAACCCTCGTGTTAATACAGTCATGCATCAATGTGTGCCAACAAAGCATGTGATGAATCTCAAGTAGCACGCCAAAACTATCAAACGAAAGTATAAGCAGATTGAATTTGATCAGGCATTGCATGCTCTTTTGCGTGATGAGAGACAGATGTGTGTTCAATAACCCAACGTCCAATTCTATCCGCAGGTTCATCATTAGGTTTGTAATAATTTTTTTCAACATAAACACGCGTGATAGGACATGTAGACCTGTGCATCAGCCATCGTTCTATCGCATTTTTTTCGAAGGTGTGCTTAGCATAAGTCACCGGCTGTCTCATGATCTGATACGTTATAGGACAGAGAAAGTCACCAGGAACAAACTCCTCACCAATATGGCCATAGACATATCTTTGCCACTGAGTGTTTTTTTCTTCGGTGGTTTTAATCCTAGCCAAATCATTCGCACAAGGATAGCCTCGCCAGTGTGTTCGCTCACGTTCAGAAAATGTTATGACTTGATGATACTCCAAAAGACTCATAACCCCAACCGAAAATAATTGCATGACAAACAACTAGGAGCTCGTCTCTTGGACTGCATCCAATGATTGAAATCTTTGCCCCACAAGTCGGTGCCCACATATCCATGTGAAAGCTGCTAGCACTATCTTACATAAATTTGCAGCCAGACATACTGGAATGACGAAATTAACCCACACTACACGAAATTGATCAAATAGATTCTTGTTAATAACAAGCTGAACCAACCTAACCTCTTTATAGAAACAAATAGCAGCAACGTTAACATATAAAACTTATCATTAAAATAGATTTTTCACTCATGACAAGGTTACATGTTAGGGAATTTAGCAGGATCTCAAGCTTGCATTATCATGGCCGTTGAATACACGACATAAAATCTGTACAATTTTATGAGATTTATTAGATTCTTAAAATATATGACCCAGCACAAAAAAATTATCGAATCAGCCTTTACTCATTTAAATGAGCTTGATTTCAAATCATGCGAGCAATCAATCAAAGATGCTGTCGTGGAAACGATCCAGATGATTGATCAAGGAACACTTCGTGTCGCTGAAAAAAATGGCGAAAACTGGACTGTCCATGAGTGGGCCAAACAGGCGATTCTCCTATACTTTAAGCTACACCCCAATGGTGTGATGTCCGACACTCTATGTCATTATTATGATAAAGTTCCCTTAAAGTATACTCACGACCGTCCTGAAGATTTTCAAAAAGCAGGTGTTCGTGTAGTACCAGGCTCAGTGGTTCGCTACGGTGCCCACATCAGCAAGGATTGCGTCATCATGCCAAGCTTTATCAACATTGGTGCTTATATCGACACAGGATGCATGATTGATACCTGGGCAACCGTTGGATCCTGTGCTCAAATAGGTAAAAATGTTCACCTATCAGGCGGAGCTGGCATCGGCGGCGTACTCGAACCTCTGCAAGCCACTCCCACTATCATTGAGGACAACTGCTTTATTGGAGCCCGCTCCGAAGTAGCAGAAGGCGTCATTGTTGAAGAAGGAGCAGTTCTTGCCATGGGTACCTTTATCAGTCAAAGCACTAAAATTCTCGATCGTCATACAGGAAAGATAAGCTATGGGCGTGTACCTAAAGGTGCAGTTGTAGTCCCAGGATCAGTCCCCTCTTCACAAGGTGGCTGCCATCTCAATGCTGCGATTATTGTGAAGTATGTCGATGAAAAAACTAAAGCCAAAACTGGTATCAATCAAATCTTAAGGGATGCTAGCGATGCAATCAGCTGATCCGGTCATGCTTTGCCAACAGCTCATCCAAAAAGCATCTGTGACACCTATTGATGCGGGCTGCCAAGATCTTATTGCTGACTTTTTAGCCCGACTGGGCTACAAAAGACATTCGTTTGATCAAGAAGGCATCACTAATAGTTATTATTGTCGCCCAGAAGGTGATCCACAATTATGGTATGTTGGCCATACCGATGTAGTCCCAACTGGCGATGAAACACAATGGAGTTACCCCCCCTTTTCTGCAACGATAGCAAATGATCATCTATATGGCCGCGGCGCTGTTGACATGAAAGGTGGGATCGCCTGTTTTCTTACAGCACTTCAACTCGCTACTCACAAGCTACCCAAGCTCAATGTTGGTATTTTGATTACAAGCGACGAAGAGGGCCCTGCACGGTATGGCATTAAAGCCATGATCCAAGCTATCAAAGAAAAAAACTATTGTATTCCAGCCTACTGCCTTGTAGGGGAACCGAGTTCAAAAAGTCACGTAGGAGACACCGTCAAAATTGGTCGACGCGGCTCACTTTCTGCTCATATCACGGTCAAGGGTAAACAAGGCCATGTCGCCTACCCTCACCTTGCACTCAACCCAATACACGCCTGTATTGAAGCACTTAACCAAATGACACAGCATTCCTGGGACCAGGGTAACGAGCACTTTGACCCCACACAGTGTCAATTAGTCTCTATCGAATCAGACACTAGAACCAGTAACGTCATTCCCAATCAAGTCAATATTACCCTTAATTTTCGCTATAGCCCTGAAACAGATGCCAACACACTAAAACACCTGACTGAAACCATCTTTCAAGAGCACTCCGCACAGAAATACGGCACTGCTGTCACAATAGACTGGCACCACTCTGGAAAACCCTTTTATACCCCAGCAGGCAAACTAGTTAAAGCTATGGTAGATGCTATCAGCAAGATTCAACACAAAGAGCCTATTTTATCCACATCCGGGGGCACCTCTGATGGGCGGTTTATTGCGCCTCTTGGGTGTGAAGTCATAGAAATGGGGCTTATCAATAAAACCATTCACCAAATCAACGAACACACGTCACTGACTGACCTCCATACGCTTACAGCTCTGTACGAACAGTTTCTTTTCAATCTACATGGGAGTTAAAAAAGATCATGGGCGACTTTGTACTCTGCATCCTGCTTGGCATTGCTGTCTCTGCGCCCATTGGTGCAGTAGGCGCAGTCTGTCTTAAACATCAGCTTGTTTATGGGCGCACCATGTGCATTCTATCGGGCATTTCCTGCGGTCTAGCAGACGCTTGCTACGCACTTTTGGCAGCATTAAGCTTTACAAAGTTAGTCGATACAGTGCAAAACCACTTAATCACCTTACAAATTGCAGGCATTATTCTCCTAGCTTCAAGTGGAATTCTCCTCTTCTTTGACAAAAAGCATCACATTGATGATTTTAAACATGAACAAAGCTCTAATCATAAGATACAAAAACTTATCCATCTGTTTTTTTTAACCCTCATCAACCCTGCTACAGCCATAGCAGTGCCAGGCATTATGGCTGCCGTTGGCCTTTTTGATGAACCCATACCGCATGAAAAAGCCGTACTAATGGCATTCGGTATACTATTTGGTACCACGACATGGTGGACTACGGTGTCTTTTATTATCCCTCTCATCCAACACAAGATAAGCAATGCTTTTCTACTCAGAATAAATCACATCACAGGAAGCATCTTGATGATGAGCGCCACCACCGTGCTTTATCATTTGCTTGTCATGTGAAAAACCACAACCTATTGACAGAAAATAAAAAAGTGGTATAATTATGCATTAAAACACAAAATTAGGTTAAATAAATGATTCCTGAGTTAACAACAAAAGAAATGGAAACACTAAAAGCGCAAGCTGATGCCCGCAAAAACCCAAAATCAGCTGAAGCCTTTTTTCACATGGCTTTTTCTCAATTCAAACCTATCTATGCACAATTATCTGAACTACTTAAAGACTTTACCTGGAGTGAAGAAAAACAAGTATGGACATCAACATCAGAGAACGCTATTGAACTTATAAAAACTGCGACTGGTCCAAAAAGTGACGACCAACATGTTAGTGATAGAACAGTTCAGATGTTAGTCTGTTATCTTGGTATAAAAGTTATCGTACCTGAATCAAACATCCCGCGTTGTGATTCATTTTATAACGGGAAGCACCTTTTCAGCGCTAACAGTAAAACAGGGACGCTTACATTTTCTGCTCCGACAGCAAAGCTAAAAAAAAGATTTGGTATACTTGTCAGATTAGCAAAATCACAGTCTACAAACACATTTTTTTCCGCAAGTCACAATCAGACACATGAACGTGAAGGCGCTACTAACATCAAGTCATCACCAAGCTAAGCGTGAGTCTCTAGTTACTGTATGAGCTATTCCTCAAAGGATTCTAAGCCACGCATTAGGCTTAGGTGAGCATAAATAAATTCAGCTATTGAAACTCAGCTGCAATACATAGGCCTGAAGGGATTAGATCGAGAATTAGATTAAGTAGCTATGACTTCTTCGGTGACTGATGACTGAAAAACGCTAGATGCAAACTCGTAATAACATTGCATTTTTTTATCTAACGCGATAGCTTTTGATTTTGACCGCATTGCTTTATCCACCGCAAAGACATTTTTTTGCGTTTTTTCTACAAAACCAACCGCCTCGTCTAGGTTAATCAAACTATCATCATTAGGATAACGTGCACAAAAGATTTCATCGTGAGAAAAATCAGGATCATCATAGGCGTAAATAAAGGGTAGACGCTCATTGAGATAAAAGCGAGTTTTAAGGCTACAAGCTTCGCTCATATGTTTTTTATGTAAGGCGAGTGTCGCAACGCCCAAATCACATTTCTGTGCTAATTTTGACAGATCAGCTGTTGAAAGTAGATCATGGAATATAAGTGACACTGCCCTGGGAAGCCTAGTCAAATAAGTAGAATCAATATCCTTAGCACTTATATTGCCAGCAAAATGAACATTGATATTTTTTTGTCCTTTATAATGATATAAACTCATTATCAACCTTTCAACACCATGCCAAGGCAAGGGCTGACTTAATGCAAAAAGAATATTGATACTAGCTCCAGAGGGCTTTCTTATACAATCTGAACCATATGTACTGTTGAAGCTTAATCCATTAGCAATAACACGAGTTGGTTTTTGACCAACAACCTCAGATCTTGCAATTTCGTTTGTTAAAGCAATATGACCACTCATATAACGCTGACACCAACGTGACAAAGATAGCTCGCTTATCCATGCAAGATATTGTTGAGTGAGCCATAACTCAGGTAGCACCATCGTATGGTGTTCCATAATAATTTTTACCTTTGTCTTACGCAAAAAATAAAGCAACCAAGGTGAGTAAGATAATTTACGGAGAATTATGACGTCATATTGCTTACCAATGTTTTGAAGACTCTTGACCAAAGATTTTTGTCTTGCCATACCTACTAAGTTCTGATCAAGTCTGATAACAGAGAACCTATTGTCCTGGTAAGCTTCAGAGGTAACAATAAAAAAATCAATAGGAAGACCACGACTTTCAACAGCCTCGTAGCGAGCCTCTATTGCAGCTGCCACACCAGGAAGGCTTGATATAGAAGCAAGATAGTTAACATAGGCAATTTTCATAATAAGAGTTGTATACTATACCTAGTTGATATATTACACTATAAATCCTAACATAAAAAACAATCTGTTTTTAAATAAAAGGCATCTCAGTTATGGACATCGGTATCATTACATACAATACTCCTCACCTCAAAACAGAACAAATTGTTCTAGGCCTTCTCAATCGCTACCCTTCATGTCGGATAACAATGTATGCATTACCTTTTGTTGCTCGTAAAAAACGTCATATTTCTTACCCACATCGCCCTGATCAAACTCAATCCATTGATATGCATGACCTAGCCAACATCATGAAACTAGAGTTAAAACCCTGGGATGGCAAGCATAGGGTCGAGCACTCCCATGATGTTGTACTCATTACTGGTGCAGGTATTATTGACCCTACTCTATTTGGAGATGTTCCTATCGTCAATACACACCCTGGAATCATACCATTAGTTCGTGGACTTGACGCCTTTAAATGGAGTATTTATCACCAGCATGCATTAGGGGTGACACTTCACTTGATTGACCAAGAAGTGGATAAAGGAAAAATATTAACCATAGAAAAAACACCAGTTTTTTCTAGTGATACCTATGAAACATTAGCAAGGCGACATTACCAAATCGAACTTGAGCTTATGCTTAATTTTCCAAACTATCTTCAAAATAACTATATCTCTTCCTACAATGAACAACCTGCAAACATGAGAATGCCAGCAGACAAAGAAAAAATCATGATAGATCGTTTTGACGAATGGAAAGCAACCATCAGCTAATATATCGAGTACACATCAAGTAATTTTTCTGCCTCAGCTTCCCAGTGATATTCTTTTGCTAAGCATTGACTGGCACTAGACATCATGGCTATATCAGAATCACTGATCTGAAGTACTCTATTCATTAGGTCATCCTCATTTTCAAGATTGACGATCAAACCATTTTTATGATCAGAGACAAAGCGACTTAACTCGATACGATTAGAAACGATAATGGGAAGCAAAGACATAGAATACTCGAAATACTTATTTGGCAGGCACATCTCATAGCTTTGGGAAACAGGCTCTATCAAACATAATCCAATATCAGCTGATGATGCAACTTGAATAAGCTCTTCAGGTAATACGGGCGGATGGTAAAAAATATTTGCGTAAACTTTAGCTGCCAACTGCACTTTTTCGGTCAATGGACCATCACCCATAAACACAACAACATCTTTACTTGTAAGGCTCTCAAATGTTTTCAAGACATAATCAATACCTCGTCCATAAGATAAGCGTCCTTGGTAGAGATAAACCCTCTGATCTTTTGTTAAATTAAAGAGATGTCTAAAATTATCAGATTTTTTTTGCAACATCACTTGTTTTGGACAGTTCATAATAACCGTAGGCTTGATAATCGAATATTTTTTTACATAGGCTTGAGCAATTGCGGGACTTACTGTAATAACCTTATTAGTAAATTTGAACGCAATAGCTTCAACCAAACTATTCAATCTATTCTCGAATGAGCTATGATACGAGACATCTGATTCATATTCCCTAGCATCATAAATAAGTTTTTTCGTGCCCAAACTAATAATTCTTAACAATACGCCAATATAAAGAGTTTGAGCGCGATGACAATGAACTACCTGTGTTTTTCTATAAAACTTTAAGCAATGAAAAAAGTATTCAATGGCATTGAAGGCACGAGCAAAAAACTTAAGCGCCCAAACAGCTGGACTAGCAACAGCTTTAGTGCTCAGAAATTCAATAATCGGGGCCAAAAAGCATGATGCAGTTCTGGAAGGTAATTGGTAAACCTTAAAATCGCTCCTTTCTTCTTGTCTAACAACTTTTGCCTCACTAGCACACAAAACAACAACATCGTAACCTTGTTTGTTTAAAGAAGCAGCCTGTTTACTAATTCGGCTATCGTGCAAAGTAGAAGGATAAGGACTAATAAATGTTACTTTAGTTTTGTCTTTAATCACTAATATTAGCCATAGAGTGGTAGATGTTTATCAATACTTTTTGATTGCTCTCCCAATTATACTTTTGAGACAACCTCAAACTTGCTTCACCCATTGATTTTATTTGATCAAGACTTAGTTTATCAAGCATGCTTTTAAATGATTCAAATGAGATATCATCAAGCTCTAAACCGTTTTGAAATTGATCCAAAAATCTCTTGATATCAGGCAATTGACAAATTATGACTGGCAAACCAGCAGAGCAGTACTCAAAAAATTTGTTGGGCACGCAGTAAGTATAGCTTTTGCAGCAATGCTCTATGAGACATAAACCTAAATCTGCAGAAGCTGTATACTGGTAGAGCTCGCTGGTTTTAACCGCTGGATGGTAGAAAATATTATCGAAACGTTGTGCAAAACTTTCAACTGTATCAACCAGTGGCCCATAACCCAAAAAAACAATCACATGACGTTTATCTAGCTTGGAGAACACATCAAGCAAAAAACTAATGCACCTTCCTTCAGACAGTCGCCCATTATAAAGAAAAATAAGCGAATCCTTTTCAATACAAAATTTTTCCCGAAATAAATTAAAAGAATTATGACTAGGCAACCATGAACAATTCCAAATCACACTAGGTCTTTTTATACGATAAAGTCTTGCATAAACAGTCGAAAGACGGTCACTTAATGTTGTCACATGATCTACGTAGGGCAAAAGTAACTTCTCAGTTTTGTAAGCAAACCACCGCTGAAAAGGTGATAAGCCAAAAGCACTCATTTCAAACTCTCTTGCATCATAAACTACTTTCACGCCATAAAATAATTTTACTAACATAGCCAATGGTAGCGTATTTACTCTAAAACAATGCACTATATCAATATTTTTTTTAAAGTATGACCAACACGAAAAGTAGTACATAATCAAGCTATAAGGCTGAAAAACTAAATAAGATACGATCCTCGCCACAAACCTAGTAGTCTTAGAAAAACTCTTTTTAGCATTTTTTAACACACGAATATATTCAATATCATAAGATACAGTAGGATTCGTGGAGTTACCATTATCAAGGACGCATACCTTGTATCCCAAGGACTTAATTGTTAATGCCTGCTTTATTACTCTTGTTTGCTGATCACTAAGGCGTGTGTAAATCAGCATCATGACTTTCTTACTACACATAGGCAATAAGACCGGCCTGAATTGCTAGTAACTTATTTTTATAGTTTTCTAAAAGATAAGCATGCATAGGCAAACTCAAAACACTTACACAAAGTCGCTCAGAATAAATCAAGCTGCTAACAGCAGGATAGGCTTCGTAAGCCTTTTGGTGATGGAGAGGCTTAGGATAGTAAACCATAGTAGGAATATCTTGATCTTTAAGATATTTTTGCAGTGCACAACGATCAATATGGTTATGTAATGTAATAGTATATTGTGCCCAGGCACTTTGACAATAAGGCGGAATACTTGGGGTCATGCACAATGAGCCCAATATTTCATTGTAATATCCTGCCAACTGCTGTTTTTTTTGTAATTCCTGAGGATAGATTTTAAGTTTTTCCAAAAGAATAGCAGCCTGAATCGTATCAAGACGACCATTGATGCCAACTCTTACGTTATCGTATTTATGTTCACCTTTTCCATGAACACGAATGGATCGCATACAATGTGCCAAATCATCGTTATCCGTGAAAACAGCGCCGCCATCTCCGTAACATCCAAGAGGCTTAGCTGGAAAAAAACTTGTTGCGGTAATATTTGCAAGTGTACCGACTTTTTTTCCTTTATACTCACCACCAAAACTTTGAGCGGCATCCCCTACGACCCACAAATTGTGTTCAGAGGCAATCTGGTTAAGCGCGTCATAATCTGCTGGAAGCCCATATAGATCGACTGCCATAATGCCGCGTAAATTTATGTGATGGTTTTTACAGTAAGCAATGCCCTCCATGACAGAGTCCATAGAGATATTAAATGTATCCATATCTACATCAACAAAAACGGGGGTAGCACCTAATAAAGCAACCACTTCAGGTGTTGCAGGAAAGGTAAAAGCAGGAACTAGTACCGCGTCACCTGGCCCCACACCATATGCCATAAGTGCCATAAGCAAGGCATCTGTCCCACTAGAACATGTAATAACATGCTTCGCATTTGTGTATGCCGCAAGTTTCTCTTCAAGCTCTGTAACTTCTGGACCCATGATATACTGTCCATGATCTAACACTTTGTGAATTGCTTTTTCTATAGGCTGACGAATCAAAGACTGTTGTTGAACCAAATCAATAAATTGAATTTGTTGTTTTTCTTTTACAACCATGAATAATCCTTTTTAAAATTATTTAGACTACTTCCATAACCCGATCACAAGATTTTACTACCGTCTTCATGGTTTCAGGACAGATAACGCCTTGCTTCTTAATGGAGAGTTGCGCAGCTTGCAATACACGTAGAACGCTCAGACCCTCAGCACCATCTGTTCGAGGAAGTTTATCAGAAGTAATGCATGAAATAAAGTGCTCACACTCAATTCGCAAAGGCTCACAGGGATTAATAGTAATGGCAGACCCTTGTGCTTTTTGAGGGCTAGGCTTTCCACCATCCCACATAATCTTGTGGGCATAAATCTGTAGTTTACTCTGCCAATCCTGGCTATCGTCGAATACAAGCATGCCTTTATCCGCGATGATAACAAGCTTTTGCTCTTTAACAGGATGCAACCATGACACGTGAATATGAGCCTCAACGCCACCCTCAAATTTCAGATGAGTTGTAGTAATATCCTCAATATTAGGATGCAAGTGACATGAACCTGTAGCATAAACCGATAGAAGGGGCTGATTGATCATGCCGAGTATCATTGAAATATCATGGGGAGCAAAACTCCATAAGCTATTTTCTTCCTGACGAAATTTTCCTAAACTTAAACGATTAGAATACACATAGTGTAGCTTTCCAAGCTCACCAGAAAGCACGATACGTTTTGCTTCTATGTAGGCAGGATGATATTGAAGTAGATGTCCAACCATGAGTTTAGTCCGTGATTGTTTAGCCAACTTGAGTAAGGCTTGACCATCCGCAATATTAAGTGATAAGGGCTTCTCTACAAAAACATGTTTCCCTGATCTTAAACAGTCAGCAGCCATATTAAAATGCATTTCAGCGGGTGAAGCAATCATGACACCATCAATATCACTGGATGACAAAATTTGTTCATAAGTCATATTCAAACAATGATATTGTTCAGCAAATCCTTCAGCCTGCTTACTATCATGATCACATACAGCGTAAAGATGGCCCAACTCAGCTATATTTCGGACAAGATTTTTACCCCAGTATCCGCAGCCAATCACTGCTATATTTTTTTTATCTTTCATAGACAAAGCTCCTTGTAGCTTCCTTTGGCGACAATGCGACCTGATTCAAGCTTAATAACCGTGTCACAAGATTTTAATGTTGTCAGGCGATGTGCAATCATAATAACAGTCATGCCTTCGCAAATATCCTGTAACATATCCATTATGGCCACCTCCGTCTCATTATCAAGTGCAGAAGTTGCTTCATCAAACAAGATAATTTGTGGAGTACCATATAAAGCTCTTGCGATAGCAATTCGCTGTTTCTCTCCGCCCGATAAAAATACACCGTTTTCACCTACAATAGTATCAAGCCCCGTAGGTTTAGATGCAACAAAATCATCTAAGCGTACTTGTTTAAGAACATTCCACAAATACTCGTCCCCTTGATCGTGTGGTTCATGACCAAATAAAATGTTATCACGGATAGACCCCGGCAGCAGAAAAACATTTTGAGATACCAGTCCAAAATATTGCTGCCATTGTTTACTATGAGCATGATAGTGACCATCAACCAATACAGACCCACTTGTAGGCTTAAGTATACCAAGCAAAAGATCAATAAGTGTTGATTTACCAGCACCAGTATGCCCCATTATTCCGACCCTTTGTCCTTTATTAATCACTAAATCAATATTAGAAAGCGAAACATGTTTCTCACCAGCATAGGCAAAACAGCAGTCTTTAAAAGTGATGCAATGTGTAAAAGCAAAATCCTTAGTATCAAGATAATGATCATCACGACATAAAGAGTTATACAGATCATGAACCCGATCAATCGAAGGTGTTGCCGTCTTAATGTTACTAGAATAATTCATAAGACGATTAATACCTGGCATCATCCTAAAGCCAATATACAGATAGGCTCCAAGCGTAGTAATAATTTCTGAGATTGGAGCATGTTCGACGATCATACACCACACAATCATAACGAAAGTGAGCATAAATACACTTTCTAGAATTAAACGAGGTACCACATTAAAGGTATTTTGCCATGTTATAGCTTTTGCACGATAACGATCTGAGGAAAAGTAATCTTTTACAAAGTCTTCTGTTATACCCCGAACTATCACATCTTTGTAACCATGAAAAAAAGTGTGAAGCACCTCTGTTTGCCGCACTCCAACAGAACGAAGCTGCTTGCCATAATTAAGGAAGTAAGGTAGAAGAAACCTAGAAAATAAAAACCCAACGATCACGAGTACTGACAAAATCAAGCTTGCCAACTTTGCATTCAGAAAAAACAAAAACAAGCTTAAAAAAATCACAACTGTAAACTCTGATAAAATAGAGGCTAATGAAGTGATCCCAACAACAAACATTTTATCTATATCTGCATTAAACACCTGAAGGTAGCTAGCTGCACCTTTTTGGATATACTTTTGATAAGAATAACTGCTAAAAGTATGCAGGAGCTTAGCACGAAAACTCGAGCACATTTGCTGAATAATTTTACTTTGCAAATGAACTTCACCAGCAATAACAAAGTTTTTAAAAACATAAGTGAAGGCACACACTAAACAAGACATCAAAATGATCTCATAGTCAGTCCAATTCAACCCGGCATACGAGATCATTATGCTACGAACTTTGTCTGTATGGTGCACAACCTGAACAAAACCAGCCACAGAGAATGCAGAGATAACCTCAAAGAGTGATGACACAGTAGCTGCCACGAGTATGATAATCCAAGCATACTTTTGACGACGTGTCGTCATAGTTCTTATTTTTTTTAAAGTCTCAGCAAAAAACAAAATACAAACTATTATTCCAATTTGTATTCATTATCGATGACAATAATTATTTGTCAATACCCATGGCTTATTCAGAGACTTGCCATCTCAGAGGTAAAACTGCTATAATCTGCATTGTCATGGTAGCTTTATCTGCTTCCTACCATTGTTAATCTGCCAACCCCGTCAGGCCCGGAAGGGAGCAGCGGCAACAGAGAAACAAGTGGTAGACTCTGGTGGGTAAAGCTGCCACCATTTTGTGGATTATAATCATGAACTCTCGCGTACTTGCCCGTCTATATCGTCCTAAAAGCTTTGAAACTTTAGTGGGTCAAAGTGTGGTAGTTAAAGCCTTAAGCAATGCCATTAGCCAAAATCGCCTTCATCATGCTTACCTACTCACAGGTACTCGGGGCGTTGGCAAAACAACCATTGCCAGAATTCTAGCAAAATGCCTCAATTGTGAATCAGGTCAAACTGCAAGTCCTTGCGAAACATGTTCTGCCTGTGAGCAAATTAACAATAATCGTTTTCTTGATCTCATCGAAATAGACGCCGCCTCCAAGACAAAAGTAGAAGACACACGTGAGCTACTCGATAATGTGCAGTACGCCCCAAACCAAGGTCGCTACAAAGTTTATCTTATTGACGAAGTGCACATGCTCTCCAACCACAGCTTTAATGCACTGCTAAAAACATTGGAAGAGCCTCCAAGTCATTGCTTGTTTATCCTTGCAACCACTGACCCTCAGAAAATTCCACCTACGGTGATCTCGCGCTGCATTCAACTCAAGCTAAGCGCCTTGAGCACTAATGAAATCACAGGTCAACTAAGCCATATTTTACAACAAGAAAAAATCACCTTTGAAGATAGCGCGCTGATGCTTCTTGCCAAAGCGGCCAACGGTAGCATGCGTGATGCATTAAGTTTAACTGATCAAGCTATTGCCTATAGTAATAAAACGGTTAGTTTGGATGCTGTAAGTCACATGCTTGGCATTGCATCACAAGAACCCTTACTAGAGATGCTCAAAGCAATCATCAACAATCAAGCTCAAGCCTTAATGGAAATTATTCAAAATATCTTAAAAGAAGGTGCGCGCACAGATGCTTTGCTTGATGCTTTTATTGGCCTATGTCACACTGCTGCTATGCGCCAGGCTATTCCAGATTATCCATGTGATGCAGTCATCAATGAATCAGCACTTCAGCAACTCATCAATCAAGTATCACCAGAAACACTACAGTTGTATTATCAAATCGCTCTTATGGGGCGTAAAGACATGCAATATGCCCCAGATGCCGTTCTTTCATTTGAAATGACCATGCTAAGGATGATTGCACTCAGTAGCAACACCTCAACGTCAACGCAAGTGAACCAAAGCACCATCAGCAATGAAAATAAAACCACTCCCTCATCAAGCTCCAATGCAGCCTCACAAGCTCCATCTAAAACAACAAAACCAAAAGCCCCAGAGCCAAGCAAGCAAACATCGGAACCAAATAATACTATTGCGTATCAACCAGACACTCTACAAGCCAACTGGCATACCATTGTGGCTCAACTACCGTTAAAGGGACTTTCAGGCTCTCTCATTCAACAGAGCACTGTTGCCAGCTGCACTCCCCCTGAGCTTACTCTTATCTTACCACCAAACCTTGAATCTATGTTGACACCACCTCAGCAAGACAGTATTCGTCAAGCTATTACCCAATCACTTGATGGTGTTAAAACTGTGCACTTACGCTTTGATGAAGCTCAGACATCATCACCATTAGAGCGCAAAGAAAAAACAAAGCAAGACAAACTTAACGCGCAAAAGCAAACGCTTATGCAAGCTCCCATGGCAACAGCCATTGTTGAAGAAATGGGCGGCAAAATCATTGATGACACAATCAAGGAATCGTAGTCATATAATCTGCCTAGCTCACCGATAAACAAAAGAAAAATCCATCGCAAAATTCGATTCAGGCACTACCAGAACTGGTTTTTTTACGGTACACTAGTAAATAAAGTATTACTGAGGAATCATTATGTCACTGAACTGGGAAGCTATTCAAAAAGCTAGCAAAGACCTAGAAGAAAATCTTAAAAAAGCGCATCAAAAACTTAACAGTGAAGAATTTGAGGGTGAAGCAGGCGCTGGCATGGTCAAAGTGACTATGCTTGGCAACTTCCGAGTTAAATCAGTTAATATCGACCCTAAGCTTTTAAAAGATAATCGTGATGATGATGCCCTCCATCATTTACTTAGTGATTTATCTGCAGCAGCATACAATGATGCCGTTAGCAAAATTGAAGTCGCAGCAAAATCCAACATGGTTGAATTAGCCTCACAAGTTGACTTATCCAAACAAGATAAGCCTGCAGAATGAGTGAATTTAGCCCCGCCATCGACGCGCTAATTCAATCACTTAAAACACTACCCTCCGTAGGACCTAAAAGTGCTCAACGACTCGCACTGCATTTACTCAATAAAGGCAAGAACAACGCCAAACTACTTGCTGAGGCAATTGATCACGCACTTGATGTTGTCGTGGAATGCAATCGCTGTCAGATGCTTACCGACCAAGCATTATGCCCAATCTGCCTCGATGAAAAACGTCAAGATGATCTCTTGTGTGTGGTTGAAAACCAACAAGATGTTTACGCTATTGAGCAAACCTGTCAATACAAAGGCCGTTACTTTGTTCTCAAAGGCCATTTATCCCCTCTAGATGGTATTGGTCCCGAGCAAATTGGCATCCCAAAGCTACTGGAGTTATTCAAGCAACTCCAACCATCTGAAGTCATACTTGCGACCAACCCAACGGTCGAAGGCGAAACCACTGCACAATATCTTGCTCAGGCCCTCCAAGATATTCATCCCTGCACGATTTCACGCATAGCCCATGGCGTTCCAATGGGGAGTGAACTTGAGTATATTGATGGCAATACGCTTAGCCGTGCCCTACTCTCTAGACAGGTGATCCCTCAAGAAGACTAGCAGAATCACCTAAATCGTCTGCGTCTTGATTATCTAAGACACCATAACCTCGACTGTCATTATTTAAGCCAAGGCTTGGCCCTAAACGACCATCGTTTTCAAAATCTTGTGGATTCACCTTATCTACCGGAAGCTTATAGTCGTTATCAACTTCAGTATCTTTATTACAAAATGAGTAATAGCCCATTCCAAGGCAAAAAGCCCCCATGACTCCTGCAACAGTCAATACGGGCACGATATTAACCATTAACCCCAAAGCTGGAAATATCGAGGCTGCGTGTGCAGATAAAACCATCAACGTTATTAAAGAGACTACCGCACAAATTGGCATCCAAATGAAGCCAATCATATTTCTTTCTCCGTTTGACCAAAATGCACAATCATACTCGGCATTAAGGCTATCCTTTGGTATGGACTTATTTTTTCATAGATCTGATTAATAAAATACTCACGCCCTTGCCTCTGATAAGTGCTGAACGGTAAAACAACATGGGAAAATCTTTCACTAGAGCCAAGAACAGCTCTTGCAATGCTCGAGGCATAAGCGATGATACATAGCGCTAAAACAGGGATAGCAGGAAGTAAAAAACCAAGAAATGGGAGACCTAGTCCACCGACAATGGAATAGGCAATGGTAAAAACAATCGCAGCCAGCCGTGCTAAAGGGTGTACAGCAGCAATACCCCAAACACTAGCATTAACGATTTCACTATTGGATCTTACAAGTGAATGTTGATCAGGCTGATGCCCCAAAAGAAAGTAAGGGAGGTGTGTTTTTGTTGCAAGAATGTCATTGACAATACCATAAGTGATCGCAGTCACGTAAACAAAAAAACCAGCAAAAAGTGCATTCACAACAGCCACCAGAGTAGTTGGCGCACCCAAAAGATGCACCAAAGCAAAAGCAGTAAATACCAGCATTGCAAGAACAAGCCAACGCAAACCAGCGAAGTAGTAGTCAATCAGACCAGTTTGATCGGCTTTATATTGAAAGTCATGATGCCTGGAATTTTGACCTTTATTGTGCGCATATTCCATACGTATCGCCGACCAAAATAATAATAATAATAATAATATTTTGACTAAATAACAGCTACATTAAAGCATCTAAATAAGCTTTGACTGTTTGCTCAAAGCCACTGTAGAGAGCATCAACAACAAGTGCATGGCCAATTGAAACCTCTTCAAGATAAGACAAAGACGCAAACAATAATAAATTATCCTGATTGAGATCATGGCCGGCATTAATACCTAAGCCCAACGAATGAGCAAGCTTAGCGCAATGATTGAAGCCATCAAACGACTGCTCAGCCTGACCTTGCACACATGCTTTTGCATAGGATTCTGTATAAAGTTCAATACGATTAGCACCGACCCGATTAGCTCCCTGTATTGCAGCCTCCAGCGGATCAACAAACACACTACTTCTCACCCCACACACATGAATCTCCTCTATGGTAGGACGTAAGCGGTGTTCATCAGCATCAAAATTCCAACCATGATCTGAAGTTTTTTGGTTCGTACTATCGGGCACCAAGGTTGCTTGATCTGGCAGACAATCTGAGACAAGCTTAAGGTAGCCCGGATAAGCTTCATTAGGCGGCTCAAAAGGATTACCCTCAATATTAAACTCAGCATCAGGATATTGTTTCATCAGATCGGCAATCTGATAAACATCTTCGGGAGTAATATGACGTAAATCAGGCCTTGGATGCACTGTAATACCGTGCGCACCAGCTTCTAATGCCAGCCTTGAAAACTCAACAACAGAAGGTACAGAAGTTTCGCGCGAATTTCTCAACAAAGCGATTTTATTAACATTGACACTGAGCTTAATCACAACCCCTCTCTTTTCTTTCACCCTTGATAAATGCGTACTCTCTTAACTTTCAAAAGAGACTGCAAACAAAGAAGATGAGCCGCTAAACAGAAGTCTGGTAGCATAGCGCTTAAGCCTTTATGACCAGCCAGTAGCTTCCGCCACTGCTTTACCTATATCGGCAGGTGACTTAACTGTGTGAACGCCAGCTTTTTCAAGTGCAGCGTATTTCTCACTGGCAGTCCCTTTACCGCCTGCAATAATAGCACCAGCATGTCCCATACGCTTGCCTGGAGGTGCAGTTACACCTGCGATATAAGAGACTACAGGCTTTGTGACATTATGCTTAACAAACTCAGCAGCTTCTTCTTCAGCAGTACCACCGATCTCACCCACCATAACAATGGCCTCAGTACGTGGATCTTGTTCAAACTCAGCTAGAACGTCAATGAATGAAGTACCAGGAATAGGATCTCCTCCAATGCCCACACAAGTACTCTGGCCAAAACCGAGTGCTGAAGTTTGGTGAACCGCCTCGTAGGTCAGTGTTCCTGATCGAGAAACAATCCCAACCTTTCCTGCTTGATGGATATAGCCTGGCATAATGCCAATTTTACAAGCATCAGGAGTAATAACACCTGGGCAGTTTGGGCCAATCAAGCGAACCCCAAGGCTATCTACAATCATTTTAACTTCGAGCATATCAAGCACAGGAATGCCTTCTGTGATACACACCACTAGCTTAACACCCGCTTCTGCAGCTTCAATGATTGAATCTTTACAAAAAGCAGCAGGAACGTAAATCACACTAGCATCAGCTCCAGTTTCATCCACCGCTTCTTGGACTGTATTGAACACAGGTAGCTCAAGATGCGTCTGTCCACCTTTACCAGGCGTGACACCCCCTACCATTTTTGTACCATAAGCAATCGCTTGCTCAGAATGCAAAGTACCTTGTTGACCAGTAAATCCCTGGCAAATCACTTTTGTTTCTTTTGATATTAGCATTGTCATTTTTACACTCCTACACACGCAACAACTTTTTCGGCAGCTTCAGTAAAGCCTTTCGCTGCAATGATATTGAGACCACTTTTTTCAAGTTTTTCAGCTCCCAAATCAGCATTATTTCCTTCTAGTCGAACAACGACAGGAATCTCAATACCCACTTCCTCGACCGCACCAATTATACCATCGGCAATAATATCACAACGGACAATACCACCAAAAATATTCACGAGGATAGCTTTAACATTTTTATCTGATAAAATAATCTTAAAAGCTTCTGTCACTCGCTCTTTAGTTGCTCCTCCTCCAACATCAAGGAAATTGGCAGGGCTACCGCCTTTGAGCTTGATAAGGTCCATCGTTGCCATCGCAAGGCCAGCACCATTCACCATACAACCAATATCACCATCAAGGGCAATATAATTTAACTCAGACTGAGAAGCTCTATTTTCTTTTTCATCTTCTTGCGTTAAATCACGCATCTCGCGCATGGCTTTTTGGCGAAAGAGTGCATTGGGATCAATATTGACTTTAGCGTCAAGACAAACAAGATCGCCCTCTTCCGTGATGATAAGCGGGTTAATTTCTGCTTGGCTAAGGTCTTGCTCAACAAAGAGCTTGCCTAACTGTGTCAAAATATGCGTAAACATTTTGATTTGGTTTTTGTCAAAACCCAGCTGGAAACCAAGCTCACGACATTGGTAAGGCATTACTCCAACAAGGGGATCAATGCTTGCACGCAAAATTTTCTCAGGTGTTTTTTCAGCAACCGCTTCAATATCAACGCCACCTTCAGTTGATGCCATCACAACGATACGCTGCTGAGCACGATCCACAACAAGACTGAGGTACAGCTCTTTGGCGATAGTAGATGGTTCGGCTACTAGTACTTGGTTCACAGGCTGTCCGTGCTCATCGGTCTGAAACGTAACTAGCCGCGTGCCTAAAAGGCTTTTGACATAGGTTTTGAAATCTTCTTTATTATCCACAAGCTTGACACCACCTGCTTTACCACGCCCTCCAGCATGTACTTGAGCTTTAACGACGACCTCTGAAGTGCCGAGCTGGTCCCATACTTGCACAGCTTCTTCCACAGAAGCTGCAACCTCTCCACGAGGGACTGGCAAGCTATACTGCTCGAATAATTCTTTTGCTTGATATTCATGTAAATTCATACAATTGCCTTTTGATTAACCTAACTTCTTAAGAGTAAGCATTTGCTAGCTTTTTTTCAATGATTATTTCATGTTAATTAAAAGCAAGAAGCTACTTAAGCCCCCTTACACACAGCTTAAGATACAAATCTCTAACCTACACATAGACGATAATTAAAGTCTACCATAATCAAAGAAAAGCGTATGACAACACCAGCGTCTAATCACTTCTCTTTTAACCAATCACGAGGTTTGAGAAACACTTTGTACAAACGCTCTTCTTCACTCCCCTCTTCTGGCTTCCAGTCATAGCGCCAATGAACCCTGGCTGGCATTGACATCAAAATTGACTCAGTACGTCCCCTTGACTGAATGCCAAATAATGTTCCTCTATCATAAAGTAAGTTAAACTCAACATAGCGGCCACGACGATATCGCATAAAATCAAGATGACTCTCTGCATAGGGGTGCTCATGACGCTTGACCACAATACGTTGATAGGTTTTTGTAAAACCACTAGCTGCTTGCTGCATAAAGGCAAAACAATGCTCAAACCCACCCTCATTAAGATCATCAAAGAAAATCCCGCCAATTCCTCTCGGTTCATTGCGATGCGGCAAGTAAAAATAATCATCACACTGCTTCTTAAATTGTGCATGATATTCTGGGCCTAGTAAATCACAGGCTTGCTTTGCTGTTTGGTGCCACAAACGGCAGTCCTCGTCGAAACCATAATAAGGCGTGAGATCAAAGCCCCCGCCAAACCACCAAACAGGCTGCTCTGGATGGTCGACCGCTATCAAACGAAAGTTTGCGTGGCAAGTAGGAACAAAAGGATTACGAGGGTGAACCACAATTGAAATGCCCATGGCTGTGAAAGGCAACCCTTCAAGATCTGGACGTTTCTCGGTGGCTGAGACGGGAAGCTTTGAGCCCCTTATGGATGAAAAGTTAACACCCGCTCGATCGAATAATTCACCTGACTCAAGGACACAAGTAATCCCACCGCCGTGATCTTGATACTGCCACTCATCACGAAAAAAGCGTGCTTTGGGCTCAAATGCCTCAAGCATAGTAATTAAATCATTTTGCTGTTGCTTCAACCACTTTTCAACCTGCTCAAACAAACCTACACTCCTACACTTTTGCACTTTTGCACTTTTGCACTTTTGTGCCAATTATTATGTTTATTTTAACAAATTATTAAGCTTTGTTCACTACAATTAATCTTATTGATTTCTACAGTTATTATAGGATATGTAGATTATATTCAATTCAGATACAATAGAATACTAATAGAGATGTATGATAATGCTAGAATTAGATAAAACCGTAAGTTTAAATCCCACCACTAAAAAAATACTAACAGGTGTTACAGAAACTGTTAATGCGCTGTACCGAGAACTTTTTCCACCCCTACCAACCAAAGTAAGTGCTTGGAGTGTACTCTCTGATCTAACAAAAGTGGTATCTCAACAAAAAAATCCCATTGCTAACTTTTATGAAAAGCATGCCATGCTCATAGAGCAATTACGTCAAAACCCTCCTCATCGGGGACTGATTGCCTTATTTCGTGACAAAGAAGGACTATCATTAATTGAGCATTTATTTCAACATGAGCGCATGGAAGAAATACAAGAGCTTATCAAATACCACGAACCCGCTTTAGGACTACTACTTGCTTATATTTCGCATAAGCACATCGCATCTAATCCAATTACAACCCTCTCGCATGATGATGGATTTGGCCTATTAGACATGAAGCAAGTAAAACTACTTAAGAGTGAACTATCAAGCACTCAACAAAAAGCCATACTAACATTGATCAATGAGGCTAACCCTGAACAACTAGGCACGAAAGCCCTTGGTTTTCTGCCTATCAGCCATGCTTTTAAAGGATTCAATGCTAACAATCTTAATGAAACAGGTTACTTCCGACAAAACATCCTAACTCAACTGATTCAATCCTATCTCAAACAACGTCAGATACCCGCATTAAACAAAAGTCTAAATAATGATTTTTCAGACTCAATCTCAGATTACATTGAACAGAGCAAGGCCGTAAAAACAGCAATTCTTACAAGCCTTAAAAGCATTTGCCAAGAAACTGAATCCAATACCTCTAAGCTAGCCGAACAATTTACTACTTATTGGTTCGGTGCCATTAAGGATACAAGATTACATCAACATCATGCACACACTCACCCCTGGATACAGTGGCTTGAACAATCTGACCCAAATCTTATGGGTATACTCTTATCTTCTGGTATCAAGCTTAGTGCACAACTACAAACAATCATTGAAGAAAAGCTACTTACCCCAACCCCTTTTACACAGGCACATGAAAGCTGCGCAGATGTAGCATCAGAGCTATCAGGAGCATCCGCTCAACAAGCCTCCGTTTCTTTATCAGACAAAGATATATCAGGCTTTTTCTATCTACTTCATGATGTCATGAACCCGACAACAGAAGATCGACATCGAGAGAGCATTATTAAGCTTTCAAAGCACCCTGCCATCAGGAATGATTTATTATTACCACTCATCATAAACACTAGAAGTCATGATATGGTAGTTAATCCAGACACTGGCTTTGTACGCTGGATTAACCAAAAACACTTAGCAAGCACTTATGAAACCTTGAAAATCATCAAACAGAGCATTGAGTCTGAAAATCAGGACTTCTTGAGCGCTATTCAGGAAGTTATGAGTTATTTCACTCAAGGTTTAAGCACTTTTGACACACAGCAGGCTCAATTAGAAGCTGAAATACGACAAGCAATGGGCATGTAAGAATCACAGCCAAATCTAGTGAGGAGGCCTCTTACATTTACTAAAATCAGTCAAGGGTTATGAGCATCTCATTAAGACTGAAGGTTACTTTAAGTTAAGTGAGGAATCATTGGAAGCACCACTGAGCTGATGATCCAACGGCCTCTGTGAATGACCAGAGGAAAGTAAGATTGCAGTAGGTACGGTGATACTTCTAATGTCTTGCGTATCAATAGAACGAGCTTGACCATTTTCTGAAAAGAAGTAGGAACGGTTAGCACAAATAAAAATTGATAAAACCACACTGTCACCAAGTCCCACCAATGACATCCATATTCCCCATGAGGACAAAGACAAACTTGTACTGTGCCAACACACCACACCTGCCATCAAAAGACCTGGACCAAGCATAGTCATTACACATAAAAACAGCAAGTGATACGATTGACTACCATAGTAAACATCAGCGTCTTTGTGAAGAAGTACTTCTTCCTCTTCGGACTTTATTCGATTACTCTCCAAGTCCGAGCTCACGTAATCGTTCAGCAAGGTAACTTTTAGCAGTGTGACGATCTGACAACTGGACGTCCTCTCTGGGATGTAAAAATAAGGGCATAGACAGTCGAGATTCTTTGGCTGCATCACCTGTGGGGTTAATGACACGATGAGGAGTGGCTCGATAGTAACCCTCTGTGCACTCTGAAAGCATATCACCTGTGTTAATAACAATTCGATCTTGATTGCAATCAACGTCAACCCAATCTCCATCCATGGTTTGCACTTGCAAGCCGTCCGCAGTTGCCGCAGGAAGAATAGTAATAAGATTAATATCTTCATGTGCAGCCGCTCTTACTGCGTCTGGGTCTTCGTCACCGGTAAGAGGGGGATAGTGAATAAAACGAAGTAAGGTCATAGGGCTATCTTTCACCATTTGACTAAGTGGCTCAGACAGTGCCTTGCGCAAATTTTCAGGCATCTCTTGCTCTACCCACGCTAAAAGTGTTTCAGCAAAAGCATTCATCTGCTGATAAAGTGCTTCGGTCAAGACCTTAAGTTGCTCAGGACAACGCCCCCACTGGTAATAATGATAAAACTCTTTTAGATCTTTTGTCGTCTTACCTTTAGCAGTTTCAGAACGTGCCGTTGAAATGTATCCATCTCTTGTTTCGTCACTATAGAGAAATTCACTTTTGGCCTCTGAGTGAAAATATTCACCCCAAGCACGATAAGCTTCATCAATCACTGACTGTTGCAAAGGTGCATTTTCAATAAGTGCAAACCCAGTATTCTTTAGCGATGTAGCGAAGAGCTGAGCCGCATCACTGGCATTAAAATCAACTGATAAAATCTGGAAGTCTGTCATACACATAGTCCTATAATCAAAGTAGATGTATTTTAACCAGAGTTATGAAAGATCTCAAGTAGACAGCGCCATTAATAAAAATAAAAACTTCATAAAATCATTTAACTACCAACATCTGTACCCCTATGCAAAAAAACCTGGGCATATTCCCTTGAAATTAAGTTGACGAATTTGCCATAATCATCTTTTATTCTCAGGGATTATTTATGACCAAGCCCAATACTGCCGAGCTTATTATCAACCAAGATGGTTCTATTTATCATTTAGGACTTCGACCAGAGGATTTAGGTGATGTCGTCTTTCTTGTAGGTGATCCCGATCGTGTCCCAGTCGTGTCCCAATACTTTGATTCTATAGAACTTAAAAAACAACGAAGGGAGTTTAATACACACACAGGCATGCTTGGGTCTATGCGTGTCACTGTTATGTCTACAGGTATGGGCACTGACAATATTGATATTGCACTCAATGAACTAGATGCACTCGTCAATATTAACTTGCACACTGGCGAAACGTTGGATAAACACACCATTCTCAATATCATACGTATGGGAACAACAGGTGTTGGAGCTGCAAGCACCTTGGTTGACTCCTATCTTTCAAGCCAGATTGCTTGTGGTTTTGATACATTGGGTCATTATTATGACAATAAGACACACCTAGCAGAAGTTCAAAAAGCAATCCAAAATGAACTAACAACAAATGGACTGGACCTCCCCTTCTATCTTGCTCAATCTAATCAGTCATTACACCAACAAGTTGCACGATTTTGTAAACCATCCATGACCTTCACATGGCCTGGCTTTTACGGACCACAAGGACGTCGCCTACGCATCGCACCCAAACATCCTCACCTCTTGAGTACTGCCAACACCATTGCTGAAGAGCAACAACTTGTTTCTAACTTTGAGATGGAAACAGCAGGCATTCTATTACTCGCAGAGTGTTTACAGCACCGGGCAATCTCCATTAATACCGTCTTAGCCAACAGAGCGACTGGCGAATTTAGTCGACAACCTGAAAAAGCTATTTTGGGTATGATCGAACAAACGCTTGAATGTATTTCATCACTCTCAATCACAAGTTCGATTAGTTAAGCTATCACTTAGGCTTATAGGATTTAGAGGGCTCAGCAGATGAATCATTGTTGTTTTTTGAAACTGACAATAATGAATGCTCATCCAGTCGGGTTGTATCTGCTTGGGAAGCCAACCCGTGATCTGATTCAAGCACTTGAGGCAAGATCTCTTCTCGAGGCTGATAGTCAGTCACATCATCAAAGGCTTGCTCAAATTCCTGCCCTGACTGCACCATAGACCTGCATCGATCTAATACGTCGTCAGAAGACAAAACTTCTTTCATAACAGAGGGGCTAAGCCCTTCTATAAAAGCAACCAGTATCTCAACAAGCTTCTCATCATCTAGCTTGATCCGTAAAAATAAGCGAGTATTGGGGTGAGTAGGAGTAAGAAAAACACCCGTGCAAAATTGATTATCTTGAATAAATGCTTCAACAGGAACCTTTTGATAAAAACAGCACATCATACCGATCGACATGCATTGATGAGGATTACCCATGAAGTATTCTCTCAAGTGAGTCACGATGCTAGCCCAATTTTCTCCACTCATCAACTCACGCAGATTAATTGCCATATCACTATATTCAAATCGACTTAAGAATGATTTTACAAGATCTAAATTAATAAGATATAAAGAACAAGAAAGATTAGCTCTTGCCTTATCTATTCTTGAATAAGGATAAGGTACTTCTCCACCAACTTGTGGTGATCGTTCAGGGTCATCGAGGTAGGTTGGATATGCAGCAGATAAAGTCATAATATAATCAACCACACATTGGGGGCTAACTGGTTGACTATAGAATGCATAACTTCCTGCCATACGAATACTGCCATCAACAAATTGGTGAACAAAAACAGAACCAAGCAAATCTATCACATTCTTCATACAATAAAGATTCATGGATTCTGGGAAAATAGTTTCATAATCTGTTATGGGCATACAACCATGAGCTGCAAAAACCCTGATCATATTCATCCACATTTCAGAGGCACCCAAAGGTTGCTGGAAGTAATTTTCTGCCTTAAACGACTGATCAGACAACCATGCCGTAATCTTTTGATATTGACTTGGATCTTTTGCTAGAAAACCAAGAGCTCCTGCATAACTATGAGAACCATTCCAGCGTAAGCGATTTTCCTCAGAATCAGTAAGGTCATGAGGAGTAATGGAAGGCATAAAGTGAAGTGTCTGATTAGGTCGTGTTACAGGAACTATACGAGCAGGCAATATTTCACATGATACGATTAAATTTGATGCCTGAGAAATGAGCCTTTTACACAATGATTCGTCGGGGTAAGTTGCTCTAGAGTCAGGATGGTTGTAGATCAATACAAGGCAATTTTTTTTGATTTTATCCACTTTGCTTTTTAGATAAGTGATTGATAAATCAGGGTCAAGACAAGGTTGCTGACTTACAACAGTGAGTCGTTTAAACAAAGTGACATCCAGCATCGATAAACGACATAACACTTGTGCTAACAACAAACCTTCCCCCTCTTGGGGGACAAATAATATAGCTTGAGACTTATCTTCAAAATGAAGCTGTATCACTTTAACAAGACTATCAATCCACTCCAGCGAATGCACATGAGGCATAATAAGCTTAGCTTTATGGTCACCCAGTACTAAATCATGGGATATAATACGCGATTTTAATAAAAGCTTGTGGTTTTCAATAAAGCTTCTCGTATCTAGAATCTGGCGCCAAGCAGCGTAAGTTAGATCCTCTGGTTTGCTTATTAAACGCTCTTTCCACCAGTGATAATAATTCGGTGCCGGCTTGAGCAAAAACAACAAATCAAGCTTACTTGGCATAGTAATCCCCCCACAAGATTTTATTCAATGATCATTAATCAACTAGCATGGCTCGTAACGCATAGGGCAAAATACCACCATGACAGTAGTAGTCATATTCACGATCGGTATCAAGACGCACTAAAACCTTAATAGTCTCATGTCGGCCGTCTTTCCGTTTCAATCTGATATTAAGTTCACCTCGAGGGCTTAAATTTGATGTTAAATTCTCAAGACTAACTTCTTCAGTGCCATCAAGACCCAGTGACTGACACGTGTCATGCATTAACTGCAGAGGAAGCACTCCCATGCCTACTAAATTGGAACGATGAATACGCTCAAAGCTCTCTGCTACAACTGCTTTGATGCCTAGTAAATTGGTCCCTTTAGCGGCCCAGTCTCGTGAAGAACCTGTCCCATATTCCTTACCTGCAAAAATAAATAAAGGGGTATTTTCAGATTGATACTGCATCGCAACATCGTACAAAGGTGCAGCTGTTTCACTGTTCACATGTCGACTCCAACCACCCTCATGTTCAGGCGTCATTTGGTTTCGGATACGAATATTAGCAAAGGTACCTCTCATCATTATCTCGTGATTACCTCGCCTAGAGCCATAAGAGTTAAAGTCTTCAACACCAACACCTTGTTGTTTTAGGTATTGACCTGCTGGAACATTTTCAGCAATGGCACCAGCAGGTGAAATATGGTCAGTTGTCACACTATCGCCCAACACAGCCAAAATACGCCCAGCACTTATATCGTTAAGACTACTTGGCTCTTTTTGCATTGACGCTAAGAAAGGCGGATGTTTGACATAAGTTGACTGGGGTTGCCATGCATAGGTTTCACCTGAGGCATCCACCTCAAGCCCTCGCCAAGCTTCATCGCCCTCGAAGATAGTCCCATAAGCTTTGGCAAACATGTCTTGATTAACTGCATGCATCGCATCAAGAACTTCCTGGTTACTTGGCCACAAGTCATGCAAGCGAACTTCTTTGCCCTCTTCAGTCACCGCAATAATGTCTTCTTCTAGGTTTAAACAAGTTGTTCCTGCTAAGGCGTACGCCACAACTAAAGGTGGAGAAGCTAACCAACTGTGTTTCACTAGTGGATGAATTCGACCTTCAAAGTTGCGGTTACCCGACAGGACAGAGGCCACCTTAAGATCATTAGCTTCAATTTGCTTTGAAACTTCCTCTGGCAATGGACCAGAGTTGCCAATACACGTGGTACAGCCATAGCCCACTACGTGAAAGCCTATCGCTTCGAGATGTGGCAACAAACCTGCTTTGTGCAAGTAATCTGTGACCACTTTAGATCCAGGAGCTAAAGATGTTTTCACCCATGGTTTGGGGGCAATTCCAAGAGCATGTGCTTTTTTAGCCATGATACCTGCAGCACACATCACAAAAGGGTTGGATGTATTCGTGCAGCTAGTAATCGCCGCAATGACAACATCACCATGATTTAGCCCTTGACCAAAGGACTCATCCTGAGGAATATGTGTTTTTACTTCATCATGCAGATCTTTTACCAAAACTTTATCCTGAGGCCGCTTGGGTCCTGACACCGTAAGCGCAACTGTAGATAAATCTAGACTCAAAACATCAGTATACACAGTCTCATGCTGATAATCTGGCGTCCACATACCCTGAGCTTGCAAGTAAGATTTGACTAAAGCCACTTGTTCTTCACTACGATTTGTATTTGCCAAATACTTTAGTGTCTCGTCATCTACAGGAAAAATGGCACTCGTTGCACCAAACTCTGGGGACATATTGGAAATCGTAGCACGATCGGCCAAGGTCAATGAATGTAAACCTTCGCCAAAAAATTCAACGAACTTACCTACAACGCCATATTCACGCAGCATTGAACAAATGGTGAGCACTAAATCCGTAGCATGAATGCCTTGAGGCAGCTCGCCTTTAAGCTCAAAGCCAATGACTTCAGGCAAGATCATGGAAATGGATTGTCCCATCATACAAGCTTCTGCTTCAATACCACCCACACCCCAACCAAGAACTCCAAGACCATTAATCATAGTATTATGACTATCGGTCCCAACCAAGGCATCAGGATAGATCCAAGTTTTGTCTCCTTCTTGTTTTTGCCAGACACACTGAGCTAAATACTCAAGATTCACTTGGTGACAGATACCCATGCTTGGTGGTACCACACGCAGACCATCAAAAGCGTTCTGAGCCCACTTAAGAAAAGTATAACGCTCGTGGTTTCGCTCTACCTCTTTGCCAACATTAATCGCTAAGGCATCGGGTGATGCGAAAGCATCGACTTGAACCGAATGATCAATGACTAGATCAACAGGAATGCATGGATTGACTTTTTTTCCATCACCACCCAACTGAATAAATTGTTCACGCATGGTCGCCAAATCAACCACTGCAGGCACACCAGTAAAGTCTTGCATCAGTACTCTTGCAGGATGAAAGGCAATCGATACATCCGAGCGTTTATCTTGCACCCACTGTGAAAAGGCCTGGATAGTGGATTGTGTCACCTGTGAACCATCTTCATGACGCAGCACGTTTTCTAACAGTACTTTTAAACAAAAGGGAAGCTGGTGAATATCAGAACAGCCCGAAGCCTCTGCTTTTGGCAATGACATATAGTGATAATCTTGATCTTGATGACTTAAAACTGAAGCACAACTAAACGAATCTTGCATGATAAGATCTCCTTATTCTTATAACGATAATGGTCGAAGATGCTACAAGCCTAACAAAATTCTAGCAGGATCTTCAAGTAATTGTTTTATTGTGACCAAAAAGCCTACTGACTCCCGACCGTCAACTAACTGGTGGTCATAGGATAAAGCAACGTACATGACAGGTCTAGCAACAATATCATCTCCTACACACACTGGGCGTTTAACAATATTATGCATGCCCAAAATACCACACTGTGGCGGATTAAGAATGGGCGTCGACAACATAGAACCAAATACGCCACCGTTGGTGACTGTAAACGTGCCACCTGTCATGTCTTCAATGGTAATCTGGTTGTTTTTTGCTTTTTGTCCAAACTCAACGATAGTTCTTTCAATATCCGCCATGGAAAGTTGATCGGCATCTCTTATCACTGGTACCACGAGACCTCGGGGTGAAGACACCGCGACACCAATATCAAAATAGTTATGATAGACAATATCATTGCCATCAATACTTGCGTTGATAGAAGGATAGCGCTTTAAAGCTTCAACCACCGCTTTTACAAAGAAAGACATGAAACCAAGTTTCGTGTCATGCGTTTTAATGAATAGGTCTTTATATTGAGCACGAAGATCCATCACCGGCTTCATATCAATTTCATTGAAAGTAGTCAGCATGGCAGTATTTTGTTTTGCCTCCATGAGACGCTCGGCTACTTTTTGTCTTAGTCGAGACATAGGAACCCTATTCTCTTCACGGCCACTTGGTAGCACAGTCTTAGGTGTTTGATGCATTGCTTTTTCGATATCAGCTTTAACTAGACGACCATCTTTACCTGAGCCCTGAAGACCTTCTGTTGCAACACCATGCTCTGAGGCAGCACGTCGTACTGAAGGAGTCAAAATATCAGAAGCATCACGGTGTGATGCCGATGATTCTGCCTCTTGGCTACTATTAGGAGCTTGTGTGCTAACTTCTGGAGTATCTTTGACAGCCGCTTCAGGTTTATCTATAGAGTCTACTGCTTGGGCTGCCATATCTAGAGATCCTATCACTTGATCAGAGGTTACAACCGCTCCCTCGTCTTGGGAAATAGCTGTAATCACTCCAGCAGATGGTGCAGGTACCTCAAGCATGACTTTATCTGTCTCAAGATCAACAATATTCTCACCCTCTTTCACGGCATCACCTACACCTTTATACCATTTAGCGATGGTAGCATCTGCAACTGATTCTGGTAGTGCAGGAACTTTAATCTCAGTACTCATAGTGATCATTCCTCTTGTTAAGCTAATTTTAGGGCATCTTTTATCAAGGCATCCTGTTGTTTTTTATGAAGTTTAGGGTATCCTGCAGCAGGAGCAGCGGCTGCCTCACGACCCGCATAATGAAGCGACTGTCCTTTTTGTAGAACAGATTCTAGATTGTGACGAATGCAATACCAAGCCCCTTGATTTTTAGGTTCTTCTTGACACCATACGATATCTTTCACTTTTGCATAAGGCTTTAGTACTTGAGTTAGTACTTTTTCAGGGAAGGGATAAAGCTGCTCAAGACGTATAATGGCTACCTTATCAAGCTTAGCTTCACGTCTTGCGGTTAACAACTCGTAGTACACCTTACCGCTGCAGATCACAACTCGTTTAACATGTTTTGGATCTACATCATCAATCTCAGGGATTGCGCACTCAAAGTGTCCCTGGGTCAAAGAAGCATAGTCAGACACAGCAAGTTTATTTCGAAGAAGACTTTTGGGTGACATAATTACTAATGGCTTACGATAAGGTCTAACCGCTTGACGACGTAGTAAATGGAAAATCTGAGAGGGACTTGATGGCACACACACCTGAATATTATCTTGGGCACATAACTGCATGAATCGCTCAAGACGAGCCGAAGAATGCTCGGGCCCCATACCTTCATACCCATGAGGCAATAGCATAGTAAGACCTGAGAGACGATTCCACTTCTGCCAGCCTGAACTAATAAACTGATCAATAATCACTTGTGCGCCATTGGCAAAATCACCAAACTGAGCTTCCCAGATGGTTAAACCTCCAGGTCGAACACTGGCATAGCCATATTCAAAGCCTAAAACACCTTGCTCAGATAATAGAGAATTATAGACCTCAAAACGAGCATTCTCTTTTGGACAGTGTACATGGCTTAGTGGCGTGAAAACTTCACCTGTTTTATTATCATGAAGCATAGCAAAGCGGTGGCTAAAAGTTCCGCGCTGTGCATCTTGTCCCGAAATACGCACAAAATACCCTTCATCCAGCAAAGAGGCATAAGCTAAAGTTTCAGCACAGCCCCAATCAAAAGACTGCTCGCCGTCAACCATAGCTTTTCTTGCCTTCATCATGTTGCCAACTTGACGCTGCAAAGTAAACTGCTCAGGCAAAGAGGTAATGACTTGTCCTAATTGCTCTAATTTTTTTCGCGAGACTTTAGTCGCCCCTTTAGCTTCCCAACTATGATTAAGGTATTGTTTCCATATTTTTTCACGCTTCTCACTGACACGCCCTGGTAACATTTCAACAACAGGCTCACCATGATCTAGTGCCGCCTTATAACGAGCATGCATAGCAGAAACATCGTCTTCAGATAAGATCTCATCAGCAATCAATTGAGCTTGATACTGCTGACATACTGTTTGTCTTTGACGAATGGCCTCATACATTAAGGGTTGAGTTGCAGCAGGTTCATCAGCTTCGTTGTGACCATGTTTGCGGTAACCAATAAGATCTATCACGATATCTTTTTTAAACTGGTGTCTATAGCGAATAGCAAGATCTGCACAAAAGGCAACGGCTTCAAGATCTTCGGCATTGACATGAATAATCGGCGCATCAATCATTTTTGCAATATCAGTACAGTAACGACTAGATCTTGCATCAGATGTTTGATTTGTCGTGAAGCCAATTTGGTTATTGATCACAACATGCACCGTACCGCCCACACCATAAGCGCTTGTTTGTGACATGTTAAGTGTTTCCATGACAATCCCTTGTCCTGCAAAGGAGGCGTCACCATGCACTAAGATAGGTAAAACAGCTGTCCGTGATCGTTCATTCAGTAAGTCACCTCTAGCTCGAGACGACCCCATCACCACAGCATTGATAAACTCTAAATGCGAGGGATTAAAAGCTAGCGACAAATGTATAGAACCCTTCTGTGTTGCTACATCAGCAGAAAAGCCATTATGATATTTAACATCTCCAGAAGTTAAACCTATGGTGCGCTTGCCTTCAAACTCGTCAAAAAGTGCCCTTGGCGCTTGACCACACACGTTTACAAGCATATTGAGGCGACCTCGGTGAGCCATCCCAACAATAACGGATTGAAACTCGTGATCACTTGCTTTTTGAACAAGACGATCCATCAAAGGTACAAAACTATCACAACCTTCAAGAGAAAAACGCTTCTGACCAACGTATTTAGTAGCGAGATATTTTTCTAAGCCTTCTGCTCTTACTAACATTTCTAGTAAGTGAGTACGCTCTTCATGTGAGTAATTATACTTTCCCTGGGCTTGCTCAACCGCATGTTGCAGCCAGTGTCGTTCTGCTTCATTTTGCACATGCATGAACTCATAGCCAATGGCACCACAATAAGTTTGTGCAAGCTTTTGTGATAAATCTTTGATCGTTGCGAATGTTTGCCCCGCCCACTCAACTGACATCGAATCTGACTCACTAAGACCGTAGTGTTTAGCTGATAACTCAGCGGTTGAACCTGTCTTGTGTAAAGGATTGGTTTGAGAAGCTAAATGTCCTAACATCCTGTATGCCTGAATAAGCTGCTCAACAGGCTGATTAGAGGACACTGAAATGCTAGAAGCTTTTACACTTTGAAGTGCAGAAGCTTGCACTGCAGACTGAATCGCTGCGTGAGACACATCAGGCTCGTAATGACCAGAACTACTTAGACCATTGAAATAATTAACCCAATGCTCAGGAATACGAGAAGGATCAATCAGATAATCTTCGTAAAGCTGCTCTAGATAAGCAGCTTGGCCAGCATGAAGAAAAGAGGTGGATTGCTTGTTTTGCATGGAATCATCAGACATAGTACACCTCGATGGTTAAACGCTTTTATCAAGCATGCGCGCACGAATATCAGCAATAGCCTTTGATGGGTTGAGCCCCTTAGGACACACATCAACACAGTTCATAATAGTACGGCAACGATACAAAGAAAAGGCATCCTCCAGAGCTTCTAAGCGTTTTTGATCCGCATTATCACGATTATCTTCTAAGAAACGGCATACCCATAATAAGGCGGCAGGCCCCATGAATTTTTCAGGATTCCACCAATAAGAAGGACAAGAGCTGGTACAGCACGCACAAAGAATACACTCATAAAGACCATCAAGTTTCTCGCGATCTTGAGGTGATTGCAAACGCTCTTTTTGAGGCTCAGGTTGGTCATTTTGTAAATAGGGCTTTGCACGCTCATACTGTTTATAAAATAGTGTCATATCGACAATAAGATCACGAATAATCGGGAAGCTAGGCAGTGAACGAATGGTGATTTTATTAGGTAACGACTCAATAGGGGTAATACAGGCCAAACCATTTTTACCGTTGATATTAACTCCATCAGATCCACAGACACCTTCATTACAAGAGCGACGGAAACTTAAGCCATCATCGAGGTGTGATTTAATATACTCCAAAGCGTCCAGCAACATAACACCATGAAATAAACCTGTATCAACGCTGTATTCAACTGGATAAGGTTTTTTATCCACTTCTGGGTTGTATTTGTAAACAACAACTTGTAGTACTCGAGACTGTTTGTTACTCATCAGTGCTCTCTCTCCTCTAGTGGAAAGCCTTTAGTTAGCTCAGGCTTCATATTAACTGCACGGGTACTCTTACTCCCATCATCAAAATAAAGAGTATGTTTATGCCATTTTTTGTCATCTCGATCAGGAAAATCGACTCGTGAATGAGCGCCACGGCTTTCTTCTCGTGCAAGAGCTCCTGCCGCACTGGCATAAGCGACAGACATCATGTTTTCAAGCTCTAGTGCAGCAATAAGTCGGGTATTGAAAGTAAGACTCTTATCACTGATACTCGCATGACTCAGGCGGGCTTTTGCCGCGTCAAGACGCGAAAGCCCTTCTTGCATATGCTCACCATCACGAAACACGCCAAAATCGTCTTGCATAATACGTTTCATCTCATCAGAAATTTCTGTTATGGATTCACTACCACCCTTGCCTGAACGCCAGAAATCGACTCGAGCTAGAGCTTCGTCAATACTCGCCTCTTCGTCTCCGGATACGTGGGATGATGATTGCTGATCTTGGTTTTCTATGATGTGATGCCCTACTGCACGACCGAATACGACGATTTCTAATAGGGAGTTTGCACCAAGACGATTAGCACCATGAACAGAAACACATGCAGCTTCACCTGCTGCATATAAACCTTCAACCACAACATCCTGGCCACGTGAGTTTTGAGTGACTACCTGACCATATTTGTTGGTAGGTATTCCCCCCATCATATAATGACAAGTTGGCACCACAGGAACAGGTTGTGTCGCCACATCAACATTAGCAAAAGTTTTCGCAAGCTCAGAGATACCAGGCAGGCGCTCATGTAATTTTTCAGGTGTCAGATTAGTTAGATCCAGCATGACATAATCTTTCTTGGGTCCACAACCACGACCTGCTTTAATTTCTAAAGCACTACTTCTAGACACCACATCACGGCACGCAAGATCTTTTTGAGTTGGAGCATAACGCTCCATAAATCGCTCACCCTCACTATTAACCAGGAATCCACCCTCACCACGAGCACCCTCGGTGATAAGACAGCCCACTCCAGCAATACCTGTAGGATGAAACTGCCACATCTCCATGTCTTGAAGAGGAAATCCAGCACGTGCGATCATACCCAAGCCATCACCTGTACAGCTATAAGCATTAGTCGTTGATGAGAAAATTCGCCCAGCCCCACCCGTAGCCAATACAACAGAACGTGCTTTAAGTGTCATTAACTCACCTGTCTCAATACTCATCGCAACAACACCGCTAATCGAGGACGGTGACGTTTTGATTAAGTCAATCGCAAACCACTCATGGAAGAATCGAGTTTGAGCCTTAACATTTTGTTGAAAGAGTGTATGCAGCATAGCATGACCTGTTCTGTCTGCTGCAGGACAAGTTCGGTGAGCCTGTCCACCCTTCCCAAAGTCGAGCGTTTGTCCACCAAATGCTCGTTGATAAATAGTGCCATCTTCATTTCTGGAGAATGGTAAGCCCATATGCTCTAATTCAATGATAGTGCGAGGAGCCTCTTTACACATGTATTCAATACTATCCTGGTCACCAAGATAGTCGGCACCACGAACAGTATCGTACATGTGGCATTCCCAACTATCATTTTCATCAATATTACCTAGTGCAGCGTTAATACCCCCCTGCGCAGAGACAGTATGAGAGCGAGTAGGAAACACCTTTGAGACTAAGGCAACCTTTTTACCTGACTGGGCAATCTCAAGCGCAGCACGCTGACCGGCGCCGCCACCACCAACGATGATCACATCAAACGATTCAGACGCAATTGACATTTACACACTCCAAAATATTTTAATTGCCCAAACAAGATAAGCAAAGAGTAAAACAATAACGGTTCCTTGCAGAGCCAAACGCAAACTTGAGCACTTTACATAGTCTGTAAAGATGGTCCAAACCCCAATCCATGCGTGCCAGGTAATAGAAAACGCCACAAGTGTACTTACAACTCTCATTGTTGTAGTAGAGAAGAGCTGCTTAACTTCAAAATGGGTAACAGGATAAGACATGACTACAAAGTAAGCTAAGTAGCTGACATAAGCCAATATCAAAAGCGCTGTTCCTCTTTGAACCAGCCAGTCTCTTACTCCGTGAGTAGTGAGACCAGTTACATTGGTGACCATAAGCAAACTCCTAAATAAATGGCAACAGCAGAAAAAACAATAAGCACCATCCAACTGAGGACGCGACTAGCTCTGAGTGACTCGCAGTAGCCAAAATCCATAATCAGATGGCGAACACCTGCAAGCGCATGGTAGATCCAAGCCAAAATCACGACAAACCCTAAATAGGGCCATGCACCATCACCCATAGATACTGTCTGACTGTTCATACGATCTGGAGAATCAAGCACACAGGCAAGCCAACAGTAGACAATAGGCAATGTCAAAAACATGAACAGGCCACTTATTCTGTGCAGGATGGAAACAAAAGCATTTAACGGAAGACGAATTTGCGCCAAATTGAGGAACACAGGACGGTTAGATTGAGACACATATACCTCTCATAGGGTCTTTATAAATTAAGCACTATTAGTATACTCCTGGCATTTCAAAATTTCAAGCTAAGGCCTTCTTTGACAATGACTCTTTTGTCCCCTAATATGATGGGTCAAGGTCAAAGAACAAAGATAAGGAGTATCAATGAGCAAGCATGATTCTATCGCTCTTAACCTCAACAACAAGACCACCATTCCACTAAGCACTATCGAAGCTACTTTAGGCAATGATGTCATTCCCATGCAAGACATTGCTAAACAAAACGCCTGGGTTTACGACCCAGGGTTTAAGGTCACTGCAGCATGCGAATCTAAAATCACATATATTGATGGTAACGAGGGTATCTTATTACATCGTGGCTACCCTATAGAAGAATTAGCTGCAAAAAAAGATTTTTTAGAGACTGCTCAACTGTTAATACAAGGCGAGCTACCTCAAGAACAATCGAGCAAAGTATTTAGGGAGACCATTTTATCTCAAATGACACTTGACGCTTCGATTCATCGCTTACTAGAGGGTAATACTGACGGACACCCCATGGCGCTCCTCATAGCAGCCATAGGGCAATTAGCGTCACTTCATCATGACCAAAATGATTACAGCCAATCTTCCGTGCGTGAGCAGGCAGCTTATGACTTAGTCGCCAAGATTCCGTGTCTCATTGCAGCTATTTTTTGCCATCAGCACCAACAGCCCTATGATAATCATTTGCAACCAGAGCATTACGCAGAGCACTTTCTAGCTCTTTTACGAGGAAGACCGCTTACAGAAAAAGAACATGTTTTGGCCAAAGCACTTGATAAAATCTTTATACTACATGCCGATCACGAACAAAATGCATCCACATCGACTGTGCGCCTGGCAGGATCAACAGGTGCTGACCCTTACGCCTGCGTTGCCGCTGGTGTTGCTGCCTTGTGGGGCAAAGCTCATGGTGGCGCTAACGAGGCCTGCCTTGATATGCTTGAAACCATTGGCTCTGTTGATCACATTGAAAACTATATTGCTAAAGCTAAAGATCCCAATGACAACTTCAGACTCATGGGCTTTGGGCACCGTGTTTACAAAAGCTATGATCCAAGGGCAACTATCATGCGCTCAACGTGTCATGAGGTACTGAGTGTGGCTGATAAAGGAGACTCACCTTTGTTTGAACTTGCCATGGCCTTGGAAAAAATTGCCTTAGAAGACGATTACTTCAAATCTCGCAATCTATATCCAAACGTTGATTTTTACTCAGGCATTACCTTAAGCGCACTTGGGATTCCCAAACGCTTTTTTACTACCCTGTTTGCTTTGGCTCGCACAACAGGCTGGGTTGCCCATTGGCTTGAAATGCGTAATAGCGACTATCAATTAGGCCGACCACGCCAACTCTATACCGGCCCAACCTTGCGCCACATTGATGACTAACAAAAAAAAGCCGCTCCAGAGCGGCTTTTTTTCATATTATTTACTCCAAATTCATGGGTTACTTTTTATAAATCATCATGCTTAACGTCCATATCATGCAATTCAGAATAGTCATCTTCATCGAGCAATTTTGTAATCTCATCCAGAGTAACAGAAGTACCCTCTAAATTTATTTCCTTTAGAAAAGTTCTTTCTTGAGTCAAGAGTGAATCAAACACAATTCTGAGTGAGTCTTTGTCAAACCATTTATTGCCACTAAAATCCAACTTACGTACTTCTTTTTTTGAATCATAGTCAGCATCACCCACATCTTTTGTTTCATCAAGTACAATGTTATCCATGACTAAAGTTAAACAAGCATTACTCATCGCAACTCCACTCAAATCAACCACACCTTGAGACAACATCCTTTCAAACTTAGATTTTTGAGCCAAAGCCTCACTTAATTGTTTTGTAAGAGCTTCAGTCTTGTTTTGCATATCATCTAGTTTGCTTTCTAGACCTGCAATATCTGTATCATACTTAGCTTCCAAACGCTCTTTTTCAGCTGTTAATGCTTCCTTATCACTAGATAGCTTATTTACCTTTGCTATAAAACCAGCTATTTCTTTATCTTTGCCTGCAATTTGCGCATTTAGACCCACAATTTGCTTATCTAGAGCCTCAACTTTTCCTTTAGAGACATCGAACTTAAACTGTAAATCAGCTTTCTCAGATGTTAAATCAGCTTTCTGAGACTGTAAATCATCATTCTGAGACTGTAAATCATCATTCTGAGACTGTAAATCATCTTTCTGAGACTGTAAATTAGCTTTCTCAGATTTTAAATCATCAATACGAGAATCCAATTCCATATTTTTCTTCGAAAGATCATTCATTTGAGCTAATGATACAGCTAACACTCTGTCAGATTCTTGTGCAACTTTAACACTGAGCATATGCATTATCATCTCTCCTAAAATATGCTGCTTTTCTGCAATAAATTGATAACGTATCATTTGCTGTTCATCCGATTCTGATGCTACAGGTTTATCCTCTGTAAAGATGACAATGTTTTTAAATATTGACTCTGAGAGTTCTTTTATGTTCCCACGTTGGGAAAACGATCCATCGTAATACTCAGGATTAGGAGTATACTGGAGATAATCCTCAAAATCGGTATCGGTCAACATGTATTCTTGAATCTCAGAACCATCTTCTTTCGTATTAAGCCTTGTTACAATATGCAATGCATCCTCATTTAAATCATTTAAAGCAACAATTTCAGTCAACAATACCAGATACACAATCACAATTGCTGCTCGCCGCTGATGATTTTCAATAGTATGTTGACCAGAACTAACTTTCATCCAATCCAAGAGTAAAAATTTCGTCGCTCCTTGGTCTATGGTTACCATATCAAGATCAGAGATAAACAGATTGGTACCTATGTGCTCCAATAACTCATATCTAAGATTCTCGGCTCCACTAGCAATCCTCTTAGCGCCTTCTTCGCTAACATAATCTCTTAAAACAAGATCAATACCCGAAGGGCAGGTTTTAGCCACTGCTTTTGCTCCTGAAGCAGTGCCAACACTACCTGAACCACCACCACAAGCTGCGATCATCCCAATGCTTGCTAATGTCACAAGACCTAATTTTAATTGTTTAAACGTATTCATCTTTTTTCCTAATCTATTAATTTAATGAGTTAAGTATAGATGACATTTATATTAATTATGGACAAATACAGCTTTAATATAAATTCATCAAACACTAATTTTTTCAATTTTTCTCTTGCACATAGGCAACCGTTATAGTTAGGCCCAACACTCCTTTTATTACTATGTTTACCGTCAATCATAGCCATGACATTTAGATCTCTATTTTCTATATAAGATTTATTCTAAGGCTTATTTTCACACTAGCCTTACTTTAAGCGCACTTGGCATTCCCAAACGCTTTTTTACTACCATTTTTGCTTTGGCTCGCACAACTGGTTGGGTTGCCCATTGGCTTGAAATGCGTAATAGCGACTATCAATTAGGCCGACCACGCCAACTCTATATAGGTCCAACCTTGCGCCACATTGATGACGAACAAAAAAAGCCGCATAAAGCGGCTTTTTCTTGTATTATTTACTCCAAATTCATGGGTTACTCTTCATCATCTTCATCTTCTTCATCTTCATCTTCATCTTCATATTCATCAATTATTTCTGACGCTTCTTTCACCGTCATATTCATGATAATTTTGATATGCGTAAAAATCACTCCCTCCAATAGACCCTCAAATTCCTTTTTAGCGTCGTCAAGCTCTGTATTATTGATATTATTACCTGATATGTCGATACTACCGATACCTAATCCATGAATTCGATTGCCATCTTTGTCTCTCATATCAAGATGACGTAAAACGTTTCGCAATCCTGAAATAGTAATTGCATTATCTCTCAAATCCAACTTACTGATAGCTGCACCAACATCCCCGTCTAAGTCCACATTATCAATCACTAGCTTCAAACATGCATCATTGACCCCTAGATCCCTTAAATCAAGAACACCATCTTGTAATCCTGTAACCAATGATTCAAATATGTCAACCATGCTTAATATTTCATCTATTTCATCACTAAAATCAACTGCTTCAGCAAAGTCACCAAAGGAATCTTCGAGAAGTGTTCCTTCTAGTGTTTCATCTGCGGAATCTTTCAATTCAAAACCTATCTCACCCAACAGATAGTTACCAGCGATCGTCCACTTTTCAGCAACAGCTCTAACCTTAACAACGTCAGCACGAAAATCTGAAGGAATTAGTGAATCTACTCTAGTATCAGCAATAGAATCATCAAGATCCTCTTCTTCAAATAACTTCCATATGGACTCATACTTTTTCTTATAGACAATCCAGTCGATAAAAAGATCTCCGTAATATTTTTGTATTGTACTGACTTGATCGCCATTCATGATTGAATCAGTATTGCTATTGTAAGCATTCCACCTAAATACGGGTACCACTGCTTCTGTCACTTCACCTTCTTTATCCACATCATAATTGCTAAAAGGAACAAATAATGGTATGTTTTCACTGACTTTGCCTTCACTATCGACATAAACAAAGCCCATAGCATTGGTTTTCATAGCATTACCGGAATCATCATAAGTATCAATCTCTACAGCAGCCACTGCTCTATACAGCTTCTTAGAATCCTTTCCAATGGTCTCTTGATACAACGCATGATTTTCGTCAAATTTATACGGTTTGCTAATCCGTTTTAAGACATCCACACCATTAGACGTTGTTGATGCGCCAGCAGCTAGGCGTTGTTCAGCCTCTTTTGTAAGTTGCTTCTTTAAGACTAAACCTAACCCTACCGGGCAAGTTGACGTATTTTGGACACTTACTGACCCAGAGCTAGAGCCACCACTTGAACCACCACAAGCTGCGATTATACCAGTGCTTGCTAATGTCACAAGTCCTAGTTTCAATTGTTTTAATGCATTCATCTTTTCTCCAAAGCTATTAATTTAACTCGTTAAGTATAGTTGTAATATTTATTTATTCTGGATTATTATCACTTTTTAACAGACAAGAAAAAGCCGCTCTAAAGCGGCTTTTTCATTTTTGGACTGCCTTCATTAGCGCCCTATTACATTTCAATATTAAACACCATATTCAGTTTTAGTTCTCCATTCCATCATGAATCAGTGTAATACCTAAAACTTCATAGATACTTAGCATTGACTCTGTATCCATAAGATCCTTAGCCTGATCTGCTGTAATGCTAGTATTTCTAACATCAATTGAAATAATGCTCTCTCCTTTACCATTCGTTTCTAATTCTTCTAACATCGCTTTCAGTGCTTCAACAGTTACTGTTTTGTTGTTGCTTAGGTTAATAATCTCCACTGGTGCAATCCCCTCGTTGTCATCTCCGTCCAAGGGAACATCTTTCATCACTTTTACTAAGCAGGCTTGACTAAGATCTGTCTTGTTGAGTGGTAGTGTTCCAGATTTAAATGCATCATACATCATAATTGCCCCAGCATTAAGCTGTGAAAATTGATTGAGGTAACCAGCTAAGCCTTCTTTGTAGTTGAATACCTCATCCACGCGCGATGCGTGAATATCAGACATCATCCCATACCAGGCATCACCCAATGAATCATAGAGTTGTTCATTCTGAGCCACTAATAACTCGATTATATCCTGATCCGTTAATTCCTGAAGATTTCCATCAGAATCTGGTGAATAATAAGTAGTTGTAATCATTTCATGTGTCTCTAAATCAAACTGATGTTGTGACATGATAGTAATATTTTCATCTTCATCGTACATAAATTTTTTCCGGTATCCTTCTGTGTCTACAACATGACGAATCAATGTACCCTCCTGATTATAGGTAAATGATTCATACAAATCACTGCCATCAGTTGAATGAGCTTTTCCATTTGGATGCTTATGAATCACTTGCCTAGCTAACTGATTATCATTAGCCCCTCGATCCCCCCAATAATATAACGATTCGCTACTATACTCGTAGTTGTCAGGCGTATTGTCATCATACATCTCATATGAGAAAACCTGTAAAAGAGATTCGTCATCACCATATTCACGACTAGTGTAGGTCGCATCTATATAATCATAACTCAGAACATCCGAATACGTGTCTTCAAAGACCACGTTCATATCGCTATTATAATAAGTTTCTACCTCAGTATATCTCCCATCCTTTTCTTCATAAGAATAGTCAACAGTACCTGTTTCTTGTGACTGATTTTGCTCATAAGTCCTAAAGTTGGTGACATCATAGCTCTCACTTGCAATCACAGCCTTTGCTAAATCAAGTATAAGCTTCTGTTTATTTTCATCGCTAATACTCATGACTTGATAATTATTGGATAGAGCATTATCTGCTGTAAGGTCGAGAAGATTAGGGAATAATACTCTTTCAGAACCAACAAGAGTTTCATCCAGCACTGCATTTGCATATAATGTTGATCTCAATAAAAATAATACAGAATGACTGTTCTCATCCACACCTTTATTCAAATCAACATAAGCGAAGTTCATATCTTCAAAAATATCATAGGTAGTTGTTACAAAATCAATATAAGAACGATTCTCCGAATATGACTCAGAATCCTGAATACCTCTATCATAATTCGAATCGATAGCGGTTTGCGTTGGATGACCAGTACCGTACATCACTAAAGTCAATTGAGTTCCACCATTTGCATCTGTGTTAGATAAGGTACCATCTTCATTGAGATAAATGGTGTCATACCAAAAATCACCTTCTTCTGAAACTAAAACCCAAGCTAAATCCCCTGTTGCTTCTATGTCTTGCATGGATGCACCACTGGCTAACTTAGCCGCAGATTCATCAGTTAAAAACTCTCTTAAAGCAAACTGAATCTTTGTAGGACACGTTGAAGGAGCAGCCGCTTTTGCTCCTGCAGCTGAACTACTACCACTACTTGAACCACCACCACACGCAGCTATCATACCAATGCTTGCTAATGTGACAATACCTAATTTTAATTGATTAAACGTATTCATTTTTTTTCCTCAGTTATTAAATAATCGAGACAAGTATAGTTGAAATATTTATTTATGCTGGATAATTGAACTTCAAAAAGAACACAAAAAAGCCGCTCTGAAGCGGCTTTTTTGAAGAACACTGTCAGCCCATAGTATTTAAGGACCAGCTTCTTACTAAGGAGCATCTATTTCTTAATCATCGTTTCCCACACCCAAACTTGTAGATGAAAAAATAGTGATACTTGCTTGAAAAAGATTATCATCAAGAATGTCTGGAAATTCTTTTATGAGTTCTTCCACTTCTCTATCCGTAATCCTTTCGTTGCCTGAGACAATAATACTACTGATGGATAAACCATGCATACGATTACCATTAGCATCTCTTGCATCGAAATGCTTCAAAATAGCTCTCAATCCATCAGGACCAAGCTTATTGTTACTAAGATCTAATGATGTTACTGCATTGCCCAAAACATCAAAATCGACAGTATCAGCAATTAAAGCCATACAGGCATCATCAATACCATGTCCACTCAAGCTGATAGAACCGTGATACAAACCCTTGACTGTTGTTTCTGCTATCTCTATAGCATTAAGTAAGGCTGATAATATATCATGAGTGTTATTCACATACTCACCATAAGCCTCATTTGCACCTGTTGCTAATGACTCACCTTGCTCAACTGCTTCTTCAAGTTCTGCTCTATACTGGCTAACTGCTTGCAACCAATTTTTCATAATATATTTATTATCTTTTAGCTTACGTTCTACCGTTGAATCTAAATCTTCTGGAGCGTGCTCTTCATATAAGTTTTTATAATCTTCCAAGCCATAATCTTTATAACCTTCAGAGCTAAGTAAACCGAAACCGTGAAGAGCATCAACTATAGATGCTGAGTCGTCTATATTTACCCAATATGGTTCTACCAACGCTGACATTATTACTAGGACATCCCCAACAGTAGCATCATGGATATCTCCTAAACCCAAAGAATAGTCAACGAAACTTTCTAAATGACTATTATAGTCTATAAGAAGATGACCATAATACTCGTGTAATTGCTTACTAGATGACCATAATACTCGTGTAATTGCTTACTATAATTGTTTGCTCGCTCCTTTGCTTCTGCATTATCCCCCCACTTCATATTCACTAGCTCAATATTTGAAATCATCTCTTCTTCGCTAGATCCATCAAAATCGATTACAAAATAATACCAGGGAAGGTCATTAGTCTCCTTAAAAAGCTCAAAAATTTGCTGCATAACAAAATCTTTTACTTTTTTTTCACTGTTATCCTCAAAAAATTTTAATACATTATCTGGTGTTAGCTCGCTACCTGTTTCCTGTATTTTTGTCCAAGTCTCCGCATGTGCATTTGGATCAGTGATCATAGCCATATTATTAGTTTTAAAGGGCACAAATCCAGGTATAACCTCAATTAGCTCACGATCATTAACACTCACATAACCAAATACAATGACAGGACTGTCTGGGCTGCCACTATTTTCATCAAAAAGGCTCTCTGTAAAAATAGCCATAGCTAAGCTAGCTTTTGTTCCAGAAGCAACACCAGCTTCACTAGCTTGATTATCTGTCAAAGTAACTGTTTTAGCTAAATCTCCTGTTAAAAATATATGAAATGGATCGTCCTCACTACTTGCTGATTCTGCCCCAGATGCTAAACGCATTCTATCTTCTTCAGATGCAAAGTGCTGCCCAAATACCAAATCAAGCCCCTTGGGACACGTTGTTGTTCCTACTACCTTATTGACTGAACTTGAGCTTGAGACGTTGCTTGAACTACCCCCACAAGCAGCGATCATCCCAATGCTTGCTAATGTCACAAGACCTAGTTTTAATTGCTTTAATATATTCATTTTTTTCCTTAGCTATTAATTTAACGCGTTAAGTATAGTTGAATCTTTTATTTATACTCGATGATTGAACTTCAAGACGAACACAAAAAAGCCGCTCTGAAGCGGCTTTTTTTTGTGAAGATAAATATCATATTATTCAGTGCTCCACTGTGGTAAAACACCAATTTTTTATTCCATTTCCATTGCATCTATAATCTTGTTTAACTCAAGCGACCTTTGATGCGTGTCAAACAAAGTTTCATCTAGATAAATGGTAATAGTTGAAGTGAACAGACCATCACCAAGAATCCTTGAAAATTCCTCTATGAGTTTGTTCACATCATCTTCTGTAATCATTTCATTGCCAGAGATATTAATACTACTAATGGATAAACCATGCATACGATTACCATTAGCATCTCTTGCATCGAAATGCTGTAGAATAGCTCTCAATCCATCAGGACCAAGCTTATTATTACTAAGATCCAATGATGTTACTGCATTGCCAAAAACATCGAAATCGACTGTATCAGCAATTAAAGCCATACAAGCATCATCAACACCATAGCCCTTCAAGCTTATAGTACCATTAAACAAACCTGCTAATAATATTTCTGCCAGATTAAGAGCACTAACTGCAGATGATAATACTTGAGTATTTTCTACCAGATCACTATAACCGCTATACTTTTTATCTGCCTTATCTGTATATTGATCAAGTGCTACTAGCCAATTTTGTGTTGTTTGACTAACAACATTTAGATCTGACCTTAAATTTCTTGGCACAATATCACCAAGTTTCAATCCTTTGAAATTTTTTAACATTGCTTCTTTGTCTATTTTGGATTTACTTATTTGCCCCCAGTCAAATGATTCCCAATATTCTACTGGCTTATTTTGCAAATCCAACTCTAAATCAGGGAAAAAATCTTCTAGCATGCCTAAGATATATTCCTTAACATCGCCAACAGTAGCCTCATCTGATACACCTGACAATCTCGCAGAATAATTCACAAATTCTTCTAAATACTTATTGTAATCTATAAGAAGGTGAGCATAATGTTGATGTATTTGATTACTATATTTTTCTGCTTGCATTTTTTCTTCATTAGTACCGTTCCATTTCATATTACCCAAGTCAATATTTGAAAACTCCTTGTCATTTTCATCATCAATTACAACGTAAACTGTAGGTATAGTTTTACCAGATGCAGATATCTCAGCGTAAATTCTCTGCAAAAGAAAATCTTTTGCTTTTTCAGCAGAATGTTCCTCCAGATATGTAAATACATCTACTGGATTTATGTCTTTAGCTTGAGTTACTAACAATTCTGAAGCTCTTTTATATGCATCTGTATCCAGTGACTTAGTAATATAATCAGTGATGTAGGGCATTATTAAAGGTATAGAAGAAACAACCTTTTCTTCCTGATCTACGTAAGCAAACATAATCACTTCACTACCGTTATCCTCACTTACCTTAACAACCATGGATAAATTAGCCACTTGTCCATCCCCAAGATCAATAGCTCTAGCTAAATCTCCTGTTAAAACTACAACTAAGGGATCAGCGTCTTGCATAACTTCAGCAGTAGATAGAGCATCCTTAATAACATCTGCACCAGTTGCTAAGCGCATTCTATCTTCTTTAGACGCAAAATGCTGCCCAAAAACTAAGTCAAGTCCATTGGGGCAAGTTGTTGTACCTGTCACATTGTTGATTGGACTTACGCTGGAACCACTAGAACCACTACTAGAACCTCCACCGCAAGCTGCGATCATACCAATGCTTGCTAATGTGACTATACCTAATTTTAATTGTTTAAACGTATTCATCTTTTTTCCTAATTTATTAAATTAACCCGCTAAGTATAGTTGAAATATTTATTTATGCTGGATAATTGAACTTCAAGACGAACACAAAAAAGCCGCTCTAAAGCGGCTTTTTTAATTGAAAGATGATCATTCATTTATGAGGATTTTGACTTTATGTAACATAAAGTGCCAATAACGATCGGGATCCTCTTTGATTAAATCATCAATATCTTGTTGTGTGACAGATGTTCCCTTAAGATCTACCTCTTTTAAACTGTTTCCTTTAGAATAGTACATATTACCAGTTGCTTCATCAATAATCACTTGGGATAATGAGTCCACTAAGATACGTAATGAATTTTTATCAAACCAACGATTGCCACTTAAATCAATCTTCATAACATCGTGTGCGATAGGATGGTCTTGCCATATCATTTCTTCAGTTGTAGAGTCATATTCGACCAAAACTTCTGTGTCTAGCAACACATTATCCATCACCAGCTTTAAGCATGTATTTGTCATATCGACACCACTTAAGTCCACTGTGCCATTTGCGTATTGTTCATAAAGTTCTATACTGGTTAGTAATATTTCTAAACGACTTTCGAGATCTTGGGCATCAATATCGTAAACATCCATAAGACCACTATCATCTTTTAGCTTCTCATATGCTAGCATGAAAAACCGATTTACTTTTTCATTCTGAACCACAATATATCTTTCATTATTTATAATTTGATTACGCAAATTTTCATCATAGTTGTCATATGACATATCACCGTTATCATTTATGGTCTGTATTTGTGTTTCACCATGTTCATTTTCATGATAATCTCCAAACATATCAACCAGATCGTCTGACCAAAATTCACCCGTATAGATAAGACCTTCATGTAAGTAGATCCAATTTGAATATCCAACATCTTGTTCATCATAGTAACCATATTCAACATCTGTTATGTTCTGATAGGCTAACCATGGATAACCATCTGTATCGACACCAAATGACAACCTATAGTTTTGATCATTGTGCACAATGGTAAGTGGCATTTGCTCAAACTCTGTGCCATCGAGATCACCCTCTTCAAAGAAAATAGCAAGCGTTGTATAATCGTCTGGGACATTGTTATCATCCTGGTATCTTGCCTCAAATATCACTGAAGTTGCACCACTTGCAATGTTCGCCGCCCCTTCATCAGTGAGAAAGTTTCGAAATGCAGACTCAACACCTGCTGGACAAGTTTTGGGGGTTGCCTGGACGGTTGAAGATGAATTACTACCACTACTTGAACCACCACCACAAGCTGCGATCATACCCACAGCGGCAAGAGAAGCAAGAGCTAATTTTAATGGTTTAAACAATTTCATTTTACACTCTTTAAATCCCAACCAAGAAGTATAGACCATTCTTTTAAAAATATTTCAGATAAATTAAGCATGCAATATAAAGCATGATTCACCGTGAACTAACACTATATTTGAAGGAATATAATGCATGGGAATGCTAAGATCTTAAGCTACTGAGCTTGATAAGCTTTAAGCACATGTGCAATCAAGTCATGGTATTTTTCTGGACTTTTCTCAATGGCCAAAAACCATCGCCACAATGTTTGATCACTTTCTTCCAAGAGCTGTATAAACACAAGTTGATCATCAGAAGAAAGCTGCTCGTAGTGATGATCAACGAAAGAATTGAGCATTTCATCAAGCTCTAACATACCGCGACGGCATCGCCATTTTAAGTCTGCTTGACTGATGCTCATTCCTCAATACCACCCTGACCATAAGTATCTTCAATGCAAAGCGCTAAAACAAAAGCAATAAGTAATCCAATAGGAATAAGTGCTAGAGCGTACTGGTAATCTGGCAGCTCTTTTAAACTACTGCCCACACTAGTCATACCCAACCTTAGCCTCTGGCTATAGTCAGAAACAACGCCCACTAAAGGCTGAAATACCATGCCACTAAGCATCACACACATATTGATAAAAGCAACAGCAGTTGCTGACATGTGGTCTGGACAGTTTTCACGCCCCAAAACAAAGCAATTGATCTGAACAGCTGAACAAAAACCAAATAAGAACAATAAGAAGCGCATTAACTCAATACTAATACCTGAGTAAAACAGAATAAAAGAAGATAAGAAAAAGGTTGTTAAGCTACCCAAAATAAGAGGTAAACGCCGAGATTGTATCGCATCAGAAAACCAACCTGCAAAAGGCGCCCCTACTAGCCAACCAGCAAAAACCATAACATTTGCGGAGGTAATCGCATCCGTGCTAGAGCCAGGGTATAACAAACTCAAAAAGCGCGGCCCCCAAGCCTCAGCAAAAATTGATAATGAAAAAAACATGATCATGCCAATCATACCACTCATCCACATTTGTCGGTTAAGCATAATTGATTTAACACCCTGAATGACAGAAGTAAGACTCTCAAAATCCCGATGTGACTCCCCACCTATAGTCCAGCTATGGTGATCACGAATCACAAACCAAATAATGGGCACTAAGATAAGACCTAAAACCGTGCCATAATGAATCGTTTCCTGCCAACCAATGTTATGAATCATCTGAACCATGGCCATATTACCTGCCATCGCACCCACCATTCCAAGACCTGTTGTTAATCCCGTAAACAAGGCAAAAAATCTGACTGGAAGCCATGTTGCAGCCAGTTTAAGCACTCCAACAAAAGCAAAAGCACTACCAAAGCCAATCATAAAACGACCCACTGCGGCAATACTCACCACTTCTGCACTTCCAAATAAAAAGCTTCCTAAAGCACAGCAAGCAACCGCAATGGTAAGAATAAGACGCGGACCATAATAATCAATAATCGCACCCACAAAAAGCTGCATTGGGGTATAAGCATAATAGTAAAAAGCAGTTAAAAAACCAAGACCAGTGTCAGAAAGATGATAATAATCCTCGAGCTCAGCAATCATTGTGACAGGCTCTATTCGCAATAGATATTCGTAGCAATAAAAGAAGGCTCCCAGTAAACAAATCATCCATCCTAGGTATAAAGTCTTTTTATCACGATTCGGCACAAATCACCTCCTCTTGTTTGCAATTAATATAGTCTCTGCGCACTCTAGCGCTGACATGACAACATAGTTCATAAGATACAGTTCCTGCATAACGTGCTACTTCGTCAACAGGTAGGCCTTTGCCCCATAAAATCACCTCATCACCTAAAGCAATGACATCTGACCCCGTAATATCAACATGGATTAAATCCATACAGACACGTCCAACAACTGGATATCGTTTCCCCTGAATAAGAACAGGCGTCCCAAATGCGGCACTTCTTGGATAACCATCACCATAACCGATGGATATAATTGCAATATCAGAGTCTCGCTCACACATCCAAGTGCGATCGTATCCCAGACAATCGCCTTTTTTAACGTGCTGAAATGCAATAACTCTTGATTTTAAGGTCATTACCGGTAAAAGCTGTTGTTCTTGAGCTGATTGGTGATCTAATGGAGAGCCTCCATAAAGCATTTTTCCAGGCCTAACCCACTCATAGTAGGAATTAGGCCATGCTAAAATAGCAGCTGAATTGGCCGCAGACTTTTCCCCAGGATAGCACCCAACTGCAGCAGTAAAGCGAGCAAGTTGTTTATTTGTTTCCTGACTTGCAATATTACTTGATTCAGAAAAATGTGTCATCCAATAATAAGGTTGCTTCACTTGTTCTAAAAGCTGAAGCTGTTCATAGACTCGTGATACCTGTTCAACAGGAAACCCAAGACGGTGCATGCCTGTATTAATCTTCACCCAAACCCTAACAGGTGTATGACTTGGCAAATCCTCAAGCATACGTACTTGAGCGAAATTATGTAACACCAAATCAAAATGATGTGATTGTGCTGCTTTTGCAGCACTAAGATCCAACACCCCAGACAACAAGATGATGTGTACAGATGGATGATGAGCTCGAATGGTCATAGCTGTTTCAAACGAATGAACCCCAAAAGCATCGGTTAAGTTTTTTAGTGCAGAGACAACAGGCAGTAAGCCATGTCCATAAGCATCAGCTTTCACCATACTCATCACTTTCGTATCACCAACTTTTTGCTTCATTTGCATAAAGTTATGTCTCAAAGCATTTAAATCAATTTCTGCAACCGTTCTATTCTCCATCAAAATACCTCTTCAGCTTGATGAGAATGGGCTAAGTTTTCAAAACGAGTGTATTGGCCTAAAAAGGCAAGTCTAATACGACCAGTTGCTCCATTACGGTGCTTAGCAATAATAACTTCTGAGACGCCTTTATCTGGTGTTTCAGGGTTGTAGACCTCGTCTCGATAAATAAATAAGATCAAATCCGCGTCTTGTTCAATGGCTCCTGATTCTCGCAAATCAGACATAATGGGACGCTTGTCTTGGCGTTGTTCTAAACCACGATTAAGCTGAGATAGTGCCAAAAGCGGCACACCAGCTTCTTTAGCAATCATCTTTAATGATCGGGAAATCTCAGAGATCTCTAATGTTCGATTGTCTTTGAGACCCGGCACTTGCATAAGCTGTAGATAATCCACAACAATGACGCCAATTTCACCATGTTGTTTTATCACACGACGAACTCGAGAACGCATTTCAGTTGGGCTTAAAGCAGGAGTATCATCAATCATCATGGTGGATGAAGATAACATGCTCACTGCAGAAGTAAGTCGTGGCCAATCATCATCGGCAAGCTGACCTGTGCGGACCTTATTTTGATCAATTCGGCCTAACGACGACAACATTCGAGTGGCCAAACTATCCCCTGACATTTCAAGACTAAAGACTAACGAGGTTTTCTTCGATTTAATTGCAACGTTTTCTGCAATATTCATAGCAAAAGATGTTTTACCCATCGAAGGGCGTCCAGCAATAATGATTAAATCGCCTGGGTGCATCCCTGCTGTCATTTTATCAAGATCATTGAAACCAGAAGGAGTACCCGCCAAATCACCATCAGAACGATAAAGCTTGTCAATGCGATCTGTTGCAATCGACAAAAATGAGCCCACTGGCTGAGGCTCAGAGCCTCGAGTATCTTGATCACTAATTTTAAGGATCTGAGTTTCTGCCGCTTCTACCACTTCATGACAAGATCTCCCCTCAGGCGCTAGCGCTAAGTTAGCAACCCTATTAGAAACCTGCACAATTTGCCTTAGTATGGACTTTTCTCGCACCAAGCTGGCGTAACTCTGAACATTCGCTGTAGTTGGCGTATTGTTTGCAATTTCAAACAGATAAGCATCGCCACCAATACTTTCCAGTTGATTAAGTGATTTAAGCGCTTCGGAAACGGTAAGCACATCAAAAGGCTCGCCTTTATCTGATAGGCGGCCCATTGTTTCAAAAATACGCTGATGACTCTCTTTGTAAAAGTCTTGTGTGCTGACTAAACCCACGACATTATCCCATGCCGAAGGAACCAACATAAGCGCTCCTAAGACTGACTGCTCTGCCTCAAGCGAATGAGGTAGAACCTTAAGCTTTGCAGGCTCGTTTACTGAACTGGATGACGTGTGATCCATCGCAATAACCGTTAGATCAGGTTACTGCGCTACAACAGTCAATGGCACTACACAACTAACATCTTGATAGAGGTGAAGTGTTACCTCGTAGTCCCCAATGTTACGAATGGATTCATTTGGCATTTCGATCTCAGAACTACGCACATCATGCCCCTGTGACTTGATCAGTTCCAAAACCTTAGCACTTGAGACTGCGCCGTAAAGTTTACCTTCTTCTGAAGCCTGGCAAGCAATAGACAAACTCATGCCTTTGAAGTGGCCAAGTCTCACTTGAGCATCATGCTGCCTTTGCTGCTCACGCTTTTCAAGATCTGCACGATTTGCTTCAATATCTGCAATATTGGCAGCATTTGCAACCACTGCCCTGTTTTGGGGAATAAGATAATTGCGCCCATAACCATCTTTTACCGATACAATATCACCAATTGCGCCTAAACCTTTAATTTGCTCCGTAAGAATAACTCTCATACCTATACTCCTCATTAAACAGTTCTTAATACTAACATAAATCCTAGGTATTTCTCAAATTAAAAAAACATCGAGCACATGAAATCATCGCAAAAACAGGATAAAAAGCAGAAAATAGGAGCAAAATTATGACATAATATGCCACAACTGCTAGCTGCCCCCCTTGTTTCAGCCAATGCTGATGTCCAAGAAAAACCGTCTCTAAGACTGCCGGCATATAGGCAATGACCATAAACTCTAAAAGAACCTGTAAAGTCCCTTGATCATCTGTGAAGAAATAGAACAGTAAAAATATGCCCATAACAGCAAATAAAGCCTTGTAATAAGCAATAGGACAGCGCGCGCCCTTCCACTCAACAGCAAAGCCCTCAGGAAAATAACATTGCGACTGCATATACCTTGCAAACACCAAAACAAGCATGATCAGTGTCATTTCATTCACAAGCAATGTTGCAAACAAATAGCCATATAGAAAATTATCTGGCCCGGCAAACAACGCAGAGGTCTCTGGAGGCAACATAGAAAGAACAGACTCCTGAATGTTCGCATTAAGCTCAGGCAACACTATATGCAGCCCCATAAGACTTACCATTAGAACACCAACCATCACAAACGAAGGCTGACACCATATTTTTGATAATCGATAACTATGAGCAGCTAGAGCAGTCACTCCCAACTTCAACCACGTCATAGTCACCATAAGAGCAACCACACTCTTAAGTGCAAAATCAGCTAAAGCCAGAAGCCCTAGACCCCAGGCCAATGCCAACACAAACAACATCAGCGCATCGTGTAAACCTTTGCGTAAAACAACCAAAGCTATCAAGTAAACGTAAAAACCATTAGCTATTGGCGCCAGAACAGGAATACCTAAGGTATAAAGAAAAAGCGCCAGAACCGAACAAAGTGTCCGCTGGCGCTTATTTTCAATCAATCCCTGACTGAATGAGATCACTGCTGCTCCTTATTTGTGATTATCACAGTAAGGAATGAGAGCAAGATAACGTGCTAATTTAATTTCTCGTGTAACGAGCCTTTGAGCTTTAGCAGAAGTTCCTGTAATACGACTAGGAATGATACGGCCTGTCTCAATGACATAATTCAACAGTAAATCAATGTTTTTATAGTCGATTTGATCTAATGAATCACCAGTTAAACGAACCATTTTTTTTCTTTTTGAATAAGACATTATAGCCCCCTTAATTAGTTGCTTTGCTCTTCTTGACGAGCAGATGATTTGTCCGCCATCATAGGTGATGGGGAAGAAATAGCTTCTTTACGAGCCAACACGAGTGATCGTAAAATAGCATCATTGAACTTAAACAAAGACTTAAATTCATTTAACAACTCAACCGAACACTCAATATTCATAAGAATATAGTGGGCTTTGCGAACGTTATTAATAGGATAAGCAAGCTGCTTACGACCCCAGTCTTCATAACGATGCACAAGTCCCTTTTCTTCGGCAATCATGTCACGATATTTTTGGGTAATAGTTACCACCTGATCAGATCGATCAGGATGAACAAGCAGGACGATTTCATAATGATTTTTCATAGTAGCTCCCTATGGATGTTAAAGTTTGTGCACCATTACACAAACAGGAAGAGCCTAGATTATAAACAAAAAAGTGAGATTTAACAAGAAATACTTCAAACACGGTATTGATTCATGGTTTTTTTTTCCATACGATAAGTGAAGTAACCGTAAAAGGAATACCAATTATGAAGGGCATCAATCAAGAAAAGCTATATGCTTCATACCCTGACAAGCCGTTTGCTGATGAGCTAGTTAAAGACTTCATAGAACAACTACCACAGGCAAAAGCAACCATTATTGCTCTTCATGAACAAAAAAACTACAAACAACTAGCACTAGAAGCCCACGCACTTTTAGGTGCTTCATGCTTTGTTTACGCCGAACAGCTGAGCACCATCTTAAAAGAAATTGAAGCAAAAATCATACACCAACAGACCAAGACCCTAACTTCACTTATTCTGTCTTTCGCCAACGAAACATCATCTATTCTAACAACAAATAAAAGCCCTATATGAGCAATGCTGATACCAATGAGTTAAATCACTTCAACGCACTAGCAGATGATTGGTGGGACCCTCAAGGTCCAATGCGGACTCTTCATCATATTACCCCGTGGCGTATTGATTACCTGAAGAAGCAGTGCTCTCTTAAAAACAAAGCTGTACTCGACATAGGTTGTGGCGCAGGTATTTTGTGTGAAGCACTCGCAAGAGAAGATGCCCAGGTAACAGGTATAGATCTTGCGGAAGACCTCATTCAGGTAGCCCAAGAGCACAGCAAAAGCCATAGCACAAGCTACCACATAAGCAGTGCCGAACATTTTGCAGAAGAAAACATAGCAAGCTATGACCTTGTAACCTGCTTGGAAATGCTTGAACACGTCCCCGATCCCGAACAAGTAGTTATGGCAGCTGAAAAACTGTGTAAACCTGGTGGCCATATTGTATTCTCGACGATCAATAGGACAGCAACAGCCTATGTCAAAACAATTATCATTGGAGAATGGCTAAGTCACTTAATCCCAAGAGGAACTCACCACTACCAAGACTACATTAAGCCATCAGAACTCTCGCGCTGGTGTCGCCATGCAGGACTAAGCATCACTTCCATTGAAGGAATGCACTATAATCCACTGACACATAAAGCCTCAACCACAAGATGCACTAGAGACAACTACATTTTAGTGTGCTACAAACCCGAGGAATAAGAAATGCATTATGAAGGCTATTTATTTGACCTAGACGGCACATTGGTTGACTCACTTCATGGCCTGCACCAGGCTCTCAATCTCACACAACAACAGTATCAGCTTCCGTGCACTCAAGCCGACAGCACAAGGCCCTGGATCTCATATGGTGCCACAGCGATCATCCAAAACAACTGCTCTAACCATCACTCTCAAAGTGAGCTCAAGAACTCATTTCTTGAATTTTATCACCAATATGTTTCAACTGGCTCTCCACTGTTCCCTGGTATCGAGTCCATGATTACAATGATTAATCATGCTCAAATCCCCTGGGGTATAGTCACCAATAAAAATACAGTTCTCGCTGAAAAAGTCATTGAAAATCATCCTATTCTTCAAACACATCATGTACTGGTCTGCGGAGATACGCTTGCGACGCAAAAACCCGACCCAGAGCCTATATTATTTGCAGCAAAAGCTATTCACAAACCCACAGATGTCATTCTGTTTGTAGGTGACAGTATCCATGACATGCATGCAAGCCAAAAAGCTAAGACCTATAGTGCTCTTGCCTATTATGGCTATATTGATGACTCCAAAGCAAAATCACTATGGCCCTATCACCATCTTGTCGAAACCAGTCTTGAACTAAGCAAGCTTATTCAGGCCAAGTGCCATCCACGCCTGCCCCCGAATTAACACACACCAACAAGATGACCATACACACAAACCCACTCAGCCCACCTTTCAACGGGCCGTTAGTCACCATAAGCTATGAACTCAAGGGCTATGACAAACCGTATCAAGCCTACCATTGGAAATGACAACAATAGCACCTTGAATAATGCCATAACTAGAGAAATATAGAAGGCTTAATTTTAGTACGGACATGCTCACATGCTCTCCGCATAACCAAGCGCAAATCATCTTTCTCTATGGGCTTAGGCAAGAAAGCAAACATATGACTATTTCGATAGAGCATCTGATCATCATCAGTGGTATGCGCGGTTAAAGCAATAATTGGGATAGCTTGATAGTATGGGGAGTGTGCGCGCAAACCTATTGTAACATCAATGCCTGAAGCGTCAGGAAGACCTACATCCATGAAGATGATGTCAAACTGCGTTTCAGCACACAAAGCTTTTGTCTCTTCTCCCGACTGCGCGATTGTCAAACGACAGTGATAATCTTTAAGCAAGTAAGCAATGACCTTCTGGTTGATTACATGATCTTCGACCACTAAAACATGCATATCACTTGCATCAAAAAACTCAGATGAATCACTATCTGCCAGAGTTTTGTGTATTCTTGCATAGCGTAAAGGGACGTCAAACCAAAACCTGGATCCACACCCCTCTTTAGAATCCACGCCAACTTGACCGTGCAAAGCATCAGCAATAGCCTTACAGATATAAAGACCGAGCCCCACACCTTTTAACGAGCGCGCTAAAACCTGGTGACATTGATAAAACTCTTTAAAAACGCATGCCTGTTCTTTTTTTGGTATGCCAGGGCCTGTATCTTGCACTGAGAAACGCAGGACCACCCCTCCACATGAGGCAACTTCACTTAACACCTGCACAGTGAGCTTAATAGAACCATGCTGTGTGAATTTAACCGCGTTTGAACAATAGTTTTGGCATACTTGCCTAATACGGTTAACATCACCCACAACCCAATCAGGAACCAGATCATCAATATGGCAATGGAACTCAACATCTTCACTTATTTGAGAACGCACTAACTTCTCAAGCCCTGAAAATAAACGCTTAATACTGAAAGTTTCCTCATGAACGCTAATACGATTTTCATCCATCATAGCAAGATCAAGTAAATCATTGACAATATGCAACAAGTGTTTTGCACTGGACTGTATATCTTCGATTTGCCCCCGACACGATACCTCTGTCATTTCATCAAACAATAACTGACTCAAACCCAGAATTCCGTTAAGTGGGGTTTTGAGCTCATGACTAATCATCGCAACAAAACGCGATCGCGAAGCTAAAGCAGCTTCTACTCGTTTTTTTTCTACAAGTAGTTCCTGCTGCTTTTCAACTATCGCCGTCTCATCGCGGGCAATACCTGCAAAAGCAAAAAGCCTTCCATTATCATCAAACAGGGGAAAAGACTTGTCATAAACATGTTTTACTTTATTATCTGCACTACAAATACGGTAACGCTCCTCGTATACTGCACCAGGCTGGGGATGCTCTTTGCGGGCAGCAATTGAACTGCCTAGACGGCCTCGGTCTTCAGGATGAATAAACCCCTCCCAATAATTGAAAGAATCTAAATAGAACAAGTCTGGATCAACACCCCAAAAATCTTTCAATGAAGGGCTAACATAAAGCTGCTTAGAGTAATCATGACTCATCACCCAAAACACATCGTCACTGGATGAAACAAATGACATAAGTGCTGTGATGAGCGGTGATAACTTTGTAATATCAAAATGGCGCTCTGTAACATACTCGTCAAACGCTTTGGCCGCCAAGATATTCTCATGAACCTCTAGATCAAACAACAAGTCATTTTGTCCACGAATAACAGAAGCAACATCTCTCAAGTGCCCAACGACACCTACAAGCTTGCCCTTATGATTATGGTACTCATAAATCTCATCACCAAGAAAACGAATTCTTCCGTCAGCATCATACACACGATAACAAAGCTTTTGATCACACATGCCCTCGAAAGTAAAAGCGGATGTAAGCCCTGATAATCGAGCAAGCTTAGAATCTTGAGAATATATTTTTGATTCCCAAAACCCAGAATCTTGATAAAAATCTTGTGGAGTATAGCCGAGCAATGATGTAATTGAGGGGGATACAAACTTTAGCATGCCAGTACTCATTTCCTTAAACCAAATCACTGGGGCACAAACATTGGTATAAATAGAAATATAGTCTTTGTATCGATAAGCACTTAAATCAGATAAAACATCAATC